>NZ_JAKNHJ010000005.1 GCF_022133705.1 Varibaculum cambriense
AACAATCCTCTCAAAAAATCAAAAAAACCTAGGAACAAAACCTGGGACGCTTCAAGGGTGACTCGTTAGACGGCGCGCCCACAGTCGGGGCGGCATTTGGGGTTAATACCCAGTACGCTTGATTATTGCTGCTGGGGCAATTGTTCTTCGTTTTTGGCTCAGTCTGGTTTTACTGTTTCGAGTTGGGTGAGGTCAATGGATGCTGTGGTTAAAGCGCAGAACTTGGTTGTGAGCTATGGCAAGCATGTTGCGCTACGTTTGGATGATTTTCGCATTGGCGCCGAGGCAGGAGTGGTGGGGCTTTTTGGTCCGAACGGAGCCGGTAAAAGCACGTTGCTTCGCACGATTGTGGGGGATATTGCTAGGGTCCAGGGGAGAATCGTGGCTCCTCATCGTGTAGCGGTGAGCTATCTTCCCGATGAGCCTTTTTTGTATCCGTGGTTGCGAGTATCGCAATGCGTTGATTTGTTTCGTAGCCGATACGATGATTTCAGAACTGGTGCTTTTGAAGAGTTTCTTGAGGGGGCTTCTTTCTCGTCATTAGCCAAAGTAAGTGAGTTATCAAAAGGGATGAGTGAACGCCTTCATCTTGCGTTGATTATGTCTAGGGCTCCTAAGCTTTATGTGTTGGACGAGCCGCTGGCAGGGGTTGATCCGCTCACGAGGGATCATCTTCTTGCTCTGATCAAGAAATATCGTATTCCTAGCGCTCCGCTGTTGCTTAGTACCCACCTGATCAATGGCGTGGATTCTATTTTCGATGAGATTGTTCTTATTTCAGATGGGAAACTGCTGACTCATGATACTGCTAGCCATCTGCGAGATTTCGGCGATGGCGATTTAGAGCTGGCTTACAAGAGGAGCGTATCGAGCCATGTTAACAATGACTGATTTTCGTCTTTTGGCAGCCAAACATGGGCGGGTCATGATTCCGTTAATCATGGTCATTATCGCTCTAGCAATCGTTCGAGTTGTGTCAGATGAGCTAGTGGTGCAGCAAATATACGGTATTGGCGTTATGCTTCTCGAAATTGCGATAACGCTGTATGCGTTAGATGCTGTGCTTCGGCTCACTGGCGCTTGTGATGATCGTTTACTCTTGCTTTCTCCTTTGTCGCGCTGGCGTTTAGCTGTTTGCAATATGCTCGTGCTCTCCTTGTACCTCCTATGCAGCTATGGTGCTACGTTCCTACCATTAGCAAAGTCTTCATCGGTTGATGGGATGGTGCAGTTAGCTAATCTTCTCGGATATATCGTTTCGATATTCACTGGCCTTGGTTTGATGCTGCTCGTATCGTACACATTGAAAAATATTCGCACCCGTTTTCCTTATCTGTTATCGGCTTGGTTTGTTTTTTCGGTTACCATACTGCTCGCGGTGATTGCTTGTGTGCAGATACTTAAAAAGGTTGCGCCAGAGGCTCAATGGCTATTAGGAGTGACCTCAAGCGACTCGATAGTCAACCTATATTCAGCTAGTCTCCCCGTCACTGTTATCGGGCTCGGGGATCAAGTGAACAGTGCTTTCTTCTTCATCGCGGCGAATATGCTCCTGGGAATCATTGTCTGGTTGAGCGCGTTCATGCTCTCCCGTCGAAAAAACAACTTCATACGGCTATAGACAAGCTAGTAGACGGGTAATACTCCGCTCTGCAAGACTTACCGGTAATACCCTGTTTGCTTCCAAGATTTTGCACGCGAGGGGCCGAGCCCGCTGTCCAGTGCATCATGTCGTAGAGATTCGACCATCCCTACCCAAGATGCTCGCGCTTGACTGACCTGCCATTTCGCCAACGATCACTGTCAAGAGCGTAGATACGCTAGTAGCAAGGCTTGCACAAAGCCATCAAATTACCAAAGTCATGCGCGCCACCCCGGCTTAGTGGGAGGATGTGGTGGACTTCCTGCGTTGGTGTGAGCCTGTCTTCTTTCTGGCGCTGCTCGCATAGCGGGTGTTCGGCGACATAGCGGGCGCGAATTCTCCACCACTGGCGTCCGTAGCGTTTGTTGATAGCTGGGTCGCACTCGTACTTGCGATAGTTGTGTTTGGCGAGTTTGGCGAGTTTGGCGTGCCCATCGCAATACCTGTCGTGCGTGAGGTGCGGGAATCCGTGATAGGAGCAGGGCGTTGCAGGCTTGCGCAGCACCGCCGATTCCCGCTAGCTCCACTTCGTTGGCGTAATCTCGTCAGGGATTAGTGGCACTAAATAGAAGCCCCTGGATAAACCGGAGGTTTGGTCACTCCACTACATTTCTGACCCAACGTACGAGCTCATCGTATCCAACAGCCCCATCCGCCACACCCAGAATAGTCTCGAGAAATGAAGCATGATCAGGTTTGAAATCTATACCGGATACTCTGAGATATGTACCTAAGAGTGCGGCACCAGTTCTCTTGTTTCCATCTAGGAATGGGTGACCGGAGATAATTCCAAATGCATATCTGCACGCCTTCTCAACTGGGTCAGGGTACAAATGTTCATCACCAAAGGTCTGGAAAGGCTGTGCGAGCGCCGACTTTAAAATCCCCTCATCGCGAACTCCATCGAGTCCGCCGAACCGAACGATTGCCGCAGCATGAATAGCGAGGACATCCTGCTGCGAAAACGCAAATCCGTTCATTTGGCCAGTTCTTGGAATACGTCGGCATATTCATCCATGAAATCGACTGCAACGTCGGCTACATCGGTCGCGCCGTGTGCCGGTTGGATAATTACCCACGGCCGATTATTCTTCAAAATGGTGAGGGGTTTCCCCGTCCTGTTCACTTCGGCCGTGACCCGGGAAAAATTATTTTTTGCTTCCGCTAGACCCATTGTAAATGCAGGCATCGACATTCCCCTTCTTGACTTAGCAAAATTATGGCTAATATTTGATCCAGAGTCAATAGGTATTTGCACCTCTCCGGCTTCGATGTGGCTGCTTGCCGCGCAGGATAAAAATAAATTAAAAAGGTTTCTCCTCTAGCGCTAGATGGTTTCGGTGGCGGTGCGCCATGGTGGGTGCGATTGCTATCGCAGGCATGACAAGGGAAAGGGAGGAAAAACTTATCCCCGCGCCTCAGGTGCGTAGGTCAAAAAACTCTACAATCCACATGCTTTCAGAGCATATTTAAAGTACCAGAACCTCTGAGCAAACCCCCAAAAACAACAAATTTATACACATAATTCAGCTATTGACTCTTTTTAGAAGACTTAAAATGGGCGCTAGGAGAGGGGGCAGCTAATGCGGTTTCATTCTTTGCAATTCCAGATCAAGGGATGGGCGGAGGATTTTCTTGCCAGTGATGGGCAAGACTTGGATATTGCGGACGAATTTGCGCGTCTTTCTCGTTCATTGGGGTTTGAGGGAGCTCCAGATAGCTATGCCGGATTATGGGCTACCCAGTTCGTCTACAACGACTATTCCCTTCTCGAGGGTGACTTTTTAGCTAGAGGTTTATGTTTAGACTTGCTATGCGACAGTGATTCCCCCATCCCGTTTAGTGCGATTTTCTTATGCCTAGCAGAGACGCTCAAGCGAACAGCCAAGTGCACGGTAACGGAGCTAATTGTTGTATGGGAACCTTATTCAGTTAGGACGAAGATTCCTAAAGGAAACGGTAAAGCGAATCTTGAAAGATATATCGCGCAAAATAGGGAAATTAATCCCCTCCCGATTGCCCAATGCGCAACAGTTAAATACGCATGCAAAGGTAAACAGGCATCGGTTCTTGCATCTGGCGAAGTCCCCTTGTCGATGTCCTCATGCTACCTGCCCGAATTGGCTTTACCGTTTTCTGGAATCTGTTCACAGTGGGGAACTGAAATACTGCGCCATGCGGAAACGATTGAGATTACTGCCAGCTAGTGCGACCTATTTGGTGCCGCTGGAATTTTTGGGTATTGAACGAGGGCTCCCTTTCACTTACGCGTTTCCATCCGGATGTTAGTCAACTAAAAGGAGTACTGATCCCAACGGGACTGCCGCGATTAGGACACTCAGGATTATTCCGAGGACGAGGGCGCGCCCTCCGGACTTAAGCACGTTGCGTAGGTTCACTCCGGCTCCCATCGCGCCCATCGCTACCGTCAGGAACAGGGTAGCAGCCGTGCCCCCTAGGGTGCTGAAATTATTATTGACAGTGGGGACGCTGGCAAACACCGAGGCTAGCGCTACTGCCATCAGGAATCCCACAACGAATCCGGGAATTAGAGGTGGACGCTTGCCAGAGCTGGCTTTTTGTGCCTGTTCGTGGCGTACTTGCACTACGCGTCGCTCAATGATTCCCACAATCGCCACTACGATCGCTAGGCAGGCCACGCGTCCCAGTTTGGTGGCGGTAGCCAAATCAGAGATTGCCGGATCGTAAATGTTTGCGGCCGCCACTACCTGGCCGACCTCGTGAATAGAAGCTCCCAGCCAGACGGCTGCTTGGGTGGGGGATAACCCCAGCCCGTGGGCGGCAGCCGGTAAAGCAACGAGGGAGAGCGTCCCGAATAGGGTAACGCACGCAATAGCAGTCGCGACCGCATCATCGGCATCCTCGCGGTTGCGGGCAGAAACCACCGGGGAGATCCCCGCAACGGCAGAAGCCCCGCAAATAGCGGTGCCGGAGGTGGTGAGAATCCCGGTGGCGTGACTGACCCGCATCAAGTAAGTCAACAGGTAACCCGCCACCATAGTGACTGCCACCGCGCAGATGATGGTCGCGATGGTACCGGCACCGAGTGCAGCGATAGCCGGTAGCGACAGTCGAAAACCAAGGAGCACCACCCCGGAGCGCAGAATAGTCTTCGCGGAAAAACCGATACCGGGTTCGCAGACAACAGGAATCAACTTCGTGTTGCGGACGGCTATTCCCAGTAGGATTGCTACCAGCATCGATGACAGCAGGGGAATAAACAGGTTAATTAGCCAAGCGATTCCGGCAATCACACACGCGTACGCTATGCCTGGTAGTAGCCGTTTTAAATTATTCAAAAAAATCACTTGCCATATATACCACAAGGCCAAGACGGTTAAGCAACGAGAACGCTAAAGTTGCCTGTCTAGTGCCTTACTGATTGCCTGGTAACTACTTCGAACTTAGTCAGGTATTACCGCAATTTTTACGCCGATGCGATCGTGTACTGCCTGATACGCTTCGTGCACTTGTGAAAGCGGGAAGGTGTGGGTCACGATTTCCTCCACATATATAGCCCCCGCTTCGAGCACTTGAATCGCCCGTTTTACATCCCGACGGCGAGCATTGGAACCCCCGGTAACCTGCAATTCTTTATAGTGAATCAGGTTAGGTTCCATTTGAGTCATCGAACCCTTCGGGAATCCCGCGAAGTAGTTTACTCGTCCCCCATCCCGGGCAAGCTCTAAGGCGTCTTGAGCGAGTTCGGAGGCACCGATGCACACAATTACTACATCGGCTCCCGCACCGTTGGTTACCTCCTTGACCCGATCCTCAAGTTCTTCAGGGCTGACCCCAATCGCGCCTAGCCGGTCTGCCACTTGGCGCCGCCCAGGGGAACGGTTAGATACGAATACCTGTCTAGCCCCACTGGCCAGTGCTAGTTGCGCGTGGATTAGTCCGATCGGGCCGGCTCCCAGAACAGCTACTACCTCCCCAAGATTAACTTTGAATTGATCGAGGCCGTTTAAGCAGCAAGAGATAGGTTCGGCTAGACAAAGAGCTTTGGGGTCAAGCTCTTTACTAGTTGTGATTAGGTTGCCTCTACGTAGGGCGCGTTCCGGCACCAGCAGGTATTCCTGGAGACCCCCATCGATGGCGTAGCCAAACAGCTCTAGATTTGAGCAAAGGTGTTCACGATCTTGTAGACAGTTGGGGCAGGAACCGCACGATACCACGATCGATACTGTCGCCTGTTGCCCAATGCGCAAGTCGGGTTGAATCTGCTCGACGCCCTCGCCGATTTCCACGATCCTGCCTGCAATCTCGTGCCCGGGAACCGTACCATAGGAGATCCCTGAAGTTTTCGCCCCGGTATAGAGGCGATAGTCGGTGCCGCACATGGTGTTGGCCTCGATTTTCAGTAAGACCTCATTTTTGCCCGGGGTTGGTTTTTCCTTTTCGACCAGCCGTAGATCTTCCGGTGCATTCAAAGTTGCTGCCCGCATGACTTCTCCTCTCCTTAAAGACATTTCGGAACCGCGCCCAAAAGTAACGTGAAGAAAGTAGCGCGTGGATCAGGGGCTCTGATGCCCAGTGAGTCTAGTGTCTCACGAATCTAGTAGCGACCACTGTCATCAGTAACCGTAAATTGGTTCCTCACCCGTCACGTGAATAGTTCTTCCAGTCTTAAATAACTGGAGAGATTAGTGGTCGAAGAAGGATATTAGGCTTTCGACTCACCTTGCGAAGATGGCTCCTTCTGTGCGGTCGCCTAGCGGTAATCAAAGACATTTCCCTGGGATCCGGCGAGTGATCTTCCTAAGCGAGGTGTCAGGAATGTGAACTGCCAATAAAAGTTAGGTACGCCGCTAGGTTGAATCCGCTGGAAGTTACTTTAACTGGTACCTGGGAGAAACCCGTTACCACCAGCAAGATTAAAACTGCTGATTCCGAAAAGACTCCCACGCCGAAAGCTAGCCCCAAAGAAGAAATGGTAAATACCGGCTCCTCGCCCTTAGAGCTGCTGTTACTTGCAGGAGCCAGCAGTGTTCTAGGTGCGTTAGTGCTGCTACGACGCCGGGCGTAACGCGAGTATGAGGTTTTGGCTGGAGGGCGGGTGTATGTGGTACCGCCGCGAAGCGTTTAATGCGGCTTGTGTTGTAGCTGCTGCAGCATTTCTGATTAGCTCAACGCCTGACGATAGCTTCACCCCGAGGAGTGTAACGTTTAGTTCTTGAAAACTTTGTAACTGTATTTTCTGAAAGGCTGATTTTCAGATTTCCTCAGACTAGACTCCAGACTGATTAGATAGTCTCATGGTGAAAAAAGATCGCTTGGGAATGACCCGCAGGGATCATCAATCCCTGGATGTGGCAAAGCTCTACTATAGCGGCCTATCTCAGAGTGAAATCGCTAATATACTGCATGTTTCGCGACCAAATATCTCCAAATTGCTCACTCATGCGAAGGCGCGCGGGTTCGTGAAAATTCGAATAGATGATCCACGAGAGCAAGACAGAGAGCTCATCGATTCTTTACGGTCTGCTTTTTCACTTGACGAGGTACGTTTAGTGTCTCCACCTAGAAGACGCGACATTGATATTCGCAAGGCTCTGGGACAGGCGGGGGCAGACCTTTTTATGGGGATGGTGCGTGATGGAGACGCCGTTGGAGTTTACTGGTCTCGAACCATTCAGGCATTGACTGCGAGCTTACAGCGGAAATCTTTACAGCGGGTCGATGTAGTCCAGGTCGGTGGCAATCTAAGGATGCCGTCCCTGGATTTATCCACTCTAACCAGTTTCCGGGAGTTACGAGAATCTCTGCAGGCCAAGGTGCACATGATAGGGCATCCAATCGTGTTGGAATCGGCAGGTGCGAAGCTAGCGATTGAACGAGAAGAGAGTGTCAGTAGGGTTATGGCACTTGCGCGCCGAGCACGTATCGTGCTTTATTCGGTCGGCTCAGTTAGTTCCGTGGCAACTCTGCTGCATAGTCCGCTCATTAATGAGGACGAAAGAGAATTCTTGATCGAACATTCGGTGGGGGAAATATGTGCGCACTTCATCGATGAAGACGGCAGGGTCTGTCTGCCGGATCTTAACAACCGCACTTTGGGAATTTCCTTGCCGGATTTACGGCGTAACGAGCAAAAGATCCTGGTAGCCGGAGGATCCGATAAGTTGCAAGTAGTCTATGCGGCATTGCTACGTGGTTATGCTAACCGGTTAGTTATAGATACGGTAACGGCTCGTAAGCTACACGCCTTGACGAAAAAGAAACAAAGCAAATAGCCAAAATGGCACATATGTGCCAAAAATTCGTTCTGTAGGCTGGGGCAGCAAAGTAGCGTGAGACCAGTGACAAGTCAGCCAAGACTTGCATGAAGTCGAAGGAGACGTAGACATGACCAATAAAGCAAAACTAATTGATCATACCCTGCTTGCGCCAGATGCAACAGGTGAAGCGGTAAAAAAGCTTTGCGAAGAGGCTAAAACCGCAGGATTCTGGTCGGTGTGTGTAAGCCCCAATAGGGTTTCGCTGGCGAAGCGTGAGCTTTCCGGTAGTGATATTAAAGTATGTACAGTAATCGGATTTCCTTCTGGTGCGCATTGCACAGAGGTGAAAAAATTTGAGACTGCCCATGCCGTTGCAGACGGAGCGCAAGAAGTCGACATGGTAATAGACCTGGGGGCAGTCAAAGATGGGAATTGGCGCGCAGTTCAGCTGGACATTGCTGGTGTTGTCCAAGCAGCTGGTACTGGGGTTCTAGTGAAGGTCATCTTGGAAACCTGCCTGCTAACGGATGAAGAAATCGTGAATGCATGCGAATGCGCACAACAGGCTGGCGCAGATTTTGTAAAAACTTCTACAGGTTTTTCACAATCAGGTGCAAGTGCGCATGCGGTGGAGCTTATGCGTAAAACTGTTGGCTCGAATATGGGAGTTAAAGCATCTGGCGGGATTCGAACCGCTGCCGTCATGGACGAAATGATCGCCGCAGGAGCTAACCGTATTGGTGCCTCTGCCGGAATGAAACTGTTGGGGGGGAACAAATGAGTATAGATGTGGAAACTTCGCCAAAGCAATCATTGCCTAGGCAAAAAACACCCGAAGGACAAGTAAATAACAGCCGAGGGTTGATAAAGGATAATACGCTGCAGTTAGCCGACGGTTACCTTTCGCGAACCCCCATTTTTCAGTATCTCTTACTGTCGATTTGCTTCCCCATGTGGGGGATAGCTGCCAGCCTCAACGACATCTTGATTACACAGTTCAAGTCAATTTTTACTCTTTCTGACTTTGCTTCCGCGTTTGTGCAGTCAGCATTCTACGGTGGGTATTTCATTATTGCTATTCCTGCCTCCCGAGTAATCCGCTCCACCTCCTACAAAGTTGGAATCATGGTTGGTCTGAGTGTGTATATCATCGGCTGCTCACTGTTTTTCCCGGCTTCCCACATGGCAACGTATTCAGTATTCCTGTTTTCACTGTTTGCGATTGCAATTGGATTATCGTTCCTTGAGACGTCCTGTAACACTTACTCGTCGATGATTGGACCGAAAAAATATTCCACGCTACGACTAAATATCTCCCAAACTTTCTATCCTCTCGGATCTATCGGGGGAATTTTACTGGGCAAGTACTTGATTTTTTCCGAAGGTGCCGCGCTGCATGAGCAGATGGCAAATCTTACTGCTGCAGAGTCGCAACAGTTTGCTCGGGAAATGCTACAACGCACTCTGCATCCCTACCGGGTAATCATTCTAATCTTGCTGGTAATCCTGATCCTGGTGATGATTACGCAGTTCCCAAAGTGTAAGCCTGTGGTAAATAACGCGAAAGAGACCACGAAGGCAACCATATTCCAGACCCTAAAATACTTGGCCGGAAACCGTAGATTTAAAGCTGGTATTCTGACTCAGTTCCTTTACGTTGGCATGCAGACAGCGGTTTGGTCCTTTACGATTAGACTCGCGCTAAATCTGGATCACTCCCTCAATGAGCGAACAGCCTCTAACTTCATGATCTTTGCGTTTATTGGGTTCTTTTTAGGAAAGTTCCTAGCAAATCTTTTGATGACCCGGTTTAATCAAGACTTAGTCCTCGTCGGCTACTCTCTTTGTGGATTGGGTGCGTTAGCGTATGTAATCTTGGTTCCTAATATGACAGCAGTTTATGCTGCGGTGTTGGTTTCGTTCTTGTTCGGGCCTTGTTGGGCAACCATCTACTCACGCACGCTAGATTCGATCGAAGATAAACGCTATACCGAAACCGGCGGAGCGATAATCGTCATGTCTATTATTGGCGGGGCGGTTATTCCTGCAGTACAGGGGCTGGTCTCTGATCTGACTGGCTCGATGCAGATTTCTTTTACCGTTAATCTCTTTTGTTTCGGTGCCGTATTGATGTACTTCTATTCCTCTTATAAAACTTCTCCAAAGGGCGAAATCTAATGCAATATGAAATGAATTTACCAAGATCCCTGTTTACGCAGTTAGAGACGGAAATACTGCATTCAGAGCAGTGGTCGGTAACCACGAAAACTTACTCATCCGGAGTTGCTTCACTAACTATCCACAACTCGCTCGGATATGTTGAGGTGCTGCCCTTCATGGGGCAAATTATCTGGGACGCAGAGTTTTGCGGTCACAGCCTGCGCATGGAAAACATGTTTTCAGAGCCTAAACCGGCGACCTTGATTGAGGACACCTACGGCTGCTTTGCTTTCCATTCGGGGCTGCTTGCCGCTGGTTGCCCCGGCGAGGGGGATAACCATCCGTTGCATGGTGAATTTGCATGCGCTCCCATGGACTCGGCGAAATTGATTGTTTCAAACAATGCCATTCGCGTAGTTTCTTGCCGCGAGTACTTGAAGGGTTTTGGTGATCACTATGTAGCCAATCCCTCGGTGACTTTGCACCAGAATTCATCCATGTTCGATATTGAGCTACGGGTGCAAAACATGTCTAAGTACGCCTCTATGCCTCTGCAATATATGTGCCATATGAACTACGCGTTCGCACCAAGCGGAAAAATTACCCAAAACTTGCCTGCCGATGCGTTCAAATTGCGTGAATCTGTGCCGGCGCATGTTAAACCAACTGAAAAATGGTTGAAGTTGAACGCAGATATAAAAGCCGGTAATCGGGACGCTAATTCCTTGGAAGGGGCTGAAGAGTTCGATCCGGAGATTGTGTATTTCGCTGATGGAGTAGACAAACTGACCGAAGAAGCAATTTTAGAAATGACCTGCCAGGACGGAACGGTATTTGAAACCCGTTTTAGTACCGAGAGTTTCCCAGTGATAACGCGGTGGATATTGCATAACGAAGATCAAAAAGTTGCTGCGTTTGCGCTTCCCGGGACATCACGTCCAGAAGGGCGCGAAGCGGCTCGTAAAGCTGGAACGTTAATTGAACTTGCCCCTGGGGAAGCTCGCACTTTCCAAGTAACTACCGGCATTAAGGAGAACTAGAAATGGATATTGCAGTAGTTGGCTCGAATATGGTCGATTTAATCTCCTATATCAATCGAATGCCCCATGAAGGCGAGACCGTAGAGGCTCCAGATTTTCGAATGGGTTGTGGCGGTAAGGGTGCGAACCAAGCCATAGCAGCTTCTCGGATGGGCTCGGAAGTTTTGATGGTCACCAGAGTAGGCAACGATATGTTTGCAGACAACACCATAAGAAACTTTGCTGAGAACGGTATCGACACCAAATTTGTTATGCGTACGGATGCTACCTCGGGGGTCGCCCCAATTTTTGTGGATCCCCAATCCCGTAACTCAATCATAATCGTCAAGGGAGCAAACGCATTGTTAACTCCCGGTGATGTGGAACGTGCCAAGGCACAAATTGCCGAATGTAAACTGATCGTGATGCAGCTGGAAATTCCGTTAGAAACGGTATATGCGACTATACGATTAGGCAATGAATTGGGTATTCCGATTCTGTTGAACCCAGCTCCAGCCGATCCCTCACTATCGTTAGAGCAGGTAAAAAACGTAGAGTTCATCGTGCCAAATGAGAGTGAACTATCTTTACTAACTGGGATGCCGGTAGAATCCGAAGAAGATATACGTGCTGCAGGGCAAGTGCTTACTCACTCGGGAATTCCGAATGTGATTGTCACTTTGGGTTCACGGGGCGCCTTGTGGATTAGTGAAGCCGGAGAACAGTTAATTGAAGGAACCTCTGACAGGGCAGTTGACACTACCGGGGCAGGTGACGCTTTCATTGGTTGCTTTAGCCATTGTTGGACGCAGACTGGTGACATTGCTGAGTCGATTCGCAAGGCTAATATCTATGCGGGCGATGCAGTAACTAAGCGGGGTACGCAAACTTCCTATGCTACGGCTGAAGAGCTAAACCTGCGTTAGTCCACCGTTTTCCTAGGCTCAGTGTGGCTGGCATGAACGGTGTATATGCGCAGTCGCCTTAGATTAGCATACGCAGCATAAAAGCTACGAGGACATATTATTCGGTCCTTTGTCAGCCAGCTTGATAATGTCGTTACCCTTTCTCCACGGGGTGGGAAGGGTAACGACATTATTGCTATCACGGTGAGTGAAAGCTGAGAGTAAGAATTCTGGGTAAAGCTGAGCGCTCCTTAGAGCGTACTGTTTATTATCCTGGTGGTTTGTACTGATTAGGCTTCAGATTCTGAAGAGTTTATCGCTAAGTGTACTTGTTTTCATCAGGCAGTTTCGCGCGAGCATCAAGTAGTATCGAGGCATCGGCATCGAAAACCAATGCAACTGCCCGCTCTAGAAGGTGGCGGTGTCGATCACGTAGCGGTAGCGCACCTTAGCGGCCACCACGTTATCCCAGGCCTGATTGATTTGATCGCCAGAAATGATCTCCACTTGGGGGCCGATATTTTTCTCGGCGCAAAAGTCCAGTACTTCCTGGGTGAGGGCGATACCGCCGATATTCGAGCCGGCCAGCATCTTTTGCTTGCCCACCAAGTTACCCATGGCGAAGGATTGTCGATTTTCCGGAAGTCCTACAATCCCTACGATTCCCTCGGGTTTTACACAATCTAGCAGCTGATCGATTTCCACTCCGTCAGACAGAGTCGATACCACCAGGTCAAACTGGGAGCGCATACTTTCCCAAGTCCCGTCCTCGGAAGTGGGGTGCAGTGCAACTGCCCCAAAGCGTTTCGCGTCCTCTTCTTTGGCGCGGGTGCGGGAAATGACGTGGGTTTCGGCTCCCAGGGCGGCGGCAATCTGCACCCCCATATGACCGAGCCCTCCCATGCCCACGATGGCGACTTTCTTGCCCGGGCCTGCTCCTAAGCGTTTCAGCGGGGAATATAAGGTCACTCCGGCACACATAATGGGGGCGGCTTTTTCCAGAGGAATCGCGTCCGGGATTCGGCAAACATAGTCTTGCTCCACGGTGATCCCGGTGGAATAACCGCCGGCTGTGGGGACGCCGTCGCGCCCTATACAGTTATAAGTCCAGATAGTCCCGCCCTCGCCATTACAGAATTGTTCGGTTCCCGCTTGGCAAGCCTCGCATTTGCCGCACGAGTCCACGAAACAGCCGACCCCTACCCGATCACCAACGGCAAACTTGGTTACTTTCGAGCCAATTTTGGTGACGATTCCGGCGATTTCATGACCGGGGGTGAGGGGGTAGATTACCTCTCCCCACTCCGCGCGCCCGGTGTGAATATCGGAGTGGCAGACCCCGGCATATTTGATCTCGAAATAGATTTCGGTTGGTCCTGGTTCGCGCCGCTCTAAGGTTACGGGATGGAAATCCGAAGTGGCCGAATCCATTGCGTAGGCTTTTACCTGGGTCATTGCTGCTCCTTGTAAGCGAGAAGGTTATTACCCTCAACCATAACCCGCCACCCGACCTAGCGCAGGGGTGGCAAGTAGGAACGGGGGGGGGGAATAATTTTTATCTGTCAATACCGTACTAATAGTGGTACGATATTGACAAAGAAGGAGGGGGTGAATGTTTTGACCTACGCGCACGATTTATGGGAGGTTGCGGCTTATAGCCACGGGGTATTAACCGTTTCGGAGGCGATTTCTGTCGGTGTACCTGCTGTTGAGGTACGAAAATTAGCTTATAGAGGCACGCTGCGTAGCTATGGTAACGGGGTATACGTACATCATGGGGTGCCGCTCACGCGTTTTACCCAGTTCGCCATAGCGGTGGCGCTAGCTGGTAAAGGCGGGTTTTTATGGGGAGATGCGGTCTTTTCTCTTTTGGAACTGGGGGATTTTAATCCGCGTTCGATCCGGGTTGCTACCCGTAGACGGGTACGTAGAAAGTTACCGCAATGGATGCAGCTTACCGATTGCGTTGACATTGTGGAAACAGATATTACTGAGTACTGCAATCTGCCATCCACCTCGGTTAATGAGGCACTGACAGATGTTTTTCCCCAACTACCAAATGAAAAATGGCTGGCCTTAGTGCACGAGTGCTACCGTAAAGATTTTGTTACCGCAAAGGAACTCAAGGCTAAGGAAGTGCTGTATGAGCGGGGTCGTTCCTCCCAAAAACATTGCTCAACTTGAGCAACGCCTGCAAGAAGTGTCCGCTGCTCGGGGGATTACGGTTGCGCGCTCCCGGTTAATGCTGTCTACCTTGGTTGTATCCCAGATGCTTCCAGAGTTCACAGTAATAAAAGGTGGTATGGGCATGAATCTGCGCGCGGGCGAGCCTGGAACTCGCGCGACCTCGGATCTTGATGTTTTTATCTCTGAGCAAACCCGCAGATTCGAAGAAGCGCTGCGCGTTAAGTTGATGAAAGGCTGGGGTTTCGTCCCACCATCAAAAGCACAGCTACACAATAATCCAAACAGTGCGCCCCGAACAGCTTTCACGGGGGCTTTGGTTGCTTTACCAATTCACGACCCTGGGGTGAAGCTCCCTCAGTATTTGGTGCAACCGTACCGGGTTTCATTGAAATTTCTTGGGAAGCAGTGGTCTGCGCTCAAGGTGGAAGTGTCAGCTCAAGAGATTGAGACGAGTACGTATGAGGGTACTCGCATAGATAGTGATTTATATGATTTTAATGCCCGTTTCGGCTTTGGGGAGTTGAGGCCTGTAAGTTTGATTTCTCCTGAAGCTCAGTTTGCGCAGAAGCTTCATGCAGTTACTGATCTGACATATTCCAGAGCCCATGATTTGGTAGATCTGCAGGTGCTGTGGCGCATGCAGCTGGACTTGGCGGAACTTAAGCAATTATGTGTACGAACTTTTTCATGGAGAAAAGCGCAAGCCTGGCCACCTCTACCTTTGCGGGATATGAGTGGTTGGGAAAGTGCATACCTGGAAGCGCGCGCTGAGACTCAGGTCAATGAAGCTACGGACATGCTGTCCTCACTTTCCGATGCGAGACAGTGGCTAGCACAAACTATTCGCACCATAGATGGAATTCAATGACCAGGTAAACGCAACAAAGGTAACACCGTGTGGCAGAAAGTCCCCAAGACTGGTTCCGCGGGGATTCCGGCGCTGGCGCTAGGGTTACTAGCCGTTGGCGCGGGCGCAGTCATGGTTCGCCACCGTAAACAGCAGTAACCATTAAGAATAACTAAATAACAGTTTTGGGGCGCCCCTCAAAAGGGGCGACCCAAATTTATTGCTTTTCTCGCATCACGTCCTATTACCTAGTGCAAGGGGTGACGTAGAGAGAACTGATACTGCTTATCCATAATCGGTTTCAAGGCCGGATATGCCTGGTTTTGCAGCTCCGCTAGTTCCAGATAGATTTCATGATTCTTAAGGTTCGGTTCCGAGGTGTCTCCCAAGACAACCATCCCTTTTGCGGCCTCTGCTACGGAAGCGTAGGCAGCAGTTTGTGCCATCGCCATCACCGCGGCGCCCATAGCCGAAATTTCTTCGGTTTCACAGCTGGTGAGAGGCAGCCCGATACAGTCCGTCATAATCGCGCGCCACAGGGGAGAGCGTTGCCCACCTCCCATTACCCGCACCGATTGCAAAGGCACCCCGGTAGTGTCGGCAAGGGTATACAGATTGGTAGCCATGGTCAATGAAATACCTTCCAGAATCGAGCGGTAGATTTCCGCTCTCCCATAGGCTCCTGCCAGCCCGATGATGGCGCCGTGGGCAATCGGATCCCAGAAAGGTGACTGTACTGCATTCCAATAGGGCATGGTTACCAGCCCGCCGCATCCGGTCGCCACCTGAGAGGCCGCTTTTTCTAGTTCGGGATCGGGGCGCCCCGCAAGTGCCGGATTGCCCAGTTCGCTACGGAACCAACCCGCCAAGTGGGCACCAGAATTTTGTACGATTTCCAGCACGTATTGGCCGGGAATGCCTGCCACGTCGGTGCGGAACACATCGGCTATCTGATAGCGAGGCGAGTGCACTCCGGCTACCAGGGCAGTCCCCATATTTAGGTAGGCTTCTTCCATTCCGGTAGCCCCGGCTCCCAATGCTGCCGCTTGCCCATCCCCGCAGGCAGCTACCAGTTCAACTGATTGTTTGATTCCCCAATCCGCTAGCACCGATTTCTTGATCGGGGCGATTATCGAGGCGGCGGGAACCAGATCGGCTAGCTGGTCACGTTTGATCCCGATTAGGTCTAGTAGTTCCGGCGAGTAATCCAACTTCGCGGAATCCAGGAATCCCAAGGAATCAGCAGTTGCCACCGAATCAACCCATTGACCGGTCAAGGCATGAGTTAGATAGCCGTGCACCCCTACTATCTTGTGGGCAGCAGCTAGTTTTTCGGGTTCATGTTCTTTTAACCAGGCAATCTTGTAGATCGAGGGAGTGGTGTCGGGCTGGAATCCTGAAAGTTCATGTACTCGCGGGCTACCAATCTTTTTAACTTGCTCCGCGGCTCTGCCATCGAGCCATAAAATCCCGGGACGAAGTGGGGTGCCTTCCGAGTCAACTAGGGCGAATGACTGGCGTTGGATGGTGGCGCAGAGAAATTCGATGCGACTACGATCAGTGTCGCTAAGCTGCGCAACTGCCTGCCCTACCGCCTCATTGGTGCTCTTCCACCAGTCGCGAGGGTCTTGTTCATAAAAGTCCACTCTTGGGGTGGACATTGCAAATTCTACCTTCGCCTGTGAAAGTACCGATCCGGCACTGTCGACAATTATCGCCTTGGTACTGGTGGTAGAGGAATCTACTGCGATTACTAAACTGCCCATGCTGATTGAACCTCCTCGTTCCAATGCGTATAAAGGTGATTTTACTTGGCCGTGGTTAAGGATAACTGGTTACGGCTAGTTCACCAGAGAAATAAGTCGCCGAGGAATGCTGCGATCCACTTTTTCTATGATTTCGCTACTGAAGCTAGTTGTCTGTTGGGAGCAGAAAACTTTGAGGAAATCATGGGGCGGTGCGTAGGGGGATGGTTATTCCGTACTGATCTTCTTGAGTACATTCTTTCCTGGCGTTTCAGTTTTAGAAGACCGAATGCTAATATCCCACAGAATACTGCGGGATATTAGCATTCGCATTCCTCACCAGATCCTGTAATGGTGAGGTTAACTTTCGGGCATTAGCCCTATTTTTGAACAGCTTCAGATTGCCCTGAAGTGAGTATGCTGCATCAAGGTGAGTTTTCGGGTATTTAGCCCTATATTCGAGTACTAATCCGTAAAATAGGAGGTATACATAACCCCGGCGATTCAGCCTAGGCTGGGGATCGTTCCGGGGTCTTCGATATTGAGTTTACCACAGGGAGCAGGGGTGTCACAGGTGCACAACAAGGAATGGGATCGAACTATTATGGTCGGTCTTCTTTCTGAGAAGCGTTTGAGCACATATCTCGCAGCTACCGATGGTGTCCTTGACACTGCATTTGAGCTTTATGCCTGGAATACTCAACTGGCTGGGGCGATGCTAAGTGCTACTGCGATGGTTGAGGTGGTGGTGCGCAACTCAATCGACCGCACCCTGACTGCCTGGAATGCGACGAGGCACGGATATGATGACTGGTTCGCTCTCCCTGCTCTCGATTCTCGGGCTAGAGAAGACGTGGATAAAGCTCGCGCTCGTATAGAACGCAACGGTTCAACGCCTAATCACGATAAAATCGTGGCCGAACTGTCCTTTGGTTTTTGGCGATTTCTGACAAGCCGCAGGTATCACGCATCAATATGGGTTCCCGCACTTCACAAGGCATTCTCTTTTGGGGATTCAGACCTGCGCAAACGCCAGCGAGAAACAGCCAGATTGCTAGGAAATATGAATTTCCTTAGGAATCGTGCCGCTCACCTGGAACCAATTTTCCGGCGCAATATCGCCCGGGATATCGCAGAGGCAAGATGCTTGATGCGGTGGGTAGATCCGGAAGCCTTGCTATGGTTCGATGACACGCTGAGGCTAGACGATGTTCTTAAAGTTAAACCAACAATAAAACCAAGGTTGATTAACTAGGGTTATTATAGCCGAACGAGAGTGAAACAACTTAGTTAGTATGGACGATTATCCCAGCTAAGTGGGAGTTCCTTCAACGTTCGGTGCTGGGTTAAATGGTGAAGCGACGAAAAACCTCACTGATTCGCCACTGGCAGCATTCAAAACAGCTCATGTGATGCCGCAGAGATATTACATGAAATGATAATTGCAAACTCGATAGTTGCATTATTGCTGTTCAAAGATTATCTAATGGCGGAGGTAGGGGGAATAAACGCCATCCCCGCCACTACCTGCACAAACGCAGGTAAATAGGTAGTTTGTGCTATTACAGTACTATATAGGAAAACAGCCCCGCCGGCCTTTATGGGTCAGCGGGGCTTTAGTTTTAGTGTGTATCCGCACCCCGATTATTGGGATAGTCAGCGAGTTTTAGCCGTATCGGCTAGGGTCGCCGGCTCTTTGGCGGCGACCCTATTTTAGCAAATTTTGTTATTGTGGTGCAGTTCATAAAAAAAGAGTGTCCAGGGGTGGACATGTCCAGGGGTGGATGCTATAGTTATATATGTAAGCGAAAGAGAGGGAAGCGAAAAGCTTTCCAAGAGAAAAGGAAAAACCAAAATGTTCTACTCCACCAAAGACGAAGCAATCGAACGCGAAATTATTACCCCCATCGAAAACGGGGAAGCCACCCGTGAAGAATACGACATCGACGCCATCGCCGAGGCAGTAATCGACAGCGACGACCGCAACCGCTACTACATCCGCGAAGATGTGGACTTCTGGGACGTTGTAGCCGACAACCAAATCTAAACCCAAATAAAACAAGCCCCCCGCCAAAAGGCGGGGGGATCCGGGAAAGGAAAGCACGAAATGAGCATCGGGCAGAAAAGCAAGCGGCAACACATCTTAGATCTTCAAGAATGCTGCAAAAAAGGACAAGCCGCCACATTCGCGTTAGACACCTGGCAGACACTACCCACCGTCGAAGCCTTCACCGAATGGCTAGAAACCGACTTTGCGAAAGTTTGGAAAGAACGCAGAGCCAGCACCCCCGCCCGCTGTGCTTCAACTGCCCGCCTATTCGACGCGATGAGAAAAGACCCTAGCCGGATCCAGGTAATCAAAAACTAACCCCAAAAAACGAGACGAGAAAGAAACCCTAAAATGTTTATTAGCCTAGACGAGAAATTCACCGACCAAGCCGAGAATATCTACAAGGTAGAAAACCCCGTAGACAACCACTACATCACCTATCTCTATGATGAGGACGGAGGAAACATTATCGCCCGTAGCGACGAGAGCGAGGACTTCCCCAAGTTCTACAAGCGGGGCTGGACGAAGCAAGAATGCCATGACTCCCTAAAAGCGGATTGGGTGATCCAGAAAGACCGGCAGGAACACATCGAAGATTTAGAAGCACACCTAGAGCCGGGACAAGATTCCTGGCTGTGCCTAGAGGCCTGGGACACCCTACCCACCGAGCAAGCATTCAAGGATTGGCTAGACGCCGATTTCGCGCCCACATGGGAAGACACGGGCGACGATCCCGATTTTGAGGACGAAGATAGGCAACGGCTAATCGATTCATGCGATCGGCTATATAATGCTATGGAAGATGATCCCAGCCTTGTCCAGGCGGTGCGGTAATGTGCCAAAAATATGAGTTCGACGCCTGGCTTGACGACGCTAAAGACGACCTCACAGAGGACGCTTACGAAGAGCTTTATAAAATCTGGTGTGAGGTGGATCAGCTTTTCGAGGTAGCGCCCGCCAGTGGAGACAAGCCGCGGGAGGTCGACCAGGACGCTATAAACGAATTTTTGACCGGCGCAGCCGAGTTTTCTTTCGCGATCTCGAAGCCCACCAGCGAGACTTCTAAAGCCCACGCCGCAAGCGTCTTACAAGCTGTCGGGGAGGATTGGGCAAAAGCGCGCGGGCAATACCACGCCGCAAGGCTGCAGCTTTACGGGGCGATAAAAGCCGCCCACGCCTACACCAACCGGAACCAAATCGCGGTTAATGCCGGGGTCGGGCGGGACACGGTGTATAAAGTCCTAGACGCCGAGAATCTATCATGACGAAAAAGCTCACAGCCTCAAAAATGCCCGAGCTAAGGGCTACGCTACAAAAACAATTTGATGAGTTTTCCCCTAGTGATTATGCACGCGAGGTCGCAACTTTTGACCCCTCTGACCAGGTCATGGCCAAAACAGTGCGGCCGTTCAATCCGGTCGATACTACTTTATGGTGGGTGCGTCCCGATATGGCGCGCCTAGCATGGGATGCGGCCAAGACCCTCCCAGAAAATACCCGTCTTTTAGAGGCTATCCCTGCCCCGAAAGGCATCCTAGTATGGGAAGGCACCCCGCTAGTGTCTGGCGTACTTCTCACCTCGAAATACTGGGATGAGCAGCGCGATACCCCGATCCACGGGGTTACCTGGGAGGTGACGGCGCGCGGGGTAGAAGTAGGAACTCTAATCTATGATCCCCCCGGCGCGGAAGAACTTTGCTATATGCCTTTTACCGCTTATCTGTACATTGGGCAGCTGAAAAAAGACCTTGAAGCGTACCTAACCGCAACTTTCCTGCTGGCTACTCAGCCCCGGATAGGGCAAATTACCCGGCACGATTCGACACCTAGACGGCGGCGGTATGTCCCTCCCGGTCCCGGCGATATACCCACCGGGGTAAACCTGGTGGCTTTACGGGAAAATGCGGCGCGATTACCCACAGAAGAACTAAGCGAGGGAGAAAAGAAATGGGGTCTTTCGGTGCGTTTCATGGTGCGAGGCCACTGGAGAAACCAAGCCTGCGGGGCAAAACTGGGGCAACGCCGCCCCGTATATGTCGCCCCGTATCTGAAAGGACCGGAAGACGCACCCCTGAAAAGCTCGGAGACGGTGTTTGTCTGGAGACGCTAGACGAAACCATCCTAATATCTGAGTATTTAGCGCCCTACACGGGTAAAACGCTAGAGCGCTACTACCAGATTATGCTGGATTTTCTCGGCTGGTGCATCAACGCCCGCATCCACATGCTGGACGTGAACAGGGTTTTTATCGAGCAATACGCAGCGGCGAAAAGAAAAAGCGGGCTATCAAAAAGCACCGTAAGCGGCTATCTAGTCCCTATCTGTGGATTCTATAGATGGGCATTCCAAGAGGGGCTAACCCAAACGGATCACGGGGCATATGTTAGGCGCTATTCCAGGCCGCGCCGCTCACGCCTCAAATGGTATACGCGGGAGGAAGCCCGCCGAATCCTAGCCGCGTCGATCGAGATGGGGAAGCCTACCAGCGGGCTAATACATTTACTTTTGCTAAATGGTTTGCGGCTGGGTGAGACTTTAGCGACGCGGATCGAGCACCTATCCACGATAGATCACATGACCGCTCTCACCCTCCCGAACCGGAAAATGGGGGTCATGGATACAGTCACTTTACCCGCCGCCACCGTCGAAGTTCTTGGCGACTGTATTGGGAAACGCAAGCATGGGCGGATTCTTTTAGACCGTGGCCGTGTCCTCACCCCGTCTCGGGTCTACACACTTTGTAATCAAATGAGCGAGATTTGCGGGCTAGATACGCCTGTAAGGCCGCATCAGCTGCGTGCCACATTCGTGACCCTCTCGCTAGATGCCGGGGTGCCTTATCGGGACGTGATGGCTTCCACGGGGCATGCTGATATGTCTATGGTGGCTTATTATGACCGGGCTCATGCCGCTATTCGCCGTAATGCTTCCCACCGGTTGAGTGACTGGCTAGCTGATTAATCGTCTTGCCGTGGTGTTTGTGTGCGGGCATGTATGGCTTCCCAGATTTCCCGGTGATCCCTGTCCGCGTTTTGCTCTGCGTCCTGCATCCTAGTGGTGAGGTTTTCTACTGATTCTCTTAGCTGGTGGATGTCGCGGCGGATGAAAGCGGCACGCTCTCTAGATTCCGCTGCCTGCTGATCCCTTACCCGCTTAAAATCCTCTAGCTCTCCTAAGATTTGCCCTAGCCCGGCGCGCGTGTCATTTTGTCCCAGTAGCATGATCCGTTTATTAGCGTCGATATCATCGCGAAGATTGGTCTTGTGCGTATTCGTGACCTGGCGGCGGGTGTCTTCGGTGGCTTTTTTGATTTTAGCGAGCACGTAGGTGAGGACACCGACGATGAGGGCTGTGAGGGCGGCTATGACTTCCGGGGCTGTGAAAATCTGGTGCAAAGCGTTTTCCTCCATATATGGGAAAAGCGCCCCGCCCCTCTTGCAGGAAAAAGGGACGGGGCAAGCCTGATAATGGTTTTTCGTCTAGGCTTCTGGGTCTAGGCGATGAGCAGGAGCGCAAGAATCGCTACTATCATCGCCGCTAACTCTTTTAGGCGTGTGTGCCAAAGCCGCGCCCTGACCTAGCAAAGCTGCTGCGAGCGCGACCCAGAGCGGGGCTAGGGTGTCAGTGATTACCCCGTACCCGCCTAGAATTGCAATAATCGCAATTACCACCGAGTATGCCCATGCCCGCACCGTTGGGGTTAGCCATTTAGCAAGCCGGGGCGTGTCGGTGTAGGTGTAGTTTTTATCCATCATGTCCTCCAAAATCGTTAAATTAGTTTTCCGGCATTCAGGCGACGCTGCCAGGCTTTGACTGATTGATTCCCGAAATAGCCGTCCTGGGTGACGCCTAGACGCCGCTGCATAGCCCTAGAAGTAGCCTTGCCCCAGTGTCCATCCTGGCTAACTCCGGCGGCGGCTTGGATACGTCGCACTAGGGTTGACCCTCCGCGCCCGTACCGCATCACCACGACCGCCCAGTGAGCCTTTTTATTGCCTTTCCATTGCCCGGAAATATAGCCATCAATCGGGGTGCGGGCTAGCTGCTGAGCGCGTCTAATAGTAGCCGCCCCTGCCCACCCATCCACGGCGATACCGGAAGCGGCAGGCTGGGTGGTGTATGCGGGGCGACCATAGCCGACCACGTAACGCGGGGCGCGGGCACGGCGCAGCACACGACCACCAGAGCGCCCACCACTAGCCCCAGTGTTGCCGTCGATAGTGACCACGCGGCCACGGTTCCAGCCCTCAAAAATCCCTACATGCGAGATGCGGCCTAGCCCGAAATCAAAATACACAATATCGCCGGGGGTAAGGCCGCGCGTCCCAGAATGCCACCGGCCACGCTGTTTAAACCAGACCGCGCCGGTTGGTGTGTAGGAATGCCTCGGAATGATCGCGGTGGCTCCGGCTTGCGCCGCAACCCACGACACAAACATCGCACACCAATAGCCTTTGAGTCCGTACCAGTCACAAAACTTCCCGCTAGTAGAGGTGGCAGTGTAGCCGAGCTGAGACCGGGCAATCCTTAAAACATCGCTTGCGGTCGCCATATTATTCGGCCTCCTCTTCTTGGTCTAGATTCGCCACAGAATCCGGGTCTTGGGGCAAGTCCGCGGCGTTTTCTTCGTCATCTGTCGGTAGCGGGGATGCCTCCAAAAGTTCCGGGGACTCCTCGCAGCCCTCGCAATTCGCGCAGGGGTCTAGGTTTTCTGGCATTTGTTTTCTCCTTTTGGGTATGAAAAAAGCCCCGTGCATTTGCGGGGCTAAAAATGAAAAACGGTGCGGGTTTACACGGGGATGAAAATAGCAGCGATAGGCATCACTATCCCAGCCTGAGAGCCTGCGGCTTCATACGAGGCACACTGCAAAATGCCTCTATTGTCTACATATAGCTCATATTGCCCGCCCTTATTAGTGACGCCCGCTCCGATAAATTGGGTTGCGCTAGGCCTGTAGCCTGCCGGGATAGTAGCGATACTGGTGTAAGCCCCGCCGGCTTGGCGTAAAACCGCGCCGGTCAGAAACACGATCTGACCGACTTTACAGATACGGGGCGTGTGACCACTCACCGCAGCCCATCCGGTGGACAGAGCGAGGTTTTGCCAGTCAGTTTGCACTAGGGTCTCAGCATTCTTTGCGGTGGCGTGAAGAATCGGGGGGGGGGTAGACATTACTAGAATCCTTTCTATTCGCATTCGTCCGCGTACCAGACGATATCCGGGAAATAAAAATTAGCGACACCGCCGGAGTTAGTGTAGATAATGATTCGTCTATCATTAGTGACCCACATGGGGTAGCTGTACCGCACGCCGTTATTAAAGATCGCTAATCCTATAGTTGGGGTGGCGGTTTTGGGGCATGGGACACCGTCAGGGAGTTGCGCAACCTTGCGCGCCCCTGACTTTTGCATATCAAAATTGATGAGGCAAGACCCGGGGATGCGGTACATGTCGCCGCGTTTTTCGATCCGCAAGCCCTTAAAGCCATCAGACGGTTCTATAAGCTGCCAGGTCTTTTCGACCTCATATTTAGAGTTAGTCGACACGGCGTGAATCAGCGGGGGGGGGGTAGTCATTTAAAGCCTTTCTATTGGAGACGGTTAGGATCAGTCGACAGGGACACGAGACGCCATCCCAAAGTCTGAATAAAGCTTTGGTCACTGTTTCCGCCTTGATATACGCGCCCCTCGATTATGCCCGTATCGCGGTTGTAAACGCAGGTGGATATTTGGGTGAATCCGCTGGATTCCAGACAAAAGATCTGGAATGTGAAACCCTCAGGCGCGCGATAAGGGGCTTGTAGCTTTATAGTACCGTTCCAGTTGTTGGAATAGTTAGCCGTTAGTTTCCACCCGCCCGGGTTCTTAATCGCCCCTGATAGTGGGTATTTTCGCCCGTCAATAATAATAAAAGGCTCACGTGTTTCCGTGTCCACATGCGCAAGCGGTTTAACCATAATGTACCTCCCTAGAATCGTGTTTTATTGCGTGGTACGTGTCCAGATAGCGGCACCCATAATCGAGGTGCGCACATAATTAGCCGACCGGCTCAAATGATTCTGTAACTCGATTTTTAGAGTCCCTGCTCCGGCTAGGTTGATTTGCGCCGCTATAGGCATCACGTAAGTGTAAGACAAGTTATTCTGGACGCTTGCCGCGTAAGAATTCCCCATACCGGCCTCACCATGCGGCGTGCCATTGACCAAAATCCGACACGCTCCCGTGCCGGTGTCATAGCCCGCCTGATTAATCCAGGCTGACGCTGTAATAATCAGCAAGGCTTTATCCGGCCATGCAGGGACGGGGACAGACACAGACCGGAGGGTTTTCCAGGATTTAGACACTGTCGTGGACTCTTGCTTTGTGGGCGCGCTGATTGGGGTCGCTTCCATCTGCTCTTTCAGTGCTGCGCCCTCAATAATGCCCTTGCCGAGTTTCAGGTTACCGCCCGAAATATTGAGAGTCCCACCATCTCCGATAATGATATTGCCGCCGTGCCTAACCCTAAGATTTCCCTGGGAGATTGTCGCGGCTTCAAGGGTGCGTGTCCCTGTCGTGTCGATTGCGGATTGAATCTCACGGAATCGGCGCTGCGCGGCGTCTATCCCAGACGGTAACGGAATATTAGCCAAAAGTATCATCCCATCCAGATTGCGAAAGCGGTTATCTCAGCCTGACCCCGGTCATAAAACACATAGTCAAGGCCGTTCATAGTGTGCTCAAGCTCCACCCTTACGGCCTGGCCGGATGTTACCGGGATAGGCTGGCAGTCCATCATCCCTAAATGCACCCACTGAAAATCCTCATAAGCGCTCAGAGTAGCGGGATATTCGGGGCATGGAATACCTGCGATCTTGGAGCGGATCCGTGATTCTAAATAGTCTGATTCCGCGATATCTCCGGTTACGTGACCTCTATAAAGCGCGACCGCGAAAATGATCCCGGTTTTAGCCCACTCCGGGGCGGTCATCTCCACGCCGCCGACTTTGTGCCATTGCCCGATTCGCCACCCTTTTTGCGCCGTCACGGGGGCGCGTACGGTTTGGCTCATGGTGACCCAGATATGATTTTTAAGCGCTGAAGCTGGGAGAGTACCAGCAAGCAATTTTAGATTCCCGGTGACGATCTCAAGACTGCCGCCGTCTAGGACTTCCAGGGTTCCGCTGCCGCGTACCGTCACACCACCCTTGCTAATCGTGGCTGAGGATAAGCGCCTGCCCCCGTAAGAATTCTCTTTCTCGACCGTCCGAAGAATCCGGGCGGGGGTTTCAGCCGTCACCGGCAGCGGCGCGCCATCACCAAGCATTCACTACCCCCCGATTTGTGCGACATACGGCTTGACCAGCTCTTTCGCTGGGTCTAGCGACCAACCCACAACCCTAATCTTCCTATCGATTTTTAGGCTGTCCGTATCAATCACTAGCCGCACATCGTCCCCCATGTGCCAATCCACACCGAGCCGGGGATACTCATCAAGTTTTTGCGTCAATGTAAAGACCTGGACACCGCCCGATAGCGCCGCTAATAGCCCTTTAGCGTGAGTATCTAGGGTCGGTTTTTGGGTGACTGAGTCGAAAGTTTTCCGCACCTCAACGCGGGGATAACCGGCGTTTTCACGCGCGGCGTCAATCATCGGAGACGATAGGGGGCGATCTTCGCCCTCACCGCCACCCGCCGCGACAACGTGGGTCGCATATTCGGATTCTCCAAAGCGTTCTTCTAGGGTGGCTTCTATTAGCCCGCCGGGTAGCTCAAAAACCGCCTGCGGGGAATCCGTAGCAATCCCGATTCGGGGCGTGCCGCATTTAAAGACCGGGATAATCGCCGATTGTTTTTGCCGGTCTTGCCACTCAATGCTGATGTGCCATTCGGGGCCGCCAATAACCCCCGACAAATCCGATAAACGTTTATATAGGGTGGCGGCGTCGTCGTCGTTATATTCCCTGTCACGCTTAACCCCGCTCCTAGGGGCATCGACTAGGAATGGAACCCCATCCGGTATTGCCTGCCTCACCAGCCACGCCGCTATGTCGGACTGGTCTACCTGGTCAAACCTTTTCGCGGGCGTGTAGCGGCGGTCTAGATAATCTTCCGGGGATGAGCAGGAAATCGACACCACGCCGCTAGTCGCATCCCGGCTACGCCCGGTAATAATCCCGCCCCAAGCAATCGTTCCATCATCGAGGACAGCTACAATCCAGAAGCGCCACGGCGCGGTCAACGCCTCCCAATCTTTAGGACATGCCGGGTCATAGACAGGCAGGGAAAAATTAGCGGTCGAGATGGTTTGCATCGCCCGCTCGAAACTATCGCCAGACGCAAGCGGCAATTCGGCATGTATCTGCCCGGTCTGTATATCACACGCCAAAAAAAACATTATTTTCTAGTCCTGCCGTTTCACGACGAAAGAGCCCATAAGCTCAGTACCTTGTGGCGGGGTATCACCCAGCACCGATAAGCCGTTTCTATATAGCTGACACCACCAAATATTTTCGCCATCCCCTAAAGGCCCGTGCCAGGGCGTAAGCCCTGACATCCCGGTAGCTATCTCGTTCCCGTACCCGCTCATTGTGACATTTACAGTGATTAGGACGGCTCCACCCGGTAGGGTCGTGCCTTGCACCTGCCCATACTCCACCGCCGGAGCAAACGGGTAGTCAGTAACCTGCTCGTCCCCTTTTTTCGATGCTCCCGCTAGGGACGCTTCCACCCCGGGGGTTACGCGGGGAGCGCCTGATACATATACCCGGATAGTCGCAAGGATTAGCGCCCCGGCGGGGGCTTGCGGTTCGCGAGGACTGCTATTCGGTGTCCCCTCTATGACCCGGATTTTAGCGCCCCGACCCTTATCCGCGGTCTCCTCGATCGTGAGAGCGACTAGGTCTATGCGGCTAAAAGTTGCGTTAGGCGCAGATAAAGGCAGCGTAACCGGGTTCTTGATCCCGGTCAGGTACGACCCGCCGGCGGTGGTCACTATGCAATGCCCCGGCTGCACATTAACCTCAGTCGAGGACGCGGACACGGTGCATCCCCGCAAAATACCGGGGTTAGCGATAAAAGGATCCGTGTCTGATTTAGGCTCGAAGAATACCGCGAAAAGATCCCGCAAATCCCTGCCCGTGTACTCTGGCGCGTCGTCCGTCCCCGCATCAAGCGCCCACGGAACCAACAAATCTTTATTTGCCTCAGCCATAATAGTTTTTCTCCTTATAGGTAGGATTCCGCGACCCGAATCTTCAACCGCGCTTCCGGCGTGTAGCCATCAGCAGACCACGTGATTAAATGCTCCCCGACATCGATGACCGGGAAACCCCCCGAAATAGCGCCACGCCGGGAAGCCCCGTTAAGCTCCACCGTCCTAGCGGCAGGGTCAATGACCAGCCGCTCACCCTCTTTAATGTCCAGATTCACCGCGACACGCCACCCCGCCACCGCATCACGAACCACCGGATTCCTCACCGGGCCGCTAATAATAATCTGCGAGAGCGGACGAGCTGAGCCCGCGACGATAAACCGCAGTTCACCCGCCACCACAGCCGACTTGATAATAAATGGCACCGTAACCGGGATACGAAGCCCCCCGGTTTTTTTAGGTAGCCCGGTTTCGTACACATCCCAGACGGTCGCGCCCGTTTCCCAATCCACGGGGTGAGCGAAAGGCGACGCCGCCACTAGCGGAATCTCTAGGCTAGCGCCGACCCGGTGTTTTTTCACCTGGATTTTATCCTCACACCGTACCTGCCAGCCGAGCGGGTAATCCCTGTAATCCCGTACCCGCAAAATATCGGATTCCCTGAGAGGCAGCGCGTTTTTTATCTTGTCCACCGCCACATTCACCAGGGAGGGTTTATCGGGTGGCACACGCACCCCGACATTAAGGCTCATTCTGGTGGCGCGAATCCATGTGCGACCCATCCAGTCACCATCCCGCCAAGCGCGCGCCCCGGTTTCCCCCTCTAGGGTCACATCATAAATTTTAGGTACGTCATTTAGCACCCAAAATATGCCGTCGCTATCACGTACCCCGAAAATTAGCCCGCCGAGGCGCGCGGCGGTTTCTTGCCACGTAGTGAGCGGCTCAGCCTGTAGCGGTGTATTAAGGCTAGGCATACGCACCTCCAAGAGCATTAGCGGATTCAGGGACAGCGAGCAGACGGCGGGACAACATCGTCATCATCTTCACCGGATCATCAGATTTGAGCGTGTTGTTGATTGTGACCGGCGCGCTAGAACGCCCGCCAGCCCCACCCGTACTAGTCCCGGTTACGCGGTTAGCTTGACTGTAATCCGGCTCCGCAATCATCCCCGGCAGGTCACTAGTCAGCCCGGTCAAGGTGGCTTTCGCATTAGCGATCCGATCCTGCAAGCCTTTGTCGAAGCCCTCGATAATCCAGCGGCCTTGAGGACGCAAGAGCCGTTTATCGACCGATTCCGGACCTTTCCAAGATGTGAGCTTCGAGGTCAGATTACCGAGAATATTCTTGACCTTGCCGAACATCGATTTAATACCATTTATAAGCCCATCAATGATTTTGCGACCTACACCAGATAAAAGCGACCCTGCACTAGAAAAAGCGCTGCGAATCTTTGACGGGATAGAGCGGATTGTAGATAATACCGCGCCGACCCCGCCAGTCACGATAGCTTTAAGACCGTTCCACGCGCCCGAGAAAATCCCTTTAACTGTCCCCCAAATCGAAGAACAAATATTTTGAATCGTCCGCAAACCACCGTTAATTACACGTCCTATCCCGCCCATCACAGACGAAATAATCGCCATTATCCCAGACCACACACCAGAGACTAGGGACGCGATACCCCCGAAAACGGTCGAGAAAATCCCGGCGATTACCTGAATCGCCCCGGCTAGTACCCCGGTTAAGAAGTTCACTAGCCCCATACCGGCCTGAATTATCCCGGTCATTAACGGCACGACCAGCGCTAACGCAACATTTAGCACAGTGGCGATGGTTGAGGCTATAGCGGATAGTATCGGGGCTAGCACGGATAGGACAGCGGAGATTAGCGGCATGACAGCGGCAAGAATATTCCCAATAATCTCTACAATCGGGGCAAGCGCGGTCACTAGGGTCGCTATCGTCCCAGCTAGTAGCCCTATAAGCTCACCAATACTAGGCAGTGCCGGGACAATCGCAGCGAGGACTTGCCCGATAATCTCAGCGAGCATGGGCAAGAGCGGGGCGATAGCGGAGACTAGCGAGAAAACCACTTGCGTCACCGCCTGCAACACCGCCCCGATCTGCGGCAGGATTGGTGCGAGCGCGTCTATCAACGCGGACACTACCTGCGACAATACCGGCAATAATATTGCTAAAGCGCCACCAAGCGCCCCCGCAAGCTGCGCCGCTACAAGCTGCAACATCCCCCCAATCATTGGGAGGATAGGGGCAAGCCCGGAGACTAACGCAGTGACTAGATTTCCTAGCGCGGGCATGATACTTTGAAGCGCGCTACCGAGCGCGGTAAAAACCTGCCCGAAAATAGGGACAAGGCTAGACACTATCGGGGTGATTTGATTTACTACCCCCGCTAAAGTGTCCCCGATCGTCTTAAATACCGGTTCAAGTTTCGCCATTAGCGACCCTATCAGGGAAAACACACCTTTAAGGCCGTCACCCATGCCGCCTATACTCGAGAAAAGCCCGCCAAGCGCGGACTGCAAAGCCGGGGAGGACTGGATAATCTTCCCGATAATCCCGATAGCTAACCCGATCGGCCCGGTCAATCCTTTGAAAGCGACACCAACTAGCGGAATCTTTGCTAAGAGCGGCGCGAATGCCCCGACAGCGACACCGATTAGCGGCGCGAACTTGCCTAGCGTGGACGTGATCCCCGATAGTCCGCCTTTACCGAATGCCTCAAACTTTTTACCGATACTTTCAAAGACGGGCTGTAGCCGTTCAGTGACGGCATCGGCGACATCAATCAGGTGTTTTAGCAGTTCTTTGAGACCGGGTAGCATCGGGGCGATAGCGGAAGCACCTAGACGCCCAAGAGCCGCCCCGAAGTTCTTCATCGCGCCGGTCGAGGTGTTAGCGGCTTCAACCGCCGCCTTGCCTAGCACCGACTGCATAGCATTATCGAACTTTTCGAAGTCCAATTGCCCATTGGATGCCATTTCGCGGACAGCTTGCTCAGTGACCCCCATAGACCGCGCCAAAAGCGACGCAGCAGGAACACCATTTTTAGAAAGCTGGGTCAAATCAGCAGCGGTAACTTTGGCCTGGCCAGCCATTTTTGCCCAAATAGTCGAGATATGCCCGAAGTCTTTACCTGAAATCTGAGCCGACGCCGCAATATTCTTTAGCGAGCGTTCCATCTTTTCGGTATCTCGAATGGACGCGCCGAGCTTACCCGCAGCCTGTGCCGCATCATTAAGCCCGAAAGCCGTCCCCTTTACCGATTTAAGGGCGGCGTTCATCATGCCCTCGGTCTGCTGAGCATCGAATCCCAGCCCCTTGAGGGAGGCGCGCGCGGATTCAATACCAGTAGCCCTAGACCAACCTTTTTTAAGCGCCACAGCACCGACGGCGGCGATAGCAAGCCCCGCCGAGGCTGCGACCGATTTCAGACCGGCGAATGCTTTAGACCCAGCGGCGCGCATCTTAGAAAAAGACGCCGACATAGCCCCGTGAATCCGCCCGCCCACTGCCTGGAAATGAGGGGCAAGGCTAGAGAAACTGGCTTTAATGCTGGACACAGCCGGGGCTGCCATAGCAGAGAGCCGCCCGAAAGCCGCGCCCGCTTTACTAATCCCGGGAGCAACTAGGCTAAATGCTTTAGTGGCAAGCCCCCCGATTTTTCCGAAAGCACTATCCGCGACCCCGCCTAGCTTTCCGAAAGCGCCCGCCCATAGCCCGCCCATCTTGGTGGCGGCACTAGCCGAAACGCTTAGGCTTTTACCGATTGCCCCGGTGAAGGGTTGGAGCCAGCGCGGCGCGCCCTGGAAAACCTTAGACCAGGCTTGAGACGTGAAAGTCGCGGCTTTCCCGAAACCCGTCCCAAGACCCCCGGCTTTTTTCAGCGCATTATTTACGAACCCGCCGAGCGACCCCGACACCTGAGAAAACGACTTAGACGCGGCTTCACTATTGCCCGCCCACGCGGTCTTGAACGCCCCGCCCACCTGAGAGGCTTTAGCCGCCGCGACCTTAAACGCGCCCCCGGCTAGGCTAGTAGAAGCCGCTAGCTTCTTTTGTGCCGCTTCTGCGAGCTTGGAAGCCTCAGCAGTCTTGACTAACGCCGCATCGTAAACCTTTTGCGCCGCTGCCGCTTTCTGAGTAGCGACATCATGGTCACGTTGAGCCTTAGCGAGCCGCTCCGACGCTGCGATTGCTTGCGGGGAATCAGCCCCAAACTTTTTAACCGCCGCCGCGTACTGTGCTTGCGCGACTTTTACGCGCCCTGCCGCATCCGCGACCCGATTCTCTGCGGTCGTGAGCTTTAGAGACGCCGCGGCTTGCTCCGCTTTCGCGCTCTTTAGAGCATTGGAGGTGACCTTAACCGAGTTTTCGAGCGCCTTAAAAGAGTTCTTACCTAGCCCCTTAGTGGCAGCGGAAAAGGTTTTGTTAAACGCCCCGCCGAACTGTTTACCAGCCCTAACCGATTCACGCGCAACCCCGGCGCGCATCCCCTTAAAAGAGGGAGCTATCGTGATCCATGCAGTAGAAGCGAAACCCGCCAAAACAGCCCCTCCTTATTTAGTTTTTCGGTTAGTTAGTCTGGTATTGCTGAAAACGTTTTCAACGTGTCCTCAAACCAGGCTTTTTCCTCGCTATCCATGCCCGCAATCAAAGCGCGTTCCGCCTGATCCGCGCTATTTTCCGGCCACGGCCACTCAAAGAGAATCGGGTCTTCTTTTTCGCCCCTAAGCGCGTTCATCACCCGCTCCCAGCCACGCGCCTCCCAAATCTGGGTTCGGCTCATGGGGTAGTCCCAACCGGTGACGGACGCGAAAACCCGGCTAGCGGGGTCGGTGATTATCTCGACCGCTGCCGCTATCGCATACGACACGCCCCAATCCATGACAGTGGAAAGGGGCGTGTGGTAGCGGGCTAATAAATCGAGATTGAAAAGCTGGGGACGGTCAAGGCAGAGGGAGAGTGCCGCGGCCGCGACTATTCCCCCGGCTCATCCCCCAAAATATCTGAGGACGGCAATTGCGCCCCGATTTCATCCGCAAACTTGGTAAATTCTTGGAAATAGCAGGTAATGATCACAATGAATTCGGTCATGCCAACTTCTTCAATGATCGCGGACGCTTTTTCATCCCCTAGCGCCTCCAATAATTCAAAAAACGCTTCGGTCTGGTCTTCAATGTCGCGGACTTTTTTGAAAACCTTGGTTTTAATGTCGAGCGGTAGTTTTAGGACACCGCCGGAAGTCTGAAAAGTAATATATTGCCCACGTACAACGGGTTTTAGGTCTGCGCGGGTTGGAATCTTAAAAGCTGGCTTGCTGGTGCTCATGATTATTTCTCTTTCAAATAGGTGTTTTTACTGGTATTGCTGGCGGTTTTGGTATAGGGAAGCCCCGGCCGGAGAGCCACCAGCAAGAAAAAACCAAAACCCTCTAGCAAAACCCCCGCGCTGCACATGTGGTAAAGGAAACCCACAAAAAATCCACACACGCAGGCGCGGGGGATACGAAAGGATGCTAAAAGGCCGGTTTTTCTTCTCTCCAACCGGGGCAGTCTAAGAATCCCCGGGGCGGTTAGCTTTCAATAGCCGCGGGCGTCACGTCGCCCTTCACTCCATCAGGGAAAATATTCCATTCGCCGAACTGCCCGCCCTCATGCTGCGGGTCAGTCCCGAACCTTACGGTCACCTCATAGCCGAGAATCGAGCCGCGCTCCGACTTCGATTCCTTGACCTCTTGAATCTGGACGTTAGCGCCAGCGCGGCGGCGAATCATCGAGTTCTTAAAAATCTCCTCCACATAGAGGGCGTAACGGTTAGGATTACCGCCCGCGTCCACCACGAAAAATCCGTTAGCATCCGGCTTAATCCCGCGAATAAATTCCACCGTTACCGGGTCAGTCTGTGCCAGGGTGAAAGTTAAGGTGCAGTTTGCGAGACCGGACGGCATCGAGTAGCCCTCCTGCCAGAACTCTTGCGCGTCCCCGTCAGCCTCCAAAGTCCATTCGGGACCGCCGTCGCTAGTAATCAGCCCTAGCCGCTTGAACTCGGTGGGTAGCTTGTATTCTTTTTTCCCTCCCTCCTCAGGGGTCGGGATTTTCGTCCCGTACGGTGCGAAAGCAATTGCGCCGGTCACGGGGATATTTACAGCTTTAAGGTCATTACCTTGAGCATCAGCCGCCATAATAATTATTTCCTCCTATTATTGTCGGAGCCCCCGTGATGTATAGGGAGCAGGTTATGTACCGCAAATGCGGATATGTCTGGTCGGTGATTGGTTGCGGTCCGACCAAGCTAGAAACGTGGGTTACGGGCGTGTTTTTTGCGTATGGTAGGGCACGGATTAGGGTGCATAGGTTTTCGGCGTCCTGGTCTGCTTTCCAGCGGGTAGGGGCTGAGACTGTGAAAGCTATATCGCGGGCTTGCTGCACCCCATCCGGCAGGTCTGTGCCTCCGTCGTCTCGGACTACTATCCAGCGGGGCGGGGCGGGCATGTCTGGTTCTGGCCATGCCGCGAGAAACTCCGGTTGTGGGTGGTGTAGCAGGTTTTCCCTAAAATATTGGATTAGCCAGGGTGTCGGGTTTTCATAGTGCGTGACCTGCATCTAAACCCCCTATTAGTATTTTTTGGCGCGGTTAACGGCTTTGCGTAGATTCCCGGTTTTGGCTTCGAGGATTGCGGCTTTCCAATCATCCGCGACGACCTGCCACATGGTGCGCCGCTTCGATTTCACTTTGCGGGTGTGGATTGAGCGTTGATAATCCCCGGTGTCGTAGGGGGCGGTGGCTCTGGCTTCAATCGCGGCGGCTTCGGCGATTGAGTGGGTTAGCTGCGATATCGCCTGGTCATGCCCGATCCGGTTAAAAAAATCCTCGTTTATTTCGACCTCGACATTTACGGCTTTAGACATAACTACCCCCCTCTTATCCTGTCGAGGATTTCAAATGCACTACAGTTCCGCGCAGGGTCGCGCCGGGTAGCGGGTTTTCGTAATATTCAGGGTGCCCGTCCACATCAAAAACCCGGTCGCGATCCCATAGCCGCGCCTCTATTCTGTCGCCGGGCATAATGTCAGCGGTTTCGTCTGGCATGTAGAGCGTCCACGTATCCTGCACCTGTAACCGCCCAACCTGGTCGGTTGAGAGGGTAGAGCCGGGCGCTATAAACCCGCTTATTCTTTCCCTCTCTGGATAGTCTTCCCAGTCTGCGAGCCTTCTAGTCCCGTCATACCTGTCAGTGACAAGGCGGCGGCGTAGCCTGTAGATTTCTTGGCTGTGGTAATTAAAAAACACTTTGTCACCACCCTGGACCTAGTGGCAGGCGATACCGGGCTAAAACCTGCTTTTCCGGCTCTAGTAGTAGCGCTTGGGATAGTGGCATGCCCCCGGTTAAAGTCCCGTAGCGCATTGAGAATGGCCCGGTCGTTTGCTGCACTACGCCTTGGGAGGCGTTCCCGGTTTGCATACGATCTGCGAGGGCTCGCGCGATTTGGAAGATTTCGACGCATTCTTTCGGGTCGTAGCCGTGCCTAATAGTGGCTTTTATGCCTCCGAGCCGGGAGGGTAGCGCGGTTTTCCCTACACGGATTAGCCCCGCGTCTGAAAACTCGATATTTTCCGGCGTGATTTCTTGCCCCGCATACTCTAAGCGTTCCACATCTAGTAGGCGCAGGGTCGGGAGGTTGATTGTGCGTGTCCCGGTCGCGTCTAGGGTGAGGGTTTCGGTGATGATCGGGCAGATGTGCCAGCGGGCGTAGGCGCGAATAACCCCCCATGCTGCGCCCCGGGTATCGTTATTACCGGCTGGCGGCGTATCTGGTATGGAATACCGGTCTAGCCCCATCATTACCCCCTTTTTTTTCGTTTTATTTGTTTGCTGGTTTAACGGCTTTATTAGCCGGTCTAGCGGCTTTGCGGCGCGGCTTAGGTTCTTCAATCAATAAACCTTTAGCGCGTAAATCCGCCGCCGTAGCCGGGGTGACCTGTATCCGTACCGGTTGCCCCGCGCGTCGTATTGTCACAATCTCCATGTTTTCCCCTTGTGTTAGGTGGTGCCATGCCCGCCCCATTGAATAGTTCCCCTGGTTTTCTCACTGATATTTTTGGAGTGACTATCAGCCGCAGACATTGAGCTCCTGCGGAAAACTACCCGCCAAGGGCGGGCAATAGCACCTAGATTATTTGCCGCACTGGCTTATGCGGCGGTCTTTTCGAGCAGGCAGAAAGCGGACGGCATATAAACCGCCAAAGCGAGGCGTTCCTCAGCCAGGATGGTGACCCTGTTGTGGACGAAATCGTCCTCATTCTGGAACGCAGTCCGCACCGCTACTCCGCCTTTGTGGTAGACGGTCGCGGCCTGTTTACCAGCACCAACAAGGACTTTGCCCTTTTCGATAGCGGGGGTTACGATCGTGGTTTTACCCCATAGTGGCGGGTTTTGGAGGATGCCCCCGACCCCGTATTGCCCGGTAAATGGACCGCCCGCCAAATACTGCCCGTTCTGGTCTTTCTTGAGGCGTAGCTCTTGGTAATCCGCAGGGTTAATCAAAATCCCGTCAGCCTCAAGCCCGGTAGTCTCGGCGACTTTGGAGCATGCCCGGAAAATGTCATCCACTAGGTCGGCCTTGGATTCCATTTTCTGCAGCCCCTCGCGCTTCAAAAGCCCGAGAACGTTAGTTCCCTGCCCGTCACCGTGCAAAAGCTGGTTTTCCTCAAACTTCGCTAGCTCGCGCAAAAGCCGGTTATTAATCTCAGTGACTAAAAATGCCTCGTCTTCTAGCATTTCGGTGGAGAGCTTGATATAGCCGGCGATCTTGCGGACGGTTTCGGTTAGCTCTTTGTAGCTGGGGAAATGCAGCTGCGGTTTCTTGCCCTCTTCCGCGACGGTGGTGAAAGCGCCCTCGACTGCCGCGCCTAGCTGTTCAGTGAAGTAGACCAGGGTAGGGGAGTCTAGCGCGCCTGCGCCGAGGAAATCAGCAACACGTAGCGGCGGTTCATATTCCCGGATAATGTTCCGGTCAATAGTCACCGGCTTTAGGTGCTCCGGGAGGGTGCCGGTTACGTGGGTGTCGGTCGCAGCCTTGAACTCGGGGGTGGTGATAGACATGGCGGACATTTGCCCGGAGGCTTTCGCAGTCTTGAGCTTAGCGCCCGCAGTTTTCACCACGTGGCCACCTAGGGACTTAGCCGGGGCGTCTTTAGCGTCCTGCTTTTTATCGCCTAGCGCCTTAGTGATGGTTTCGGATTCTTTCAGTGCTTCGAGCTTCGCAGACAACTCCTTAACCTCAGCGCTGGCGGCTTTTACGTCGTCGACGCTGCCGTTCCCGGTGTTTAGCGCGGTCTGAGCCGCCTCAAGGCGTTTTAGGGCGGCGGCTAACATTTCTTTCAGGTTCATGTTTTTCTCCTTAAAGGTTTAGTAAATGGTTTGCGCGGGCGATTATTGCGTCCGCTTCTTTTTTCACTGACTGTTTGCCGCCCTTACGCGGGTCAGTCTCCGAATCTTCGGTCTCTGACCCGGTTCCGCCGGGTTCATCATCAGTAGGTTCTTGGTTAGGGGTTTCTTCCCCTTGGTTTTTCTCGATAATCTCGGCTACTAGGTCAACGATTTTTGCGAGTTGATCCTCAAGCTTTTCTAGATCGGCCGTTAAATCCGTTTCCGGTTCTTCCTCGCTAGTGTCCTCGGTGGCTTCGTCCTCGCTAGGTTCCGGGGTGTCTTCTTCTTGGAGGGCTTTCACAGATTCAATCGAGGTGGCTTGATTCGCGCCCACCGGCACAATGGAGACTTCAAAGATTTTGCAGCCTGTAATCTCAAAGCAATCTTTCTTATTTTCCCCATCCGTCACCTGGTAGGCGAAAGACATTTGCCGCACCCGCTGCTCTTTCAGCAACTTGTAGGCGTAAGCGGCTTTAGGATTATCTAAATCTAGCTGGACTTTCACGAAAAGCCCATGCTCGTCCTCAGTGGCTTCTAACGTGGTGCCGAGGTTCATTTCAGGGTCGGAAGTCTCATGGCACCAATAGCAGGGGATACCAGCCCCGCCGTCCCCGAAATCCTTCAAGGATTCCGCGAAAGCCCCTTTGACGATTTTGTCCCCGACCGAGTCCACGTTTCCGAATACTGAGGCGTATCCGGTGAATTGCCCGGCGGTTAGATTATCTTTTGCGCCTATCCGGTCGATCTTCAACTCTAGTTTTTTGGTTTTCATAACCTCTTTTTTCCTTTCTGCTCCCGCCGGGAGCACCGGGGGGTTCTCATACCATGCTTTTATCGCTTCGATTGAAGATTCCGAACGGGCTTCTTTCGCGGCGCGTTCTAGGCAAATATCTTTGCCGGGGTCTAGGCAAATAATCCGAATCCCGCGCTCTGCCATATCCGCGAGCGCCGCGTTAGATGGTCTAGTGTGGATAGCCCACACGTCGGCTTCTATATCGTCCGCAAAGCCCCTGCCCTGCCCGGCTTTCCTCATAGCTTCAGCCACTTTGCGGATATCGTCTTGCCCCTGCGCGTGGGCTGTGCCGCCTGTGGCTTCTACTAGCCGGTCAAAATCTATGAGCGGGTCGCCAGCCTTTCTGTTTTGCCGCGCATACGTGGTTTTCCCGGCACAAGGCGCGCCGATAATGAGCGTTTTCATTCCCACACCTCCACCACGCCCGCGCCGTCTAGGGTTTCCCCGGTTTTTTCTTGGTGTTCGGTGATGATTCCCTTGAAGCGTTCCGCGATAGTTTTAGCGACATCCTCTGGCGTGCCGGTTTTGGTGAGGTCTTGGGTTAGTTCTTTAACCCATCGCCGCCAATCAATAGCTCCGCCTGCGTCTGTGCGTCGCTTCAACCGATCCGCCGTCTTAGCCACGATTTCCAGCGCGACTTGCCCTCCAACCTCCGGGGGGCGTCCCTCCCCTCCATCAGTCGGAGACGCAAGACCACCCTCAAGCACATTTAGGGGGGTTATTAGCTCGTCCGCGCCCTCTACGGGCTTGTAGTTGAGCATTCGCCGGGCTTCGTTCCGGGTAAGAATCGGAGCACCCACGGCGGTTTGTAGGATCTTGTATTGCTCCGCGAAATCCCCCCGCAGCTTAGCCTCAACATTAAACTCGACGAATTGCTCAGGTGGCGCGCCAATCATCGGGGCAAGGAAAGTGTTAAACCGCTGTTCAAGTGCCACGATCCAAGACCCTAGGGTGTTCGTGTATAGCTGGCGGCTGTATGCAGTTACGTTGGAGTAGTTAGCATCATCCGTGATCCCGACCATGACGGGCGGGACGTGGTACACCTGGCAAACGGTTTCTAAAGATAGCTTGGTGGCTTCCGCCCATTGCTCCTCACGTGCTGAAAACCCGGTGCGCTTGAACTCGATCCCGTCCTCTAAAAGCGGGTTTGAGCCGGCCATTTTCCCGTTCGTCCCGGTGAAGTCTAGCCACATCTGATAGAACTTGCGGCGCGCCGCGTCGTCCCACTCCGGGGCGTCTTTCGGTCGGGTCAAATAGCCGTTAAAACGTCCGGCGGATTTCCAGGTTTGCGCCCTAAACCGCCGCGCCTGGTATTGCTCTTCTAAAGTTGTGCGGAGCGCTTCGACTGGTGAAGCGTTCCCTTCCATTCCATCCGGCGACCAGCCGGGAAAACTTAGCACTTGCTCGGCGGGTATTTCTACCGATTGCGGGTTATCCCCGGTAGCGGCGAAAAACGTTTTAGGCGCGCCGAAAGCGTCCATCTCCACCGTCAGCCACTCGTTAGGGAGTAGCCGCAACTCAGGTTGCCCATCAGCCCCGATAGTCACCCACACGTAAGAATCCGAATAAAGCGCGATCTGCGTCACCAAGGCACGTAGGAACTCGCCGAGAGTCTGGTTAGGGTTAGGACGCTTAAAAACATTCGCCAAAACGCCCTGCCGTACCCGGTCACGATCCCCCGCCTGATTAGTTTCAAAAACATGAATCCCCAGCTGCGCAACATTCGTAGCTATATAGTCCACAACCGTCCGCAAATGCGGCTCAGTCCGCCAAATATCGGCGACGCTTTTACCAATAAGCCCGGAATCATCAACCGGGGCTTCCAAAACTTGGAGTTCTAGGGGTATGCCCCGCCAAATAGACACCATTTTGGAGGGCTGCCGCGACCTAATCCGCCCCGTATATGCTCTAAGGCTATCCAAAAGGCTCATAGATCCTCCCACCAATCCCGATTTTCTTCATCAGCGTCCCCAGTGGGTTCCCCCTCCTCCCTAGTTCCGCTAGTCGCGGGGAGGGTTAGCCACCAATCGCCCGGCATCTCCCGATACGCCGAAAGCCTCTTATCTGTCTCCACTGGATTCACCAGCCCATAAAGCGCCCAAGACGCCGCCACCAAGGGGCAAATATCTACCGGCTTTGACAAGGTTCTTGCCCATGCTTGCGCCTCCGCCACAGACCGCACCAAAGCACCGCCCGCCGCAACATCCAGGGCGGGTTGCCCAATATGCCTGAGTTCCCCCGCCACCACGCGGTCTTTAAATTGCCCAGTCGCAGCCCCCAGCATCGTGCCCTGCACTAGCCGCGCCTTAATCTGCAAGCGTCCTAGCGGTTCTGTGAGTTCGGATGCGGGACAGCCCCGCGCCTGAATCATCACCGAGCCGGGCGAATGCTTCTCTATGAACTCTTGTACCCAGTCCGGCACCCACACCATGCCGGAACGCGCCGCCACCACTTCTACATGCGGGACACCATCGGCACGCCAGCCCGCGACAGCCACAGCAGAAAAAGACCTATCCACCGCCGTATCAATCCCGATAGCAAGCGGCGACCCCTCCATAATCTGAGAATCAGCGTCTAGGCATTTACCCCACGCCTCACGCGGCAAATAAGGTTCACGAATCGCCTTGACCCATTGGCAAAGGTTCTCAGTCCTGAAACCCTCGATAGCGTCCCCGACGTCCGCGAGCTGCGCCGCTAGCGCATCTTCTGTAATCGTGTAGCCTAGCGCCGGGTTGGCTTGCGCCCATGCGTCCCGGTCGTCCACTTTGGCTTTTTCCGGTGCCGACCATCCGTAATACGCGAAAGCCCCGCCCGCCTTAATCTGAGCGATTCCCTGCTTCCTGAGGGTAGCGAGAACAACGGATTTATGATCCCCAGCATTAGACAGGCATAGGGTTAGGGAGTTGTGTTGCGCTATCGCCGTGTTGGTCGCAGCGTTCCACCCATCCCAGTTGTAGTGCTCCCTAAGCTCGTCCATGATGATCGTGTCCGCAGATTTCGACCTAGCGCCCTGGCGGCTAGCGGAAGCGACCCTATAGACCGCGCCATTAGTTAACCTGAGTTCTAGCCCGGTGTTGCCCTGCCGCACCTGCTCAACCGCCCCGGCAAGCTCCGGGGTGTGCTGGGCGTACTGCACAGCCTCTAGCCAGGTTTCGCGGGAGGTATCCAAGTTCTGGGCGGTGCCTAGCACATAGGTTGAATGGTCAACGTACATGCGCCAAAGCGTCAAAATAACCGCTAGCGTGGTTTTCCCGTTCTGGCGGGCGACCTCAATCAAAACCCGCCGAAAACGGTACTCCCCGTTCTCCTTAATCTCGAGCATGTGCACGAGCGCCCACTTCTGCCACGGCAACAGCTCAACCCTCAAAATCTCTTTCGCGAAATCAATGACATCGAATCCGAGAGTAGTTTCCGGGGTGAGAGGTCTTAGGGGGCGTGTCCAGATACGCGGCTCAGTAACCCCAAAACGAGGTTCCCCCATGCCTTAACCCGCCTGCTCGCTATCGCTCTTGACTAGCCGGATACGGTCACGCGACGCCCGCATCTTCCCAAGCGCCGTAGCCTCAGCCGCCTCACCCTTATCTTTCGCGATAGCCTCAGCCTGAGCCCTAGCCGCCGGGGTAGCTAGCATGTCGGTTAGGATGCCTTTCAAGTGCGGCATTAAATAAAGCGCTTTAGTTTTTTCAAGCTGGCTGCCAGTCCTAAAAACTTCGTCGATATGGTGGGCGATCTTGCGGCCAGATGCCACTAGCGCCGCATCTTCCCCGCTAGCGTGTAACCCTTTCTTACCGGCGCAAGCGGTGACGGTCTTTTCAAAATGAGGTTCTAACTCCGGGGAATCACCCACAGGGGCGGAGAGTGCCGCCATCCGGTCTAGAACTTCTAAAAGCAGCTTAGCCGCCGCCGTGTCACCCGGGATTTCTTTCTTCGGGTCACCCATCGCGGCTTTGTGTAGCCTCAAAGACAAGCCCCGCAAAATCTCATAATCCATCTTGCGTTGCTGTTCAGTAGTCGGCGGGGCTTTCCTAGTAAGTGCTTTAGTTGTTACCTGCCGCGCCCGTGCTGGGGTAATCCCTAGCTTGTCGGCGATTTCGTCAAAGTTAGCGCCCGCCATAGCCATCCCGCGCGCTTTAGCTTCTAAAACTTCCTTTTCACGCCGCTTTTCAGCGTTGCGGTTTTTATCGCTCGCACTATTCATAATTTCTAGCTCCGTGGTGGTTGCCTCGCGCGCGCGCGATAGGGCACTTTTTGACACAGCCGACACCGACCTAGCAAGGTTGCCTCGCGCGCGCGCGATAGGGGTGGGGTTTTGTTAGGGAGAGGAATAGCACCACCCGGACAGTGTTACCTGGTCAGGGGGTTTTGTGATGTTATCCCCCCTCCCCCTTAGCTTCTGTTTATGCTGGTGAGAGATGGTTTACCAGTTTTTGCTTGTGTGGCCGATGCCGGGGCGGGGTGCTTTGTTGCCTCTTGACTGGTTGCATGAGGCGTGGGCGGGGCGGAAGTTGGCGGGGTCTTCTAATAGTTCGGGGTGGGTTGAGACGGGCAGCAGGTGGTCTAGCTGCAAGCGGTCGGGGTCGCTGCTGTTGTAGGGGGCTTCATAGTTGATTGGTTGCCCGCATATCCAGCAGGGGAGGTTATGTTTTTTTGCGTGGTCTTGAAAGGCTTTGCGTTGCTTTATGTGGCGGCGCGTTGAGCGGTTAGGTTGTTGCATGGTGTCCTCGGGTTCTTTTAATAACTTTTTCGCGTGCCCGGGTGGCTTCGAGTGTCCCCCATAGGTTGAGGGCGTCGGTGAGTTGTTGGCGGGTGGCATCCCATAGCTTAGGGTTGGTGATGGTGAGGGGGTTGCGGATTGCTCCGGGTTTCATTTTGTGGAAGATTCGCCCGCCTCCTGCCCCGTTGGCTGTCCCGTTTATGTAGGTGACGCTGGCGGTTTCGGGAAAGATTTGCTGTAGGTATCTTGCCCGGTCGTGTTGGTAGTTTGACCGCATCCCGGTTTTAGCTTTTGATTCTTTCCGATAGTTCAATAGTGGGACTAGGGTCGCTGTCGCTCCGTCTGCTCTTGTCCCGTACTGGTACGCGTGGGTTATGTCGTCTTCGAATGGCCCGAACCAGGGTTCGCGGTTATCGTCGATTTGTTCGAGAAATAGGGAGTAGGGGAAGCCGGTGCGGGCTAGGATGGTGTTCTTGTTTCCGGCGACGGCTGTTAGTTGCGCGCCGCACATTCTGGTGTTGGTGGCTGCGGTTACGTTGGTTAGGATTTGCGCGTAGAAGACTAGCCCGTTTAGTTTTTTCGCGGTTTCGCCACCGGCGGCGGTGTCTCTGCTGCCTATTGATAGGCGCTGAATATTGTCGTCGAGTTGGAGTAGGTAGCGGCAATGGTTCCGGGCGGCGAGGTGGCATGCCCATTCTCTACCGGGGAATGCTCCGAGGAAGTCCCCGGGGTTTGGTTTGTTGGGTTTCATCCAGTGGGTAGCGGCATATTCATGCGCCCATTCGGTTGAATAGGTTTCGATCGGGTGCTCGTCTGTCTCATACTTAGGGGCGTCTTTTTCTGACACGACCCACGCAATATTTTTAATGCCCGCGTCTTTGAGGGGTGCGAGCAGACGGGCGGTGGCGTGTTGTTTTAGTTTTGGTCTTCCCCCGCTGATTATCGCGACTTGGAGGTTTTCGGGGAGGTTAATGTTATTCGCGTTTGCGGCGGACATTTAGCACTCCTGGGGTGTGTGCGAGGGTGTATTCGATTTCGTCGCGGCTGTCCTCGTCTAGGCATTCGATGGTTAGGATGTATTGTTTTTGGATGAGTGCCGCGGCCGCGTCGTCTAGATCAAGGGGGGTGTCTGGTGCGGGCTGAGAACTCGCGGGCGCGGGGCTGGTTTCATCGTCGTCTAGGTTGAGGGGTTCGGGGTCGGGTATGGATTCTAGGACGGTTGCCCAGTCTGCCACGTCTAACACGTCGTTGAAGTTGTCGAGTTCGTTTATTTGTTGGATTAGTTCGGGGTAGTCCCAGGTGGTGTAGTCGTGGGAGCGGTTGTCGGCGATGCGGTAGGCGTGGGCTTGCTTAGGGGTGAGGTGGGTGGCTTTGATGCATGGCACGGTTTTTAGGCCGAGTTTTTTTGCTGCCAAATAGCGCGTGTGTCCCGCGATTATCACCCGGTCTTTATCGGTAACTAGGGGTTGTTGCCACCCGAACTGTTGTATTGATTTAGCGACTTGTTCAATGGCTTTTTCGGGTATTTTCCTAGGGTTGTCGGGGGCGGGTTTTATTAGGGTGATTGGGGTTTCTAGGGCTTTCCCCAACGGGCGGGGGGTTTCAGTTTTGGGCATCGTTGCGGGGTTTCCTGTGGGGTATAGCAAAACCCCGCCAACCGGGTAAAGGCTAGCGGGGCTGGTTTAAGTCTAGAGTTTTTGGGCGCGCGAAATACGCCCATTGCCTGACATTATAGCAGGTTTTCCCTTATCTGGGACGCCTGGTAAAGATTCCTGCCTTTACCGTTTTTCCTAACCTCGATTTGTCCCCGGTGTGCCCATTGCCAGAGCCGGTCGGGGGTGAGGCCGGGGAATGCTGCAAGGGCGTGGGCGGTGTCTATCCATTGGTCGGAGCGCGCGATTTTTTGGCGGGTCGCAGTGTAGAGATCGGCGGGTTTCCAGGCGATGCGGCAGGTTTTGCAGGTGTATTTTTCGTCCCAGCCTTTCACCCCGTATTTCAAAAAGGTGGGGTTGCCGCATTTGGGGCATGTGTAGGATTTGGCGGCGGGTTCAACATTCCGCCGGATTCGCTTCCAGATTGTGCCGATTTCGTCTAGTAGTAGCGGCAGATCATCATGATGCAGATAAAGCATTTCATCAATGGCGGCGTGTAGGGTGTCCCAGGTGTCGGCGGGGTCGAGTTGTAGCGTGTCGGCTAGGGTTGCTGCCCAATCATCTAAGACGGCGCGCATGGCGTCCCAGGTTTTCGCGCCGTCTGCCCCGTCTTGTGGCTCGTCTAGCCAGCGTTCGGCGTGGAATGGTAGGGCGTAGAGTCTAGAGTTTTTGCCGTGCCGCCCGATGTCGGCTTTTAGGGTCATGGTGGCTAGATCAATTACGGTTAAATATTTGCCGTCCCATTCTTGGATTCTGTCGAGGTAGTCGTGTGCCTGGGCGGGGCTAATCATCTTATCTTCATTAGTGGCGGGGTCGGTGCTCATGGCTTGATCCTCCTAGGCGGCGGTTTCTTGTCTGTAGTGTTTTAGGGGGTGTCCGGCGTAGGGCATGCCGTAGTTTAGGCGCATGTATCGGTCTGTGGTGCCTCGCGCGTTTTCTTCCCCTAGGCGGCGGCATTCAGCTTTGACGGGGCAAGCCTCGCATAGGGTGTGTATGCGTTTTTGTACATACGGGTTGTCCCACGTGGAAGGGTGGTCTGCTAGCAGGTCTATTAAGGCTATGCCGGCGGGTGTTGCGCAGGCGGCGTCGATTGCCCATGGTTTTGCAGTGACGGGCGGGCGGGGTTTATTAGCCGGCATTATTTGCCTTTCTTTCGGGCTTCGTATGCGGCGGCTAGGCGCGCTAGTTTTTCGACTTTCTCCACGTAAAACGTCATCTCGGACTCTACGGTTTTATCGAGGTCAATTGCTGCTTTCAGCTCGTCGCAGGCTTCGCGATAGTCCACCAAATAAGGGGACTCGTAGCCGTCCATCCGCCAAGTTTCGACTAATCTTTCTGGCTCAGCGCATTGCAGCAGGTCAATCGTATAGTTGTACCATTGACGCACTATTTCGGTGACGGTTTCGGTATAGCTGAGGGCATTCTCGAATTCGGCTTGTATGTAGTCGTATTCCCCGGGTTTCGCGGTGATCCTGGTTATAGCGTTGCCGGTTAGTGTCGATATGAGGTTACCTAAGAGTCGGGCTAGTAGCCCGACTTCGTGGACATGACGGCTATAGTATCGGGTGGTGTCTTTGTCGTATCGGGCTTCTAGAATCCAGCCGATTTCAGCGGTTTTTTCGGCGGCGGTTTTAAGAAATTTTAGGGTATCTACAAGGATCATTTTTGCCCCTCTTTTGTAGCGTTGATCGTGGCGGTTTCTATGGTGATGCCGGGATTAGTGCGGTATTTTTCTAGCGCCCTGGTGGGTAGTGTCGAATCTTCCCAGTCGCACGACAAGCGCGAGCCAGTATCATGTAAGATCCGGCACCAGGTCTCGGAAGTGACCGGGGCGGATTTCGTGACCGGGTCACAGGTAGGCGCGGTCATAGTGGCTAGCCCGATGATGATTAGCGCCGCTACCGCGAGTATTAACAGGATTTTCGCCCATACCGGAGGGTCTAACGGGTCTCGCATTTAGTAGCCTCCTCTTTTTCTATGTCGTCCAAACTTTTCTGGCAATCGCGATTGACTAGCTCATAAAGCTCTCTCCGCTTCCTGGCGCAAATGGCGGCAAATTCTTTTAGCTCCTGCTGCCCCCGTCTTACAAACGGTTCTAGAAAGGTTAGGTCTGGGTGTTTTTCGGTGTTCATTTTTGTTTTTTCCTCTTTTTCTCTTGGGCTTTGGCGATTTCTAGAATCTTGACCGGTGTCCCCGCCCTATAAAGATCAATTACTTGCTCTGCGGCTGTGACTTGCAGACTGGAGGCTAGGTATGCGAGCCAATCTAGACTCTCTTGTATCTCTGGCAGCCATTCCATTAGTCTTTTGTCGTTGGATTCGAAAACTTGTCGGTTAAAGTCCTGGCATGCCCGGATATAGTCGTAGACTATGGCGTTTAGCTCTGTCGTGGATTGAGCAAGATATTTTGCGGCTTCTCGCAGGTTCGCGATGGCTCTTTTTTGGGTTTTGTCTAACATTCCCCGCCCTCCTTTTGGTTATGCCGGTTTTTAACGCGTGTAGCGAGTTTTCCAAGGGTTATCCGAATGTCCCAGATTCGCCCGATAAATTCAGCGGAGTCTTTTTGTGCCTCAACCGCTAGACTGCATACATAGTCGAGCCGCTCGTTTATGTTCGGGATTTTCTCAATTAGCTGCTCATCTGTGAGATCGTCTAGCCAATGATTGAAGTCTTGCCCGGCGGTGCGTAGCTGCTGTGCGGCGCGGTCTGTGACGTCTACACGGAACGCTATATTCTCGGATTGTGCGCGGGCTTTATGCGTGAGTTGCCGATCTTTATTTCTCAACATTCCCGGCCTCCTGACTATTAGCGAGGGTGCGGGCGGTCGCGATGAGCTTTTTAATCGTGGTGATTTGCTTGCCTAGCTTGCTGGCTATGGTCTCTAGGTCGCCCGCTAAAATAATCGATTTATCGATTGGTTCGTCTATGAGTATCGGGAATTTCGTTAGGAATTCAGGGGTGGCAGCTCGCAGATAACCCTCGCTTTTCCCTAACGTATAGCCAAGATATTTTGCGAGGTCTTGCGCGTAATCGACAGCGTTCCCAAGACCCATCACGGTCGTCTGTATGTCTAGCAGGGTGTCCATGTATTCGCGACTAACCATTTTTAGCCTCCTTCTTCTTGTCGTCTAGTAGCGAGTAGAGGGTGAAGGAAAGAGATCGGATTTCGTTGATGGGGGTTTTGCTGACGATCGCGGCTGTGTTTGCCCCGCCAGCGAGTATTCTTAAAAGTCCGTCAATTTTTTCAGATTCCGGGCTGTATAGATGATCTTCAATTTTCTTTCCGATAGAGGTTAGTTGTTGCATGATTTTTGCTTGCTTGTCGATAGTGGCAACGAGTTTGCTTGCGACAGTGGCAATCTCGGCGTCGTGGGAATTAGTCATTTTCTGTCTCTTTTCTCATTTCTTCTAGTGCTCCTCGGATTAGCCGCGTGTAGCGGTAAACGTTAGAAAGGCTGGATTCACCTGCGGCGGCGTAATCTTCTAGGGTTTTAATGGTTTTCTCGAAACCTGCCAGATCAGCGGGAACGTTTTCTTGTCCGCTGATGGGTGTGAGGTATCCGAGCGCGTCGGGTATGTCGAATACTAGGTCTGCGCAGTTGTCTTGTGCCGAGCCTGCGTCGCAAAGAATGGCGCGTAGGCATGACCAGATGCGTTGCATTGGGGGTTCATCGGTAATCATTTTTTACCTCCCGGCTTACGGTTTTGGGGTTTCTCGATTTTCGTCATAATCTCACCCAGCTCCTGGATGACCTGGTGGTGACCTATCGCCCAGCCTTCCAACTGATAAGCGGCTTCTAGCAGGTTGCTTAATTTTTCTTTGCTCTCGTCAAACTCGCGGGGAAAATCTTCGAGAACGTCTTTTAGTTCGTATAAGTCGAATCCGGCGTTCTGAATACAGCTAATGATTTCGTTTTGGTAGCTTTCGATAGTCCAAAGTTGGTTACACGCGTCATCTAGCAGTTTTTTCTTACTAGTCATTTTGGGGTTTCCTTTGGTTTAGAAGGGGGGTGTGTTGTCGACGTTTCCCCATGCGTCGGTTTGGGGTTGATCCGCCGGGGCTTGCTGTGTAGGTTGCGCGGGTTGTTGCGCCCAGGGGTTGTCGGTGGGCGCGCCCCATTGCCCCTGCCCTTGCCCGTTGCTGGCGGGTTGGTTCTTGGGGGGTCTGATTCGTATCGCCGGTTTTAGTACCCGGTAGGTGATGCCGGCGCGCCCGTCCTGGCTGCTCCAGGGGTCTAGTTTTAGCCCGGTTCCGTGGAATTCGATGGTCTGCCCACGTTTGGCTGCTGTGGAGTAGTGTTCGGCTTCTTGCCCCCAGAATGTTAGGGAGAGCCATAGGGGTGCGCCGTCGTCTTCCCATTCGCCGTTTTGGTTTTGGCGGGATGCGGTTGCGCCTAGTGAGTATTCGCAGACGGCTGTCCCGTTGTTGGTGTATCTGAGTTGTGGGTCTTTTCCTAGGTTTCCGATGCCGGAAATATGTTTGATTGCCATTATTTTTTCTCCTTTATTTTTTGTGTTGTTGTTTTTCCATGCCATGCCTAGCCCGACCCGGACGTGCCATGCCTGCCTAACCGCGCCACGCCTAGCCTCGCCTCGCCGTTCCTGGACGCACCTCGCCATGCCTCGCCTGCCAAGCCATGCCAAACCCGACCTCGCCGGGACTTGCCTGGCCTCACCATGCTTTGCCTTACCCGGCCTGCCTTGGCGGCGTTTACTATTAAGCGGCGAAAACCTCGGTGGATAGTTCCAGCAGATCGACTAGGTGGGAATAGCGGGCGCGTGTGCCCTCCATTTCGCTGCGAGCATCCGCCAGTGCTTTTTCTCTTAGAAAGTCGTTTTTTGTGACTTCCTCGACTGGGTAGTATTGCCGTTTACCCTCGCTATTAGTCCCGGTAGGGATAAACGCGGGGGCATAAACTACCTGCGTGGCTTTTTTGGGGGTGTATTCGATTCTCACGGTTGCGATTAGTCTTCCGGCTTCGATTAGCCGGTATCTTTCGGCGGCGCGTGAATCGTCCCAGGTAAAATAATCATGTAGGGGTGAGGATTTCGCGCGGGCTTCTTTTACTACCGCTTCGCAGGTGAGTACCCCGTCGCGGGAATGCAACGCCCGCAGCTCTTTCTCAATTGTCGCGTTTACCATTTTTATTGCTCCTTGATGATCTTGATGTCGCCCGGCACGACTTCATAAGTGCCGTAAAGACCGTTTTTCTCGGGTCGCCATTCCCCAACTCCAACGGTTTTGCCCCCGAAGTTGATGAGCGCGATTAGTGAATCTAGGGACAGCAGGTTAGGGAAGAAGTCAATCACTAGGGTCGCTTCCCATTCGTCGAACTGCGGGCGGTAACGCAAGTCGCTGCCGGCACGTGATAGGCGCACGGTGTCCTCTCGCATGTGTGGTTCGCCTTTAATTTCCGCGAGTTCTTGGTCGCAGATCGTAGAGTATTCTCCTTTAAAACTCATGAGTTGTCGGAGTTCGGTCATTACTTGTCCCATGAGTTTGCCGCCGCGTACGGTTGCGGCTTTGAAAGCCACCACCGGGAAGCCATAGCGGGTTTCGTCTAGCTGGTAGATCGCGGCGCGATACTCCGCCTCAGGGTCTTTTAGCTCCTTGCCTTTCTTCTTGCCCTGCATGTTGTCGAGCATCTGTTTTTTAGCTTTCTCGCTCCATTTATGCATGATTAGCGGGCTTAATCCCTTGATTGGGATTACAGCGGTTTGGGTGGTCATTTGTGGGATTTCTATTGCGGTCATTTCTGCCATTTTAATCTTCCTTTTATTGTGGGTTTTATTTTGATTTATTTAATTGTTTTTCCCGCGTATTTCGCGCGGTGCTAGTTGGTCTGGTGGGTTGCCGCCTCCTGTCTGTCGGCGTGTGCGTGTGCCGTTTTGGCGGGGTTTTAGATCGCTTGCCTTCCTGGGGTAGGGTTGCGGGGTTTTCGTCCGTTCCTCACGATTGGGAACAGCTCTCACGGCGCGCCAGGGGGTGAGGGTGCTGCTGCCTGTATTCGTTCCAGGTGCGGGCATCGGTTTTCACTGTCGCCCAGTGCTATTGCCCCTCCTCGTCCGCTAGCCAGCCGCACCGCTCCAAGGTTGGCAGTAACTCCTTGACCGGCAGGCAGATCGGTTTGCCCTGGCTATCGTGGTTAAAGTGGTTGTCAAAAGCACCGATTCCGTAAAATGTTTCATGGCATTTTGCGCAATGCCCGCTAGAGTTTCCGTGCTGGATCCACGTTTTTCCGCATTTGCAGGTGGCTTTCATTTTTCGCTCCTTTGCGCTGGTAGTTTCGATATTTGCCTAGCTTTAGTGAGGGCTTCACGCTCTGCGGTCTCCACCGGTAGCGCTTTCACCGCGATTAAGAATCTGCGGGTTTTTTCCCAGGTCACGTAACTATCCGGATTTTCCGGAGGGTTGATTCGTGAGTTCTCCGGGGCGGCATTTTCCACCGCGTTTAACCTGGCCGCCTGGATTTTCCGAATCTCGTGGGCTAACGCTTCGGGGCTGATACGCGGGGCGTATTCCCGGGAGTTTTGCCAGGTCAGAACAAGGTTTCGGGTCGCTGCCTCAACGTCACTTTTAAGCGCTTCGGTAATGTTTTCCCCGGCGTGGTTCAGGTAATCCGCCCAGATGAGCGCCTGATTCTCGCCTTTGACGTTGAGGACGCCGCACCCGGCAAGATACCCGATAATCTCAGCGGCTAGAGTTTTTGTAATCATGCCGCGTCACCGCCTGTCGGTGCTGGTAGCGTGAAGATTTCCGCGCTATCGCTTGCGGCTTGGTCTGCCAGGTCTGAGGCGGCGGCGACTTGGAACATGCGCTCGATCTGGTCTGCCTGTGTCCGGTAGCGGGGCGCGGCGTGACCTGCGTTATTGCGATAGGGGCTTCTTAGCCAGTTACGGAACGCCGCGTCATGATCCACGTAGGTTTTCCCGCTAGCTTTCAGATAATCCCGAAACTTTTCGGCTTCGGTGTTGAGGTTTACGCCGGTTTCTAGTGCGATCCTGGCGTGGGTTGGATTCGGTGCCCAATCGGGCGGGAGCGGTTTCGGTCTGGAAGTTTTACGCGGCTTCTTTTGCGGCGCGCGCTTCCCCCCTTGGGGGGATACACCGTTAGGTGTAGGGGGGTAATTATCTTTCTCTTTCTCTGTATTGCTTTTAGCATTGCTTACAGCATTGCTTTGTGTATTGCTTGAAGCATTGCTTTTAGTATCGGTTTTCTTGCCCCATCGTGCCTGCGCCATCTTCCGCCCGCGCTCTTGAAGTGCAAGAATATCGTTTTTTGAGGTCTGGTAATCAAGATAATCGCTAACCTTAAAACCGTCCTCCGTTTTAGTTAGGCTCGGCTTAGTAGGGTCATTAGTGCATAGCTCGTCAAATAGTGCATCCGCGATTTCCTCAAAATCAAGCATTGCGGCAGGCATTGCTTTTAGCATTGCTTCGCGCATTGCTTTAGGTAATGCTTTAAGCATTGCTGTATGCATTGCTATAGGCATAGCGAGATCATTGGCGGCATCCCTCGAGATTTCCCCATCAGTCAAAAATCTTGAGCAGTAGCAAAGCAATTCAGTGAAAAGCCAGCGCGCCGGGATCGAGACTGCCTTCATCTTTGGGTGCTGCGGAAAATCTTGGGATAACTTCACCCACCGGGTGTTGTCTTTCATTTCTTTTTCCTCCTCCCATTTCTTCCAAAACATTTAAAAAATCAGTCGATATTAAACAAAACTCCGGGTCTATATCTGGCATTAAAAGCCCATTTTCAATAAGCACATGCAAGATTTCTTTAACATCTTTCCGGGCTTCTTCATCAAGATCACCCATTACCGCGCCCCGGGAATCTATAAACCGCGCATTCAAGACGCGGCCCGTCTTTATCCCCAATCCGACGCGAGGCTGCGTAATCCTTTTGCACCCGTGACCCGATAACGCGGGAATCATCGAAAAGGAATCGCCGCCCCTTGCGGGGCGCTAGCGCGTCCTGCACGGCACGCAATAGCTTGTCCTGGTCGGGTTTTACGGCGGGATATAGGAAACGGGGGCGTAAAGGCTTTTTCAAATAAAACCGCGCCGACAATAGAACTGGTTCGTCTAGCCCCGTCCCGTCATCTGGAAGAATCCAGCGGTGAGCGTGAGCCTGTAGAAATGCTTCTTGAAGTATCCGGTGACGCCAAAGCACAAGCGCATCGTTTTTCACGTGGTAAAGGCTGCCGGTACGGCGGTTAACTTTCATTGAGCCTTGCGATACCGGTTTACCTAGCACCGTGAAAGCTATCCCGTCCAACGCTGTCCAGTCAATCCATTTCATGACGCGCGCCGCCTCTCGGCTTTCCACTCTTCCTCGGTCTTAGCGCGGTCTAGCGCTTCGATACCGGCGGGGGTGATCCGGTAGCGGCGGCAAGCCCTCCCCGTACTAGAAACCCCGTCCCGGTCGGCGACTTTTATCCACCCATGCCGGATAGCCTCCGCGCGCCGTGAGCGCACGGATTGCTCCGTGAGCGCCCAGCCGTGCATGTGTAGGTAGGTGATTAAATCCGCATCAGTGAAAGGCTCAGGGCTGATATATAGCTCACGCGCTGCCGCTAATACATAGCCCATGTGCCGGTTCACCGGGACGGTCTCAGCGGCAAGACTGGAAGTAGTCGGGTCAGTCGTCCTAGCGTGGGCGGTTTCCATCGTCAAAAGCTTCTCACTCATAGCCCGGTGCCTTTCCCTCCATGTGCTCATGCCAGCACGTATCGCAAAAAATCATGTACGGCTCACCATCCGGCTTATATAGCGAGTTGGTGCCGGTCAGCTCGATTGGCTTTCTGCATATCCAGCAGAACCGCGTAACTATTCGAGGTTTTTCGCTCATTCTTCGACTACCTCCACATCAAGCAAGGGTGGTGCCTCATTTACCGGCGGGGCGTCTTGGGGTTGGTTTTTCTTCGCGAGCTGCTCATTAATATGCAGGGCAAGAGCCTTCCCCTCCTCCACGGTCATCTCAAATAGTTTTGAGGTGCGTCCTTTCGTGTAGTAGCGGATACCCTCGGCGGCTTTCACGGCGGTTAATCCAAGCTCAGACATTCCGGCTTGTATCCCGTCTATCTGCGCCTGATTTAGCAAAGTTGGTTTAGGGGCGGGTGCGGGTTGTGGTTGCGGTGCTTGCTGGACGTGCTGCACCTGAGAGGTCAAGGGGGCGACATTATCCGCCTGACGCATTTCCTCCGACACGTAAAGCCCGGACATATCTTGCGGAAACGCTTTGCGGAGCGCTAACATCTCGGCGCATTTAGCGAGCATCGTGTCCGCCATTTTCGCCCAAAGCCCGGTCACTTCCCCCTCTCGATTAACCGCCTTATAGGCGTCAAAACGGGCAATGCCGGTAAATGAGCCGCCTTTATATAGGACTACATATTTAGCGGCGGCGGGCGGGGTCGGTTTCAACCAAACGTCAGCCCAATTGCCTCCTGCGTCGCACCAGAACGGTCCCTCGGTGGAATAAGGCGCGCCGGACTCATCTGCGACACGGCGGGCGATAAGCCGCGCCCCGTCTATCGAGGTTTGAATTGTCCAGCGCTTTACCCATTGGTTGCCCTGCCGCACATTACGCCCGATCATATAGATTTGACGGCTAAACGGGTCTAGCCCGGTTCTTTGGCAGTAGTGCATGAAAACATCGAGGTCACCTTTATCGGCTTGGTCGATCCCTAGATGTTGCAGCGCCGCGAGTTGGGTTTGTGTGAAGCTGGTTTGCTTAGGTGAGATTGTTAAAGCCTGGCTACTCATTTTCGCTCACCGCCTCTAACAGCCCCGATATGCCACCTCTTGCGGTCGCGTCCTCAAGCAAGTTCTCTGCCTGCTCATAGGACTGACGCACAGTGAGGGTGGATCGCGCGGGGGGCGCTTCCTCCACACCATCCGGGATTTCCCCGGCTTGCTTTTCCATGTAGCCCTCAAGATAATCAGACTCATTCAAGCGGGAAGTTTTCTTGATCGTGGTTTCTACGTGTAAATAAGCGATTTCGGGGTCGTTTTCGATAATCCAAAGCGCGAACGCCACCGGGTCTTTAATCTTGTACCGCCCGCCCTTAGGTTTTGAGCGGATAAGTACGGCGATTTCTTTCTCACCGTCCACACCGCGCGCATATAGCCGGTCGCCTGGTTTCAAAGCGTCCTCAATGAAAGCGCGTGCGGGGGTCTCAATCTTTTTAACCTGGTCTTTCACCAGTTTGCACACTGCGAGTTGCCGGGCTGCGTCTTGGGTGGTTTCAGGTTTCGGGAAATTGTTCTTGCTGCTCATTTTTTGATTGCCTCCTTAACGGTCGGGGTGGTGGGTTCTTTTAGGTGACGGGGCGGGTTTTGTTTTAGCCGTATCCGCTCCTGGATAGCTAGGACCGCCAGCGCTAACGCGAAAGCGAACGTGATAATCGCTAAAATCTTGAGCGTTATACAAATGATTGACATTAGGGTTTTCCTTTCTGGTGGGTGTTATTTTGTGGGTGTGAAAAGCAGTAATGCCCCGATTGTGTAGGTGCTTACCATTCCCCAAAACGCGGCGGCAGCGGTTACGGTTTCGGCCTCAGCTTCGGGGGCGAAAAAGAACGCGGCATACATCGCGGCAGCGATTAGCATTAGTGCTAAGCCTGCTCTGCGTGCCCAAAACACTGCGGGCGGGGTTTCATGCTTCATTGCGGGTTTTCCTTTAGGTAGTGGGTCGCTTGGTAAAAGTTGGAAGTTTTTCAAGGTCTTTAATCCAAATCCGTGATGACCGCCCTAAATAGCGCTTCTGGATTATCCCGGCTTGCGCCAGCCGGTCAATCGTGCGCGGGGAAAGTTTCGCGGCTTTCGCGGCTTCATCACGGGTCAATAACTCACAAAGCGGGATTCTAGCCAAGGGGAAACCTCCCCGGCTTAGCCGGTGCGTTAAGCACCTCAATCCCGGCTTTAGAAAGCACGGAGGGAAGTTCCCAAAGCGCAATTTTTTTGCACCCAGTCGCGGCGATTCTCTCGTCCCATTCGCCCGAATCTGTAAAGCCTTTCAGGTCAAGCCGGGCGTCTTTAATATCCCAGTGGCAATTAATGTAATTGGCGGCGGAAGTCCAAAAATAAGCCCATCGCACGCCGTGGAGTTGCCCGCGCGATACCGGGGAAGAACACCATTTTTGCGCGTCCTCGATAGTGGCGGCGAATCTTATTCCGGATGAGTTGCCTTTTTCGCTGGCTGTATATAGGAACGCGAGATTGCCTAAAGCGTCCCGGTCTACGCCCGCGAGTTGCTCCCCGCTGTACCCGGTGCTTGCCAGGTCGGTATCGGCCGTATCAAATAGGGTGCCCTGCATGGCTACGCTGCCTCTTTTGTGTGTTGGAACTGGGGCGGGGTGAAGTATGCGGGGGGACGGTTTAGCGCGGTCGCTATTCGCATTAGCTCGTCCCAGTCGAAATTGCCGACGGGGATAAGGCGACGCTGGAATGTAGTCCACGCAATGCCGGCAGCCTTTGCGACTGCGTGAGAACTTGTGCGTTCTTCTTGGATGGCTGCCTCGATTTGGTGAGCGATCCATTTATTAGGTTCCATGTTGTCCATGTGAACAACTATAAAGGGCTGGAGGCAGTTGTTCAAGTGGACGTCATGTAAGATGGGTCACACCTGTTGTTATCCATTTGGGTAATAAAATAGGGTATAATTGTCCATATGGATATAAAGAAGCGCGGAAAACTTTTTGCTACACTCCTAGCAGCAAGGTTGAAAGAAGCCACAGAAGAAAAAGAAATCACCCAGCGGGAACTAGCGGCAGAGACAGGCACAACCGCCAAGCAGATCAATATGTATCTAAATGGCATACGGATTTTGCCTACTGATTTTTATTCCCGTATCTGCACCGCCATAGACCACGATCCCGCCGAAATCGTAGACCGCGCCTATAACGACCTACTAGACCTAGAAGCCGGCAGAAAACTTGACCCGCGCGTTATCCCCGTCTGGAAACTTGCAGCTAAGAATCCGGGCTACACGATCGACGACCAACTCAAAGGCGAAGCGGATAATCAGCCGTGATCTATCCCGACTGGTGGGAAGAATCGCCGCCCTCCCTAGAATCTTTAACCGCCTGGTGCGAAAAGCACCAGGTAGATTTATTTATGGATGTAGAAATGCCGGGCGATTGGCAGGGCATATATATAGATGATCTCCGTGCTATCTATATAAACCGCCGCACTCCTGCATCTTGGCTTGTCCCTGTCCTAGCTCATGAAACTTTTCACGCCGTCGCTAGGCATGACGGCCACCAAGCCGCCCCGGTAGAAGCTCGCATTGATGAAGCCGTAGCACAGGAAATCATAGACCCCGAAGAATACCGCTTTTGGGAGACGCAATACGGTTGGAGCACCGGGGGAATCGCGTCCGCGCTCAACCTGCCCCGATGGACGGTAGAAGCGTATCGCCGCAAACTCGCACAAACACACCCAGTCACCCTATAAAATAAGCCCTGAAACAACCCACAAAAAATAAGGAAACTCCGCCATGAGCACACCAGCCCCGCAGCTACCACCACGCACAAAACCCAAAAAACCGTTCTACAAAAAATGGTGGGGAATCCTCCTAATCATCATCGTGATACTAACCCTAATAGGGGTCGCCGCCATGCTCCTAGCCCCCTCAAAAAAGGTGCCGGACGTGGTTGGCAAAACCTACGGGGAAGCGCAAAAAATCCTAGACGACGCGGGTTTTAGCTCGGTCACCCCGCAGCCTAAAGACGGTGAAATAATCCTTGCGGTATCCTCCGCCGAAGTGGTAGCCCAAGACCCACAACCCGGGGCGACCGTCAAGGTCACGACCCAAATAAAGCTAACAATTTCCCGCGCTAACATCGAGAAAAAGGAAAAAGCAGCGGAGGCAGAAAAGGAAGCGAAAGCAGACCCGCTAAACTCTAATAAAGCTAAAGCGGACATTGCTGCAATCAACATCGAGCAGGGGCAACAGGGCTGCCACGAACTACTCGAACGCAAACAGGGCGATGCCGGGCGGCTCGAAATCGACTGGGCGACCATGAAAAAGACCCCGTGGGTGCAGCTTGAAAATAAAGACCCCGAGCAAGGCGACTACGGGCTAATTCTTGAAGCCAAAGGCAAGGCTATTGTGCAGGGGATAAAGGAGCCGACTTTGGCAATCGTGAAATGCTCAGTCTACGAGATGGACGGCGAAACATATGTGGACGGCACTAACACGAATTTCACCACGACAGATAAGCCCACATGGGACGCCTGGAAATAACTTATTCTTCCCCCGCGTCGTGCATTTTATTTACTACTTCCACTAACCGTTCACTAGTAGCCCGCTGGTAAATCTGCGACATCGACCAGGTCGAATGCCCTAGAATCGCCTGAATCTCTGCCTCCGTAGCGCCCACGCGCGCAAGCATGGTTGCACAGGTGGCGCGGAGTTGGTGGAAGTTGAAGCCCGGTAGCCCCGCCCCGGCTACAGCAGGGTTATAGCTGTTATGCAGCGTTTTATTAGATAGGAACGTTCCCGCCCTCGAATACACAATTAAAGCGTCCTGGCTCTTGCCTACATAGGCGGCTAGGTGGTCTTTCAATTTAGCGGCTAGAGGGTCTGAGATAGGCACGTCCCGCCGCCCCGTCGCCGTCTTAGGCACACCCTCGACAAGCTTCCCGGTTTCGCCGCGCTTAACCGCGCCCCTCACCATAATCCGCCGATTTTTTAGGTCAATATGCCGCCGGCGTAGCGCCGCTATCTCCCCGTAGCGTAGCCCCGCCCATGCCGCCAAATAAATCATAATAGCGAGCCTCCCCGGCATCGCCCCCGCGATTTTCTCCACCTGCTCATCAGTCGCCACCCGCTCCCTATCCTCATCACGCACCCGCTTTTTAGATGTAGCGCCCTTAATATGCACGGGGGAGACCTCAATAAATTCATTTTCTACCGCAGCATTCATAAGCGCGGAAAAACTGCGATAAGCGTTCCGGCGCGCCCCCGGATGCTCCGGCGCGGTCTTGTAGTACCAGTCTATGACCTCAGGGCGGGCGATAGATGAGAGCGCGCGATCCCCGAAAGCCGGGTACACGTAGCGATTCAAAGCCGATTTATAAGACCTCAGAGTATTAGGGGACGCCCCCGAATCTTTCAAACGTTTTTGCCATTCTTCGCCCCAATCTTTCACCGTAGGCACGCGGCGCGGCTTAGGCGCGTCTAGGGTTTTCCCGGCGTCAATCAATAGCGCGGTCTTAGCTAGGTAAGTGGTCGCGTCTTTTTTCGCTCTGAAAGTCTTAGTGCGTCGCTTGCCCGTCGCCGGGACAATATATGAGGCTTGATAAGAATTGCCGTTCTCCCGCTTGCGCGTCCTGATGTAGCCGAATGATCTTGTGCGTCCCATGTCTGCCTGCCTGCGTCGAAATGTACCATTAAATGTACCATTAGACGCCCGCGTTTTGTCTTTTTCTGTCTCTCGCTGTCTTTCGATGTCTCAGAATGGCGCAAAGGGCAAATATGTTACCACCAGGCAAAACACCTAGAAAAACAGTAAAAGCCCTCACCAGAAATAACTTCCAGGGAGGGCATTGGCGGAGGTAGGGGGATTCGAACCCCCGAGGGCTTGCACCCAACCCGCTTTCCAAGCGAGCGCCATAGGCCACTAGGCGATACCTCCAGGCACAAGTTTGAGTCTACCTAAATGCTCTCGCTAATGTCGATTCTGGAAATGAGGAGTCGAACACAGCCCCGAAATAAAGGCGGGCGCTGTTTCCCTAGAAACCGCGCCCGCGTCCTCGCCAGTTACCTGCTCGCCCCCGCGTTGACCGCACCGTTTCCGGTTAGCGCCCTCCTAAGCTAAACTGGGGGAGATCCTTCACGCGGCGATATCATTCGAACCTCCCCAGGGCCGGAAGGCAGCAAGGATAAGGGTGCGCTATCGGGTGCGTGAAGGGTCTTTTTTATCGCAATCCTCTCCAGGCACCCCGCTTATCGCTGGGCTTTAGTACAGTAGAGCCGTGAGTATCGCACTTTATCGCCGCTACCGGCCAGACACTTTCCAAGACGTGATTGGGCAAGATCACGTGGTCAAACCGTTAATGGCGGCGCTGCGCTCTGGGCGCATTAGCCATGCGTATCTTTTCTCTGGGCCGCGCGGATGCGGCAAAACCACTTCGGCGCGAATCATGGCGCGCTGTCTGAACTGCGCAGAAGGCCCTACCGACACTCCTTGCGGAAAATGCGAATCCTGCAAAGACTTAGCGACCGGGGGCTCAGGGTCCCTCGATGTAGTAGAAATCGACGCCGCCAGCCACAACGGGGTAGATGACGCGCGAGAACTGCGAGAGCGGGCAGGCTTTGCCCCGGTGCGGGATCGTTTTAAGATTTTTATCCTAGATGAAGCTCATATGGTTACCCAGCAAGGATTTAACGCCCTGCTGAAAATCGTGGAAGAACCCCCCGAACACGTAAAGTTTATTTTTGCGACCACCGAACCTGACAAAGTAATCGGTACTATCCGTTCCCGCACCCACCACTATCCATTCCGCTTGGTGCCGCCGGAAACAATGGAACAATATATGGCAAAGCTCTGCCAGGCCGAAGATATCGAACCTGACTCGGGAGTGCTGCAGCTAGTGATGAGGGCAGGCGCGGGTTCAGTACGCGACTCACTTTCGGTGCTTGACCAGCTGATGGCAGGTGCCGAGGACGGCAAACTAGCGTATGGGACTGCCGCCGCGCTGCTCGGATACACAGACAGTGCGATTTTAGAGCGTTCTGTAGACGCCATTATTGACCGTGACGGAGCCGCCCTATTCGAGGTGATCGCCAAAATGGTGGAGGGCGGGCATGAGCCTCGCCGCTACCTGGAAGATTTACTGCTACATCTTAGGGATCTGCTGGTACTCTCGGTTTCATCCGCTGAGGATACTCAGACGGTACTAGCGGGAACCCCCGCCGATCAATTAGCGGCGATGCAAACCCAAGCGCAGCGTTGGGGAACCGCCGGGATTTCCCACGCCAGCGATCTCACCAATACTGCTTTAACCGAGCTTACGGGAGCTACCGCTCCGCGCCTGCAAGTTGAGCTACTGGCTGCGCGGCTTTTATTGCCCGAACAGAGCCAGGTAGCTGCAGGTGGACACGATTCTGCCTCTTCTGGGTCTTTGAGCGGGGCTGAGGCCGCAATGGCCGCTCTGCATCGTCCGGGACGGAAGCGTCCTCAAAATACCGCAAATGCCCGACCAGATGCCGTGGCTCCTAGAGCCCCTGAAGCTCCTACTGAACCGGCTCCCGCGGCTCCTCGCGCGAACCCGGTTCCGGCGGCTTCCCCTACAGGTGGCGGGGCCCCAGAACTGGCTGCTCCGCGCCCGGAAACTATTGATAATAAACAGTCTGCTCCAGTTATTGGAAAGCAGATTACCCAACCAGAACAGGCTCCCCGCAATGAAGTAGCGGAGCAGGAACTCTCTCCCAAAGAACTGGCGGCTAGCGTTTCCCTGCGCGAGGTGCCGGAAGTAGAAAAAGGGGAACAATACTGGCAGTTACTGGAATCTTGGGGTAGGGTTTCTGCGCGTTTGCGGGACTCTGATCAGCGACTGTGGTCAACTTGCAATCGCCATCTGCAGCTTGGAGGTGCCCAAAACCAGCAAGTTACCTTGTTAGCAGATACTCCGCAGACCGTTGCATACTTGAAGGAACGGCTGGCCCCGATAGAGAAATGCTTACAGGAGGAGCTGTCAGATTCCTGGACAGTGCAGGTACTTCCGGGAAGCGATGATAGCCGTGCGCCCGCTATGAGCGAGGTGCTATCCCGGTTCAAACTAGATGCTTCCTCGCAAGTAGAGAAAACTCTGCCCCAGGAGGCACCCCCGGAAGAAGAGGAATATCCTCCCGAAGACGCGGATCCGGCAGATGGCAGTGAAGAGATTTCCTATCCAGAACCAGTGGGTGGTGAAGCAAACCCTGATCCCGTCCCTAGCACCTCCGCGGACGCCGCAAACGCAATTGCGGAAACTGCAGGTGAGACCCCCAAAGCAGCGGATAAGCCCGGGGATAAACCTGGGCAAGAAAGTGAGCCGGCATCCTCCAATGCTGACTGGATCATCGCTAACCCCAAAGCGTCAGACTCCGTTTCTAAGGAAAACGATCAGGGCGCAGAGGACGCGGCGCATCCGACAATGTCGGAGCCTGTGACACCACTTGCGGCAGCGCCCTCACCGTTCGAGGCGCCAGCGGCAGAAATGGCAGCGCCTCGCCCCGAAACCTCTATTTCGCCGGCACCTGGCAGCGTAAATGCAGTGATGGCGGCGCCCCGTGACTTTGCCGATGAACTAGTCGCTCCCAGAGCAAACCAATCCTCGGTACCCTTTGAAGCTAGTCACTCTGCGCCCCTAGCAGCGCCGCGTGAGCAGACTTTCGAGCCGGATATCCCGGCTGCTCCGCGGGGGTCGGCCGCATCAAGCGAGGACGATGAAAGTGCTTCCCCAGCACCGGGCGCACCTCCCAGCTATGAAGATGAAGATATCCCCGATCTCTCCGATCCTGATGTTTCGCTCGATGAAAGCGGCGGACGTTGGGGGGTCGAGGTCGCAAAATCTATGCTTGGTGGCAAGATAATTGAGACGGTAGATAATTCTGGCGGCAGCGGGAAAGCGGGTATTTAACTTATATGTATGACGGCGCTTTGCAAGATCTAATCGATGCTTTAGGGCGACTGCCGGGGATTGGACCAAAATCAGCACAGCGCATCGCGTTCTATGTGCTGTCGCGCCCGAAAGCCGAAGCAGAACTATTGGCGCAGGCCTTAATCGATGCGAAAGAAAAGATCCGCTTTTGTACTAAATGCGGCAATATTGCCCAAGAGGAACTGTGTTCTATCTGTCGCAATCCAAAACGAGACCAGGCGGTTATTTGTGTAGTTGAAGAAGCCAAAGACGTGGGGGCGATTGAACGCACCCGCAGCTATCGCGGTCTGTACCATGTGCTGGGAGGGGCAATCGATCCGATAAACGGGATTGGCCCCGAACAGTTGCGTTTGCGGGAGCTGCTAACCCGCCTGTCGGGTGACAGCGTACAAGAGATCATTATTGCCACTAATCCCAATATTGAGGGCGAGGCTACGGCCACCTACCTGACCCGCACCATCTCCCCCCTGGGGTTAAAAGTTACCCGCCTGGCCTCGGGACTACCGGTAGGTGGAGATCTGGAATACGCTGATGAAGTTACTTTAGGGCGTGCCTTGGAGGGAAGGCGTTCGGCCGAATAGAATTTCCGCGAGAAAACGCAAACCGCTTAATGGTGGCAAAAGTCCCAGGAAGAACCCGGGCGGGGTGCCCGATTTTGTGTGTTTGCTTACCTACCAGCAAATTTGAGACGCTAAAGCCGAGATTGCGCCAAATTCTTACAATAATTGCAGAAGACAGCTAATCGCTAGGCATACAAGGGGAACAAATGGCACTGATTGTGCAAAAGTATGGCGGATCCTCGGTTGCCGACACCCAGTCGTTGCAACGGGTTGCGCGCAGAATTGTGCAAACCCGTCAAGCCGGGCATCAAGTGGTGGTCGTGGTCTCCGCTATGGGAGATACCACCGATGACCTGATTGATATGGCGGCCGAACTTAATGCTCATGCTCCCGCCCGGGAAATGGATATTTTACTTTCTGCTGGCGAACGTATCTCTATGTCTTTACTGTCTATGGCCATCTCCGCGCAGGGAGTACCGGCGATGGCTTTTACCGGCGCACAAGCCGGTATTCGTACCGACGCTAAATACGGTAAAGCCCAGATTGTCGGGATGGTTCCGGAAAGAATCGCCCGCGTAATCCGAGACAATAATGTGGCGATTGTAGCCGGGTTTCAGGGCGTTAACGATGCCGAAGACGTGACTACTCTGGGACGTGGCGGCTCTGATACTACTGCCGTGGCGTTAGCAGCTGCCCTTCATGCTGATGTGTGTGAAATCTATACCGATGTTGACGGATTGTTCACCGCTGATCCGCGCCTGGTTCCTACTGCCCGGGCATTGCACTCCCTCGACTATGAGGAAACTTTAGAGCTGGCAGCAAATGGCGCCAAGATTTTACATCTGCGAGCAGTAGAGTTTGCCCGGCGCTACCGGGTGCCCTTGCATGTAAGGTCTAGTTTTTCCGATAAAGATGGCACTTGGATTGCCCAAGGTCCGGCCCCGAAATCATTGCGAGGGATTGTCCCTGCTAAAGCCCTTGAGGAGGAAAACGTGGAAGCTCCCATTATCTCTGGTATTGCCCATGATCGTTCCCAGGAAAAGCTGACGGTGGTGGGTTTGCCTGACCGCCCGGGGGTGGCCGCTGACCTGTTTGCAGCGGTGGCAAAAGTCGGTGCCAATATCGACATGATCGTACAAAACATTTCCGAGGCACGCCCTGGTAGGGCTAATATTTCGATCACTATGCCGGCGGAAGACATTCCGGGAGTTATGGAAGAACTGCAGCACGAAAAGAACGTTTTGGACTTCATCCGCATCGACCACGACACCAATGTGGGGAAGGTATCGCTAGTTGGGGCAGGTATGCGTAACAATCCGGGGATTTCGGCGCGTTTTTTCCAGGCGCTATCGGATGCCGGGATCAACGTCGATATTATTTCTACTTCAGAAGTGCGTATCTCCGTGCTGATCAATTTAGATCGCCTGGATGATGCAGTGTTGGCTATCCATAAAGCTTTCGATTTAGATTCCGAAGAAACTGAAGCCGTGGTCTATGGAGGTACCGGACGATGATGAAAGAACTAACCGTAGCCTTAGTCGGAGCAACCGGACAGGTCGGCCGGGTAATGCGTACTCTGCTGGAAGAAAGAAATTTCCCTGCCGCTAACATTCGCCTGTTTGCTACCTCGCGTAGCGCGGGCAAGCAGCTTTCTTTCCGCGGTCAGCAAATAACTGTAGAGGACGTGGAGGGCGCAGACCTGGAGGGGATCGATATTGCGATCTTTTCCGCCGGAGGGTCAGCGTCGCGTACCTATGCTCCTCGTTTTGCCGCTGCCGGGGCAGTGGTAGTCGATAATTCCTCCGCCTGGCGCAAAGACCCCGAGGTGCCCCTGGTAGTTTCCGAGGTCAACCCGGAAGATATCAAGGACCGCCCTAAAGGGATTATCGCCAACCCTAATTGCACCACGATGGCAGCAATGCCTACGGTGAAAGTGCTCCATGATCTCTTTGGGCTGGAAACCTTAGTGGCGTCCTCCTATCAGGCAGTATCCGGGTCGGGGCGAGCTGGGGTGCAAGAGCTTTCTTCCCAGCTGGAAGCTAGCGTAGAGCGCTGCGAAGAACTGGCTTTAGACGGAGCCGCTATTGAGTTTCCCGAGCCGAAGACCTATGTGCGCCCGATTGCCTTCAACGCGGTTCCGGTGGCCGGAAACTTTGTTGATGACGGCTCTGCCGAAACCGATGAGGAGCAAAAGCTGCGTAATGAGTCGCGGCGGATCCTGCATCTGCCTAAGCTCGCGGCCTCTTGCACCTGCGTGCGGATCCCGGTGATGACCGCGCATCTACTGTCCCTAAACGCGCGTTTTACTCGCCCGGTAGATTTAGAACAAGCACAGGCGGCGTTAGAGCAGGCTGAGGGAGTACAACTAGTAGAGGTACCGAATCCCCTGGATGCTGCTGGCCGGGATGGGACTTTCACGGGACGCTTGCGTATCGATCAATCGGTTCCGGATGGAAAGGGGCTGGCGTTCATTTGTTGCGCCGATAACCTGCGTAAAGGGGCGGCACTTAACGCCATCCAGATCGCAGAGCTGGTCGCCCGCGAACTTTTGGAAGCCTAGTTCCGGCTACCTGCGGGTGTCAGGTTGGCTGCTTGGCCGCTAGGAGGAGAAAGCTAATAGTTTTTACTGGCGCTGCCGCGTTCGAGGACGCGGTGGCGCCAGATACCCTGCCTCCCGGGGGAATGGAAAGGCTAGTTGCCGGGGGCTTTAACTTTAGGTTGATAGGCTTCAGCGCTATTAACCGTTAGTTTCAGCCCGAATCCGGTCTGCAGATTCCAACAGTCAACCCCCGATCCAGAGGACTCGCAGGCGTAGGCTCCTGAGGCTGCCGCAGCACCGCTAGCGAGTACGGTCTGGGAAACTTCGTTATCTTTAACCCCTAAATCTTCGGGCGGCTTTGCGCCATCAGCACCTAAGGTGAACTTGACGGTTGCCCCCGGGTTTTGCCCGATATTTCCGGTGAAGCTAAAGACATTACAAACTACTTCATTACCGATGGTGCACTTGATGGGGGCATCGGGCAGTGAAAACTCAGCGACCTGGTAGGCGCCGTTGGGTAGCCCTTTTGCTTGCCCAATCTGGTTGGTGGGAGCGGGAGCTATCTGGCGTCCCTCGGTTTTCACGTCCAGTTGGGCGCCGGCGTTACTGTTTTTTTGCTTAGTGTCTTGGCCACCAGCGTTCTTACTGCCGGTACCGTTTGCCCCATTTTCTTGATCATCGGGAATCCCATTATTGTTGTGGTCGCGATTTAGATCGGAATCTCCGAAGATGCGCGCGATCACTCCGTCCTTCCCGTACCAACTCTTCGAGCCGTCGCCGCCGGTGAGACGATCCGCTAAGTTACCTCCGACCGATAGTATTAAACCGATCAACACGGCAATCACGATCACGAAAATCTTACTTTTTCGCGAAGCAGTTTTCTCTTCGACTGGTGAAAAGTCCTCTAGATCTTCCTCGTCTGCAAGTTTAAGTTTCTCCGATTTAGTTTTTCCCGCTACCTGAGTTTCAGCGGTACCTGCATTTTCCGGTTTATCCGCTGGCTTCGCGGTTGTCGTTTCCGCGGTTGCTTCGAGGGGGGTGGTAGGTAAATCTTGAGTGTCTTTACTGCTAACCGGGTCTACAGCTGCGCTGGCTTTAGTAGGAGTCAGCGGGGAAGCGCTCTGGGGCTCTTCTGCTGGTGCCTTCTGGGGAGCGGGAGAGGATACCGGGATAGGGGAACGGGTTTTTTCGCGAGCTTCCCGATCCATCCGGTTTTGGCGGCGCTGTAAGGCGGCGGCAATTTCCGGATCAGAAAACTCGCTTAACCACTCTAGAAGTTCTGGATAAGTGGAGGGGTTTTCAGCAATGAGAGGCCGCAAGGAGGGGTGGTTTTGAGCTAAATACTGTAACTCTTCCAGCGGCGTCGTGGGATCGCTTGCCCGCTGAACCGGGTCGGTGCTCATGTTTCCTCCTTTGACTCTCTTAAGCGATTATAGATTACTGGGACTTCAAAATGATTCCCTCGGGTCCGTAGTTGCCGGCTCAGCAAATAAATGCCGGCACTTCCTCCTGGCTTACGGCCTAGGAAGATAAACGTGCGGCTTGCCAGATAGCAAAAAAGCTGCGTCTAGCTGGCTCGATGGATTGGACAGGCGGAGATCACCATTCCCTCGCCCTCGCGGGAAGCAAACGGATTATCATCGAGATCTAACCGGCGTCCCAAGAAACGTTTTGCGTTGGGTAGCGGAGCCAAGGTGTGGCTCGCGCCCAAGGAACGCAGTACATACGCCTGTATACAGTGGATCAGATATTCTCGGTGAATCGGGTCTTTGGGTAGAGATCTGCCTGCTAGAGACGCATTCACCATCGAGATTGCTATGGGTAGGTTTTGGGGAGGAAGCGTGCCCTCATTAATGGCTTTCCGTAAGATTTGCCGTAATATGTTCTCTACAATTTGCGCGTGAAGGCGTAGTTCGCTGCTAGTTTCATTTGATACTTGCCGGCGTAGATCTAGCCCGGGCGCTAGGTGGTAAGAAGAGCCGAGAGTGAGTTGTTCCCGGATGTAAATTCGCAGCATTTTAATAGGGGAGGACACCCCCGCCAGAGCGTGGTTCAAGCGCTCCGAATACTGTCCCGTTTCATAGGCAATGAATGCCAGGAGCAGTGCTTCTTTATCTTGGAAATGGTTATAGACCGCAGTGCGCCCCACTCCCGCCTCTTGAGCAATCTTCGCCATGGTTAGCGATTCAAACGTGCTGGTTTGGAGGAGACGGGAGAGCGCATCAAAGAGCTGTTGGCGAGTTTTCTTGCGATGCTCTTCCAAGGTATCCCCAATAATCCTAGGCATGTAGACATTCTTTCATTTAATGACATTTTTAGTCTAATTGTCTCGAAAAATTGGTGGAGGGAAGATCTAACGCAGTGAAGGAAATGATTTTTTCGAGGCGATAACGAGAGAATTAGGTTAGAGGAAGCGCTTATTTTTGACTCGAGAAGCAAGCGGAATCAAGCGGTAACACCCGGCATTTGACGCACTAAATTATTGACGATAGTAGTAGCCTGAATAGCGATATTCCTAGTAGCTTTGACGGGGGAACATTTGACTAACCTACTGCTGGCTTTGATTTATTTGGCCTTTATTAGTCTGGGCTTACCCGATTCCATGCTAGGTTCTGCCTGGCCAGAGATTTATCCAGATTTTGCGGTGCCGGTTTCCTATGCGGGATTCATCTCTATGATTATCTCCTTGGGAACAGTTACTTCTAGTCTTCTATCGGATCGGATAATCTCCCGGCTAGGTACTGGGAAAGTGACCGTGCTTTCGGGGTTGTTGACTGCTTTGGCTATTCTAGGCTTTGCCCTTGCCCCTAACTTTTGGGTGCTGTGCGTGTGCGCGATTCCCTACGGACTGGGAGCAGGCAGCGTGGATGTGGCTCTCAATAACTATGTAGCGTTACATTTCAAGAGTACCCACATGAACTGGCTGCACTGCTCCTGGGGGGTTGGTGCCACGATTGGTCCTTATGTGATGGGGGTAGCACTTTCTGGGAGAGGTAACTGGCAGAGCGGATACTGGTATATAGCCTTGATACAGCTGGTAATTACCGCGATTCTATTTTTAAGTTTGCCGCTCTGGAAACGCCACGAACAGGAAAGCTCTCCTGCCAGTAGTGAGAAGTTGCCCGAATCGGATTCCTCTGCAGCTAACCAGCGCCCTCTCAAGCTTTCACAGACAGTGCGGGTTAAAGGTGTCAAAGAGGTAATGGCATGTTTCTTCTGCTATGCCGTATTGGAACAAGCAACTGGGGTCTGGGGTGGGACCTACCTTAAGTTATTTAAAGGTATGGATGCCGCGAGCGCGGCCTCCTTTGCGGGAATGTTATTCCTGGGGATAACCCTAGGGCGAGCAGCGAGCGGATTTTTGTCGATCCGTTACTCTGACCGGCAATTAATCCGTTTGGGGATAAGTCTGGTAGCGGGGGGAGTAGTTCTGTTGTTAATACCGGGATCGGCAACTATCACGATTTGCGGACTTATGGCGATTGGTCTGGGTTGCTCGCCGATGTATCCTGCGATGATTCACGCAACTCCCCAAATCTTTGGGAGGGATCGCTCGCGCGCAGTAATCGGCGTGCAGATGGCTAGCTGTAACTTGGGGGTCTTCGTGATGCCGCCACTATTTGGCCTGATAGCGCAGTATTTATCTGTCGGTTTTTTACCTGTCTACCTGGCTCTGTCTCTGGGAGTATTCGCCTTGATGCAGCGCCGCTTGGCTTCTATACGTTACTAAAAGTATCTTCCCTGCTGGAAGACAGCTGATAACGCATTTCCCCAATTTAGTAATAGCCGTGAGCGCCTGCGAGCTTGCCGATCGCAATAAGAGGTAATTGGATAGGTGGACCTACTTTATCTGCGAGAGCTTAAAATCTAATAAGCTAAGTTAGTTAACTACATAATGCATTAACCAGTTGTTTTAGTGAAATTTCATGAGAATAAATCTGCTTGACAGGACGGAATGAATTAAATAAATTAGATTTGCCTTAGCTAAGGAATTATAGGTTTTAGCTAACTGATTCGCGAACTGGAGAGAAGATGCTCGGCGCTTTGCTAATTGCGTTACGGGAAGGTTTGGAAGCTGTTTTAATAGTTTCCATTCTTTATGCCTATATAAAGAAAGTTGAGCGTGAGGATCTTCTGCCAAAACTATGGCTAGGGATAGTGGTGGGGGCGGTAGTTCCCATGAGCGTAGGTGCTTACCTGGTTTGGGGTACCTATACCCTTACCACCCAAGCCCAAGAAGCGCTCGGAGGCTTTCTTTCTCTATTCGCGGTCGCCCTCATCACCTGGATGATTTTTTGGATGGCCGAGCATTCCGCCAGAATGGTGGCTCGAATGCAATCCCAAGTCAAGGAAGCTCTCTCGAAAGGTAGCGGAGCCGGCTGGTCATTGTTTGTAATCGCCTTGATTACCGTGGGTCGAGAAGGACTGGAAACCGCGATTTTTATCTGGCCGATGTTCAAGAATGCCAGCGACAATGAAAATGGCACCAGCCTGGTTGTCGGAATGATGGTGGGGATAGCAATCGCCATCGCGCTGGGATACCTGATTTATCGGGGAGTAGCGCGTATCAACTTGCGGATATTTTTTGAGGTAACCGGGTATTTACTGATTTTTGTGGCTGCCGGGGTCTGCTCCTACGGCTTCCACGATTTACAAGAAGCCGGGGTTATCCCCATGACCGCGCCCCTGTTCGATATCACCACTTATATTCCCGCCCTGGTTTATAACGGCGGTCTCTATGACGTGCTGGTAGCCATTTTCCAGTTCTCACCTAGCCCCACCGCCTTGCAGTTCTTTAGCTGGCTGATCTACCTGGTGGTAGTGGGCACGCTGTTCTATTTTTACAACCGCAATAAGAAGTTGTTTTTAGCGGTCAAAAGGCCGCAGCAACAAGCTGCTGGTGCGCCAGAAAAGGCCGTAGCTAACGCGGGAAGCAAGGGGGAGGCTAACCTGTCCGATGAGGCTGCGGCAACAGTGGAAACAAGTAACAAGACCAAAACGTCAGTTGCAGTTGACTGAACGTTTTCCCGAGGGCGCGCTCGCGTCCTCGACGCAAAAATGCACACCTAAGGAGACAAATAATGCATATGCGTAAGATTGCCGTTGCTTTCGTGGGCGCGGCGCTGGCAGTCACTATGACTGGTTGTGTAAAGAATGACAGCAGCGCCGCGGGGGATGGCGCGGCGGGCAGCGCTAAACCAATCGAGGTGAAAATCGCTGACGACAAGTGCGAACTATCTGCTAACACCGCTCCTTCCGGCACCATTAAGTTCTCCCTAAGTAACGAGGGGCCGGCTCGCAACGAGTTTGAAGTGCTTGCCAAAGACAAGCTGCAAATTATGGGAGAGATGGAAAATCTGGCTGCCGGGGATAAACGCGACTTCACCGTGCAGCTAGAGGAGGGTACCTACTACACCGCCTGCAAGAAAAACATGGTCGGATCACTCGTGGGGCTAAAAGAGTTCAAGGTAACCAAGGGTGAAGGCGTAAAGATCAGCGCCGATGACAAGAAACTGCACGATGAGGCGGTTACCAAGTACACCGCTTACGTCAAGGATCAGGCTGGCCAGTTGGTATCGGCCACCCAAGAATTTGTGGATGCCTACAAAGCGGGCGATAACGAAAAGGCAAAGAAGCTGTATCCGCTGGCACGTATGCATTACGAACGCATTGAGCCGACTGCCGAGTCTTTCGGCGATTTGGATCCCAAGCTGGATGAGCGCGAAGCTGACTACCAGCAAGCTGATGATGCTGACGGGCGGGAATGGACCGGTTGGCACCGCTTAGAAAAAGACCTGTGGACCGATCAGAAGCTATCTGCCGCAGATCGCACCAAGTTCGCTGATCTGCTGATGAAAGACACCCAGGATCTGCATAAAGCGGTTTACGCTGCTGACTTCAAACTGAAGCTCGACGATATTTCCAATGGCGCTATTGGTCTGCTAGAAGAGGTAGCCACCACCAAGATTACGGGGGAAGAAGAGATCTTCTCGCACACCGACCTCTATGATTTCCAGGCCAACTTGGAGGGCGCTCGGGTAGCTTACGGTAACGTCCAGGCTTTAGCCGAAAAGAAAGATCCGGAACTGGCGAAGAAGATCGACGCCAAGATGAAAGATCTGGAAGACACCATCGCCTCGTACAACCGGGCCAGTGGCGATAATCAGTGGGATTTCCCGCCCTACACCGATATTGCGACTGTAGCCATCGGTTTGGAGAAAACTCCCGAGAAGTACACCAAGAAGCAAAAAGAGCTTTCCGATAAGGTAAATGCTTTGCGTGCTCCCTTGGCAAAGCTAACGGAATCTATCCTGAAATAAGGTGAATATTCATTGAGTAAAGACTCTGTTAACCATCACTCCGAGGAGGTAACCGACGAGGCCGCCTCCTCGGAGGAAACTCCGAAAAATACTGCTAAGGTTCCGGGGATTTCCCGCCGTAATGTCCTGATCGGCGGGGGTATCGCTGCCCTCGCAGGTATTGGCATCGGGGGAATGGGAGGCTTCGCTTATGGTAAATCCAAAGGCGAGGCCGCCGGGCAAGCGGCTTCCGACGTGATGAAGATTTCCTATCCTTTCAGAGGTAAGCATCAGCCGGGAATTCTCACCCCGCAGCAACAGCAGATGATGATGGCTGCCTATGATTTGACCACTGAAAATCGAGATCTGGTTATTCAGTTGCTGAAAGACTGGTCATTGGCGGCGGAACGGATGATGGCTGGTAATCCGGTCAATGATCCGAAAGTGTCCAAACTGGCACCCCCGGATGATACCGGCGAAGCCTATGATCTCGGACCTGGCGCCCTCACGATCACCATTGGTTTTGGGGAAAGTTTCTTCCTGAAAGATGGAAAAGATCGCCTCGGGATTGCCGATAGAATGCCGGAACCCCTAAAGGGTGGGATTCCCCGGATGGCGGCAGAGAAACTGGACCCGGATCAGTGCTACGGGGATATCGTGGTGCAAGCCTGTTCGGAAGACCCCATGATTTCCATGCACGCGATTCACAACCTCAGCCGCCTGGCGTTCGGTACTGCCACCGTTCGCTGGACGCAACTGGGATATGGGCGTACTTCCTCTACCTCTACCGGCCAGAAAACTCCCCGCAACCTGTTTGGTTTCAAGGATGGAACTTCTAATATTAAAAAGGAAGACTCCGACGCGGAACTAAATAAGCATCTGTGGATTCAGCCCGGTGATTCGGGTGGGAAATATTTCGCAGGCGGCAGTTATCTGTGCACCCGTAAAATCAAGCAGATGATGGAAGTTTGGGACGAACTGGTCTTGCAAGAGCAAGAAGACACCATTGGACGCGACAAACTAGAAGGAGCCCCGCAATCCGGGGGAACCGAATTCACCGATCCCGACTTTGAGAAGAAGGGAGAAGACGGGGAACCCTTGATTCCATTGGATTCGCATTTAGCGATGGTGCATCCCGATCATAACGGGGGAGCCCGGATGCTTAGACGCGGATACAACTATATGGAGGGGACTGACAGTTTGGGGCGGCTAGAAGGTGGGCTGATGTTTATCGCCTATGTTCGTAACCCGCAAACCAACTTCATTCCTATTCTGAAGAAAATGTCTGGGGACGCCATGACCGAATACCTGCAGCATATAGCCACCAGTATGTGGGTAATGCCGCCCGGTGTGGGGCAAGGAGAAGACTACGTGGGGCAAAAACTCTTTGAAGCCTAAACTGTTACCTCCAGAAAAATAGGTTTTGGGGAAACCTAAAACCGGGAGCGGGTCTTGCTGATTGCTTTCAGCAAGACCCGCAACTTTTTCTGCCGCTTACTAAAGCTAAAACTTAGCCACTGTTTTACCACTAGCTGTAAAAATGGTATTTTCAACTGCCCCCGTTTTCCCGTAAAGTTTCCGTCACCGCCTGTTAAATTGATGCCTCCTCAAATTTTATGGTCACTGAAATGCTGATTTTGGGCGCGGTAAATGGGTGCCTAAAACTGATAGTTTTATTTCAGGAGGCGCTCTTGACTAACTTACTACTGGCACTGATTTATCTGGCTTTCATCAGCTTAGGGCTGCCTGACGCCCTGCTGGGGTCGGCTTGGCCAGCAATTTATTCAGATTTTATGGTAACGGTTTCCTACGCCGGGATTGTCTCGGTGATTATTTCCCTAGGAACCATTATTTCCTCCCTGCTCTCAGATCGTTTGATTTCCTGGCTAGGCACCGGAAAAATCACCGCCATTTCGGTGGGGCTAACCGCGGTAGCTATCCTGGGGTTCGGAATGGCTCCCAATTTCTGGGTGCTTTGTGTGTGCGCGATTCCCTACGGATTGGGAGCCGGCAGTATAGATGTGGCGCTAAATAACTATGTGGCACTACATTTTAAGAGTTCCCATATGAACTGGCTGCACTGCTGTTGGGGGATTGGTGCCACTATTGGTCCTTACATTATGGGAGCCGCCCTTGCGGGAGGCAGCGGATGGCGCGGGGGCTACTGGTATGCCGCCTGCATACAGCTGGGAATAACCGCGATATTGTTTCTAAGTCTGCCCTTGTGGAAACGCAGCGAGCAGGCCGACTCCGCCACTGTTTCCAGCAACGATCCTGACCGGGGAGCAGAAAATGCTGACTCCGTAAATGCTAAGGAAATCCCGGAGCCGAAAGTTCAATCCGCGCGCCCTCGGCATCTGAAACTTTCCGAAGTGGTGCAAATTCCGGGAGTGAAAGCCATGATGGTCTGTTTCTTCTGTTATTCCGCGTTAGAACACACCATCGGGCTGTGGGCGGCAACTTACTTGCGGTTATTTAAAAACATGGATGCAGCTGCGGCTGCTGCCTTCGCTAGCATGGTGTTCTTAGGAATCACCCTAGGGCGTGCCGTCAGCGGTTTTTTGGCAATGCGTTACTCAGATCAACAGATGATCCGCTCGGGGATGATACTTACAGCTTTGGGGCTGCTAATGCTGCTTATACCCGGGTCAGCCGCGTTGGCAGTGTGCGGGATAATGGCGGTTGGACTTGGGTGTTCTCCTATTTATCCGGCGATGATCCATTCCACCCCGCAGATTTTTGGGAGGGAGCGCTCGCGGGCAATCACCGGGGTACAAATGTCCTGTTTCTTTGTGGGAGTCCTGATTATGCCACCACTATTCGGGATAGTGGCGGATCGTTTATCAGTGGGGTTGCTGCCAGTGTATTTGAGTATTGCTTTAGGGGTAATGGCGTTTATGCAATATCGGCTAGTTCGCCGAATGGTTCACTAACTGGGATTGCATACTGATATTAATTCTTTCCTTCCCAGCAGCTGGTGCGAGATAAGAAAAGTGTCTGCGGGATACTAAGGGCTGTGTATCTCTGGGTTTAGGCATATGCTTCATAGGTGTGCATAAATGTGCATAAAGGCTTAGGGGCCTGAAAACCTATGCTATGAGCCAAATTTAATTTTATTCAAGTTAATGTTTTTATTAGGTAAATTTTTCTAAACAGAGTTGTTGGCCGTAGTAAAGCAGATCCAGTTTATTTAATCGGTGTACAGAAAAGAGTTAACCATGTCCCAAAAAGAGTTGAGTGCGGCCCCAATCGAACAGGCTGCCGACGAAACAGCCATCGATGCACTCGTAGCAAATGCCCAGCAGGCACTGGCAAAATTTGAGAATCTTGATCAGCGTACCGTAGATATTATTGTAGAAACCGCAGCCCACAAGGCGCGGGAAGCCCATGCGGTGCTGGCCGCCGAGGCGGTAACCGAAACCAAACGTGGCAACTTTGAAGACAAAACCGTAAAAAATATTTTCGCCTCCGAAGTTATTGCCCAAGACTTAGAGGGACAAAAAACCGTAGGAGTGATTTCCCGTGACGAGTTCTCGGGGATTGTGGAAGTTGCCGAACCAGTCGGGGTGGTGGCGGGTCTAACCCCGGTAACTAATCCCACCTCCACCACTATTTTTAAAGCCCTGATCTGCCTTAAAACTCGCAACCCGATTATTTTTGCCTTCCACCCCTTTGCGCAGAACTGTTCTGCTCATGCCGCCAAAATAGTTTACGAGGCCGCGCTAGAAGCTGGGGCGCCTAAGGGATGCGTACAATGGATTACCGCTCCTTCAATGCAGGCTACTACGGAGCTAATAAACCATCCGGGAGTAGCAGTTATTTTAGCTACCGGCGGTAACGCCATGGTTAAGAGTGCGTATTCTTGTGGAAAACCGGCGCTAGGTGTGGGAGCCGGAAACTGTCCTGCCTATATCCACGAAAGCGCCGTGGTCAAAAATGCAGTAAATGACGTCACCATTTCTAAGTCGTTTGATAACGGCATGATTTGTGCTGCCGAGCAGGCGGTGATCCTCGACGAAGCTATTGCTGACGAGGCGCTGGCAGAGTTTGAATCTCTCGGATGCTACCTGGCAAACGCGGAGGAGAAAGCGAAGCTAGAAGAGCTGCTGTTCGGGGTGCGTGCGGGAAGTGAAGAGTGCAAGACCGCCAAATTGAATGCGGCGATTGTGGGACAGAAAGCCTCGAAGATAGCAGAAATGGCCGGCTTTAGCGTTCCCGAAGATACCCCAGCTATTCTAGTGCCCTGCTCGGAAGTAAGTTACGACGAGCCATTGACCCGGGAAAAACTCTCCCCAATCTTGGCGGTATTGCGGGCGAAAAATGCCACGGAAGGCATTGATTTGTCCCGCCAGATGGTAGAACAAGACGGGCTGGGACACAGTGCGGCCATTCATTGCCGCGAATGGAAAGTTATTGACAAGTTCGCCAAAGAAGTTAACGCCGTGCGGATTATTGAAAATTCCCCGAGTGCTTTCGGTGCTATCGGGGGGCTTTATAACGCGATGGTGCCCTCGTTGACTCTTGGTTGTGGTTCTTATGGCCATAACTCGGTGTCGAACAATATCAGTGCAGTTAACCTGCTTAATGTCAAACGGCTAGCCAGGAGGAACCCGGTAATGATGCCTTTCCAAGTACCTAATCAAATTTATCTCGGGTCTGGCTATATTCGGCAGCTAGCTAATTTGGAGTTGGGCACTAAAATTACGGTGATTACCAATCAAGGTGCCGCCAGTAGCGGGCAATTGGATGTGGTGATGCAACTACTGTATGTCCGCAGCAATAAAATATCTGTTCAGGTTATTGATGATGCGGAAAGGCATTTCACTACCCAATATCTAGAGAAGAAAGTACGTGAAATCGCTGGTTACGGACCACATACGGTTATTGCGGTGGGGGAGCGAAGCGTTATCAATGCAGCTAAATTCCTACGTTTGTTCGCGGCGTGCCCCGAGTTATCGGTTAAGGAGGTCTGTGCCGGGCATATCTCCTTACCAGCTCACATTAATTCGCCGCAGCTTATCTGTGTTCCTACTATTACCGGAGGGCGTGCTGCGGTCGCACCCTCGGCTGCTATTACCGATGTGGATACTGGTTTTGCTCGTCCAGTTAAATCGACTGCATTCCTGCCGCAAATCGTGGTTATGGATACTACCTTGGCTCCCTATAGCCGAAAAGATACTCTGCGGCGCGGTTTCCAGGGTGTCGCCTGCGCTATCGAAGCCTATACTTCTACCCAAGCCAGTGAATATACCGATTCTTTGGCGCTGCACGGCCTAGAGAATGTATATAAGACTTTGCCCCGGATAGTTAGTGCCGCAGAAGAGAGTCAAGAATTGTCTGACCAGCGAGAAAAGGTGATCGAAGGGGCATTCTTGATTTCTACCGCCCAGGGTAATACCGCAATGGGGTTGGCAGGTTCGCTGACCAAGACTTTTGCCGCCGCTTTTGGAGGCAGTAATCAGGAATATTTCCCGGCAGTACTGCCCAATGTGGTGAGGTTCTTAGGAGGACGGCCGCGCAAGTTTGTGGCATCCCCGAACTATCTGCGTTTCCAGGCTCCCCAGCAGCTAGCCGAGATTTGTCGGCGGCTCGGAATCGAAGCTCGGGAAGAGGATGCCGGTGCAGCTCTTGCCCAGGTTTTGGAAAACTTGGTTTCCACCTTTGGGGTGCCCTTAAAGCTGCAAGACTTCGAGATTTCGGAGGCCGATTTCCTGGAGCAGCTGCCCGAGTTAGCCCAGCGTACTTTCGATCGCGAGTCTTACTCGGGTACGCCGCGTAAAGCTACCATGGCGGAAATAGAAAATATGCTTAAGGCTTGCTATTACGGGGAAGAGTTCGTTTCTTAATCCCCTAACGAGTAGGTCGGCGGGGCGTTATGACAGTGCCCCGCCGACCTATGTCTTTTATCGTCTCTAACGTGTTCGCTCTAGCTAGAGGGTGGGGTCAGCGGCAAGTATCTCTGCTACCTCAGCTTGGGTAGGACCATAGGCTCCCACCTTACTTACCGTGATTCCCGAGGTGATGGTTGCCCGGTGGAGAGCACCTTGGATATCGCTGAGGCGAGCTTGCCGTAGCCGCTGTTTGGCTTCCGCCGAACCCAGCAGGCCTGCATCTAACAGTCCCGAAATCAGGCCGGCCATAAAGGAATCTCCGGCGCCCACCGTGTCTTTGACCTTGATGTTTAGGGGATCTACCGCCAGCATATCCCGGTCATTGGCGCAAAGCGCATAGGACGCCCACGGTCCGCGGGTAGCCACAATTAGGCCTGGCCCCAGGTCTTTCCACTTGTGTAACACGGTCTCAATCGGAGTATCTTTACCGTAGAGCCAGGCAATGTCTTCATCGCTGGCTTTAACCAGATCAGCGAGGCTGATTAGCTCTTCGATCCGCGGGCGTACTTCCTCGGGACTGCCCATTAACGAGGGGCGTACATTGGGGTCATAGCTTACGGTTCCCCCAGCCGACATGGCCTTGACTGCCTTGATCACGGCGGAGGCTCCGGGTGTCAAAGTAGCCGCGAAACTTCCGGTATGCAGGTGGCTGAGGCTACTGGCCTTCGGCAGGGGCGGGACTTGCCATTCCAGCTCGAAGCTGTAGGTTGCTTGCCCATTATCGTCGATTTGAGCGTTAGCTATCGGAGTTTTCGCGGCTTTAGAACTGCCCGGAACTACGCTAACCCCGGCGGAGGCTAGCTTTTCTTCTAGGCTCTTACCGCGCTCGTCCTCGCCCCACCAGGAAGCCAAAGAGGTGGAGTGACCTAAACTGGCGATTCCGCAAGCCACGTTAAAGACGCTGCCCCCCACTTTCTCTTCCACATTACCTGCACGTTTAATAACGTCAATCAGGGCTTCTCCCAGGCAAAGTACGGGACACTCAGTTGATTTCATATCGGTCATGATAACTACTCCACACCTAGTTTCTTGGACATTTTTTCAAGGGGAATCCCCTTGGTTTCCGGCATGACTTTCAGTACCCACAGCAGCTGACCGCACATGCACAGGAAGAAGATTAGGAATGACCAGCTTTGCTTATCTTAGCAAATGCAGTTAATACCTGGATGGAGGTATTCGGTCAGTAAGGGCTGTCCCGATAACCGTCATTGGTTACCGGGACAGCCCTTAGCAACTATTTGGAGAAGGTAGCAGCTGGGATAGCTCTAAGCGTGCTTCTTGACACGGGCGCGCGCCCGGCTGATCAGTAGAACTATTAGGAATAAGACCCCATCGGTAAATGCCATCATCGCCGAGGTGGCAAGGTTGAAATGCCAAGCGGTAATAAAACCGATAATTGCGCTTATTACCGCAATAATCAGGGTGAAAGCAAATATTTTCGGGAGAGAATTAGAAAGTAGAATCGCAGTGGCTGCGGGGGTAACCAGTAGGGCAATCACTAGAATGGCGCCCGCAGTAGAAAAAGCCACCACAATAGTTAAGGCCACCAGAACCATGAATATAGTTTCCACCGTGCGGATGGGAAACCCGATGACTCGAGCTGATTCCCTATCGAAAGTCACAAGCTGCATAACTTTATAGGTGAGCAGTAAAAATAGTGCGTTCGCTAAGAAAATTATCATCAGCATCCACATGGCGCGCGGACCAAAATCATAATTGCTGATTATCAACCTTTCGGTATCTAAAGCCAGCAGGTTCAGGTCGCCGGTCAGTACCGTATCCTCGCAGATATGTACATGTGCCAGCGCAGTGGACAGTAAAATTACTCCGCCCGAAAATAGCAGGGGGAAGATAACTCCTTGACTGGCATCCTTAGGTAGTAAACCGGTGGATTGCAGATAGTTAGCTCCCAAAACTACGATCAACCCAAAACCAGCGGCAAGAACCACCATTATCGGAGAATAAGTGGATCCAGAAAGCAACGCTCCCAGCACGATTCCGGGTAGGACTGCGTGGCTCATTGCATCCACCAGCATGGATTGACGACGCAACACCAAGAAGGTGCCGGGCAGAGCGCAAGTTACCGAGGTAGTAATTGCTAGTAATAAGGCTGCAAGTACAAAACTCATTTCAGATTAACCTCGGGGTCTAGCTGGGACTTGTGACTTAATGTTCCGGCTGATTGGACAACTGCGTAGGGAGTGCCCCCTTCCTCCACCTTTGTCGGTGAGAAACACAGATGGTTAGCTATTGCCGCAGGATTAGTAGACTGTTCTTTCCAGGAATTACCCTGAGCGAGGGAGGCATTATCTTCCTGCTCGTGCTTTAAATTTTGGATATGCCGGCGGCGGCGATATCGGTAAGCCAGCAAAGAGCGGTGCGGAGAGAAAACTAAAGAAATAGCTAGAACCAGCGAAAGGATGACTACGATTACCGGTCCAGTAGGCACCTTACCGATGGATACTGCCAGATAAGAACCAAAACCGCCACTAAGTGCACCTATTGCTCCAGCCAGTAGGAATAACATCGGTAGATGATCGGTCCACTGCCGGGCGGCAGCTGCGGGGATAATCGCAAAAGCAACCATCAATACTACCCCTACAGATTTAACCCCAATCACGATACCTACGGTGGTGCACAAGGTGACAATGGCGATCAAAAGGTTACCGGAAAAACCAGCTGCCTGGGCGCCTACGGGGTCAAAAGCAAAGAGCGCGATCTCCTTCCAGAAAATCACGACGATCAATAGAGCGGTAAAACCCAGGATAGCAACGATGAGTACATCGATTTGACGCATAGTGGCGGCATTGCCGAACAGGTATTGTGCAATACCAGAGCGTCCGGAGAAATGGGAAAAGGATAATAGCCTCAAGGCCACCATGCCGCCGCCATAATAGATGGCCAGAGAAATTGCCATGGCGGCTTCCACTCCCACTTTGGATTTTTCTGCAATTAGATTGGTGGTGGCAACAGCCAGCAAGCCGGAAATTGTGGCTCCAATCGTCAAAACCAGGATCGATTGTCCATCTGCTCCCATTAGCGAAGCAATTACGAAGGCTCCCACAATCCCGGCAATGGAACTATGTCCAATAACGTCAGAAACTAGGGATTGTTTACGCACGTAAAGTAGGGATCCGAGGGTTCCGGCGAAGAAACCCACCAGGATTGCTCCCGCGGTCATCACGCGAAAACTGTAGGTTCCCCAAAAATCACTTAGAGAGATTAGTTCCTGGGGGAAAAGGATAGAGAGGTTGGTGAGGGTGAGCTTCATGCCAGCGCTCCCTCGAGTCCGTATGCCTGGGAGATGTTCTTAGCGGTAAAGGTAGTGTCTAGAGGACCGGAGGCCACCAAGTTTCCTTCGCGAAGTAGCAATACTGAGGAACAAAACTCTCTTACGGTAGCCAAATCATGGTGTACCAGGAGTACGGTTTTTCCTGAGCTAGCTAGAGAACGTAGTACCTGTAAAATCGTCTTTTCGGACTTCATATCAACCCCCGCGAAGGGTTCATCCATAACTAATAAATCAGCATCGGCGGCCAGGGCGCGCGCCACGAAGGTGCGTTGTTTTTGTCCTCCGGAAAGCTCAGAAATCTGGCGGTTCGCTAGATCGGAGATATCTAGTTGCTCCATAGCGGCTAGCGCCGCCTGATGCTCTTTTTTCCCCGGGCGGCGCAGCCATCCCAAGTGGGTGTAGGTTCCCATTAACACCACGTCTTTTACTCGCGCGGGAAAATCCCAATCAATTGAGGCAGACTGCGGCATATAGGCAATACGTTTGCGTACTCGGCTCAAGTTTTTCCCAAAGAACTCAGATTTCCCGCTGACCCGGGGAATCAGTTCCAGCATCGCTTTGATTAAGGTAGATTTTCCGGCTCCATTAGGGCCAAGAATCGCCATGATTTCTCCGCTGGGGACGGTAAAACTCACCCCGGAGAGGGCAAGACGATCTCGGTACGCGGCGCTGATGTTTTCCACCACACAAGGGGGAATGCTGGTTGAAGAATTCGCGCTCTGCTGCTGGGAGGATATGGCTAGAGAAGTGTTCTTGGAAGTCATGAAGTTAATACCTTTAACGAAGATAACTGAATGATTTGGGAAGAAAGAGGATGGGCGCTAGGAAACTTGGAGACGGCGAAACCTAGCGCCCATCCTGGCACTCAGATCGCGTTCTCTATGAGAGTGCCTTTACAATGGCTTCCACATTGTGCTGGAAAGCTCCCAGGTAGGTGTTGGTGGGGGCTTTCTCACCGAGGGTGTCTGCATAGAGCTCGGTGTCGGAGAGTTTAACTTCCCAACCTTTGGACTTCACCATTTCTTGTAGGTGCTTTACTACTTCCGGGCTCTTCAGGTTGTCGTAGAAGATAACCGGAACTTTTTTACTAGCAATAGTGTTTGCCAGTTCTTCCAGCTGTACCGCAGAGATTTCCGATTCGGAAGAAACCATATCGGTAGCCATAATGTCTAGTCCGTAGGTGCGTCCCAGGTAGTTGAAGGCGTCGTGACCGGTCACCAGAGTACGACGATTGGTAGGAATCTTTTCCAATGCGGCCTTGGCCTTTTCATGCATGTCCTGAATCTTAGCGTTATATTCTTTGCCGTTCTTGAGATATTTGTCGGCGTTAGCTTTATCTAGTTTCGCAATTTTTTCGGCAGTTGCGGTTACGGCGTATTGCCATCCGATCGGGTCATTCCACACGTGAGGGTCGTGGCCTTCGATCTTGCCATCTTCTTCCCAGTCCAGCAGCATTTTTTTCGGAATGGCTTCTGCGGCGGGCAAGGATTTATCACCCAGACCATCGAACTGACCCATCATTTTGTGTTCCATGTCGTGACTGGTCCAAACCACCAGGTCCGCTTTTTGGATTTTTTCAGTGTCTTTGGTGGTGAGTTCTTGAGTGTGGGGATCGCCTCCGGGGGCTACCAGGGTAGTAATCTCGGCGTCGGGGGCTATGTTTTTAACCGCGTCGGCAAGATAACCGGTGGTGGCAACAATTTTTAGCTTTCCATTAGCTCCATCCGCATTATCGGTGGCACCATTTTTGGTGCAACCTCCCAGGGAAGCTGCCAGGGCTAGCGCACAGATTCCGGAGACCACGGCTTTCAGTTTCATTTATCATCCTCTTTCATATTATCGGTTACCCGAAATATTAGTTTAGGTTAGGTAAACCTGATAATAAAGATAGTTATCAATTGAGAAAAAGAAAACTGACGTTTGTCCTATAGGGGATACTTGTGGTGTTGATCTTCATAAAATCCCTGTTCTATGAGGTTTTTCGTAAACTAGGGGGTTCTGGTGAATCTCGGGTGTGGGGTGAATAGCTGGAGGGGTATAGATTTAGGGGGTCCTGAGTTAGTAATTAATTTTGCCGGACTTTCCTATGTGGGAAAGTCCGGCAAAATCTTTGCTGAGGGATTAGATTTCTTGGTAACTTCTCTAAGGTCTCGCGCTAGTTATGTAACCGCGCGAACGTCCAGTAGAACCTGGCTGAACCGCTAGTCGTTGGCGCGTTGCTGTAGCAGACGTAAACGTCGATGCAGCGGGTGGCTAGCGAAAATCGAGGCGGCCGTAACCGCTAAACCTGCCAGCATTAACAGGCTCATTTGGATTACCGAATTCTCTGGAGTCTGCCCGGTATGTTCCTTTAGCATTAGCACCATCGGCATGGCGGCTACAAGCCCTAAGACGCCTCCTCCCAGCACGGATATCACTAGTGGACCCAGGGTTTCCAGCCACATCGCGCGCAATTCAAATCCGCGCGGGGCACCCATTTTCGCCAGGGCCCGGGACTGCTCAGCATTTTCGATCACCGTTGCCGCCTGAGTAATCAACATGGCACAGGCGCACAGCGCGAAACTGACTGCCAAGGTAATCATGGTGCCAGTTTGGAAATCCCAACGAGTGGCCGTAATAAAGTTGTCAGCAAGGCGATCGGAACCTTCACTATTTACTAACACTGGCGACATAGCCATGAAACCCGCGATAAAAGCTAGGAACCCCATGCCGCTGACGCGCCGCCAAGTAGTTTTGGGATCAGCCACTATCCGCCGAGACGCCAGTACCATCGCGGGAATCGGGATTTTTGCCAGCAAGCGGGCATTTAGTTGCAACAGGTAGGGGCCTAGTAAATTGAACCCCAAAATAACTACCAGGATAATGCCCGAGACTATCGCTATCGTCCTGGTTTTTGATAACCCCAAGGTCGCCTGGCTGACAATAAAAGCGGCGATAAAAATAGCTAAGGCAGCTACCAGGCGCCAAATGCGCAGTGCCGGTTGGCTCGCCCGGCGGGTTACTCCCAGGGGAGAAACTCTTACCTGCTGCATACCCCACCAGGAAGAAATCTGTCCCAGTAAAATAATAACTGCCAGCACTATCAACAGTAGCCACCAGGGCAGCAGCATTTCTTTAACCGTTATATATTTGGCTTCTATTTCAAGAAAAGTCCAGGCGGGAAGAGTAGCTAAATAAAGGGCAGTACCGATCAGGGAACCGATAGCCGCTTGGATCAAGGTATCTAACAGGGTCATTTTGGTTACCTCTGCAGAGGACACACCCAACAGGCGTAGGGAAGCTAAACGCTTTTCGCGTCCTCGTGCCCCCAATACTGCCGCCTTGGTGGCGAGCGAGCTTAAAGATGGGATTATTAGAGCGCAGGCCAAAATGGCTAAGAGGAAATAGAACTTTAGCATGATTTGGAAACTTGCGTCCGCTTTAAGTAGCTGGGCGGCGATTCCCGTGGGGGTCTGCCAGCGGTTATAAAACATATAGGTGCCGCCAGCAACCGTTAACGCTAACCCGGCACACACCGTATAGGCCAGGATAGAGGCTAAATAAAGTAGAGATTCGCCCTGGTGAGAGCGGAAACGGGCTTTAGTGAGATGAAAGGTTAACCAGTTTAGGTTTTGTGCGCGCGAGGAGGTAGCTGGGCTGGCTATGTTAGTGGTCGACATTTACGCCCTCCTAAACTGCGGCGCTAGAGCGCAATCGGAGTGGATTTTACCGTCCCGAATTTCAATCAGACGTGAACACCATTTGGCTACGTTAATATCGTGGGTTACCAGTACTAATGCTGCCCCGCAGCGCTGTGTTTCCCGGGTCAAGGTTTCCATCATTTCATATCCGGTAGCTTGATCGAGGGCGCCAGAAGGTTCATCAGCAAAAACTACCTTCGGGTTGCCGATGAGGGCGCGAGCGATTGCTACCCGCTGTGCCTGACCCCCGGACATATCTCCGGGACGCCGCTTTTTCAGCTCAGAAAGTCCCAGCTCGGCGAGCAGTTGATCTGCGCGCTTTAAAGCTTTCGGGAGCAGAGTGCCGGTCAAAATAAGGGGGAGTGCCACATTTTCGCGAGCAGGCAGCTCGGGGATGAGTTGCCCGTCTTGGAACACAAACCCGAACTGGCTAAGCCGCAGCCGGGAGCGCTTCACGTCTTTTTGTGCCGCGATATCCTCTCCCTGGAATAAGACCTTGCCGGATTCGGGAACGAGGACGCCGGATAGGCAATGCAGCAGGGTCGATTTTCCTGACCCCGATGGCCCCATGATTGCCACCGACTCGCCCTCGTGAATGTTTAGAGAAACCCCGGCGAGAGCGTGTACGTTTCCAAAACTTTTTGTGATGTTATCGGTGCTGAGCACCTCTTTTTCTTTATCTTGATTCATACTCTCTATTTCAGTCCGCCGGCCGGGCGTGGGGAACAGTGCTGAAACTGATTTTTAGGTATTGCTAAAAACTAGCCGGAGGTAGAGCTGCCACTACCTAAAGGGGAGAGCGCGCCCTCTTTAAGTAGCTGGAAGCCTGTAGCTTACCTGAAACGGGTAATAAGCTGTAGCTATTAGGCAAGGGATTGACTAAAATCAAGGTAGGTAACGGGCTGGGTGCTCGTTATGTTATCCAAGCGAGGAGCTAGTTTCCGATGACATTGTAATCTCTACTCAGCTCAGCTGAGACGCCGCCCTTAATCGTTGCGTCCTGGAGATTATTATGCCTGCCATCATTCTCGAAAATATTTCTTTTTCATACTCCTCTAAACCGCTGCTCGAAAACATCAATTTGCAGGTAGGGGAGGGTGAGCGTGCCTGTTTGATTGGTCCCAATGGTTGCGGGAAAACCACCCTGCTTCGCATCGCTTCCCAGGATCTTTTGCCAGAACAAGGCAAGGTTAAGATCGTGGGAACAAACACTGAGTTCTTCCAGGTGCCGGCGATTGAACATTTTAGTGGAAGTGCCAGAGATTACCTCGGCTGCGCTTTGCGTCCTCTGCGAAATATCGCTACCCAGTTTCAGGACGCGACCAATCAAATTAGCCAGGAAGTTATTGCTGTCCAGGCGGAGCAGCGCTATGACCAGCTGCTTTCTTTGATGAGCGGTTTTGATATTTGGTCGCTCGAGGCGCGGCTCACCGAGGTTTTGGCGAGGCTGGGCTTGGGGGTGCTCACAGGATCAGGACGTGAGCGCAGTTTAAACAGTTTGTCCCCGGGAGAGCGGAGGCGACTGCAACTGGCGGTCACGCTAATCGTGAGGCCCGAAGTGTTGATTTTGGATGAACCCACCAATCATTTAGACGCGCGTGCAATCGATTTCCTCGTGGGAACTGTTAATGACTGGAAGGGCGCGGTTTTGATGTCGAGTCACGACCGGGCGTTCATCGAGGACACCGCCACGGTTATTTACGATATGGACGCTGCTGTATGGAATGAACTGGCTAAAGCTACTGCTAGTAGTCAGGTGACCGGTCTCTATCGCTGCGCGGGCACCTACTCTAAATATTTGGCCGAAAAAATGAGTGCCCGCCGTAAGCACCGGGAGTTGCACACCGCGCAACAAGCCGAGAAACGGTTACTGAGAAAACATCGCCAGGAAGCTAGCAAGATAGCTCGCGGGGGCGTACGCCTGGCGAGCGCTGAGGGTAAAGCCAAAAAGTTTTTTGCGGATCGCGCTGCTGCCACCGCGCAGCGCCGAATGCGAAATGACGATATGCGAGGCGAGCGCCTTAGCGAAAAGGAAGTGCGAAAACCCCGTAGCTACGACCTGTCTTTTGAGCTCAATCAACCCGCTGCAAGCACCGGAATCGCGGTAGCTGCGCGTAATGCCGCAGTTTCCGGTCGTCTGGCGCCGCTCAGTTTCGATTTGTTCTATGGTGAGCATCTGCTGGTTACCGGGGCTAACGGTTCTGGAAAATCCACCCTTTTGACTTGGATTTATCGCGGGCAGCCACCCGAGGGTGCGAAAAGTAGCGGTAGTATCTGCGCTGAGCGGAAGGTTGGGCTGGTACCTCAGCAGCTTCCTCAGGAGGGCGACCCGGGATTTACTGCCACGGTTTGGGAAAATGGTATTGGCGAGGTCGGCAAGGGCGTCCTCCATCCTTCTCTGTGGGCTAAGCCTATCCCGGAGCTCTCGGCCGGTAACCAGCGGCGAGCCCAAATTGCGTTAGCGCTGGCTACCTCGCCCTCTTTGCTGATAATTGATGAGCCCACCAACTACCTGGATTTGCAGGCGATGCAAGCGCTGGAAGAAGTTTTGCATGATTGGGAGGGGACGCTAATCGTAGCAAGCCATGACCGGTGGCTAATCAACCACTGGCAAGGTAGAAAGGGAAAACTCTTGAATAGGCACTAACAATTATTTTAACATGTATGTGCAAACGTCAAGGAGGGGCTGATGGGAGCTAGCACTTTAACTGTCAGAATTGATAGCGGGTTAAAAGAAGAAACAGCGAAAGTGGTGGAGAACTACGGTCTTGATTTGTCGTCGGTGATCCGCGCATTTTTCACTGAAATAGTGAGCACTGAGTCCATCCCGCTATCCTTCGATTACCGGCGACCTAATGCCGAGAGTCTGGAAGCTATTCGTGAAACCGAGCAGATGATTGCGCGCGGTGAAGGGCAAACCTATGTAAGTGGTCGGGATGTTATTGAAGCAGCGCGCAATGTGAAGCATAAGCTTTCTAGCGAATAGAGTGAGGGAAACGGATATGAAGTGGTACGAGAATCCCGATTTGTACTGGGTTATTGGTTGCTGCTTAGCGGGTTGTAGCGGAGTTTTCGCGGTACTAATGTTCTGCGGTGCAGTCAGTGTTATTACTGGTGTAGCTAATATTCTTTCTACTTTAGCCCTCGCGATTACCTGTTATGTCTTGTGCTACCGCTTCAAACGTTATGCACATGACTCAGATGAAAACTAAGTAAACTGTGCTATTAGAAGAGGTCATCGTGAGATCCGGTTCGGGTGAGTACCAGAAGCAGCTCGCTTCGCTCGACACGGTATATCAGTAGCCAATCTCCCTCGAGGTGAATTTCGCGATATCCCTTCCACTGTCCCTGCAGCGCGTGGTCCCGATAGCGGGTTCGTAACTCGTCGCGATCCTGAGCCATTAGGGCTGCAACTGCGCGTGCCAACTTTGACGGATCATAATGCTTCTTGAATAGTGCTTTCGCGTCGCGTTTGAACTGGGAGGTGCGAAAGACTCTAGTTAGCTTCATTAAGATCTGCCATTAACTCAGCGACACTATCAAAGGAAGCTCCGGTGCGGGATTCGGCTTCAGCGCGAGCGAGTAGGTTGGCTGAATTTTCCCGGCGCGGTGTGAACGGAATGCCGTTGCTGGCAATTGACTGCCTCAAAAACATGTTGATTGCAGTGCTCATATCTAACCCCAGGTCGCGGAAGAGCTCCGCTGCCTGAGTCTTGGTCTGGTCATCAGTTCGGAACGATATGTTAGCCACCAAAAACACCTCTCTCCACGCAATTGCTACTACTATGTATCTACAATAGCATTAATTTTGCGTGATATTAAGAGCTTTAAAAGTATCTTTACTGCCTGAATCTTCCCGGTCGAGGGCTAATAGCGTGGATGAATTGCTGTCGGAATGGCATTCAAATAGAGCTGCTAGTCGTGACCGTGGCCCCTTCTCTTCTTGCTGGTTAAGTGGGCATGGGGTGATGTAGAGGCGGCGGAATCATAACTAAGTGGGATTGGAACCTTGGAAATGTAGATTGCTGCAATTTTTATCTTCCATAGATATCGCGGCGGTGTCCTAAATCGATCGCTAGGATCAGCAGCTGTGAGTCCACGATGTCGTAGATAACCCGGTAGTTTCCCACGCGATAACGCCAGTAGCCGGTTAGTTCGCCTTTCAGGGCTTTACCTTTTGAGCGGGGGTTATCTAGCTGGCTAACAATGTGGAGTTCTTTTAGGATTCGCTTCGCGGAGGTGGCGTCAATTTTACTAAGAGCCTTTTCTGCGCGCCGGGTAAAATCAATTCTCCATACCATAGCGAGACATCAATTCTTCTAAGCTAACGGTGTCGAGCTGTCCTGCTCGGTAGGCTGCCGAATCTCGATGTAAAGCGCGCGCGTAATCTGATACTGGCGCCGCCACTTCGAAGGGGATACGTCTTTCAGTCCCAACTTTTTTTGCAAAAATCGTAAAGGCGGCGGTAAGAGTCAACCCCATCGCTTTACAAGCATCTTCCATCGATTCTTTGACATCAGTATCGAGCTTAAAATTAACATTTGATGTTGCTGATTTCATTATGTAGCCTCCTTGTTTGTAGTTATTATCAGTGTACTTCATTATCAAATATTTGTAACTCATTATTTTAGCGGCTGTCCCAACTGTAGGGGTCAATAAAATAATTTAGAAAACTTCCGTGAATTGCTCAGCGTCCGAAATTGTCCTGGGGAAATCGTGACGTGATAGAGGGCGCGTCTACTAGGATAGGGATGTGAGGTGGCATACTTTTCTTAGGTGTGACACTTACTCGCGTTCTCAGAAAATACTATCAACTCTTCTATAAAAGGAAGTGAGAATAGTGTGGAGCTTGGATTTTCTAGTTCTCGGAGTGTAAATGGCATATCCACACCGGATTCAGCGGGTGGCTGTCGGGCTAACCTCATTCTTTGTGGTTATGTGTTTTTTCGCCTTAGCGGCGATTCATGCTGAGCTCGATTCAAGAGGATCGATAGCAAACTCGCGTTCGCCGGTATATATCTCCGATGAAGAGAACGCGAGCTTTGCTTATCGAGTGGATAATACCTATATTAATTCTCACCTTGTAGGGGTATTAGAGCTTGAACCGCTGAGCATTGACAGTGAGTTGCCTGCAGGAGTAACAAAATGGCTCGAGCCAGGGACAATCGCAGTGTCTAGGGCTGCAAAACAATATTCAGATATTTTGGAGAGCCAGTTTGGACCGATTCAAGCGGTAATTGATGACGCGGTGATTCTAGATGGCGAAGTTGTCGTCTATTATCGACCGAGCAATGGGAAAGCTTTTATTGATTTGGCACGAAATGAAGAGGGCGTGTTTTTCTCCTCAGGTTTTGCCAAAGATACTCGTGAAGGTGCCCTCTTTGGAGACGTGAACTATGAGCAATGGTCAAAGTACTTATTGCCGGTGGCTCTTTTAATTTTTATTTTCCCCCTTATCCTCAACCTGCGGGCTACCCGTGAATCAGTAGCGGAGTTGCTTGCTGGAGAACAATTTGTGCTCGAGAGTATCGGTGCTCCACGTCGTCAACTCATTAGGCACTCGCTTGCCTACCTCTATAAGCCGTATTTGCTGGGGGTGAGTCTAGCTGCGTTACTAATCTTTGTTCTGGTGATGGGATATGTGCGTTTACCTTTCACGGGTTTTCGGCTTCACTCCGATATCTATCTTGATGCGTCCTTAAGATTAATCGCATATCTTGTACTAGCAACAAGTATCACCTTTTCCTACTTAGCCTGGCCAAATTTGCGCCATACCCGCACCCACTCCGGTATGCGTTGGTCTTTCGGTACGGGAACGAGACTTTTGCTTTTCGGGCTTGGAATTGTTCTTACAACTGTCATGGGGCTGTTCTGGTTGCAGATTCCCGATATCCTTGTGCTTCCTCTTATGTTGCTTATAGTTTTCTTGGTGATTTTGGGGTTACATTCAACTCTCGCAGTTCTGTGCACTGTCGTGACGAATTTTGTAACGAAAAAACGAGGTATAAATCTGCGAACTGGCGTATTTTTTCGCTGGATAATTAACCATCCCTATCAAGCTTCTCGAACTGGTGCTTTGGCAGGAGGTTTCGTTGCTGTTGGAGTTATTCTCGTAGCTTTGTTTGGAATCATCACGGGAGCTCAAGATCCTCCACCCAGACCTCCGGAAGGTATCCAAGTTGTGAAGACATCACTGACTTGTTCTGGAGATTACGCGTCATGTTTAGCCAATGCGGCATCTAATATAGCTTCTAGTGACCCTAAACTGGCTGTTTATGTAGCGACCTATAATCAAGGCGTTGCAGAAATAAGTGCAGGGCAAGTGAACCCGAATCATCTTCAAGACTATGTCCAGCATAGATTAGTTCCCGAATATGGTGCGCAACTCGATGAAATATCGTTATCCTCTCGGTGGGCCTGGATTTACACGATTTCTGAGCAAGAAGAGGATTTGTTATCACAAATCCAGGGAATTAAGTTCGATACCCCTATAACCCCGCTGTCAATTATTGATGGAGAAAGTGATAGGGCGATAGCGGAGACCTATAGACAGCAGACAAGCTGGTTGACGTTCTTTACTGTGCTTGGTTTCATTTATGCAATGACCTCAGTGTGGATGCAATACGCGCGGGAAACAACCGCTCGTGCCAGAGAATTCGCTTCTATGGCATCATTGACTGGAAAATCTGCCGTTATTGCCCGAACCATGGCGATGCGTAACACAGTAGTTAATTTGGTGACAGGAATAGCCTCCATAGGGGTAGGCATCTTCCTCGCTAGCCAGTTCTTTTTTAAGTTTGGTGAATTCTTCCCCTGGATGTTCATAATCAGTATGGGAATCATTTACCTAGTTTTTATTCTTACCCAAGCGATTCTCATGTACGTCCTAGTTAAGAAAGAAGCCGCTAGTTGGCTGCCGGGAAAGAGCTAAAATGAGCATACTAGAATGTCGTAATCTTTCGTGTGGTTATAAAAACCCGCTGTTTACTGCGCTTAATCTTGAGATTGATGCGGGAGAAACCGTGGCAATTATGGGTCGTTCTGGTGTTGGTAAGACCACCCTCTTGACCACAATTCTTGGCATGAACCGTCCGCTGGAAGGAAGTGTTCTAGTTGATGGCACGAACCTCCATAATCTTAAATTTGATCAGCTAGCGCGTATGCGCTCAACCACAATTGGTGTCGTGTTTCAAAACGGTGAACTCATGAGCGGATACACCGCACTCGATAATGTTATGTTGCCACGCTTACTTTGGGACAAGAACGATTCGACCGTTCACGATGAAGCGTCACGACTATTAAGTGATCTCGACGTGGAAGAATCTCGAATGGCAGAACAGCTATCTGGAGGTGAACGTCAAAGGACAGCACTCGCGCGCGCCCTCATCAATAACCCCAAGCTGATACTGGCAGATGAACCCACTGGCGCACTTGATACAGAGTTACGCGACGAAGCTATGGAGTTACTGCTTACCCAGGTTCGCCAGCGTAACTGCGCCCTCATGCTGGTCACCCACGATCCTTCTGTTGCTGCAAAAGCGGATAGAACGATTACGCTAGTCGGTAAACAGGTGTAGCGTGCCTTGTTCCCCGCTGCTAGATGCTTCTATTGCTCGGTTTTTAGCGCGCCCCGGCGCGCGAGGGTGTAATTGTTAAGTTCCGTTAGCTAGTTCAACACTAAGGGGCTACAACACGAAACCCGCCCACGAGAAAACCTCCGGAACGTTTTATTAGATTTCCTTTACTTCCTTTCTGAAATTGATATTTATGCTTTCAATCAAACAAGGGTTTAGATGGGGCTTAGCTCCATTAGAGACTAGATTTTCAGGGGAATTAGTTCGAATGTAAGCGGCGCTTTCGCGCGTGAATCCGAGACGTAAAGCATAACAGTTTCACGTTTCATAGTTCCGTATTCAACGTATTCACACCAGCAGTAATACTAACGACCTAACATACAGAAAAAACTATCAGTCAATTCTACAGCGGATGTATTTTCTTTTACTAACATGCGTGACCTAAACAATGTCGAGGTAGGGAATAATACCTAGTAGCTGAAGCGCAGCTAATACCGTAACTAGTGCCGCTGCAATTCCCAGGAAAAGCTGCAAGCGTAGTTGCCTATTAGCTAAACGTAAACGTTGATATAGAGTACGTTTTCGTCCAGTTTTTTTATCTTTAGCATTAGGCATTTCAAGCCAAGAAACAGTGCAGAAAAATACCGCTAAACATCCAAACAAAATAAACTCAATTATTAACTTCACCATTTAAGTATTTTCCTGTAAGCCCAGCCATCTAGAACGCCTGTTTAGCCATGTCTACACAACTCTTTATTCCGATTATGTCTGCAACGGCACTTCCTCCAAATTTAAGGAAATTTAGCGAGTTAGCTCCTGATTTGTAAGACATCGACTTACGGTATGCCCTCTTTATGTTTCGCATTGATTTCACATTGCTTGCGAATTTCTTTACTTCTTTTATTATCATCCAAAAGCGTGCCTTATTTGTGCCACCAAGTCTTAACCAGGATCGGAATGCGTTTTTAAGTTGAACGGTTTTCCCAAACTTTAAAACCTTGTAGATCTTTGATGAAACAAACGCAATTTTTGCTGGACCGAATGCAGCGAGAGAAGCAACACCAACCGTGCATTTAGCTGCTTTCCATAGCCACCAGCCAATTTTTGGATCAGCAACTACAGGGTAAGTGGTATTTTCATCGGTTGCAATAACTTGCGTTAATTGATCGCCGTTAACTTTGAAGTGAGTTTCCAATGGAGTGCCATTAGCGTCAATAGCCCACGGTTTTTCAACCATGCCAACAATTTCAGTTGAAACTTTCCTGTCTGTAGCTTCATCGGGAATTTCAGCAAGTTTCAAGATTTGATCCTCAGATAGCTTGTCAATGTCCTCGAATGTCACTTCATTTTTGCCAACGATATTTTCTACCGCAGTTTCCACTCTTTCGCTCTCACCAGGTAGGACAACATCCTCTGTGACTGTCTCTAGAATCGCAACACTACCATCATTCTGAAGCTTAAGACTCATGTTCTCAGGTAAAGCAAGATCGTATTTCTGCTCATGGGAAGATTCTCTAGATTTAAGAATCGCGATGACTTGCTCTTCTGAAGAGGTAACTTTATGAAAGAATTCGAGATTGTCTTTGGAGCTCACATGAACAGATTCTCCTTGAGTAGCATTTATGACATGCGCGTCTTCTATAAAAACCACAGGTTTAATGGGTTTTTCCTGATTTATTACTGCGGGAGATTCTGTATTCTTTTCTTCTTGAAGATTAGAAAGCTGGTTTGCCGCAATAGCAAGTTTTTTATGCTTTCAGTTTTTCCTGGTTGATGATTATTAACAGCTTGACTAAATGATTCTTCTATCTCACTTGCATCTAGTTGCGCATTGTTCCCATTTGATAGCGATGCAACTGAGGTGTCAGGTATGAGAACTGTATGAGGTTTAGATACTTCGGCTGCATGAGCAACTCCCATAGAGGTAAGCACTAGCGACAAAGCCGCTGTAGCAGCCGTTACCGCCCGATATAAAGGCGTGATTCTTTTCAACGTGATTCCTAAACCGAATTGTCTATTGATTTGTCAAGCATTTTACACAAAGACAATATGAAAAAGGTAAATGTATATTCCTAGATGAGATTCATTGAGAGGCGGTCATCATTGAATGGTGCTGTTATCACTCACGACATGTAACGATACTTAGACGTCGAAAATGATAAAAGTTGCTTGAACCCTTAAAACCCTGTTGAACAGGGGTTTTGTTGTTTCTGGGGTTGTTTTTTGGGGGCTAATGCCTGAATGGGGGTGCGGACGGATTGTTGGAGAGTGTTTTATGAATGTTTCGTATTCTTTGGAGCAGCGTCGGCAGGCGTTGAGGGTGTATAGGCGTACGGGGTCGGTGACTAAAACGGTTTTGTTGCTGGGTTATCCCTGGGCGTTGGACGTTGCATAAGTGGATTCGGTAGGCGGTTGGCGTATGTTCAGCCGCGTCTTGGTGAGAATCGTTGGGGCGGGACGTCCATCACCTATACCGGAACCACCACAGCACGCCGCTGGGGACAGTTAGAGACCTACGGTGGGAAGCTTGTCGAGAATATCGTGGAGGCGATCGCTCGTGACCTCCTCGTCCACGCTATGCTTAGCGTTACTAAGGCTAGGCGTCGGATTGTGATGCATGTGCACGACGAAATCGTCATCGACGAGCCCACAGATTCTGGCTTCACCGTGACTGACGCGTGCGAGCTGATGTCCACGCTCCCAGCATGAGCCGAAGGTTTGCCGTTGGATGCGGATGGGTATGAGTGCGCCTATTACCGTAAGGATTAGCTGTTGATTGTCCAGATGGGATCTTGTTTCCAGCTGGGGCTGGCACCTATATGCGTTAGATCGACACCAGGAATTTCGGTGGGGAAACTGTCTAGGACGTCGCTGATGGCCTGTATTTCAGCGGTGAAATTTCCTCGTCGCAAGAGGAATGCGGTGAGCACCAACGCGGTGTACATGCGTCCTGAAGAATGTGTCGTGGCCGATAGCGTTTGGTCGCTGCGACGGTGTCTGACCAGTGGACGGATAACGAGTTGCCTGTTCCACAGTCTGGCGTGATGGGCGCATACGTTACGAATGAAATTCGCAGTGCGCATCCATGATTCCAACTCGTCGGCACGAGCCAAGTACTTGTCAGCAATGCGACGACGCTGTTCGAAGGGAGCCAACGAAAACAGGGTCACGAGTTGTCCGAATTCGAGGATCTCGGTGGCCACCCACACCGGCAAACGACCATCGTGGGTCTGGTTGTAATGCATGACGAAATCTTCTGTAGAGCGCGACTGCGTTTGGGCTAGCTTCTGCGTAAACAGTACTGCACGGCGATGCATTGCGCCTGACGGCCAAATCCGTTCGAGGTCGAGGTGAATGAACGGATCGATCTCACCCAGCACGTGCCCCACGTCAACTCGCAGGCACACCTCCAGCTTGCATAGCGCCCGCCACACAGCAAGACGCAGCTGTTCGTCAAACTCGTACAGCTCAACCGCGTGATGCATACGTGTGCCGGGAACGAAACGATCTAAACGCCGCCGAGGTGAGCCTTCGGGAGCTGACTGGCGCAACGGGTAGGAGTATCCCGAAAGCCGGTAATAGCCGACAGTAGATAACTCGCGGCGGTAATCACCGGCATCCAATAGGCCACGACGAGTGAGGATATTGATCTGCTCATCGATACTGACCCACGGTTTATCGACCACCAGCCCACCCGCTTCCAAAAACATGAAGACCGGCTCTGACCTGTCTCGGAAACCGATACAAGCGAGCCGGTACTAGTGGTAATCACTATACCGCGAAAACAGCGACAGAATCAAGAACTCGGCGTACCTTATGTATTTTGAGCGCGGTGGGAGACTCCTACGATAACGCGCTAGCCGAAGCGGTCAACGGCCTATACAAGGCTGAGCTGATCTACTCCCACCCCTGGGCATCACTGACAGAGGTTGAGTTCGCCACCATGAACTGGGTCCACTGGTGGAACAATGAGCGCCTACACGAATCCCTGGACTATCCCACACCCGAAAAGGTGATAACCCGCTATAATCAAACCCACGCTAAACAACTAGCACCCACATAATAAGCGGAACAAAACCTGGGACGCTTCTGCACTGAACCCCAATTTTTGGAAAGTAGAAGGAGTTATTCAATGGTTGAGCCGATGAAGTTCGGGCCGGAACAGGATATATGGTCCCCATACACTCGGAACTTGCCGCTCTTGTTGCGGAAGATGAGCAAGTACCCCGAAGAAACACGAGTATTTAACCAGGCACCAATTCTACTGGGTGTGGGAATACCCGGAGCACTCCTAATGACCCTAACAGCACTAGTCATGACACCCGCTTACTTCCGCGGTACCAATGATGACCTCGCCTCGGTTATCGCACCAATACTAATGGCACTCTTTATGTACACCCTGACGGCTATCGGACTGTTCCGCCGCTACGGTGTAGACCAAGACAAAGTCTGGTCAAAATTCGGCAAGATTTACTATAAGGAAGTCCGCTTCGACGAAATCACTGACATCAAACTCAGTGTTGCCAACCAGCGCTACAAGTTCTACAAAGGTGAAAAGAAAATCAACCTGGACTACACGCGCTTCGACTACACGCTGGCTTTCATCCGCCTACTAGAAGAACTCCAACACCGCCGCTTCACACTCTACGGAGTATCACCAGATGACCCCAGCTGGGAAGACGAAGCCCAAATGGCCCGAAATGACGTAGCCTGGAATGCCTATGACAACCACCGCAAATACTACAACTCCCACCCCGAAGAACTCGCCAAACTAAACGCGCTAGTCCAACCACCGACAACTGCTAATACTGCAACAGAGTCAGAACAGCCAACCTAGAAGTACAACCAGGTCCAACCAGCAAGGTTAGGGATCTAGCTTTTCGTCACGGGGCTTCACGATTTTCCCAAAAGTCATGAAGCCCCGACTTGATTGAAACACTGAAGATATGTTTGTCTCTCAAGTTCGTGAACAGCTCGCTGAAGCCATTCGTAAACGTGTAGCTGGGTCTGACCGAAAAGACCGAGCCGACCTCATTTGGCGCGCTCTCGGAGAACGCTGGTTCACGAACGCGGACCCAATCGTGGAAGTACAGGGTGCTCCCACCATGGACATTGGCGGAATCCGCGCCCTCCTACTGCAAAGTCTGCACCCATTGGCAATGGCGGGCGTGGCTGGACATTCTGGATATCAGGATGACCCGTGGGGACGGCTACAACGCACCGCGGACTACGTTGCGACGACCACGTTCGCACGCAAAGAAGACGTGGAGAAAATGATCTCCCACGTGCGTCGCATCCATGACCACATAAAGGGCGAGCTACCGGATGGGCGCCCATATGCGGCATCTGATCCTCACCTGTTGACGTGGGTTCATTGCGCGGAAATCGAGTCGTTCCTAACCGCGTATCAGAATCTCAGTCCGCATCCCTTAAAACCCGTGCAATGCGATACGTATGTAGCCCAAACTGCGATTTCCGCCAAAATGCTGGGAGTAACAAATCCACCGCGTAGCGTCGATGAACTCTACAAACTGATGGCGTCCTATGGTCTCGAACTCGAGTTTTCACCAGCCACCGCAGACGTCATAGACCTTCTGATTGACAACCCACCACTGTCATCCCCCAATGAAATGGGGTTACGACATGTTGAAAAACGGCGCGATCGCTCTGCTACCCGGTTCAGTCAGGATAATGCTTGGGCTTGCAGACTCCAACGACCCGTCACATGTGAGCCTACAAGACGCGCTTTGGCGCCGTCCCATCGCGCTTTTCGCGACCGCGACACTTCGTCGGACACTGGGGCAAGTGACGCTTCGAAAAGAAGTGGAGCTGGTGTTCGGTCGCTGCGCTCCCTACGACCCTCCTCGTTCGTCGAATAAGCAAAAAGAGCAAGCTCCTTTTGCTTGCTCTCCTCACTTCGAGCGGGTGACGAGAATCGAACTCGCCTCTACAGCTTGGGAAGCTGTCGTTCTACCGATGAACTACACCCGCGTTGGCATCTAGCCGCCTTTAGAGTATAACCAGTAGCGGCGCTCCACTCAAAACGAGCGGTTACAGTAAGAATAAAAAGACCGGGCACGATGAGCTAAGCGGCTAAGTTCGACTCAACAAGAGGGAGGGACGAATGACTTTCGTAGTAGCGTTAGCGGCCATTTGCGATAGCAAACTACTCTGTGCGCAGCGCTCCTACCCCGAAAAACTACGCGGCAAATGGGAGCTACCCGGCGGGAAAGTGCGCGAGGGCGAGGAACCGGTAGCAGCGTTAGTTAGGGAAATAAAAGAAGAGCTCGATTGGGAGATTCCGTCTTCGCAGCTGAAACAAATCTTGCCCGGTCCGCTCCCGACGGGGAACTGGCCGCTACTAAAAGGCGCCCAAATGCGAGTAATGCTTTACTATCCCCGTGAGCTACCAGTCCTGCAAACAGGGGATTCGCATCTCCACCTGCAGTGGAGTCCGGTAGAAAAAGTAACGCAGCTAGACTGGCTAGAACCCGACTTACCTATCGCCGAAGCGTTAAGTCGTGTCCTGAAATAACCAGCCCAGCTGCGTCCTCAAAACAGATAACAAGCCAGCGGAGCCTAAACTCCAACTAACCCAGCATTAGCTATCTTTTAGCCCCATGGCCTCAAACAACAGATAGATTGGGTGGACAGCGGGCTTACCGCCCCCCTTCTCTAACTGCCAGCGGCAAGTCTCGGTATCCGAAACTACCAGGTCAGAGTTGGTGCTCTTAATCTTATCGAATGCGGTCTTGCCTACTGCTTGCGCAATGTCATATTTTTCCCGTTTCAACCCGTAAGTGCCGGCAATCCCGCAGCAGGTAGCGCCTGATTCGTGAACCGTCAGTCCCGGAATCTTATCCAGTAACTGCTTACCGGGGGTGCCAATCCCCGTGGATTTTAGCTGGCAGGGCGCGTGATAAGTAACCGTCAGGTTCATCGGCTCCAAGTTATCCAGATCCAGTTCGCCCCGGTCATACAAATCCAGCAGGAACTCCGAAATATCCCAGATACGCCGCGACACCTGCGTGAGCTCCTCGTCTTGGACTCCCAGAATCTCGCGAGCCTCATGCTTGACCATGCCCACGCAAGAACCGGAAGAACCAACTATCGTTAGGTCATCCCCGGGGACATTCAAATCATGCGCCAGCTTGCGAATCAGTTTCTTTGACCCGTCGTAAAGGCCATTAGACTGTTGCGCCAATCCACAGCAACCATGAGGAGGTACCAGTACCTCGTATCCCAGGTGCTCGAGAATCTGTACCGAGCGAATCGAGGTAGTAGTTTCAAAGAACTCACCCGCACAACCGTGGAAGAACACGATCTTGCCCTTAGTGGGAGCCGGAGCAGTGCGGGTATGCTTCTTAAACCATTTTTCAAAACTAAACCCGTCAGCGACCGGCATCGGCGCTTCATGGTGAATCCCGAAAGTCTTCTCTACAATCTGACGAATCGGTTTTTGCTTCAGTGCCCAGTTCGCCAGCGGCGCCACCGGGGTCATCGCCTTGCCCATAAACATGGTGTTGGAGATGAGCACGTCGCGCAGCGGGCGTCCATTTTGCTGCTTCATCGCGGCGCGAGCCACGTTATTTAGCTCAGCCACCTTCACGCCCTGCGGACACACTAAGGTGCAAGTACCGCAGCTGGAGCAGTAATCAATGGTGTGGTCAACCGACATTCCCTTGCGGAAACGTTCTGCTTGTGGTCCCACGTATTTCGGACCGGGGAACAGGGGAGTGACCGCTGCCACCGGGCATTGAGTTTCACAAATCGTGCATTTGACGCAAGCATCCAAGCTGGCGCGCATTAACGGATTAAACTCGGGTTTATTACGTAAATCCTTAGTCATTGGTATCCCCCAAAATCGTCTCACAAGCCCTAAAAGCGGAAGCTAAAGCAATGCCGTCACCGGATTTTTCCCGCCACCGAGTGGCTCCCGCCAGCAATCCGCCAGCCGCATAAAGGTTCTGATATAGCGCATTCCCGGAAGCATCCAGTACCCGCATCTGCGAATCGACCTGTACCCCCACTTCGAACAAGGGCTGGTCTGGCCCCCAATAGTCTTCGTGAACCAGCGGTCCGCTCGGGATTGCGAGCGGTAAATTAAAGGCTCGCTCGGTAACGTTCCAGTAAGAATCCACATGTAAAGTACCGGATTCAAAGCCGCCACCAGCGTAGATGAAGTGCTTAGCTTTAAGGGTCGTCTCCGAGCCAGCAGAATCGAAGGTCACGGATTCAACCCGGCCATCACTAACGTTTAGCCCCGTCACTTCACTGCCGATAATGTAGCGTACCCCCAGATCTCGCACCATTTGAGTGAGAGCCTCATTGAGGCGCATCCCCGGAATCGAGGGCGGCAGAATCGGGATCTCGAACACTTCATGCCCCAGGCGACGAGAGATGTCCTTCCAGGCGCCCAGATCCTTCAATCCCAACACCGCGGGGAAACCAACTACCTCCCCGTCTTTCAAATAGCGTTTAACCTCGTCACAGAATTTGGCGCGGAAATCCTCGGTGTCGAGGGCGCGGGCGAAGTTCAAACCGGAAGTGTCGGCCTCGCCCGGGCGTACCGGGATATCTATCCAGATGTGGCGAGCCGAAACTTTACCTCCACCGGGAATTTCTTGTTTTTCCAGATTTTCGGCTACCAATTGCGGATAAAAATCCTTGAGGCGGCGCAGCCCCACGATTACGTATTTCTTACCGTCCTCAGGCGCGCCCGCCAGCATTGACGGTTGGGGTAGGCAGGTGGGGCGCCAAGCACCTAGGCAGGTGGGCAAGAATACGTTCTTATCTGGGCTGCCGGCCAGTAAATCTGCCCCTAGCTGCTCTTTCAGCCAGTTAGCAGAATCGGCAACTGCCTGGGATCCCAGTTTCCCGTAAGGGTGGGATTGAGGTAACTTGTCGATCGCCGCGAGAGGATTATCTACCCGCTCCGGGCTGTATCCATACAGGTCAATCGTGCCTTGACCGAGCTGGATGCCCCCGATGCCCTTGGTTATTAAATCAACTTCCCGTCCGGCCTTAAGTAGCCGAACTGCAGCGCTAAGACCGGAAAGGCCAGCACCGATTACTACTACGTCTCTCACGCTAGTGCCTCCTTTACGGCTTCACGTTCCTGTTTATCGCGTTCTTGTTCGACCGGATTGAGGGCGACCTCGCTCAGCTGGCCTTTTCCAGGCGCATGCTCCAGGTCGAAAATGCCCTGCATAATCCAGCTATCGAGGGCGGTTTCGCGGGCAGACTCCCCGAAAAGAATCGGTTTAATACCAATCCAACGATTCTTCATAAATAGGGAAATCATATTGGTTGCCCGCTCAACTGAGGCGGCGCCCTGTTCGTTAACGATGCCGGCGCAACGCATAGAGCAGAATCCGCCTTGACACGGCCCCATCCCAATGCGGAGCTGACGGCGCAGATCATCGAGAGAAGCATTCGGGAATTCTTGAATGGTTTCTTCCACCATTCGCCGCGAAACCAGTTCGCATTCGCAAATAATCTGATCTTTATTCCACTCTTTTTCCCGTGCCTGTAGGCGATCGGTGAGTCGATGTTGCCGGGAGTTCTCTTGCCCGGGAACCGCTTCCTGGGCGGTGCGACAAGGACGCTCATCCTTCATAATGTCGCACATAATGTTTACAGCACGTTCGGCCATCAAGCGGCAGGTAGTAAGTTTGCCACCCGCCACGGTAAGCATGCCCTTGACCCCGTCGCGTTCCTCGTGATCCATAACTGACATACCGCGGGACATATGGCGCGAATCGGTAGCTGCCACCCGGTTGTCTTTAACCAGCGGACGAGCCCCTACCCATACGTGCAGAGGACGAGAATGACGGAACCCTGGCAACAGAGCATCCCCTGCGTCTAACATTTGCTGTACTTCTTTGTCTTTTATCTGTAGGAAGTCAGCGCTAGGCGCCACCTGGTCGGTAGTACCGATAATTGCTACCTGATGGGCAGGAACAATCAAGTCCCCATCCGAAGGATAAATACAGCGGTTAATCACGTGTTGGCAGATGCGGTGATTCATGGCGATCATGATCCCGGCGCCCGGAACCACATTCACATCATGGCAACCTGCCATAGCGGCGATTTCGCCGGCCCAAGGGCCGCCACAGTTAATGATGAACTTACAGTCGATGCGGACTTTTTCCCCACCGTTCTTGTGATCCTCACAAGTGACAGCGCTGACTGCTCCATTGGTGACTTCAATACCGGTAACCCAGTGGTAGGGGAGGATTTCTGCGCCATACTCTTTAGCGGAGTGGGCAAACCCCCAAACCATTTTCCAGCCATCAATAGTGGCATCTTGCACCGCGAAAGCTCGCTTGAGTTTCGGGTCGAGACGAGGCTCGCGTTTTAGCGCTTCGGCCGCCGAAATTTCGTAGGCCGGAACTTTTGTTTTATTAGCACACTCCAGGAAAATATCTGCGTGCTCTTCGCTATCTTTTGAGGTAGTAACGAAGAGTCCACCGGTATCTTCGATGGCGTGGGGAACGACTTTACGTAAAATATCGTTCTCTTCTGCACATTCAGTTGCGGATTCGGGATCCGATTTTACGTAGCGTCCTCCCGAATGCAGTAATCCGTGGAACCTAGCAGTGGTACCTTGGGCTAAATCCACCCGATCTACCAGTGCGGCTTTGAATCCGCGCATGGCAACGTCGCGTACTACGGCACTGCCGGTGGCTCCGCCACCAATCACCACCACATCGACTTCTAGTTTTCTCACCCTTTGCCTCCAGAATCGAACGCAGCCTCGCTGCCGCGCGTCAATAACTACCCCAGAATCTGCTCCTGCGGCTCTTTTTTAGGTTATCGCTCACGCTTAAATCTCGTGCGGATAGTGAAGAGTTTGCACATATTCGCGCTCGGTTTTTTTATAAATACACGTCCTCTCATAAGCCGAAAGGCTTTTAGCTGCAATTAGTTTCCCCGATGGTTTTGCACAGATTTGCAAAACCATCGGGGGAAGGGATTATTTTCTGAACTGATCGTTACCTAGAGGAGGAGATCGCTAAATTTAGCCGTCTCCCGGTCTGCTTTTCGTGACCGTTTAAGTTAACTGTCCGGTTTTATTGCCCTGATTAGCTAACTTCCGGAACCGCCAAAGATGCCCCCTGTGACACTGCCTGTCCCGTAGCCGGATCGAAGAAATAAAGTTCTTCTAAATTGGGCTTGGTTCGATAGATCTCGCCCCGATCGGGGAATACCCCTCGCGGCAATAACACCGCAACTCTATCCGGGGTGGCAGCTACCTTTTCCGGGGGTTGCCCGTAAAGGAAGGCCTGACTGCCTAAACGTTCGATGATGTGGGTAGTCAGGGAAAGCGCTGTCTCCCCACTGCTGGCGGGCAACCAGGATTCGGGGCGCACTCCCAATACCACTTGCTCTTTTACCTGGGCGCGCACCGTTCTAGGAATTGGTACTGGCAAGTCCCCCAACAGAGCTTGACCTTCAGAGTTAATAGGCAGAGTGAACAAGGTGATCGCCGGGGAACCGATGAAGGAAGCAACGAAAGTGTTTACCGGTTTGCGGTAAAGGTCAGTGGGGGTAGCTACCTGTTGGAGGACCCCTGACTCCATCACCGCTACGCGATGACCCATGGTCATGGCTTCCACTTGATCATGGGTGACATAAACGGTGGTTACTCCCAGTTCTCTTTGTAAAGATGCAATTTCTCCCCGCATCGAAACCCGCAATTTTGCATCAAGGTTTGATAGCGGTTCATCCATGCAGAATACGGTGGGTTTGCGGACAATGGCGCGTCCCATGGCGACCCTTTGTCGTTGCCCTCCGCTCATGGCACCAGGTTTGCGATCCAGCAAATCTTCCAGCTGCAAAAGCCGGGCTGCCCACTGCACCCGTTCCTTAATTTTATTTTTGGGCATCCCCTTATTTTCCAGGGCGAAACCCATGTTTTGAGCGACTGTCATATTGGGATAGAGGGCGTAGCTTTGGAATACCATCGCCACGTCCCGCGAGCGCGGGCGCGCCCCGGTCATGTCTTTGCCGCCGATCAGGATGCGCCCGGAGGTGGCCGGCTCCAAGCCGGCCACCATCCGCAGCGATGTGGATTTGCCGCAGCCAGACGGTCCTACTAAAACTACGCATTCACCGTCCTCAATATGGAGGTTCAGGGAGTCAACCGCCGGTTTAGCTGCCCCTGAAAACAGGCGGGATGCATTTTCGAAAGTCACGCTAGCCAAGGCATTTCCTTTCCTTGTGGCGCCAGGCGCCCTAATAGTTACTTCTTCTTATCGAGTTTTGGTTTGATCTGGCTGTCAATGATCTTTTGCAGATCCTTTTGCAAAGCATCGAAAGTGGACTGTACGTCCTCGCCTTGCGCGATCTTGTCTAAAGCGGCACCAATCTTTTGACCGCCCCCCGAAACATAAGCGCGGGCAGCATCTTGCGCTTTGGTCTTGGGTAGCTGATCGAGAGCGGTCTGGAAGTTCGGGTGTTCTTTGATATAGGACTTAGTTTCATCCGAGTCAACCGCAGAGGTTCTTACCGGCATATACCCGGTAGCCTGCGAGAACTTTACAGTGTTCTCGGTATTGGTGAGGAAGGCAATGAACTTAGCAGCCGCCTCTTGATTCTTAGAGTTGGCGGGGATTGCTAGGCCGCACCCACCGGTAGACACCCCGGGTACGCCCTCGGGAGTAGGTAGAAAAGCGGTACCTACGTTAACTTTTCCGTCTTCCTCAACGCCTTGCAGCGAGCCGGTAGATTCCAGCATCGCGGCTGCTTGTCCGGTAGTGAACGGAACTGTCGCATCTTTTGTGGCTTTAAAGTAATCGTTCTTGAACTGGTCTTGCAGGAACTTGCCAGCAGCCACGCCTTTTTCATCGGCAACATTGACGGTCAGATCTTTGGAATAGGAACCACCCATCGACCAGATCATGCCCTGGAAGTACCAATCCAAGTAGTTGGATCCGTCAGGAATGGACAAGGGCAGCACTCCGGAAGCCTTTAGCTTAGGTGCGAAATCTTTATTCCATTCCTCCCAGGTCTTAGGGCCGCGGTCGGGAACACCGGCTTTCTTGAACAGGTCTTTGTTGTAGTAGAAAAGCGGAGTTGAACGCGCATAGGGAACCGCGTAGTGCTTGCCATCAATGGTGTATTCATCGTAAAGCGACTTTACGTAGTCATCGGGTTTTGCATCCACCTTTTTCATCAAGTCATCTAGGGGAGCAAAATTATCGTTTAGTGCGAAGTTGTACCAGGTTACGTCGGAAGCAACCACCACGTCCGGGGTTTGTCCACCGGTGAGGGCGGCGTTGAACTTTTGCGCCACTTCCTCGTAATCTTTTCCGGCGTCGGTGAGCTTAATCTTGATATTGGGGTTTTCCTTTTCGAAAGCGGCAATAATCTCTTTCTCGGTATCTTTGGAGTTAGCCGGGTGGTTAGACCAAACATCCAGGGTTACCTTACCTTTCGGGTCATTTTGCTCGATAGTTCCCGAGGAGGAAGTGCCGGCGCATCCCGACAGTACTAGGGATGCAACTGCGGCTCCGGTCAGGAGCAGTTTCCGTGTGCGATTCATTTTTACCTTTCTGCTTGTTCGGGTCAGCCCTTAACTGCCCCGGTAGTAAGTCCTTTGATCATGTTCTTCTGCAATACGAAAAACACGATCAAGAGGGGAATCACAGCTAGCACCGTGCCAGCCATGACCGGGCCCCAATTGGTGAGACCCTCGTTGTTTTGAAGGAAAGTCAATCCGATTTGGATAGGAGCGGTACGTTCGTCCTCTGACATTAGGAATGGCCACAGGTATTCGTTCCAATCGTTAACGATGGTGATCAGGGCGAATGCGGATAAAGTTGGCCAGGACATCGGCAACACTACTCGCCACAGCAGCTTTAGAGGGCCGGCTCCATCCATGCGAGCCGCTTCGATCACTTCAGTAGGTAGCGACAGGAAATGGTTACGCATGAGGAAGGTACCGAAAGCGGTACCGGCCAGAGGCAAGATAATCCCGGCAAAGGTATTGCGCATGTTCATACCCGCGATTAGCGAATAGTTTGAAATTACGGTGATCTGGTTAGGTACCAGTAAGGAGGCGATAATCAAGATGAAAACCAGGTTGCGGCCGGGGAAGCGCAGTAGCGCTAAGGCATAAGCCGAAAGCACCCCCAGGAGGATTTTCACCGCGGAGAGCACGATGGTAATAATCAACGAGTTCCGCAGGTAGGTGAGCAAGGGAATCTCACTGCTTACTGCCCGGTAGTTCTCAGTGGTAAAGGGGTTGGCGATATAGGTTGCCGGATGAGTGTAAATATCGCCTTGAGTTTTAAATGAGGTCAGCACGATCCAATAAATCGGGATCATGATTCCCAGAAAGGCGATTATCATCGCGATATAACCGATTATTTTGAATGCGACTGAGGTAGTCACCGTGTCTTCGCGGACATACTCTTCCGCTTTCTGTTTGCGGAAAGCCAGTTTTTTACTCATTGGTTATCCCTGTCCATAACTCGCACCTGCAGCAGGGTGATCACCAGCAGTATTAAGAACATGATGGTGGCCACGGTGGCTCCATATCCTGCTCGGGAGTTAACGAATGTTTCCTGGTAGATTTGGTAAACCATCGTGGTGGTGCCGGTACCCTGCGGACCGCCGTGGGTCATTACATTGATAATGTCGAATACTTGCATTGAGTTGAGAAGTACGGTGATTGACAAGAAGAACGTAGTAGGACGTAGTTGCGGCAATAGGACTTTAGTGAAACGTCGCCACGGGGAGGCTCCATCTATCTCTGCCGCCTCGTCCAGATCTATCCGTCTAGCTTGGAGAGCAGCTAGATAGATTACGAAGGTGTAGCCCAGATTCTTCCAAATGTAAGTCACGGTCACCATGAAGAGCGCCCAGTTGGGATTTTGGTAGAAGTCGGGGATAGCGGTGAAGCCGAGGCGAGTCATAATGTCTTGGATGAGTCCGACGCTGGGGTCGAAAACGAATTGAAATGCCACTCCAATGGCGGCTCCGGAAATAATGTAGGGCGCGAAAACCACGGAGCGGACTAGGTTACGGCCGAAGAGTTTTTGATCCAGGATCATCGCCATCATCAGTCCCAGGGCTAGTGATCCAACCACGGTGGCGAAGGTAAAAATCACCGTGTTTAGTACGATGCGCACGGTGGAATCAGCTTGAAACCATTCGATGTAGTTCGCTAGTCCAATAAAGGTGGCTTGGGGAGAGGAAATGTTCCAGTCCCTAAAAGACAGGCGAATATTGTCTACCAGCGGCCGGTAGGTAAAAACCATCAGCAATATCAGGTTGGGGATAAGTAACGCTGCTGCGAGCCAGCCTTCCGCTCGGTCTGGGCGGTCGGAGCGTTTCGCCGGACCCGCTGGATTTTTTCCTGCTTTGGTGGGAACCGGGGGAGAGGCCGGTGGGGAAACAGAGCCGACCCGTTTAGAGTTTTCAGTTGACACGTCTCATTGATAAGCCACCAGTATTAACGGTTAGGAACTAAAAGTTTAGGAGTAGGCGTCCAAGTAATAAAGGTTTTATGACTGAAAAGTTAATGGCCGATGACTTCTGCGCTTTTATCTTGCCGAGTTTGCTGCTTTAAGACATGAAGTTTTCCGAACCGAGCTGCCGGCTGCGCTAGACTGGGGGCATGCTTTTATCTGACCGTGACATTGCGAAACTGTGTGCCAGCGGGGAAATTGAGATTGATCCTTACGATCCGCAGATGATTCAGCCGGCCTCTATTGATGTGCGCCTGGATCGCTACTTCCGCCTCTTTGATAACCATAAATATTCGGTGATCGATCCGGCTTTGCCACAAGATGACCTGACTCACCTGGTAGATGTGGGGCAGAGCGCGCCTTTCGTATTGCATCCCGGAGAGTTCGTGCTGGGATCGACCCTGGAGCGGGTACAGCTAGCGGACAATTTGGCGGCTCGCCTGGAAGGCAAGTCCTCTCTAGGTCGCCTGGGACTGCTTACTCACTCCACTGCCGGTTTTATTGATCCCGGTTTTAACGGTCACGTCACCTTGGAGCTATCTAATACTGCCACTATGCCGATCCTGCTCTACCCAGGTATGAAAATTGGTCAATTATGTTTCTTCCAATTATCGTCCTCAGCCGAAAAACCCTATGGTTCTAGGGAGCGAGGATCTCGCTACCAGGGTCAACGCGGCCCCACCGCCTCTCGCTCTTACCTGGGCTTTAACCGTAGTGAAGTGCCGGAAATGGAAGAAATGCAGTGAGCGAGAGCCCGCTTACGGATACCTCGACCTTCGCGCGAATAGATACCGGAAAAATTCGCGCAGTCAGGATAACCGAGCAGGGATTACAAGCCCAAAAACAAGCGGCCGCTATTGACCCGGGAGCATCCTATATGCGCTCTCGGGGATTGTTGCCAGCTAGCGACTTTACCGAAATCGGTTGCCCGCAACTGGTGGTTTTCCCTGCAGAAGTTACCCCGGATGAAGTGGAAGCACTAGCGGTTTCCCTTTGGGAGGACGCGGGATGGCTCGCTCCCGGCAGATTACGGCTTAGCGGACAGGCAGAACTTGCCGGCCCTTTCCAGCTTGACCAGTCAGTCCGCGAAGCCCTGAACCTTCCTGCGTATAGTGAAATTGCCTTCCGGTTGGACTGTCCGCCCATGCGTTCTGGACAGCTAACGGAAGAACTGCGCGGAGTTGACCTACTTAGTGATGCTTTTGCTGCTAGTGAGCCCATCGGAGTGGAATTTGAAGCACTTAACGGCTTGTTGGCTATCTGCCGGCGCCTCGGGGGGAGCCTGCGGGTGGGTGCGGGTAGTAGCGCCAAAGACGCTCCGTCTCAGATCCTTTCCCCCGACCCGGACTCAGCGGTTAATCTGGCGGTGTACTCGCCCTATTGGATAGAAAAAACCAGTATTCAAGAACTGCTAAAGTCAGTATTGGGAGAGTTAAATCTAGACCCGGGAGCCCGCGAACGCCCTAGTCGCTCTCAGCGGCGCCTGGAGCGAGAAGCTGAATCTTTAGTTACCGCCCAATTGGGCAAAGAGAAACTGGACTGGATAGCGGCAGAGGCCGCCGCCTTTGATCAAGAGATGGGTAACCAACTAACTAATGGCGATGCTTACGCCCTATACGGCTCGCTAGGGATGGGGGCAGATTTCTTCCTCGGGGTGGAAGCAAGTTTGCAGGTGCCGTCGGTGCTACGGTTTCATCCCCATTCAGGGAAACCGTTTGCTATCTATCAGCTGCAATGGTTAGGGCAGCCTCAGGGGAATCGGCGTCTTAACCGGGTAGAAAGGGTGGCACGGATGAAAGTGACTCATGCGTTTGAGGACGCAGCCCGCCTATTAGCGGAAGCCGCTGAGGGAACCGTAGTAGACGAAGACTCGTTCTTAGTTACCTGGAACTAGCATCTTTTAGCCCCTAGCTACTATCAAGGACTACAAGCCAACAGCTGTAAACGCTGACCTGGAGAAAACAGTTCTCTTTTTTTAATAGCGAGTTTTTTCTACCGGTGACTAGAATTAAACGGTAAATGAGGGGTGTGAAGAAATATATGAATCGTAAAATCCAAGCCGTTCAGCCCAATAGATCCTCCGACGTCTTGCAAGTATTATCCGGACTGCTAATGGTGCTATTCGTGGCAGTAATGTCAGTAACCATCATCGGGACTGCGCTGCCGACTATGATGTCGGCGCTGCATGGCACTGAATCTCAATACACCTGGATCGTCACCGCCATGATGCTGGCCTCTACGGTAGCCACCCCGGTGTCCGGCAAGCTTGCCGATATGTATGACTCGAAGAAACTTTTAATGGGGGCAATCGGGCTGTTTACTTTAGGATCCCTGCTTTCAGGGGCGGTTACCGAGGCTTGGCAACTGATTTTCACTCGCATTGTGCAGGGCTTAGGGATGGGCTCAATCATGTCGCTGACCCAAGTGGTTATGGCGCTGATTATTCCGCCTCGTGAACGCGGTCGCTATAACGGGTATATCGGGGCAGTCATGGCCATCTCCAATATCTCCGGTCCTCTGGTGGGAGGGTTTATCGTGGCCACCCCTTGGCTAGGGTGGCGGTGGTGTCTTTGGGTTTCGATCCCCTTTTCTCTGGCAGCTATGGCGGTGCTGTGGCGTTTTTTGAAGGTTCCAGTCGCGCAGATTAGTAAACCGCGTATCGATTTCCTGGGAACTGGTCTGATAACTGCGGCGGTATCAGCCGCCCTGATTTGGTTATCCCTGGCAGGCAAAACCTTCGCTTTTGCCTCGTGGCAAACGGCGGTGATGCTGGTTTTAGCGGCACTTTTCCTGGTGGCTTTCGTTTTGTGGGAGCGGCATTTCCCCGAGCCCATCATGCCCATGTGGATGTTTACTCAGCGCACCACTCTGCTGGCAATTTTAGGTTCAATATCGGTAGGAACCGCACTTAATGCTCCGCCCTTGTTTTTCACCCAGTTTTTCCAAATCGCCAAGGGTATGAATCCGGCACTCGCGGGGATGGCGTTGCTGCCCGGGATGGTCGGTACTTTTATTGCCTCTACTTTGATCGGGGTGCTGGTTTCTCGAATAGGGCGCTGGAAACGCTTTGTGGTCGGCGGTTTCGTGGTGATGTGTCTCGGGATTTTCCTCATTACCTTGATTGATAAAAATAGTCCCTACTGGTTCTGCGCCCTGGGAATGTTCCTATTGGGAGCCGGACAAGGTGCCAGTATGCAAAACCTGGTTTTAGCGGTACAAAACGGGGTGAAACTGCGCGATATGGGGGCCGCTACCTCGACAGTTACTTTCTGCCGTTCTATGGGCGGCGCGATCGGGATACAAATCTGCGGTTTCGTGTTCACTTGGGAAATTGCGCGTGCGGTCAGCTCTGGGATGGCAAAGCTAGGGAAGAAAGGTGCCGCTATGGCGGATCTATCTACCCTGGAACTGGATAAACTGCCAGCTGCGCAGCAACAGGTTGTCCGAGATGCCTATGCGAGCGCCCTCGGAGATATTTTTGTGCCGCTACTGGTACTTTCCCTGATCGGCTTAGTCTGCGTCTGCCTCATGAAAGGCAGTGAGCTGATTTCGGAATATGCCGAGCATGAAGCGCAAAATCATCAGGCAACGGAACGGGAACGAGAGCTGGTACGCCGCGCCCTTGAGAAGGATCAGATAAGTCGAGAGCTTGCGCAACTTAAGCAGCAGAAAGATTCAGCTAAGACCGAAGATGATTCCCCTGATCAGAGTGAAGACCAGGATCATCTCCGAAAGAGTAACTAAGATTTGGGAACAGATAATGTCCACCTAGGGTAGGTTAGTAGTAACTATCGAAGTGGAAAGGCGAACCATGGATATTGGCTGGAAAGTAGCAAGTGCCGCCAGCTTGGCGGGTGCGGGTTTGATCGCGAATCTGGCGATTAACACCGGTTGGAAACTAGTTACCGGGCACAAACCTCCGCAAGATGGGGAGGAAGCAGCCCAGTCCTCGTTGCTAGAGGTAGTGCTGTTTGCCGCTATTTCGGGAGTGGCCGTCACCCTTATCCAGCGTGCCGCGATGCGTCGCACAAATAGCTGGTATGGAGGGCGTCATAAAGACGTCCTCGACCTAGGTAACTAACTTCCCTAGGACACCTTTTCCCGGTTCAGGCTAGTGGTGTAGAGGCAACAGATTTACCGGTGATAGGCTCTAGGAGACCATAACGACAGGGGAGCCGAATAGGCTGAGAGTGTCCCGGTGGACAGACCCTCGCACCTGAACCAGGTAATGCTGGCGCAGGAAGTCGAGTCTCTTACTTGCGCTCGCAAGTCCCCTCCTGACAAATGGAGGGAAAAATGCGCAAACTCGCGCGCTTTACCGCATGCCTAGCCGTTGGAGCCTTGGCTCTGGGGCTAAGTGGCTGTGGAAACGATAAAAGTTCTACCCCCACCAAGGGGGATAGCAATACGGTAACTATGGTTACCAATGGTAGCTGGACGCTAGGAAAAGAATCTTTGGCGAAAGCTAAGGCCGCTACCGGACAGGAAATTAAGCTGGTCAATGGGGAAGAATCGGGAACCCTCGATTCCAAGTTGATCTTGCGTAAAGACTCTCCGTTAGGAGATATGGCGGTGGGATTGACCGCCAATAACGTGGTGAAGGTTGCCAAAGCGGGGGTGATTGCGCCCTCTACAGTAAAGGTTCCGTCCTCGGCGGAAAAATATTTGATTAAGGAAGCAGAGGGGGCGCTGCCCTTAGACCGCTCCGATGTGTGCGCCAACTACGATATTGCCTACTTCAAAAATCACAATCTGAAAGTACCAGAAAACTTTGATGACCTGCTGAAACCAGAATATAAAGGCTTGACCGTAATCGAAAATCCCGCCAAATCTGATACTGGCTTGGGGATGCTTTTGGCAACGGTGCAGGAAAAGGGGAAAGACGGTTTCGTTAACTATTGGAAAGACTTGATGGCTAATGGAACCAAAGCGGTAAACACTTGGGACGAAGCCTATAACCAAGAATTCACCCAGGGGGAAGGGAAAGGGAAATTCCCGATCGTAATGTCATATTCTTCTTCCCCCTATTGGTCGGTTTCCGAGGACGGCAGTTCGGCTCCGACTGCCAATATCGCCGGCACCTGCTATCCGGCGGTCGAATATGGGGTGGTGCTTAAGGGGGCGAAGAACGCCGCTGGCGCAGAAAAGGTGTTGGACTGGCTATACAGTGAAGAAGGCCAGAGCGCCATTATGAATGAAAACATTACCTACCCCATTGATGAACAGGTAAAACTAGATCCGAAGCTGGAGAAGTTCGCGCCCCGGCCTGAAAATGACAAACAACTAGATCCGGCGCAGATTGAGCAAAACCGCGGCGAGTGGATTCGCCAGGTGCAGGCGGTAATAGGATAACCCTTCGATGAGCCCTACCTTTGCTCGTACTTGGCCGCTAGGACGAGTGTTTCTCGTCCTAGCGGCCGGTATCCCGCTCGTCTTTTTAGGGATCTGTTTTTTCTATCCGGTATTGGCTCTTGCCTGGCTGGGGGTAGGCCAAGCCGGGGAAACCGGATGTTTTTCAACTTTAGGGCGAGTGTTATCCGATAGCCTCACTTGGAGGGCAATCCGGGATACTTTAATCCTGGCATTGGGGGGAACTTTCTTTTCTACCCTGGTGGGTCTGCCCCTGGCCTGGGTGTTGTACTGTTTAGATTTTCGTTTTCGAACTGTCTTGCGCACGTTAGTAACCATCCCGTTTGTTCTACCCACTATCGGGGTGGCAGCCGCTTTTAAAGCGTTATTTTCGGAGGACGGATGGCTGGCTGTATTGCGGCTAGATGGCACCTTGGGGGCTGTCATCTTAGCGATGGTTTTCTATAATGTTTCCCTGGTAGTCCGGACTGTAGGGCCGGTCTGGGCGCGTATCGATCAGCGTGCCTACCAGGCAGCGCGCACCTTAGGAGCTACCCGGACTCGTGCGTTCTTTACAGTCACCATGCAGCAGCTGCTGGGGGCTATTGCCTCTGCCGCCTCCCTAGTTTTCTTGTATTGTTCTTCGTCCTATTCACTGGTAATGGTTTTAGGAGGCATCGGGGTAGCTACTTTAGAAAGCCAGATTTACCAAACCACCTCGGTGGATTTAGATTTGGCAGCTGCGGCAGTCTTGGCATTGCTGCAGGTAGTGATAGTGGCGGTGGCGCTAGTTGGATCGCAGTATTTTCAAAGTAAGGCGCGTGGCGGGGTAAAACTTGCTACCGTCGAGAACTCAAAACCCGCTCGTGGCCGCCAGCGCCTGGCGATTTGGGGAGCTACCGCGGTGATTGCGCTGTTGATAGTGGCGCCAATGGCGCAGGTAGTGACGCGCTCATTTCGCCGGCGCGGTCAGTGGACGCTGCAAAACTATCTTGACCTGACCCGCCCGGATGCCTCGATATTGATCGAGCAACCGGTAATCAATTCTCTGGGGATTTCCCTGCGGGCGGCGTTCATCGGGGCGATTTTGTCCACCCTGCTGGGAGCTTTGGTGGCTGCCGTAACCAGTCGCCACTATCGCAATCCTCACCTTTCTCGTGCCGCCGAGATCTTTGATTCCCTAAACATGCTGCCACTGGGGGTATCGAGTGTGGTGATCGGCCTAGGATTCTTGATCACCCTTGCCGCTCCCCCCTGGAACCTGGCTGATAGCCCCTTCCTACTGCCAATAGCACAAGCTCTGGGAGCCTCCCCGCTGGTTATCCGGCTAATGCGTCCCATGCTGCAAACTGTTACCCCTAAGCAAAGAGAAGCCGCTGCCACTTTGGGGGCGACTCCTTCCCGGATATTTTTAACCATAGATGGTCCATATATTTGGGGAGCGCTAGTCGTGGCTTTTGGTTTTGCCTTCGCAGTTTGTTTTGGTGAGTTTGGGGCGGCCTCTTTCCTGGTGATGCCAGAGTCCTTAACTTTGCCGGTGATGATTTATAAACTCTCGGGCAGCGCGGGACCCGCTGAAAATGGGATGGCGATGGCCGCGGCGGTTATCCTCTGTTTAACCTGTTCCCTGGTAATGAGCGCAGTAGAAGCGCTGCGAAGAAGAAAAGTTGGTGAATACTGATGGACGGCTTAACTGTTTCCCAGGTGCGGGTGCAATATGGGCAGGTGCAAGCGGTAACAGATCTTAGTATCGAGGTTCCCACAGGTACGGTAACCGCGCTCCTGGGGCCTTCGGGATGTGGTAAATCTTCGTTATTGCGGGCGATTGCGGGACTGGAACCTTTAACGGCAGGCACTATTTCTTGGCGCGGACGCAATATGGAACAGGTGCCGGTACACCAGCGTCGCTTCGGAATGTTATTCCAAGATGGACAACTGTTTCCCAGTCGCAATGTAAGCGGCAATATTGCCTATGGGATTGCGCATCTTACTAAAGCGCAAAGGCAAGAAAAAGTTTCAGAACTGCTTGACAGTGTAGGTTTAGGGGGGTATCAAGATCGCACTATTGATACTCTTTCGGGCGGGCAAGCCCAGCGGGTGGCGCTAGCGCGGTCTTTGGCGCCTGAGCCTGAACTGCTGTTGCTGGATGAGCCCTTATCTGCCCTAGATCGGGCGCTGCGCGAAGAATTGGTGATTACTTTGCGTAACCTTATTCGGAGCCTGCAATTGACGGTTGTTTATGTAACCCATGATCAAGATGAAGCATTTTCCCTGGCAGACCAGATTGTAATTATGGATGAAGGGAAAATCTTGGCGGTAAATAGTGCTGAGGAAATCTGGACTCATCCCGGTTCTAAAGCTGCAGCTGTTTTCCTGGGGTATCGTCCTTTCCTTAGCGCTGAGGCCGCCGCGCAGTTTGGGATAGAGATTCCGGAGGGATCGCAACTGGCAATAGCGCCAGGAGGATTGAAAATGTGTCCCGCGGGTCAAGGGATTGCGGCTACTGCCCGGTATTTGCGGGTGCGACGTGGAAAATACTTGGCTGAAGTCTCTTGGCGCCTGGGCAGCGAAGAATATAGCGGACAGGCAGAGGCAGGATTGGGAATTCACCTATCTAAGAAACAGTCTCAGCAAAAGGTGGGGTTAAAGGTTCAGAGAGATGAAACCTGTATAGTACCTAGCGGCCTGAAGCCACCCGGCCGGTACACAGGGCAGATATTTTAGGGTCGGCGATCGCGCTGGTAACGGTGATTGCGCTCGTGGCTTGGGGATCTTCTAGACACTTCTTAAGATAGTCTGACGCGGGTTTTCCGCGATCGATTTGCCCGGTATCGATTACCCGGATAACTTTTTCTGCTCCTTTTAGCTGGCAGGATACCCGATTGAATTGCACCTGGTAGGAACTGCCAGAACCATTGGTATCACTTACGCGGATGCAAGAATCAATCGGGACAGTGAAACCGGGTTCCGCAGTGGTCATGGGGTTGGCGGCTCCGCGACCTACGGTTTGATTTTCCCCGACTTGCCGCCCCCAAGTTTGCAATCCCGCCGGAGACAGGATTTGTAGCTTCTTGTCTTTTATGGATTCTAAAAAGCCGTTGTCTACAGCACTAACGCTCCATAGCTCAATGCCATCAGCAGTGGATACGGCTTTAAGCAGTCCCTCCTCAGTGGTGTAAAGCAAAACGTCCTGGTGTAGACGCATTTGTTTTACTTTCTCGCTAAAGGACCAGAGCTCTTTCCCATTCTTTCGTGAATAGCAGCTCAGCTGGTTGTTGCTGGAAACATACAAAGAATTGGTTGTTGGGAGCACTTGGGTTCCTTCTCCCAGTTTCATTTCGGTTTCGTCAAATAGGGTGCGAAGGGACCGTAACTTTTCCCAATCCATGCGGAAAAGCTTTCCTCCCTTTTGCACCAGGTCTAATAGCTGCCCAGAGTTGTCGGTGGGAACTGTAGTTCCCTGCGGGAGGGTAGTGATATGGGTGCGTTGCGGCTGAATAAATAGGGAGTGAGTGCAGCCATCTGCGGGGCTGAGCACCCAAGCAGTATCGTCAGCGTTACGGATCAATCTGCCGGGACTGGCAGCCTGAATCTGGTTAGTTTCGGGATCCACCAAATAGTTGATTCCTTTATGCCCGATAACCCAGAGGGTATCGGAGAAAGTCTCAAAAGTTTCTGGTGCTTGCTCTGTAGGTTTACCGTCAAGGTTGCAATTACCGGGATCTGGCTGTAGCTGCGGGTCGGAAGCTTTCTGGGAAACTAATCCTTCCGCTAGCTGTTCGCCTTGATCCGATAGGCGTAGGAGGGAAAGATCTTCCCCAACGAGGACGATCTGGGCTCCTTGGGTAGCGATATTGGCATAGGAATCGGTAGATTCCCATATCCAGCGGGCAGTCCCCATTTTCAAATCCACTATTGCTATCCCCGAACCATTACCCGAATGATAAAGACACGGTAGTTGGCGATGGTCTCCATCGGCGCCTCCGAGTGTTTGCTGAGCGCAGGCAGCTAAGGGGGCCCCTAAGTTTACCGACCAAGAAGAGGTTCCATCGGCGGCTAATTGCAGGATCACGCCACTACCATCGCCAGTGACACCGGCACCAATGCGGTAATCTCCATAGGTTACTGGGCGAATGGAAGATTGTTGTCCCCATAGAGGAATAAAGGACGCAATCTCATAGTCTTGAGCCCGGAAATCCTCTTGCAGTACCGGTTGAACCTTAAAATAACCAGTTGATTGTGCTTGCCTGGAGGTGTAACGCCACCATAAGAAGGTTCCACCACCGATTATCGCCAATAACGCGAGAGTGAGAATTACTATGACCAGCCGGAAAAGCCGACGTTTTATGCGCCTGGAGCCAGCCACTGTATCCTTCCTTCCGCTAACTTCAAATCAACTTAGTTAAGTCTAACCCGCACTGGTTGTTTCTCGGTCATGGCGTGGCGGATATGCCAGTTAGTGGATAAGGCGGAGGGGGATAATCCCAAATAATCAGGACATTATCTAGGAAGGAAGGCCAGGTTAAAATGGAATTATTACTGATAGCTGTCCGGAAACAGGCTGCCGTGGCCGTCAAATAGGTTCGCAAGTTTCCTATTTATGGTTAGAATAAAGTTATAAGTTTGGGTCTAAAAGAATAGGTAAAGCTGAGGCAAAACATGCATGTAGATCCCGGTGGGCAGGCAGATCAGCGCGTGGCGGTAATTATTCCCGCAAAAGATGAGGCCGAGCGTATTGGGATGACTGTTAGAGCAGTAAAAGCGCTACCATTTGTCGACCTGGACTTAATCGTAGTGGTAGATGATGGTTCCTCAGATGATACTCGCGAAGTGGCCAGACAAGCCGGGGCGGTAACCGTCCGTCACACCGTAAATCGCGGCAAAGCTTCCTCCATGGAAACTGGCGCTAAGGTAGTAGCGATGCGGGCTATCAAAGGAGAAAGACCACCACTGTTATTATTTTTAGACGCTGATCTGGCTGATAGCGCTGCTGAAGCGGCTCCGCTAATCGAGCCCGTTATTACCGGAGAGGCCGACTGTAGTATTGCGGTTTTACCTAAGCCGGCTGGGGCAGGCGGTCACGGGTTTGTACTGGGCTTATCCAGATGTGCAATTAGACGTACTACCGGGTGGAATCCGCAGGCTCCTCTGTCGGGGCAACGCTGTCTAACCACCGCTGCTTTCCAAGCCGCCCTCCCCCTGGCTGCCGGCTGGGGAGTCGAAACAGATATGACGATTAGCCTGCTTAGTGCAGGTTTTTCGGTTAAAGAGGTGCCGGTAAACTTTACCCACCGGGTTAGCCGGCGGGATTTCAAATCCCAGATGCATCGTCTGCACCAGTTTATTGACGTGGCGAAAGCCCTAGGCAGGCTGCGCGCCCGCCGGGTACATGTTAAACCCCATAAGTTCTTAGAGGCAGCGGTCAAACAACAACCCGGCAGAGTCTATCGAGCTAAGCCCCGCGAAGTTCCGGGTAAAGACGCAAAGAGTGCCGAACAGTAAGCCAAAGCAGTAAGTAACAGTCCCGTGGCGGGCAGCTGAGTACCGGAATCATTGAGTAAATACGCGAATAACTGGTTGATCCCGATTGCTAACAGCGTGATCCTCAGGGTGCTTTCTTTCTTTGCCAGCGGGGTTTCTCCCAGCTGAGGACGCACGCGTGCAAATAACCAGGTGGCAAAGGTTGCTAAATCTCGCAGATAGCTGCGACCGCGCTGCCAGTATTTCTTGGCCGATTCCTCTTGTCTAAGTGGGGGAGTAAGGGGCGCTGCAGCAAAATTATCGGGAAGGAAAAGATTAGTCGGCATCGGGGTTAGTGACAGCGCGGGTAATACTAGGATTACGAAAACTAGTAGGCAGCACAGTAGTGACCAAACGTACGTTATTGATCCCCAACTGGCCAGGTTAGCTAGGAGTTTCCGGGTAATAATCACCTGAAGGTCACCGTTAATAATAGACTGTACAAAGTTTCCAAGATGGGTTCTTTGAGCGGCAGGACGCATCCAGTCGGCAAATGCCAGTCCAACGGATGCTCCCGCCGCCACCATGAGCACCACGAGCATCCGCTTTATTCCTATCCGTTTGCCATTAAGCAAGAGCACCAGTACTAAGAAGCCGGGCAAGAAGGAGATCGGCCCTCCGAAATCGGCGCCAAAACGCGGGAGGCCATCTACCACCATGAAAGCTATCCCTAAGAAGGCGATAAATAGGTTAGCTAACCAGACTGGTAGTCGTGAATTTCTTTTACCCCTGAAAGCTGCGGGGCGCCCCAGGGAGGTAACACATCCGCATAGCAGTAATGTCCAGATGGCACATACTGAGTAATAAACATTTCCAAACCCAAAGAAGCGGGCTCCTAACAGAGAAAACGATCCGAAGGGCGAATCCATGGAAATGTGGGAACCGGTGGCGACATCTAAACAAATGAAAAGGGTACTGAAAGCGGCAATCACTAACGCCGGTCCAATGGGGCGATCACGCCAGGGGCCAGTGCAGGCAACTAGAGCTAGTAAAGTAGCAATCAAGATGCTTACGGAAGTGAAAAAGCTAGTGGGCGCTTCAGCTTCCCACCACGGTAACATGGCAGCTCCCAGGCAAGCAGCGGGTAAGGAAGCCACCGCTAGGCAAAGGAACTGTCCGAGCATGCCGAGTTGAATCTGCAAATGAGGACGCCGCGGATTCGGTCTTATGACTAGCAAAGAAACCAGGGATAAGGCTAGCACTAGCAAAGCGCCCGCAGCGAAGGCAACGAATTTGCTTGGCGGAAGTCCCAGGCGCGCATAGCTAGCATCGGCGCGCTGGGAAGTACTCACTAGACGTTCTAAGCGGTCAGCACTAGTAGCCGCATTAGCACTAATCATTAGGGGAGAACCTGAGGTACTCAGTTTGGGGTTGCGAGCCCCTAACCAGTCCAGAACCGTGGTCGGTAAATCCGCAGTTTGGGCAATCCCCATCTGGTGGGTAGAGGGAGAATAGATGATCCCCTCCGAGATTCCCTTCCCGTAGACCATAGCGGCTTGTAAACCTTGCTGGGCAGAATCGGGGTTAGCTGATACCACCAGGGCGCGGGTATTTTCTGGCAACGCCGCTAAGGTGTGCTTGAGGGCGGTAATCTGTTTTTCCTGTTGGGCTAGGTTGATACGATCCGGTAGCTTTCCTCTCAGATCCGGATAGGTAGCTACCGTAGGAAACAGCCGGTGATTTTGTTTTCGGGTCTGGGTTAGGTAGTCCGGATCTAGTCCGGGGTCTTGACTTAGCACCGTGGAAAGATCTACCAAGTGTAAGGCGCCTGGAGCAAAAGTACTGCCAGAATCGCCGAATAATTCCACAGAGGCTGCGGGAGTTGGATTTACCTGCGGGTTCATTTCGGAGCGGCGCAGATTATTCCTATCTTGCAGCTGGTGCCGGGCATTTTTTGAGTCAGTAACTAGCGTTCCCGCTTGCAAAGAGTTTCCCGAGAGGGAACCACCATTTTGCAATAGCCAAATCGGATCCCAAATATCCGATTTTTCCAATTGTGATTTTCCGGTGGCAGGATCCAGGAAGTAGAAGATATCTTGCTGCTGTGCACCTACCTCGCGGCTTAGCCGATCCGGATTAAGGTTTTGGGATCCAGTTTGCACATCGATCAGGGTCAGAGCGTGAGAGGAAACCATACTCTGTACTGCCTGAGCGTAGCCGGGAGCCAGAGGATCAATATCGCTTACCTCTCCGCGGATAATTCCTTCGGGATCTGCTAGCGCCAAAGCGGCACTATTTCCGATAGCTCCTGCAGAGATTTGCGCCTCCCGCAGCTGCTCAGCAAATACTCCAGGCTTGGCGGCGAAGGAGCTAGCAATAGCTGAACGCTGGTAGTAATCCCACATCTGTACCCGTTTACCGTCACTCAAAGGCTCTGGCTCCAGGCAAAGATTCCGGCCCGCCAGCGAATATCGAGACAAGGGGCGGCCAGCAGAAAAGGTTAACCAAGCATCCTGGGGACAAGCCATAGCCTTAAAAGGGTAGGGGGCTAAGGTAAATAGAGCCCCGCTTCTAACTGCCGAGGAGCGGTGTGCCAGTTCCGGCTGTGCCGCCACTAGGTCTTCCCAGGAAAGACCCGAAGTGAAAACCACCGCCACTTTGGTATCTGCGGACTGGGATAAGGCATCGATCTTGGTGGCCGGGGCATCGGGACTTACTCCAAAGGTCCCGAGTATTCCGGCGCACCCCAGGGATAGTGCCCCCAGCACTGCCACTACTGAAACCGCTCGAAAATGCGAACTCGAACGCGAAGCGCAGGGCGAAGCAACAAGTGGAGAGGCATAAGTCAAAAATGCCACAGCTAAAGGAGCGAGGAAAAGTACGGCACAGATCAGAGCCGAAACTCCTGCCCACAGCCACAAGCCAGTGAATAAGGCTAGCGCCGTTACCGCAGTTATTGCTCGGCATTTAACCCGGTTTCGACGCCAGAAAGTATCTATAGGCGGTAATGAGGCAAGCGCGCAAACCACGGCTAGTAGGATGCAGCTAAGCGTCAAGGCGGCGGCTTCGGCAGATAGTTGCCACAAGAAGGGGCCGTCTAAAACGCTATAACCCAAAGGGGTTCCCACTTGTGTATATTCAGCCTGTTTGCGCGTCCAGAGAATAATCCCCAAGGTGAAGGCGCTCGTAGCTATCCCTGCCCCGCGCGCCAGTTGGGCAGGAGAAAAAGCGAAAGATTGTCGCAGCGTCGAAACTAAAAGCGCTAACAGGACGGTAAAAAGTGAGGCAACTAGAGCTATCGCGCCGCCAGCCCAGGCGGGCGATACTGCCCAGTCAGCACCTAATAGGTAGTAGAGGCAGAAAGAAGCAGGAGAAAGGAAGGCAGCGAAAACTGCAGCGGCGCTCAGGGGAATTCGGATGCGGCGCCGCTTTAGCTGTCCGCGCTTCCTGCTCCCCAGATATCCTCCAAAACTCAAGAAGAGACAGCAAGTAATAGCCAGATAAAGCCAGATTTTAACGTCGAGGTTGACAGTAGAAAGTTGAACCTGGTTTTGTAAATAATCTAAACGCTGTTGCAGGTCTTTTTCTGCGGAACTGCTGGCAGTATTGTCTAAGTTTATTAACGATTGTGACTGCCCGGGCAGACTGTGAGCACTTAGAGCCCTTCCTCGGTTTCCGTCAGGCACCGGCAGGGAGAAATGCGAAAGAATCTGAGCGTTAGTATCGGCTAAAGTGCTTAGACCGGCAGCATTGGTGCTCGCGGAGGTGGCTAGGCCGGTACCGCTAGCTGGGGAATAACTCAGCAAATAGGGCGCAGTGTTTTTTGCATCGGCCACTAGGGACAGGGAAATCAGCCCCGACTTGGGGCTTAACCCCGCTAGTGCCCCCTCCAACATTTGTAGTTGCCGCTCCGCTGAAGACAGTGTACTTAGATCTACTACGGTGAGCCCGCCCTCGGAAATACCGGTTTTTACTTTGGCCGTCAGTTCCGGGACGGATTCGGGTAGTGCGGCATAATTTTTCACGGAGCCGTTACCGTCAGCCAATAATAAGCCCGCCTGGGAGCCGATTGCGCGCGTTTTAATCCCGAAGGCTTCTAAAACGCCTGCTAATTGTCCCGGGCTTGCCTGCTGAGTTTCTTGCCAGTAACTTGCGTCAATTCCCGCTATTTTCCCGGCCGCTACCGCAGCTCTAGGGCAGGGGCGCGCCAAGTGGGCAGGATAGCCATTTTGTATGGTTAGCACGGACTCGCTAAGGCATCCCGAGGTATTTAGAGTGCCGACTGCGCCCGCCGAGGCGTATTTTGCTAGCTGCGGGTATTTCTCGAATTGGGGGGTCATTTTTTGCCAGGAAAGATCCCGAGTTAGCACTAGCAGCAGAGGATCCCTAACCCGCGGGGTGGTATAGGTATCCAGACTAGGGTAGTAGAGACGTTGCTGTTGCGTTAGAGCTTTAGGGGCGGGTTCTGGTTCCCAAGTAGTTGCCGCCGCTGGCTCTACCGGTAATACCAGTAATGTAAAGAAAAAACTAAACAGGAGGGCGCTGCCTATACGGGAAAGGTGCCTTACTGTTTTTGCCACAGCCATATTCTACGGTCTCAGTACGGGTAATGGGCATTTTTCCTAGTATCGTGAAAATAGTTGATAAAGGAAGCGGAGATGAATACTGCAGTTAATAACTACGCGTTTTTAGGACCGGTAGGTACTTTTTGTCATCAGGCATTGCTGCAAGTGGCACCGGCGGGCGCCCAGCTGATCCCCTGTGCCGGGGAACGCCTCGCTATGGATATGGTGCGGGAGGGTAAAGCGGAGCGGGCAGTGGTGCCTATCGAAAACTCCATTGAAGGAGGAGTTAGCGCCACCTTGGATTCCCTGGGGTGGGACAAACGCCTGCAAATAGTAGCCGAAATGATTGTCCCGGTCGGGTTCACTTTAGCGGTACGCGAAGGGACGCAGCTTTCCGAGATTACTCACATCGGCACCCATTCTCATGCCTGGGCACAATGCCGCAACTGGGTAGCCGATCATTTGCCGGGGGCGGTTCATGTGGCCACTACCTCTACCGCGGAATCAGCCCGGATGCTTTCTGAGGGAGATGCGGGTTTTCAAGCGGTACTCGCCTCGGGAGCAGCAGTAACGACCTATGGGCTTACGCCTCTTTACGAGGACGTAGCCGACAATCCCGGAGCAGTTACCCGTTTCGTGGAAGTGGCGAATCCCGGTCAGGTACCTCAGCCCTGCGGAGCTGATAAAACCACTATTCAAGTACGTTTACCTAATGATTACCGTTCGGGGGCGCTGCTAGAAATGCTGCAACAGTTTTCGGCACGGGGAATCAACTTGAGCCGTATCGAGTCGCGTCCCCTAGCCGGGCATCCGGGACGGTACGTGTTCAGTATTGATCTGGATGGACATGTGAGGGAAGAGCGAGTGCAATCCGCGCTGCGCGGGCTGTACCGGATCAGTGAAGACTTACGGTTCTTAGGCTCCTATACGCGTGCCGACCAGGTGCGAAATGATCATGCTCCCCGCACGGGAGACCGTGATTTTCAGCGTGCCCGCGGCTGGGTGGATTCGATTTTACAAAAGTAGGTCACGAGTTCGCGATTAGGGGCTATGCAGACCCCTTGGAGTTTCCTAGGGGATGCGTACTACTACTGCTCCGCGATCTAAAGATGCTGAAATCTCCCGGTAACTGCCCACCGTATCGCCATCGACTTGAATCATCCGCGGCTCCCCATGCACTTTGGCGCTGGCTGTCCGGGTGCGGATCACATCGGTTTTGGATACCAATCCGGCGGTGAGTTTTTTAACCCCTAAAGTGTCGCGGAATATTCCACTAATTACCTCTAAAAACCCAATTAATCCGCCGCGTACACTCAGCATTAATATTTCTAACCAGCCATCATGCGGGTTAGCCTCCGGCAAGAGGGGGATGCCCCCCACTAGCTCCCCGCAGGAAGCAAACAGTAGGGTATTGACTTTCCGAGTACGTGGGTGCGACTGGTCTCCAAAAGCAACATCCATAGTGATCGGGGGTTTATTTGAAGCGGCGATCCCGGAAACGACATAGGCACCCCAGCCGATCGACTCTTTAAGTTTGCTAGAGACTCGGTTCATCACTTCTGCGTCATAGCCGATCCCCGCCATGACCAGAAATGGAAACTCCTCTTCAGTTTCAGTTTTCAAAATCCCCAAATCAACGCCGGTGTTCTTACCGGTAAACGCAATTTCACAGGCACGGGGTAAAGAATCAATTGGGATATTGAGATTGCGGGCTAAAAGATTCCCGGTTCCTAGCGGCAAAATCCCGAGCGGAATTCGGCTTTCGGATAAGGTAGCCGCGATGATCCGTAAAGTGCCGTCCCCACCGGCAGAAATAACCAGCCCGGCTTCTTGCCGGATCGCTTCTTTAGCTTGGTTAGCCCCTAAAGAGTCCTGGTCGGTTTCTAAGAACACCGGTTCCTCGTAACCGGTGGCCTGGGCGCGCTGGGTAACGACGTGGCGGAATTCATTAAGATCCGCAATCTTCATGGGGTTATAAATCACCACCACCCGTTTTGAAGACTCATTGCTGCAGGTAGTGGTAGGCGCCGAAAATCCTTGTTTAATCGCAAGTTTCATTGCCCGGGTTGCAATCCGGCGGGCACTAATCGCCCACGACAAAGCAATAATCCCTAAGGCTAGCGCCGCGATTACCAGAATCCAGAGCACAGTGGTCATGGCTGCTAGTTTAGAACATTTGCAGTGATCTTAGAGCAACGAGGAAGCAAGCTGAGGATTGGCGGGACGCAACTGACCAATACTGCCAGGCATTCCGCCACCAGTTACTCGATCGGAAAGGCGATATGAGAAGGGGTGCCCAGTAACGATATGATAAAAACATGATTGATATTCGTCAGTTGCGTGAGGATCCGCAGCCAGCAAAAGATTCCCTAATTGCCCGCGGGGATGATCCCGCGCGGATCGATGAAGTACTGGCTGCAGATGAACTCCGACTAAAAAAACAGCAAGAATTCGAAGCGATGCGCGCGGAGCAAAAGGCGCTGTCTAAGAGCATCGGGCGAGCTGATCCCAGTGAGCGGCCTCAAGTACTTGCCAAAGCTAAAGAACTGGCGGGAAAAGTTAAAGAAGCCGAGGCCGAGGCGGGAGTAGCTTCCACAAAAGCACAGGATCTGCTGGCGGCACTGCCCAATATCATCATTCCCGGGATTCCCTCGGGCGGTGAGGATGACTATGCAGTTCTTGCCCACCGCGGCGCGAAGATTCGCGATTTTGCAGCCGAGGGCATCGAGGTACGTGACCATCTGGAAATCGGGGAGATGCTGCAGGCAATCGACGTTAAGCGAGGCGCTAAAGTATCTGGCTCCCGTTTCTACTATCTACGAGGCATCGGGGCGCGCCTGGAACTGGCTCTGCTCACCTGCGCCTGGGATTTGGCAGAGCAGCATGGATTTATCCCCATGACCACTCCCACCATGGTCACTCCCGACACCATGCGGGGAACCGGATTCTTGACCGAGCATTCCGAAGAAATCTACTACCTACCCGCCGATGACCTCTACCTGGTAGGTACCTCCGAGGTCGCCCTCGGCGGTTACCATGGCGGGGAAATCTTGGAACTAGGGGAAGAGCCCTTACGTTATTCCGGCTGGTCAGCATGTTATCGACGGGAGGCAGGCTCCCATGGTAAAGATGTGCGCGGAATTATTCGGGTGCACCAGTTCAATAAGGTAGAGATGTTTTCTTACTGCCTGCCCGAAGTATCGCAGGACGAGCACCAGCGCCTATTGGCATTGGAAGAGGAAATGTTGCAAAAAGTTGAGCTGCCATACCGGGTAATCGATACCGCCGCTGGGGACTTGGGAACTTCAGCAGCCCGCAAGTTCGACTGTGAAGCCTGGCTGCCCAGCCAGGAACGCTACCTGGAGCTAACCTCTACCTCCAACTGCACCACCTACCAGGCTCGCCGCTTGGGAATCCGTTACCGTGACGAAAACGGGAAAACCCAACCGGTAGCGACATTGAACGGCACTTTAGCCTGTACACGTTGGCTGGTAGCTATCCTGGAAAACCATCAGCAAGCGGATGGCTCCGTGTATGTACCGCAGGCGCTGCGTCCCTACCTGGGTGGAAAAGAAATCCTGGAGCCAGTTCCGAACGCCTAAATCTGAGCGCAAAGCGTGAAAGGATTAAGCCAGGGCGCCCTCGCGCATTCGGAGATAGTTGTTTAAAGGACGGAGAGATTCGATGGCTGATTACCTGCAGTATCCTCAGGGAGATTATGTGCCTCAAGTAGTAGAGCGTGCCCTGGAGAGCTGCCGAAGCTATGGAGAAGATATAGCTACTGCCGCGGTAGTTCCAGAGAATGATCGTGCCCGCGTGCAATTTTTTTCCCTCCAAGATGGTCGAATCTGTGGGATCCCCGTTGCTCGCGAAGTACTAAAGCAAGTGCTGGGAGACTATGACTTGCACTTACGAATTGCGGATGGCACCACGGTAGCTGCGGGAACTCCAGTTTTGGAACTGAGCGGTAGTACTCGCGGCCTCTTAGAAGCCAGGGATCTATGTCTGTGGTTCTTATCGCATCTGTCAGGGATTGCAACAAAGACCGCGCAGTTGGCGCAGGCACTTTCGCAGACGAAACTGGTAGTCAGGGACACTCTCTCGGTTACTCCCGGCTTAGGCGAGCTTGAAAAATATGCGGTTAGAGTGGGGGATGGTATGACTTCTCGCCTCGGTGTCGGCTCTTTCCCGCAGGTAACGGTGGAACATCTGAAACTGGGAACCGGGCTGGGAGACGTTATTAATCACGTACGTACGGCGGCCAAGGGTAAACCGATCGAGGTAGAAATAGATCACCTGCAAGACCTGGATCCGCTGTTGAAAATGAAGGTTGATCTGGTAGCTCTGCAGGGATTTACCCCTGAACAAGCAACCCTGGCCGCTGATCACCGCCAGACGATTAATCCCGGAACCCTGCTGGAAGTCAGGGGAGATATAGACCTGGAAGACGCTGGTGCTTATGGCGAATCCGGGGTGGATTATCTGGCGGTGCCCGCTCTAACTGACGCGGTTACCCCCCTGCGTCACCAGATGAAATTTGTTTAGTCTTTTTACCTGCCCCAAAGAAAACATCAACAAAGGAGCTGAACAATGTTTTGGTTCGACTCAATCGAACATAACCGTTGGCTGTCTGCCTGTTTGCAGGACTTGCTGGATTACGGGCGTAAATCAGAGGTCAAAACGGGATTTGCCTGCCTAGATCGGAACGGCGAAGTTGACCTAGAACAGCCGATTCAGTTGTATCTTACCGCCCGGATGGTTCACGTGTTTTCTCTTGGGGTGCTGTTGGGGGTGCCCGGATGTCGCCGCCTGGTAGAGCACGGGATTCGTTGCCTCAACCAGTATTTCCGTGACCCTGATAATGGCGGATGGTTCGATGCCATTGAGCATGAACTTGACCAGGATGGAAAGGCGATCCCTTATCAAGGACGTGACGACAAACGTTCCTACTCCCACGCATTTTTACTGTTGGGAGCGGCCTCGGCAACTGCTGCGGATCGTATCGGTGCCCATGAATTGATGCAAGAAGCTATTCGCGATAACGATCTGCACTGGTGGGATCAGGAAGCAGGAATGGTCTGCGAGAGCTTCAATCGTGACTATTCTGTCTGCGAAGATTACCGGGGTCTGAACTCTAATATGCATATGGTAGAGGCATATATGCTGGTAGCCCAGGTTACTAATGACAGTAGATGGACGGAGCGGGCTATACGGATTCTAGAGCGAGTTGCCCGGGTATCTCGTGAATATAACTGGCGAATCCCGGAGCATTATGACAGTGACTGGCAGCCGCTACTGGGATATAACCGGGATAATCCGCAGGAAACCCATCGGGCTTACGGCTCTGATGTAGGTCACTCCTTCATGTTCTCGCGTCTAATGTTAGAGGCACGAGCCATGTTGAAAACTACCAACAAAGAAGTACCTGAATGGCTCAGTGAAGCTGCAACCGAAATATTTGAGCGGGCGCGAGAAGATGCCTGGAGGCGTGATGGGGCTCCTGGTTTTGCCTTCACCGTGGATTGGGAAGGCAAACCGGTGATCCGGGATCGCCAGGCCTGGGTGCAATTTGAGGCAATCGGTGCGGCAGTCACGATGTTGCGAGCTGCCCAACAAGACGGAGCCTCAGCAGAAGTAGTAGACCATTATGAGCATTGCTATCGTGCCTGGCTTGATTTCGCCTATGAGCACTTTCTGGTGCGTGGCGGAAGAATCGTACATCGGCTCTCCCCTGAAAATCAGCCTCTAGATTTAGAGAACCAAAAGTTACGGGACAGTGTTTACCATGCCGTGCAGGCGGTGCTATTGCCCCGTCTGCCTTTGTCTCCGGTATTCGCGATGGCTCTGGCGCAGGGGTTGCTGGATAAACCGCTGCCTGAGGAGCCAAGTCGTAAGAAAAGATTTGGCGGATTTTAGCTCTGGCGGTTAGCAACTGTAACATGGGGTTTGTCCGTACGCTTTAGCGTAGGCCAGGAGAGTTGTCCGAGTGGCCGAAGGAGACGGTCTTGAAAACCGTTATACCCGCAAGGGTATCAAGGGTTCGAATCCCTTACTCTCCGCAAAGTATTGTTTACCTGCAGGTTTAGTAGAGTATTTTTCCTGTGTACCTATCTTTGGGGTGGAGCAGTGGTTGCACGCACTATTAGCTCCGTTGGAATCGTCAGATGAAGGTTATTGGTTTCCCCCTGCAGCTGCCGGTTAATCAGGTTCACCATTTCCACTCCGGCAGCATAAAAGTCCTGCTTTATGGTAGTAAGCGGTGGGAATGAAAACTCAGATAATTCGATTCCGTCAAAGCCCACTACGGACACATCCTGCGGTACACGGATCTGTCTTTCGTTTAGCGCTCGGATCAGTCCTAAGGCGACCTCATCGTTGGCGCAAAAAACTGCGGTAACTTCCGGGTTTTTCGCTAGTTGTTTTCCAGCTTCGTAACCAGCGTTTGCTGACCAATCTCCGGGAATTACCGTCGGGATTTCCCGGTTTTCTGCAGCCAGCATTTCACGCCAAATCTCTTCTCGTACCCTCGCAGAGCGTGAATGTTCTGGGCCGCTCACGTGATGAATGGTGCGATGCCCCAAATCTAGTAGATGTCGCATTGCCGCGCGGACTCCTCCTACTTGATCAGCAGAAGCAGATGGGTAAACGTCAACCAGATTGGAATCCGAAGAAGCAACCGGCAAATTTTTGGGGAGAGTGAGCTGCTCGGCATTGGCATCTCCGGCCTGTACAATCACTAATCCGTCAATATCTTCTTGGGAAAGTAGCGACATAGCCCGGTGCACCTGTGGAGTATGAGGATACTCCACCTGCACCAGGCTCACTGAATAGCCTAGTTGGCGAGCTCGGTCGAAAACCCCGTTGGAGGTATGTGCTTCCCCGGTACGTCGGATTTCTTGTGTGAGTAACCCGATAACGCCATAGGAACCGGTGCGCAAAGCACGCGCGGTGCGGTTAGGTTTATATCCGAGGTCGGAAATTGCTTGCAGCACTCGTTCCCGGGTCAATGGTGACACGTTTTGGTGCCCGCGTACCACTCGGGAAACAGTCTGTGCGGATACCGCTGCTTCTCTAGCTACATCGTAGATAGAAGCAGATTTAGTACCGCGTGCCTTATTTCCCGTCACGCGTGAAGCGTACCAGGTGAAAACCTAATTCATTTAGGACTTGCCTGGCTTCTACATGTGTTATCGTTATCAGTATTGTTGACATCGATAACACCAAAGCAGGTGTAGGGTACAAGCAATAAAACTCCCATTCATTAGGAGAAGCAGATGCAACTGGAAATTCACCACCAAGACCTGCAGGTCTTACACGAAAATACTCTCCCGGCGCGCGCCTACTATATTCCGTTCTCGCCGCTACAGGCGGCCAAAGAAAAAAACCGAGGACGTAACTTTAACCTAGAGCGTGAGGCCTCTGATCGTTTCCAGCTACTGAATACAGACTGGGAATTCGGTTTCTATCCGAACTTAGAGGCGGTGCCTGCCGACTTTTTCGCCTGTGAGCCCGTGGCGTTACCCGGGCGTATCCCGGTTCCTGGATCCTGGCAGCATCACGGTTACGATCAGCATCAATACACCAACATTAACTACCCCTTCCCCTTCGATCCACCCCATGTTCCTTATAACAACCCTGCGGGAGCCTATCGCCATACCTTTAACTATGAAAAAGACTCGCAAGCTCCCGAGGCCACTTTGATTTTCGAGGGAGTAGATTCCTGCTTCTACCTGTGGATAAACGGACAATACGTCGGTTATTCCCAGGTCACGCACTCCCAATCCACTTTTGATGTCACCGAATATTTAAAGGAAGGGGAAAACATTCTGGCGGTGCTGGTTTTCAAATGGTCTGATGGATCCTACCTCGAAGACCAAGATAAATTCCGCACTTCCGGGATTATTCGTGACGTTTACCTGTTGAAACGGCCGCTCTCACATCTGAATGACTATTTCGTTACTACCGATTTGCAGGATGGTCGGGCAGAAGTAACCCTGCGTGCCAACTTTACGGGAGAAGCGCTGGACATTACCGCCAGGCTCTGTGACCCCGAGGGCGAGATAGCCACCAGCGTCCTCGAACCCTTTGCGGATCCGCAAGGTATTTACACCCACTGCGCCCGCTTTACTGTCGATAATCCTCGGCTGTGGCATCCGGGTGACCCCTACTTATATGACCTGGTTATGGTCAGCGAGGGCGAAGTAATCGCCGAGAAAGTGGGGGTGCGACAAGTTACTATCGAGGACGCGGTTCTAAAGTTCAACGGCAGCCCCATCAAAATCAAAGGGGTTAATCGCCACGATAGCGATCCCGATTCCGGTCCGGTAGTGTCTATCGAGCATATTAAGCGGGATTTGCGGATGATGCGCCGGCACAATATCAACGCGGTGCGAACTTCCCATTATCCCAACTGTCCCCAGTTCTATCACCTCTGTGACCAAGCGGGATTTTATGTGATGAGCGAGGCCGATAATGAAAGCCACGGTACTCGCAATCGTCTGTTACAGGACGAATCTGAAGAAAACATTGAGGAACATTGGAACCATCCGATTTCCAATAATCCCGATTGGATCGAGCCCACGATGGATCGCATGCAACTGTGCGTTCACTCGGAAAAGAATCGTCCCAGTGTATTTTCCTGGTCAGCAGGTAACGAATGCGCTTATGGCTGCACATTCGAAGAATCGTTGGCTTGGGTAAAACAATTCGATCCTAGCCGGGTAACTCAGTACGAAAGCGCGTTCTATCGCTCTTCCGACCGCAAATATGACTACCAAAATATCGACCTGTATTCGCGGATGTACCCGCCGCTATCTGATATTGACGATTACCTAGAAAATCTAGGGGACAAACCTTTCCTTTTAGTCGAGTACTGTCACGCTATGGGTAACGGCCCGGGTGATCTCGAAGAGTTCTGGGACAAAGTGCGTTCCGATGCTCGCATGTGCGGCGGTTTCATCTGGGAGTGGTGTGACCACGCAGTCCGGGACAGCAATGGGCATCTACTCTATGGCGGCGATAGTGGCGAAGATCCCCACGATGGAAACTTCTGTGTAGACGGTTTAGTTTCCCCTGAACGCGTACCTCATATTGGTTTGCTAGAAGCCAAAAATGTCTACCGGCCCTTGCGCTGCCAATATGATCAAGCGGGTGGAACGCTACAGGTCACTAATACTGTCGACCATCTGAACGCCGCTGATTACACTGCCTTGCGCTGGGTGAAAGTGGTAGACGGACAAGAAGAAAGCGGCACTTTGGAAGTACCAAATTTGCCCGCTCACGAAACCGTGGAGATTCCTTTGCAGCTAGAAGTGCCTGCGGAAGGACGCTGCTACCTGCGGGTAGAAGCCTACTTAACCCAGCCCTTAGCCTTCTTGGAATCCGGAGATCTACTGGGTTTTGACGAGTTCGCCCTCAAGAATCAAAGCCCCCACACCCCCCGCGCCCTAGAGCTAGTAAAGGCCGTTACTACTGTCGAGGGCGAGGGTGCAGCTACGATAACGGAAGATCCCCTAGAAATATGCGTTGTTAGTGCGGATTACACTTACCACTTCTCGCGTCATACCGGGATGCTGACTGGGATTGAGCTAGGTGGAAAAGAACTATTAAAGCAGCCGGCGGAGTTAAATATTTGGCGTGCTCCCACTGATAACGATATGTATATTCGCGCCCTCTGGGAGCGAGCGCGCTACGACCGTGCCTACCCGCACGCTTATGAGGTTCACGTAAATAGCGAATCTCAAGGTGCGGTGATAAGCGCCAAAGTGGCACTGGTGGCAAAAACTTTGCAGCCACTACTGAAGGCCGATATCGAGTGGATTATTAGGCCAGACGGAACTTTACAGGTAAACGCGAAGGTGTGCCGAGATACCCAATTCCCCGAGCTGCCTCGCTTGGGGCTGCGTTTCTTCCTGGATAAATCTTTGCAGCAGGCCACTTGGGCAGGGTTGGGACCGCATGAAAGCTATATCGACAAGCGTCGTTCTAGCTGGCATGGACGCTTCGAATCCTCAGTTTCCGATTTGTTCCAAAATTATTTACGTCCGCAAGAAAACGGATCTCGCTCAGATTGCGACTATCTGTGTCTTGCCGGAAAGGACCTGAAGATCGAGGTTGTCAGCGAGGACGTATTCTCCTTTAACGCCAGTTATTACTGTCAAGAGGAGCTTACAACTAAACCTCATGACTATCAGTTAACGGAAGCTGATAGCACCATCTTGTGCCTAGATCACCTGATGGCAGGAATCGGTTCGCAAAGCTGCGGACCGAAACTGCTGGAAAAATATCGGGTTGATTTCGAGACCACCCAATTCTCTTTCACTATCCGTCTTTCCAACTAATTCAAAGGACAAGATACCCCATGGAAGAAAAGAAATACCTTAAGTGGTACAACAAAGTAGGTTACGGCTCTGGTGATATCGCCGGGAACGTGGTCTACGCTTTCCTTTCGGCGTTCGTAATGATTTACCTTACGGATACCCTAGGACTGAGCGCTGGAGTCATAGGAACCCTGATAATGCTGTCGAAGTTCTTCGACGGTTTCTCGGATATCATTTTTGGGCGCTTAATGGACAAAACCCATTCGAAAATGGGTAAGGCACGGCCTTGGATGTTCTACGCATTCTTTGGATGTGCCGCCATGTTGATAGCGATTTATGCCATCCCCACCTCTATGGGTAAAACCGCCCAATACACCTGGTTCTTCATCGCTTATACCCTGTTGAATGCGGTGTTTTACACCGCAAATAACATTGCCTATGCTGCCTTGACCGCGTTAATTACTAAGAATCGCTCCGAGCGGGTGCAGATGGGGTCGATCCGTTTCATGTTCGCCTTTGGCACTAATCTCACGATTCAAACCATCACCGTCAGCGTAGTGCAAGCAATGGGTGGCGGTGCGGCTGCCTGGCGAAATGTGGCGATTATTTACGCGATAATCGGTATCTTGTCTAACACCTTGGCGGTGTTCTCGGTCAAAGAGCTTTCTCCCACCGAATTGGCAGAGGGGGATGAGGAAGCAGCTAAGACTGATGACGATGTTACCTTCCTGGAAGCGTTGAAGCTGATGGGCAACCGTTACTACGTGATTATCGTAGTTTGCTTTATTTTGATGCAGTTCTTCACCGCCACCCTAAATATGGGAATTTACTTTATGACCTACATTCTGGGGAACGCTAAATTACTGGGCGTATTTGCCTGGGCCATTAACATTCCGCTGATTGTGGGGCTACTGATAACCCCACTGGTGGTTTCGAAGATCGGGAGGATGCAGCCGGTTACAATCGTAGGTTACATAGTGGCCGTCCTCGGACGCTTAGGGGTAGTTCTGGGTGCGTCGATGGGCTCAGTCACGTTGATGCTATTTTTCTCCGGATTAGCTTCGCTGGGAATGAGCCCGCTCCAGGGAACCCTTAACGCCCTGATTGCTGAGATCAGCGAAAATACCTTCTTGCGCACTAAGAAGCGCATTGATGGCATGATGTTCTCTTGTTCTTCTTTAGGGGTCAAGGTCGGCAGTGGGGTAGGTACCGCAGTCGCCGGTTGGTTGCTTGAGGTAGGGGGTTATGTAGGCGGAGCCAAGGTACAAGTGGAATCGGCTCTACAGATGATCAAGTTCATGTACCTGTGGGTACCTACGATTGCCAACCTATTGATTTTGGTGCTCTTGTTCTTCTTGGACGTGGAAAAGAAGAACGAACAGTTGCGGGCGCAACTTGATGACCAGGATGCGCAGGCACTTAAAGCCGCAGTTCCTGGCATTAGCGCCAATGAGAGTACTGCCGAAAAGGTAGTACAAGGTCACGCTATGGGAGGATCTGGTGCTAAAGAATCTCTTGGCCTTAAGCTAGCTGAGCTCGATGCGGAGAAACTGCCTGATGTAGAGAACATACCGAATCTGGAAGATAGCGAGACCGCGGATTCCCAGAACCAGGTAATAGAGAAAGGTGACTGAACAGTTGCAAACAAGCACTATCTATAGTGTTGGGTTAGCTGCTGATTTTTAAACCGCAAAGTTCCGCCGGGTAAAGCTAAAAGAGTTTGACCCGGCGGAACTTTGCGGTTTAAAAAATGGTCACGACTATTCCACTCTGCCGGCTGCGGCGGAGGGCAAGGCGCTAAGGAAGCGGGGCTGGTTAAAACCAGCTTTGGTGAAAGCATCTAGTATGGCATCGGCAGTTGCCTCTAGCTGGTCGCTGCGAACCAGGGCGATAGCGCACCCTCCGAAGCCTCCTCCTGTCATCCGGGCTCCATAGGCGCCGGCCCCCCGGGCTGCCTCCACCGCAACATCTAGTTCTTTGCAGGTAACTTCGTAGTCGCGCCGCAAGGATTCGTGGGAGGCGTCTAGCAGCTCGCGCCATTGATCTAGATCCGCGCCTGCCTCTAAAAGCTCACACAGCCGCTGGCAGCGAGCAATCTCGGTAAGTACGTGGCGTACTCGCGAAACCTGCTCCGTGTCCTCTAATTTGTCCAACTGCGATTGCACCCAAGAGGGAGGATAGTCTGCAGCTTCTAAGTCGGTCAGGTTATCGGAGGGCGTAATATCTTTCGGTATCAGTTCACCAAGTTCTTTCACCCCCAAAACCTGAGCCGCCTCCTCACAGGCAGCTCGGCGTGCCCCGTACTGTCCGTCCGCAAGATCATGGGAAGTGCAGGTATCTATCACTAGTAAGGACAGTCCCAAAGCTGGCAAATCAAAGGGGTGGGAACGAGTTTGCCAGGTGGCACAATCCAGTTCCAGGACTCGATCTTGTTCACAAAGCATCGATGCAGATTGATCTAAACCTCCGGTAGGAGCCCCCACATAGCGGTTCTCAGCTACCTTTCCTGCCTCTACCAGCAGTTTTCTTCCCTCAAAGCTGCCTGCCAACCCCAGCGAAGCCAGGTCGTCAATACCCACCGCGATTGCGCATTCTAAAGCGGCGGAAGAAGACAGACCGGCGCTTAAGGGAACGCTGGAAGCTATCGCTACTTCCAGTCCCGGTACTTTCTGCGCTAGTGCTTGCGCTTTTTCCGGGTGGCCGTTATCTTCAAGTACCTGTTTCAACCCCAAGATAACGCCCCCAACAAAAGCGCCAGGGCCACTAGCGGGATAGTTTTTTGCTAACTCTAAAAGGCTGTGAACGCTTAGCTGTGGGAAGTCTTCCGAAATAATTTTTAGTTGATCGTCCTCCCGTACCCGCAGCGCCACATAGATAGCGTGGGGGAGGGCGAGAGGTAGCGCCTTCCCGCCATTGTAATCGGTGTGTTCCCCGATTACATTGACCCGACCAGGAGCCCGCCAGACTCCTTCTGGTTTCGCTGCAAAGGTTTCCTCGAAAAGCTCTCTAGCTCTGAGCGCGCCCTCTTGGGGATCATATGCGGGGATAAAATCTGGTTTCATGGTTACGTTAGAACCTTTCTATTTGGCCTGGTGTCAACCAGTCTACCTTGCATTTATCCCCCGCAGGGAGGGTTTCTAAAATAACAGCCTAGACAGGCGCTGTCGCGCCAATTTCACTGCCTCGGGGTTGCGAGACAGGCGGAATAGCTCCAGCAGACGTTGGCGATACTCGTCGCGCTCCTCGTCAGCAGACTTTGCGATAAGGGATAACAGTAGATCGAAAGCTTGCGGTTCATTGCCGGCTTGGAAAAAACGATCCGCCAAAACCAGGGGATCGGAATCATCTTGGCCTTCTTCAGTCTGCAAACGCTGCGCAATCGATACTTTATCTACCAGTGCCTGATAGCGGGAGGATTCTTCGGGGCGGTTCCGCAATAGCTTTTGCGCCTGCTTCATAGCCTCTGGGTAATCTCCTGCTTCTACCAAAGCTTCCACCGCTTTTTCTTCTTCGGTTCGCGGATCTTCCTGACTCGAGTCCGCTTCTCCTGCCATCACGCCGGTTAGTCCTGCCTGTCCGGCGATCTGTAAGACCTGATCGATAAGCGGTTTAATCTGGGCTTTGGGCTGCGCCCCTTGGAAAAGAGGTGCGGGTCTACCCCCGATCAGCGCCACCACCATGGGAATGGATTGCGCCTGGAATGCCTGCGCTAACTGCGGAGAATCATCCACATTGATTTTCACCAATTGGAATCGCCCCTGATATTCGCGCGCCAGTTCCTCTAGAATCGGGCCGAGTTGTTTGCAAGGTCCGCACCAGGGAGCCCACAAGTCAATGATTACCGGCACTTTAAGCGAGGTTTCAGTGACTTCCTCAAAAGTGCCATCGTCAGCGTCGCGAATAAAAGGACCGGCAACTACAGCACCGCTACTTTGATGTCGCCTGCTTCCGGCATTAGCTGGTGCTTCGCTTACGGCAGGATTATCTGCCAATCCTGGTTGAGAATCCGTTGCAGTCTTAGCAGCAAATTGCGATAGATCAACTGCTCCATGTGTTTGTGCCAATCGAAACCATCCTTACTTAGCGGCCGCCGTTAAAACTTCAGAAGCCGCGATTACCCGCACCTTGCCATCTTTGGTGCCCTTGGGTGGTATCTGCAGTAGCACGCAGATAACTCGGCTCCAGGAAGCTTGTTTGGTGACCTTGCCGTTGTCCAGCAGATTAACCACATCACCGCTGAGGGTGATCGGTTTATCTTTAGCTACGTCCGTCAGCTTAACTTCTTGAGTGTAGGTGGTCGCCACCAGTGCCCCATTTTTCGCGGGCAGATTAATCGCCAGGGTGTTATTTTTAAAATCAGTAGGAGCTACGGTGGATGCTACCTTACCGGCATTTCCTACTCCCTCGGTCAATGCCTTCAATTCTGCGCGTTTACCCTCCATGAGGGGATCCACAAACACTTTGTCGGCATTTTTTGCTTTCGCATCAAAGACAGTCTGCGCCCAAGTGTTGACCGCTACTTCCGGAGAAAACATCAGGTTTGCATCGCTAGCCAGATCTAAAGTTTTCGATCCCCGGGCTACCACGTCAGTTTCGGGCAAAGACGCCTTGGGCAGTAGCTGCATCCACTGCCATAGTTGATAGGGGCTGGTTGCCTGGTTTTGCCGGATTATTTCCACATATTTTGCCCCGCTGCTATCTGCCCCCGTCACGTTAAGCAAAGCGCGTGGCCACTTGTTTCCAGAGGTTACGGTAGTGATTTCCGAGGACGCAGGTAGCGCAGTTGGGACCGCCCGGTCGTTCTTTTGATGCATCTGGTATTGCGCGGTGCGCATGGCCAGTGCAGGACCGGCCACTCTGGGTTTTAGGGCTCCGGCATCAAATTTGGCGTCTCCGGCGGCTAAAGCGGAGTTAACTGCCTTAAGGATGGGGTCTACCTGTTCGACTTGCAGGGCTGGATAAGTCTCGGTGGGAGAAGAACTTGGTACCTCTTTGCGTTCAGCGGCACTAGTGCATCCTGCCAGGCTGGTTATTGCCAGGCAGCTAGCTGCGGTGACGGACAATAGTACTCGCATTTTTCTCATCGGTTGCTACCTCCTTGGCTCTGGTCAAAGGTGGATTCGCCTTCGAAATCTGCCATATCAGGACCATCGCCTAATCCGTCCAGGTCAAAATCGTCGTCCTCGTACCATTCTTCGGTGTGCTCAGGAGTTACCGCCGCTTGGTTTGCGGGAGGTTGATAGGAGGCTGCCGGGTTGTAGGAGGCGTGCGGTTGGTAGGACTGTGCTGGCTGTGGTGAGGCAGCTGGGTTGTAAGCAGCCTGAGGTTGCAGTGAGGCAGCTGGGTTATATGATGCGTGTGGTTGATATGAGTCTGCTGGTTGCAGTGAGGCAGCTGGACTGTAGGAGGACAGTGGCTGGTAAGAATCCTCTGGTTGTAGTGAGGCCGCCGGATTATAGGAAGCCTGTGGCTGGTAGGGCTGTGCTGGCTGTGGTGAGGCAGCTGGGTTGTAGGAGGCCTGCGGTTGGTAGGGCTGTGCCGGTTGCGGCGAGGCAGCCGGGTTAAAAGATGCCTCGGCTGCAACCTCAGGGAGCGGAGAATATGCCGTCGGCTGAGGGCTTTGCGCAGGTAACGCCAGCTCTGCCGCTGGCATCGTGGGAGCTGAAACTTCCTCAGTAGCCGGAACTTCTGGGGTCAGCGAATCCGCGGCTTCGGGATTGATCGCTTGTCCGTCGGCATCAGTGTGGATTACTGGCACCAAACCGGTGGGGAACTTTACCCCTTCCACTTCGATGGTGGCTTCTCCGCGTTCGCGGGCTTTGCGTAATTCGGAACGCGAGGGGGGTTTAGTAACCGCATTGAGTGCAGGTATCTGCACGGTTTGCTCTCCTTGAGCCGCGGCTTCCTGTGTGCGCTGTTCACGGCGCTTACGTATTTCTGCTTCTTCTTTAGCTGCGGCTATGGCCAGGCGATTGATTACCACAGAAACGACTGCTCCGATTAGCATCAATAGCAGTCCCGCGATCAGCAGTGGCCAGAACCAAGGGGTAGAAACTGGCTGTGTCCACTGTAAAGTCAGCTGGACGTTCCCTTCCTCTGACCAAGCGATCAGAGACCATGCGCCCTCGGAACGATCCCAGGTTTCGCTGATCCTGCCGGTATCTACCTCTTTATATTCGACCCACATATCCTTTCCGGCAGCTTCTCCGGGTTGCCGCGGATCTGCTTTCCCCTGATGCGGTTCGGTCAGTAGGCTGGTGTCATCTTTTTGTCCGGTAACTTCCACGTAGTTTTGGTCAGCTGCCCAAGCAGTCACATCGGCAGACCGTCCGATCGCTAAGGCTACTTTCCCTTGCCCGGCGACGGTGATTTTGGTGGGGGAGTCATAAAGTTCAAACATTCCCGGTCGGGTAATCGCTAAAGCTTGCTTTTGACTACTAGTAGGTAAAGAAGCTGAAACCTGCGGATTTGGTTTCCAGATGGTCGCGTTGCCCACACCTACTAAGGCCACCAGAGCTCCCGCTATTACTAAAAGTAGTGGAAGCCAATATCTGCGTAAGAAAATGTTCACCAGTTTCCCCTCAAGTCGTAGCCGGACAACTATAAGTACACTTTACTTGCTTTGCTGCGGTGATGCTTGTACCCGGTTAGGGGTGTGACTAGGGTCAATTTTACCGTAACGTTTGGTTTCACGTTGAAATAAGTGAAAGACTAGGCAGTGATACGGGGTTTCGCACTCCTCAAGTAATGGAATAAAATGTTCCGAGTAATGCCTAATCTCAGCGGCTCATCTTCAGGGAGGACCAGGTGGAAGAACAAACTGATTTCCCGATCGTAATGCGCGGTTATGATCGTGTTCAGGTCGATTTGCAGATTCAAACTTTGAATAACCAGATTACCGAGTTGCAGCAGAAGCTGGACACGGTTGACCAGCGCAATGTGGATCTAGGGGAACAACTCGCTGAAGCGCAGAAGCAACTGCGTTCTTCCGATCGTAGTTCTTACACCGGGATCGGCGCCCGGATAGAACAGCTGCTGCGCAGCGCGGAAGAACAATCAACCGCGGTCATCAATAAGGCCAATGCTGAGGCCGAGCAGCTTATGGAAAAGACCCGTAAGAACGCTCAAGATATGTCCGAGCGAGCAGAAGCGGAAGCTGCTTCCCTGATTTCTGAGGCGCGGCGCGAGGCTGAAGAACGTACCACTACCGCGGCCACCGAATCCGAGACAGTGCTGACTAATGCGCAGCATCGGGCGGACGAACTGGTTGCCGCGGCAGAGCGTGAAGCCTCCTCGCTGCGGGCAGAGACCAATACTCAGGTCTCTGACCTGAAAGCAACCGTTGATCGGGAAACCGAATTGCAGCGGGCTCAGGCTGAAAAAGACTATGTTGAAATGCGAGTTAAGGCAGAGCAAGAGGCGTCTCAACTCCGCAATGATGCGACTGCAGAGGCGCAGGCACTGCGCGAGTCCTCTTTGACCGAGGCTACCAAGACCCGGGAAGAAGCTAAGGAACAGGCAGAAAAGACTTTGGCCGACGCCCGCAGTCAGTCCGAAAGCATTTTGAAAGAAGCGCGGGAAAGCGCTGATAGCATCCGTTCCGAGATCCAACAGATGCGTCAAGAGGCCGAAACTGAGATCGCAGCTGCTCGCGCTGCCGCTCGCGAGGCTGATGCTCAGGCTCACGAGCAATCTCGTTCCGAAACCTCCGCGATGGTGGCCGCCGCTAAAGCTCAGGTTGCTGACGCAGAGAAACACTTGGGTGAAACCTTGCAGCGGGCAGAGCGACTGCTAACTGACACTGACGCAGTGGTTCGTCGCCGTCAGGAAGATGCGCGCCGCGCGGCAGAAGCCACGATTGCGGCCGCCGAGGGTGAAGCCGAGCAGGTGCGCGAAGCTGCCCGGATCGAAGCCCAGGCAGAGCGGGCCGCCGCGCAACGCACGGTGGAGCGTCTGGAGCGTCAACGCGAATCTATCGCTGCTTACCTGGAAGAAATGCGGGGCTTGCTGGGCTCTGAGACCGCTACCGGTCTAGAAGGATTGACCCCCATGCAGCAACTTCCCGCAGTGCTAGCACCGGAAACTGAGGAAGCAGAGGGCGAACAGCCGGCTCCAGTGGAACCGCCGGTATCGCCAGTAACCCCCGATGAAGAATCGGCAGCTACCGATTTGTTCACTAACGAGGAACAATAAACGCAATAAGCTCGTTTAACTTAACTTTGGGCGCGTCTTTGGAAAACCAAAGACGCGCCCAAAGTTTTTTTT
>NZ_JAKNHJ010000048.1 GCF_022133705.1 Varibaculum cambriense
GATGACGCGAAAATTTATGCTTGAATATCGGTCAGAGAAATTACAGGCCGGATTAATGCCGTCCAGTATTAATCGTGACTTATGCGTACTGTCTACCATGTTCACGGTGCTGATTGAAGCTGAGGTCTTTCACAACGCGAACCCTGTACGCGGTATACGAAAACTGAAAGTTCAGAACACAGAGATGGCCTTTCTTTCTGATGATGAGATTGAACGGCTTCTTGAGCGACTGGAGGGTGATGTGCGTCGTGTTG
>NZ_JAKNHJ010000049.1 GCF_022133705.1 Varibaculum cambriense
CGTGATTATGGATGGCGCGGTCATTGGCGAAGAGAGCATTGTTGCCGCTATGAGCTTTGTCAAAGCGGGCTTTCGCGGCGAGAAACGCCAGTTGTTGATGGGTACGCCAGCCCGCGCTGTACGCAGCGTGAGTGACGACGAGTTACACTGGAAACGGTTGAATACCAAAGAGTATCAGGATCTTGTCGGGCGCTGTCATGCATCGTTACATGAAACGCAGCCACTGAGGCAAATGGAGGAAAATCG
>NZ_JAKNHJ010000050.1 GCF_022133705.1 Varibaculum cambriense
ATCTCATCAACACCGCCGCCCCCCGCGCCGCGCGCAACGCCGCCAGCATCGCCCTGGCCGACGCGGGCGCCGCGGCCGCCCCCGTCCGCCTGTACGACGCGCCGCGCGGCACATTGCTGGCCACGCGCACGCTCAAACCGCCCTGCGGCATGGTGCGTCCAGCGGACAGCGCCATCGAGCTGAACCAGGCCGACGCGGATGATCTGATCGACAACGACGGCGCCGCCACCTGGGGCGAGTGGTG
>NZ_JAKNHJ010000051.1 GCF_022133705.1 Varibaculum cambriense
CGCTGGCCGCGCCGTGGGTCCATGCCCAGGCCAAGCCGCTGCGCTTCGCCTGGTGGGGCGGCGCCGGCCGCCACCAGGCGACGCTCGCCGCGCTCAAGCTCTTCGAGCAGCGCCATGGCGCGCGCGTGAAGGCCGAGTACATGGGCTTCAACGGCTACCTGGAGCGCCTGACCACGCAGATCGCCGGCCGCTCCGAGCCCGACGTCATGCAGATCAACTGGGCGTGGCTGGCCATGTTCA
>NZ_JAKNHJ010000052.1 GCF_022133705.1 Varibaculum cambriense
GGATAGAATCCACGCTCAACAAAGTGAACGCCTTTCTTTCGGACGACAACATATGCCAGATGTTTGTTTCTCCCAAAAGCACTTTTAACTTGCGGGAAGTTATGGACAGCAAGAAAATCCTTTTGGTAAAACTTGATAAGGGACATTTGGCGGGCAACGCCGATTTGCTCGGCTCGCTTCTCTTGGCGAGAATCCAAATGGCGGCGTTCGGGAGAACGGACACATTTCGCTCGAAG
>NZ_JAKNHJ010000053.1 GCF_022133705.1 Varibaculum cambriense
TCCATATCCCTCTCTTCTACGGTTAATCCTTTCCTCTTCGTCTTTTTCTACGCCCTCGTTTAGTTGCTTCTTTTTCCTTCCCGCTTTCCTGCACTAACATTTTGCCGCAGTACACTATACGATCGTAGTACATCTTACAACTCCGCATACCGCGTCGCCAAAAATTTACTTCGCCAACCATTCCATATCCGTTAAGTATACATGTATATATATTGCACTGGCTATTCATCTTGC
>NZ_JAKNHJ010000054.1 GCF_022133705.1 Varibaculum cambriense
GGCGTAGTTATGCGCACCGTGAGATTTCAGCACTGCTTCCAGTTCCGGCCAGATGGGATTATGCCGACGCTGATACTCTTCGTGGGCGTCGGGGTTTACCTGCATGACAAAGGCTTTGCGGATCATGTTTGCTCCTTACAGCGCCAGCGCACTGGCGAGTGGTGTAACGCCGAAACGCTGGCCGAGCGCTATCAACTCTTCACGGCTGATGGTCTGTTTCATGCCGCCCATCG
>NZ_JAKNHJ010000055.1 GCF_022133705.1 Varibaculum cambriense
TGAAGGACGTATCAAAAAGAAAAAGTTAATAGTGTTGATTGATTTTGGAAGTACACATAATTTCATTCATTGTAAGATAATGAAGGAATTGAATTTCTTCCTATATCCAGCACCAGAGTTTCAAGTGATGGTTGCAAATGGAAGAACCATAAATTTCTCTATAAAGTGCCATAATATCAAGCTATCTATGGGAGAATATGTGTTGAATAGTTCAATTCTTTCCATTCCAATG
>NZ_JAKNHJ010000056.1 GCF_022133705.1 Varibaculum cambriense
CAATCTATTGGTGAACCTGGAACTCAGATGACACTAAGAACATTCCACTTTGCAGGAATTAGAGAAAGAAATGTAACACTCGGTCTTCCAAGATTAATTGAACTTGTTGATGCACGCAAAAAACCAGTAACGCCAACAATGGACATCTATCTCGAAGAAAACTACAAAAAATCAAAAGAAAAAGCAATCAAAGTTGCACGTGAAATCTTACATACAAAGGTTAGTGCACT
>NZ_JAKNHJ010000057.1 GCF_022133705.1 Varibaculum cambriense
CGCGATCTCTGCCGAATGCCGGACAATGCGCGTCTCCCCTTAGCGCGGGCATAGGGTAGGCATGAACGGTTATATAACGGTGGCGGTAACTGTTAGCTCGGCGCAACCGTTCGTAGATATCACCGATAGCTATCGGTTTTTCAAATTAAGCTATTTATTCGTCGTAACCGTAACCTCGTAGTTAGAGTATTACGAATAGTTTAGAAAACGAATAGTTACTACGCTACT
>NZ_JAKNHJ010000006.1 GCF_022133705.1 Varibaculum cambriense
AAACAATCCTCTCAAAAAATCAAAAAAACCTAGGAACAAAACCTGGGACGCTTCAGCGGGGGTTTAACTCTATTTTTGCCGCTGCCTCGGTTAAAGCCGCTAAAGCCTACTATGTAGAGTTTGCGCGCCAGCAAAGCGAGCTTGCTGCCGATAAACGTCTCAAAATCGCCACTATTTTTACCTACGCCCCGAACTCGGATGACTATAGCGACGGGTTGCTGCCGGAAGAAGATTTCGATACCGGGGCTTTAGAACTCCCTGACCGCGAGTTTTTAGAGACTGCGATTGGAGACTATAACCAAATGTTTGGGAGTAGTTTCGATACCTCGGCAGATAGTTTTGGTGCCTACTATGAGGATGTGTCCGAGAAGATGCGTAACCGCCAGCTAGATATGTTGCTGGTAGTTAACATGTTCCTGACCGGTTTTGATGCGAAAACCCTCAACACGTTGTGGGTGGATAAACATATGCATCACCACGGGTTGTTGCAGGCCTATTCGCGTACTAACCGTATTTTGAACTCGGTGAAAGCTTACGGAAATATTGTTTCCTTTAGGAACCTAGAAAAAGAAACTTCCGAGGCTATCGCCCTCTTCGGTAATAAAGAAGCCGAGGGGATTACGGTACTTAAGCCTTTCGGGGTTTATTTTGATGCCTATTTGGAAAAACTTGACCAGTTGTCGCGCTGGGAGCCGGGTGAGCTAATTATTGGGGAGGCCGAACAAGACCTGTTTATAAAAACTTTCGGGGAACTGTTACGGTTGCGAAATATTCTGTCTGCTTTCGATGAATTTGAGGAAAAAGATCCGCTCAGCCCGCGTGACCTACAAGACTATCAGTCAGAATATATTGAGCTTTACCGGCAGCGGCGTGCCGAATCTGAGGGGGAACGTAAACGGATCAATGATGATTTGACCTTTGAAATCGAATTAATAAAACAGGTCGAAGTAAATGTTGACTACATTTTGATGCTGGTAGAAAAATACCGTGACCAGCACGCTGAGCAGAGCCGCCAGGAAGTGCGGGAAGATATTCGCCGCGCAGTTAAGTCCAGTCCTACCTTCCAGAATAAGCTGGATCTGATTGAACGGTTCGTGGATTCGGTTTCTGCCACTAGCGGTGAGATTGATGAAGAGTGGAAAGCTTTCCTAACTGATCAAAAAGCTATCGAGCTTGCAGGAATTGTCAAGGAAGAAAATCTGAAACAACCTGAAACCGAGCGGTTCATTAACGCCATGTTTAGGCGGGGACATCTGGAAACCTCTGGATCCGATATTGACCAGATTTTGCCGCGAGGATCCCTGTTCGCTACGGGTGCTGATAGCCGGATTGAACGCAAGAAGCGGGTTATCGAAAAGCTGAAAACCTTCTTTGATCGTTTCCACACCCTCGGATAGTTTTGACCAGGTTCTATGAAGAGCAGCGTCAGGTCGTATAAAAAGATTTCGCCTCCCGGCTAATGCCGGGAGGCGAAATGTAGGTTGCTAATTGGTTACTTGAACCTGCGTGCGGTTAGTGCACCACCTGCAAGGAGCAGTAGAGCAGAGATGCTGAGTAGGGTAGCGACCTCAACACCAGTTTTAGGGAGCTTCTTCATAGGATGGGAAGCTTGCTTATTATTAGGCTGAGCCGGCTTACAGGCTGGGGCCATTGCAGTATCGTGGCTGTCCCAGGTCCACTCAGTTACCGCGTCTTCAGCAAAGAAGTAACCGTCCAATGCGGAGGCCTTAACTTCTACCTTCGAGTTGTACGGGTAGATGTACTTGCCATCCTGGTTAGCCTTCAGCTTCACGCCGTTTGCAGTAACCGTGTAGGAAACGCCTTCGGTCTCTTGAATCGTCACGTAAGGATCGACGGTGCAAGAAGCAGGATCATCAGCGGAAGGATTGATCAGCTTAGGAGCAACCGGAGTTGCCAACTGTTCAGCTGGATCTAGTGTGCACGGTTTAGCTGCAACATTGAACTCCCACTTGGTGTCGCCCTTAACTTCGATCTTGTCCTTGAAATCCTGCTTCAATAGGGCGGCTACCGAAACTTTGGTTCCCTTGGTAACGGTTTCATAATCAAAGTACTTGGACTCGGGAAGCTGTACCGTTCCCTCAACCCCGCACTTATCTGCCTCTACTAGAGTGGGTGCCTCAGGAGTCATTGTGCGGACAGCCGAGCTTACCTTCACGGTCCAGCCATCAATGTCATTACCTTCAACGCTTTCAACGCGGAAGAGCTTAGCTTGTTCAGGATCGTCAATCGAAGCGGTCAACTGGTACCACCGGTAACGGCCAGTGTAGCCAGAGAACATGTCCAGGCTATTACCAATCGAAGCACGAGTAATAGGAGTATCCTGACGGTTCTTCGGATTGACTTCGGCAGAAGGCCTATGAGCAGCCTTATCGGCGAAAACGTACTTGTTTGCCGCCGGGTCGCCGCCCTTGGTTATAAGGGGCTTGTAAACTTTTTCGCCATCTTCGGTAACCGGGTCTCCGGCTTTATGCTGTGAAACTCCGATAGTAATTGTGGGGGCCTTACCCTCGGGAACCTTACCAAGATAGGTTTCCCCATCCCACTCGCCTTTAACCAACTCAAACTTGAAATCGGTGTTGGCCTGCTGGTTCATGGCGAGCTTTTTAACGCCATTGCTATAGCCGGTTGAAAAAGAGAACTGGCTGTGTCCGTACTTCCCGTCGCGATACTGGTAACAGTCCTGAACGCCGATCTTGTCAACACCCTTGTACGCGGGCTTGTCGAGTTTTATTTCAAGGGGAATTTTTTCATCTTTGCCAACAGTGAGTTGGAGCGTTGGCCACTCGTAACCAAGCTGGGAACCTGTTTTCTTGCCATCTTTGAATTCGTAAACCTCACAGTATAGAGGCACGTTAACTTCGGTGCCTTCCAGCTTGGGGTCATAGCGTTTGACCTTGTCACTCCAAGTAACATCGAAGGTCTTGACGTTGCTACCGTCGTCTACACTGTTTGCTGCTACAGCGGAAACAGCGCCCCCCAGTGTCAGTGCTGCCGCGCCTGCGAGAGCAGCCGTGGCTCGCAACCAATTCTTCATTATCCCTCCTAAATATGGTGAAAATTCCATAACTATGGTATCAAGGAAATTTGCCGTCCGGTACTCGTGCTACTTAGGTTCTAATGGTGGTTGCAACACCGAGTTTGAAAGGATGTTTCGACGGTGTTGTATGAGTATGCGGGTGTTGTTTACCCGTCTCGTTGAAAGATGTGTGCTGCTCGGCGTGAGCATTATGTAGAGCTTTTGCGTCAGGGGCTGAATTTTACGCAAGCAGCCAAAGTAGTGGGTATTTCCAAACGTACCGGGAAAGTATGGTGTAATGGGCGTACTCGCTCTAGCGGGCGTAACGAAAAGGCTAGCGTTGCCTGGTACTGTGCAAAAATGCAGACCCCTGGAAATGCTGGACCGTACTATCTAGGCCTGCAAGAACGAATCATTATCGCCGATAGACTTCATGCAGGTAAAAGTATTCGCGAAAAAACCGTAAAAAACGCGATGAAGAAACCACCCCAGACCAGGCAGATAATCCCACGCAAATCGGCAGGCTAACCCGCACGCACAGAGCAAAAAAGTTTAAAGGATCGACAAAACGTAAAGGATCACGTCATACAGCGCGACCGCGTAAATAATCGCGCACCCCCAAAACCCCTCAAACCAGCGCAAAAGCCGCCAAGCGTCCCCTCAAAACATCTCCAAGGATCTGTCTCCGGGATTTGAAAACCGGCAGTGGCAAGGGCTTTTAGTCGCCTCTTCGGTGGCCTGGTCAATTTTCCCGTTTAAATTGTGATTTTCACAAATTTACCTTCTGTTTTCATTAATCTTCGTTTATGCTGGGGTTATAGGAGGTGTCAGAGATGAAAAATATCGGAGAGCGGATTGGAAGCGCTTGCAAGGATAGCGGTCTAAGTCAAAAGCAATTAGCGGAGAAGCTGGGTTGGGATCAGGCTAGACTAAGCCGGGTGATTAGCGGTAGCCGCAAAGTTAGCGCTGGCGAGATTGCCGAAATCGCGACTATTTTGGACGTTTCTTTAGATTGGTTAATTACCGGCTCTGACCCTTATTGGGTATCCAAAAAAGAAGTGGCTGCTCGTCATGATTGGGATGGGAAAGCCAAAAAATACCACTTTAACCCGGCTGATTTAGATATTTTCCGTTCTGTTGCGTTGGTCTATAAGCAGGCATATAGATGAGTGATTTGCAAGGGAAAACTCCGGAAGAAGTCTGGGAGATGCTTGGGGATAGAATTAAGATTGATTTTTCTTCCCAAATCGAAGAGTATCTACACATTGACGTGGTGCAGATTGGGCTAGAGGGTAACGGAACCTGTCTTATACTGGATTATCGCCCGGTCATTGTGGTTCCCAGAACCGATAACTGGTTTAGGCAAGTATTTGCGATTGCCCATGAAATCGGGCATATAGCTAACGACACTACGATTAAGCGGGACGATGAAATATCAGAGCAGGAACGTGGTGCTAATCGTTTTGCTGCCGACTTATTGATGCCGAAAGTACAGGTTGAAAGGCTAGTAGAGGACAAAGCTGAACCGGCAAGGTTCGCCAAGTTTTTGTGGGATTGGGGGGTATCAGTTGCGGCCTTGGTGAATCGGCTCAATAAGTTTGACTTACCTACCCCAGATTTTCTTTTCGAGGACGAGAAAACAATAGTTACCCAAAAATTCCTAGGTAAACATCTAAAAGAAATCGGTCTTACCTGGAGTGATGTGCAGCGCCGTGCCAGTTTATCGGGCGCGCAAAGATTTCCTGCGCATCTGCTTGCTAAGCTCTACGAACAAGTAAATAGCGGGAAAGCACCAGCGCAAACCTATGAGTGGGCTCTTGGGGTGCAAAATACTGCCACAACTGCGGAGGAATCTGCACGGGAGACACCCGAGATGCTGTCGGCAGACGAGGTTCTTGAACTGCTGGAGCAATAAATCCATCCTGGCTTTTTGATAGGGAGCTAGTGCCGCTTTGGGGTTGCTTGCAGTGGTTAATTATTTGTAGGGCGCTGGTGTAAGCGGAATCGCCACCCGGGCTTTAGCCAATCTCAAATAGAAGTTGCCGGTTCGACTTACATGCCGAAGAGATCGGCGTGTGAGCCAGTTCGGTTTAAGAACAATATGAGGTCTTCGCCGTCTATACGATAGACCAAGAGCCAATCCGGTTTTATATGGCATTCGCGAAATCCTCGGAAATTACCTCCAAGGTCGTGATCTCGATGTTTAGGGGCAAGAGGTTTTCTTTGGGCGAGACGGTTGATAACCGAGTTCAGCAGTTCCAGATCTAAACCGCGTTTTTTCGCAAGTTTCAAGTCCTTCTTGAAACGGTTGGAAAGAATAATATTTAGCCTCATGCAAGGACGTCTTTCATTGCTTCTTCGAAGCTGTTATAGCGCGGGTACTTTTCGGGGTGTGCCTTCATATCCTCGTATTCCTGCAAGGCAGCAAGAGTCTGGGCGTTGGGAATGTCGCGCGATATTTGGAACGGGATTGCCTGATCTCGCACGGTTTGCCGCAAGAATATGGTGACCGCAGTGGTTAGATCCATGCCCAGGTCTTTGAGTAAGAGCTGCGCGGAGCGCTTGAGATCGGCGTCCAGATTGATGTTGGTACTAACTTTAGCCATCTGTACCCCTCCTGTTCTGACATAAATAGTAGAAAAATTGGGGCAAAAAATCAATGGTTATATGCGTGCTATATGTGTAATGCGCATATAACTATTGTTTTTTGGGGTTCACACCCTGGATGCGGAAACTTTAGAATTGGATGAGGACGTCTCGGCGGCGGCTGCTAACTTCCAGCCCCTGTTTGATTCCCTGGCGTCCGCGGTAACTCGGAAACGCTCCAACCTCGCTAAATTATTCGCGAGTGCTTTAGGTCTCAAGAAATATCCGAGCTGATAGCGTGGCTGACGGTGCTATGAAAACTCTAGTAGGTTGGGTTTACGAAACTTTACAATCGATTGGATATAATTTTGTTGCTCTTATGAGCTGGCTGTCTGAATAGCTCAACTAGAAAAGGTGTGGTTCGCATCGTCCCCCAGCGATTATTTAGATCCCCATTCACGCGGAGGATTTATTGCTTCGAAAGTTGACCAACAAGACGCTGTTGCTCTTTGGCTTGCAATGGAGCTATTCCATTCACCTGAACGTCTTGGGTTTGACCGGGAAACAGATCTTTACTTGGATTGTGAGCAAAATGAAGATTTGTGCTTTTCTGGAGCTCAACGCAGAGTGGTGGTGTCAGTAAAGAACACAAATATGACCATCGGAGAGTTTGCGGCTGAGTTGGAACGGCTTTCAACACTCGTTGCGATGAAGGAAGCTGACCTAGCACTTCTCGCGTTTATAGGCGCAGTAGACAGGAAAATCGTTGAAGCCATTAAACGTGACGAAGAATATCGGAGTCTTGTACAGGAAAAATCATTCGTGGAGTCCGTCCATATTAAGAAAGAATTCGATGAAAAATACGAAGGGGTGTTCAGCTCCGATGTGCTTCTGAGGCAATTTCCCGAACTGGACGCAGACGCATTTACTGCCGGTATTTCTCAGCTGCTCAGGCGAGCCCTTCCGATTAGCGATTACTCAGACGAAAGGATAGAGAGCCAAATCATATTTCTGTCTGCACGCATTGCTCGTGCGCGTCGTAAACGTGGCACAGTTAGACTATCCGAACTAGCAGAGGATGTTCTATCGCTCGTATCAAACCCTATGACAAGAGGTATATTAAAAGGGTTGCCTTATAAGTTAGACTCGGCGGGCTACGTTTTGGACAGAGCGCGCGCGAATGAAATTTTCTTTTTACACAGGAAAACGCAACAGGCTCAGCGATCTACACTAAGAAAATTTCGGAAACGCCATTTTTGGCACGCGTTGGGTTGGTTAATGTTTGGGGCTCCTGTCTGTCAAAATTGTTCTCACCCGTTACTGGCAAACCTGTGTGGTCTGGGGAAACTTGGGATTGCCTGCCCAGATTGCGGTGCGACTCCGTTTGTAACGCTTTATTTAGCGTGCCCATGTGGAGAAGCACTGTTGTTATTGGAGCAACCGCCATTGGATGATTTTTCTGCATTCAACCTTGCCTTAATAGCTTCAGTATCTGATCTGAAGTGCGGGAAGTGTGGACGCTCTGCGTCTTATGAAGACCTGGATTTGAGAGTATTTCAATTGAATATCCCAGCAGATGACACAGTTACTGTCACTGAAGCGTTAAAAAATCTGGTAGAGCCGACCGACTAGTTTAGTTTCTGTTCACAAGTATCTAGCCATCGCTAAATATAAAGCTCAGCACACTATCAGTACCTATCTCGAGGTGAAGCGTCCTGGGTTTTGTTTCTACTCGTTTTTGAGAGGATTAGGGATATGTCTAAGAGGTATTCTCAGGAGTTTAAGGATCGGGCGGTGCGTATGCTCGTGGATCGCTTAGCTGGTGATGGCTCGTGTTCTCAGTGGCAGGCAGTCCGTGAGATCGCGCCGAAGCTGGGGGTTGCAAACGAGTCACTGCGCCGCTGGTATGAGCAGCATCTTGTGAACACGGGTGAACGGCAGGGGTTCACGCGTGAAGAGCATGAGGAAATCAAACGGCTTAAGCGTGAGAATGCGGAGCTGCGTAGGGCGAATGAGATTTTGAAAACTGCTTCGGCTTTTTTCGCAGCGGAGCTCAACCGACCTGCCCGATGATGGTTGCTTATATTGACGAATATAGGGGTCGTTTCGGGGTCGAGCCGATTTGCCGGGTACTGGGTGCGAGTCTGGAAGGAGGGTTTATTACCTTTCGCGGCTACCGGCTAGCCAAGAGCAGACCAGCAAGTGTCAGAAGCATTCGTGATCGAAAACTTGCTAGGGAGTTGGCAGCTATTCACGCTCATAATTTCGGGGTTTACGGGATACGCAAGATGTGGCACGCAGCCAGGCGCGCGGGCTGGTATTGTTCGTGACCAGGTCGCCAGAATCATGAGGATCGCTGGGATTGCTGGTGTTCGCCGGGGACGCACAGCAATAACAACCAGACCCGCTCAAGTACCAGATTCTCGCCCGGATTTGGTTAAGCGTTGTTTTAAAGCTGGCAAACCCAATGAATTATGGGTCGCTGATATCACGTATGTGCGTACTCTGTCTGGTTTTGTTTATACAGCATTCGTTACTGACGTGTTCTCCAGGAAGATTGAGGGCTGGGCAACCAGATTGACCATGCAAACAGAGGCATTGCCACTGGAAGCGTTAGAGCAGGCGATCCTGAACGCTAAAGAGCACCTGTCTGGCTTGGTTCACCACTCAGATCACGGTTCTCAGTACACGAGTATTATCTATAACGACAAACTCGCTCACTGGGGAATCAAACCTTCCACCGGCAGTGTGGGAGATAGCTACGATAACGCGCTAGCCGAAGCGGTCAACGACCTATATAAGAGCGAGCTGATCTATTCACAATCAGGGTCTTCTTTGACCGAGGTTGAATTCGCCACCATGAACTGGGTCCACTGGTGGAACAACCACCGCCTATACCAGGAACTCGGATACAGAAGCCCCAGCGAGATAATCACCAGCTATAATCAAACACGGGTCAACGAATTGACCCCAGTATAAAAAGCGGAACAAAACCCAGTACGCTTCAGACTTCGAAATTTTGGTGTCAGAAGAATTGTGCCAATCTACAAAGACAACAAGTGGGCTACAAGGACACCCCGGGTAGCTTGACATGGTATACCAACTGAAAATACGGGTCGCTGGGGTAATATTGAAGAAATTCGGTAACCGAAACCCAAGAATATGGTGGGTAGCAGATGAACGTAGAAGCAATAGATTTGTTTTGTGGCGTGGGAGGGTTAACTAGGGGTCTAATAGACGCCGGTGTTCCTGTTGTTGCAGGCTACGATAATGACCCTACTTGTAAATTTGCGTATGAAAAAAATAATTTGGTCAATTTTTACGAAAGAGACATAAAAACGTTACATGGAAAAGAACTTAAAACGCTGTATGATCAAAACTCAATAAAAGTATTGGTCGGTTGTGCTCCATGTCAACCATTTTCCTCAATGCGCTCAAAATTAGGTATAGAGAATACAATGGATGAGAAGTATGGTCTGCTTCTTGAATTCGGCAGAGTAATCTCTGAGCTAAAGCCGGATATTATATCTATGGAAAATGTTCCTCAACTAATGAAAACAGACGTCTATCATGAGTTTATTAAAATAATTGAGGATAATGACTATTTCCATGACGAAGGGGTTGTCTATTGCCCTGATTATGGTATATCTCAGACTAGAAGAAGATTTGTCTTACTGGCATCAAAACTAAGAAAGATTACACTGAGTTCACCACAGACAACAAAACCTCTAGACCCTCCACTAACAGTAGATGTTATTGGCGCGTTACCCCCTATTGCAGCTGGCGAGGTTTGTGATAATGATCCATTACACAGAGCATCTAAGCTTTCAGCAACGAATTTAATACGAATTCAGGCATCCAGGCCGGGTGGCTCGTGGAAAGACTGGCCTGCAGCTTTGCGCTGTAAATGTCATCAAGAGAAATCAGGAAAAACTTATGGTTCTGTATATGGAAGATTGAAGTGGAATCAAATTGGTCCAACTATCACCACACAGTTTTATTCCTATGGAACCGGAAGATTTGGTCATCCTTCGCAGGATCGAGCTTTGTCGTTAAGAGAGGGTGCTATGTTCCAGACCTTCCCCAAAAATTATGACTTCATTGATCCTTCAGTGCCGTTTTCATTTCGCCGTATAGCGAGACATATTGGAAACGCTGTGCCTGTCAGGCTGGGCGAGGTAATTGGCAACTCAATTTTGAACCACGTGTCAGATTAATCAAGAGTTCACCGAAAATGGAGGTTGCTATGGATGAGTTTAGTTTTAATATTTCTCTAAGCGTTCTGAATCATTTAGGTAGGAATCTTTATAGAAATATAATTACGATTCTTGGTGAGGCTATTTCAAATTCTTGGGATGCAGATGCCCATAACGTGCGAATTGAGATCAACCGGCAGGACCGTACAATGTTAATTGTTGATGATGGTCTAGGGATGACGGCAAAAGATTTTCAAAATAAGTTTCTAAAGATTGGTTATAGTAAACGTAAGACCGGCATATATAAATCAAAATTAAATCGAAGGTTTATTGGTAGAAAAGGTATTGGTAAACTAGCATTATTATCTTGTGCACAAAGAATTAGTGTACTTACTAAGACTAAAACAACCGATGTTGTCGGCGGGGTAATTGATAATTCTGAATTAGATAAAGCAATTAAAGAAGACGAAGTTTCGGGCGATTATCACTTAAGTAAAGTTAATGCAAAGCTATATCGTCTTTTGGATGAGAAGGAACAAGGTACAGCGATTTTTTTTGAAAACATAACAGACGGAATTTATAATACAGTTGAGTATATTAGAAAAGCTATATCTCTCTATTTTAAATTTTCCTTGTATGATTCTGATTTTAACATTTTTGTTAATGGTAAAAAGATAGAAATTTCTGAATTAAAGGAATTGGCAAATAATACTCAGTTTCGGTGGTCGATAAATAACTTTACTGATCCATTATTTTCTATGATGAATGAATTAGATAATGTAATCGAGGTATCAACAAAACTTAATATTCGTGGATATATTGCTACTGTAAGAAAACCCTCAAATTTAAAAATTCCTAACACGAACGAGAAGGCTACAGTAGATTTATTTGTGAATGGTCGTCTAAGGGAGCGAGATGTTGTAAGACATATTCCTACAGCTAGGATTGTTGAAAATTACGTTTATGGACAGATTCATTACGATGACCTAGATAATGGCAGTGGAAAAGATATCTTTACGAGCAGTCGTGAAGGTATTGTTCCTAATGATCCTATTTTCAATAATTTCCTTGTTGAGTTCAAAAAGATTTTTAAGCAAGTGATAAATGAATGGGATGATTATCGACGACAGGCGCTAGATACTGGTGATCCAGATAATTTTAAAATAAAACCGAAAGAGCGAAAAGCAGAGGAACTTTTTAGTCTCACCATAAAAGATATGCAGGAAAAGGAGAAGTTTATTAGAAAGGGGGGTACTGTTCAGCAGTGGGCACAAACTCTTGCTTCCGAAGCACGATTTAATATCCCTTCATATACAGAATGTTTCATCTCGGAAAACCTTTTAAGATTTTATATAAAAAATACCGATAAGCCACTTTCTCAGGAGGCCATTAGGCAAGCCAAAAAATGGAAAAAGAGAGAGAATGAAAGCAAGAATGCTGCTAATATAAGCTATTCCGTTAGAGTGGATGAAGGGGATTTATACTATCTTGATATGTCTGATTTAGCAAACCTAATAGATAAAGCCAAAAACCAAAAAAGTGCTAGTCTTAGCCGATCTTCAATCACTTATAAACCACTCAGAGACGCTATTGGGCACACCTCTATTATTACCGATAACGCCAAGCGTCAGCTCTCTTTGACCTACGAAAATATTAAGAAAAGATTAGGGGAGATATTATCTCAAGTTAAAGATTGATAGTGCGAAGCTATTGTTCCGTGGGAAACCCCCTACGGTCTTCCGGCAGACCGGCTACTATCTGGGGGTCTACTCTTCGTTCTTCGGAGTACCTTACTATGCGTAGCCCCAGATTTGGTCCACTGTCCTCGTCCTCTTTTTCGGCCTCGACATACAAGGTAGTCACGTCATACAACACAGGGACAAATCCCCTGTTTTAGCGGCATGTCTGAAACAAGCTGCAGCAATCCTGGAAGGGTACTCTTGCCTGGCACAGTGTTGCAGGGTAGTGAACACGGTTCGCACACTCGTATTCTCCACCTCGAGCTCTATAAAAACTGTACTGTGTAGGCCTTGGAGGCGGGCTCCGCAGTCCTGGCCGTAACCAGCTGCTCAAACGTCCTATAGCCTATAGCCTAACCGAAACCAAAAACTCAATACGCATCACCTAGGACTCCCGACAACAGTACTTAGCGTTTAGACAAGGTGTTAGCACGTGAGGCGTCGGCGCAACCAGTATCAAACAAGTCGAATTCCAATTGCCTGGGACTAAGATCCCTGCGGCCTTTTCTCTAGTAATAGCTGGAGTTTAGCCTCATCAAGTGCCGAGCCTAGATGTTTTATAACCCTGTTTACACGACCCGGTTTCGCCAATATCTGCACATCCGTCGCATCAGAGGCAGTTCTCACTTCACGCAGTGGAGCCAACCGGGAAAATACAAATTTTACCCAGCTTTGGAAATCTTGCTGCCGTTCAACTAATGCGGATAATCCATCCACCCTAAACGGCGGAGAAATTATTTTAAGAGTATCCAAGGTAGAAAATTGCTTCGCTAAGGATTCAGCCACCGGAACAAGCGAAGGTGTCGCAAGCGGGCGAACTTTTCCAAATCTCTTCCCCAAAAGCTTATCGAAGCTATTATTTTGGGATTCTGTACTCATATCTACTAGCTTTCAGATCTAGAACTAGCATCTCAGTTCATTACAAGCTTGCCGGGTTACCGTCTGGTTAACCGATCCTTGCTCACTGTTCTTCATCGATGATGAATTCTGGGAGTGCGCGCGTTAGCTCTAGGGTGCGCATCGATACCGTGACTAATGCCGGAATTAGTTTAGCGATATAGGCAGGATCATTAATTTCACGACAATAATCATTGGGGTCATTGACAATGCCACTCTTGGTATCAGTCTTGATACGATAGCGATCCACCATCCACTCTAAGGGGCTGCGTCCACCTATCTTGTATTCATTAGCTTGTTCAGGAATCCCCGTGAACGTCAGATACTCGTTATACACCAAGGTAGTGTAATCCTTGGAACGTTTACCGGGCTTCTTCCCCCAGACCAGTTGTTTTAGGTGATACTTCTGCCAATCATCATCGGGTGCAATCAGACTGGTTTTTGCGGTAACTCCTGGATAGGGGGCGACTTCTTCATAGTTCACGTGTAGTTCCGCTAGTTCCCGCCCGATATTGGCGTAGCTCCAAAAATCCTGCACCTTCGGAATTCGAGGCAGCATCTTCTTCAAATCAGCTTCATAACGTTCCCGGAACTGCGGATGGTGCAGCAGGGCATAGATATAAAAGAAAATATCTTCTTTGCTGATCACCTCTTCCCGATAATGATGGCGGTAGGCGCTAAGCGTGGCATCGGTAATGTTGTCTCGGCGGCAGTAGCCGTTAATTTTTGCCGGTACCTGTGAGCTGATGGGCTTATTAAAATCAAAACTCCCAGAAAATTCCTCCGGCGTATCAAGATCTTCCCAGTTACCCGTAGACGCAAATAATGAATTATCATTCCCGGTTTTTTCTGTTTTCTCCCAGGTATAAAGGGGGAATACTTGACTAGTGCCGACTAAATGCAAATCAGGTATGTGCGCAACTAGGAAACCTGTTCCTTCTTTTATCGCATCGCTATCTATGGATATTCCTAGATTGGGCTGCTTGGGAGTGGGGAAAATCTGTGGTAGCTGATAAATCATGTCATTCATCGTCTGCTTAAAATAGACAGACTGTTTACAGAAAGGACGATACATTGACAGATTTAAGGCGTTAGATACAAATTTGTGCTGAGCTTGTTTATCTAAGTCTTTTAGTAACTGCCGGTTCCAAGCAATCTTTGTTTTGTCATTTATAGTATTTTTGCTGGTATGTCCGCAGGATACCTCCTGGTTGTAGTTATCAATCATTCGTTGCATATTTGATTCCACGGCCTGGCGTGAGAAGTTATAGCACCAAGCATCGCGGTTAGTCTTAAGTCCTCCCGAGTACTGTTGGAAAACCGCAGGTGTATTAACTTTGCCCTTGGTGCGCTTGTCCCCGATTTCCTGGAACTCCAGGTATCTTTCATCGCGTTGGTTAATCCAATCCCCATGAGCATTAGGGCTAATTAGTTCGAAGTCGGTATCTGCTATGGAAGCTTCTCGCGTTAGCAGATCTAATTTTTCCTGTCGTGCCAGATAGTCTCCCACCTCGGCGTAATGAATGCGGCAGGGGCGCGAAAGAGCATCTTTCTTCTTAACCAGGAGGGTAATCGCCACACCGGTGCGGGATCCTTCTCCAAATACGTTTCCTGCTTCTTGGCGTCTGCGTTCACCTTGGGTGCGGGCATTACCTCGCAGGTTATATATATAAATATCGCTAAATTCTTCCGCCCAACTGAGGCGAACCCCATCAGCGGTATTGCCATCAATAAAGGAACTATTGGATACAAAGGCGATAATTCCTTCTTCCCCGACACGGTCACTTGCCCAGCGCAGAGCCCGGAAGTAAGAATCGTAGAGGCTATTTTTATTAGTGGCGCTAGAACGAGCCACATAAGTATTTTCTATCCGCGCATCCAATTGGGGATACTTTAAATTCTGATTATTATCGTTCGCACTCTTTTGTCCGGCAGAATAGGGTGGATTCATCACTACCACCCGGATGGGAGCTTCCCGCTGCCGCTTAACGCGCTCCAGATTGGCCTGAAAATCACCAATACCAGCAAGTTGTCCCTCACCTTCGCGTAGTTGGAAGGTATCGGTCAAAGTGATGCCCGGAAATTCCAGATACCCTTGGTCTTGTCCGCGGTCCGCTCGAATCTGGTGATAAACCTGCTCGATATTAATACTGGCGATATAGTAGCTGAGCAGTACGATTTCATTAGCAAAAATTTCGTGTAGATATTTGTGCTCGAGCTGTTCAGGGGAAATAATCTCGGATTGCAGCAAGCGACTTACGAAAGTTCCGGTTCCCAAGAAGGGATCAATAATCGATACTCCACTATCACCCAGGCTCTTACCAAAGTGTCGTTGCATGGCGTACTCCGCCGATTTTAGGATGTAATCCACCACCGGCACCGGGGTAAACACTATCCCCAGGCGATCCTTAATCGCGGGGAAAGCCTTGGAAAAGAACCGATCGTAAAGAGTGCGCATGATTTCTTGTTTGCCAGCAAGATTATCGATGCTAGTAATCTTCTCGGCCATAGTGGCATAGAATTTTGCCAGCGGTTCCCTCTCATTTTCAAAAACTTGATTGGTAGCTAGGCGATCCAAAATAGCTTGCATCGCCTGGCTAACCGGGTTTTGGGCGGTGAAGTCCTGATTTGGGAACATGGCATCAAATAGCGGCTTAGTAATCAGATGCTGTGCCAGCATCTCCACCGCCTCGGCATTGTCAATAGCCGGATTCAAAGTAGTTTGCAAAGATTCCACAAACTTAGCGAAGTAATCTTGATTTAGCGGATCTTCGAGAAGATGATCAATCAGGTTAATATAGCGGCTGGCAATATCAGCAATGTCTTGGCTCCAGTCATCCCAGTAAAGCCGGTTACCAACTTTCTTCACTATTTTGGAATAAACCGCATCTTTCCATTCGGAACTGGGAATGTTTAACATGGCTTGAACTCCGCTGACTGCGTTATCCGCAGGAATGCCATCACCAGTTCCAACTTCAGTGCCTTCGATGTAGGTAGTAGAACCAGAGCCACGCTCTTTTGATTGGGCGAGATTTACTACCTCCACCATGATGTTTTCGGGAGGATTTTCGTTGTACTCGATGGCGTTTATCGTGGAATCAAAACGTTCGTCATGAGCGCGAATAGCTTGTAGCACCTGCCAGACAACCGCAAAGCGCTTATTATCATCCATTGCCTTTTCCGGTTCAGTGCCAACCGGTACCGCAACCGGCAAAATAATATAGCCAAACTCTTTGCCCTCGGCTTTGCGCATAAACCTACCGACTGCTTGGATTACATCCACCTGCGACCTGCGAGGATTGAGGAAAAGTACCGCATCCAGGGTAGGAACGTCTACTCCCTCAGAAAGGCAGCGAGCATTGGTAAGAATGCGGCAAACTGGATGATCATCTGAGGTTTCTGACTTTAACCAATCGAGTGCTTCGCCACGCTCGATAGCATTCATGGAACCATCCACGTGCTTACACTGCACTTCCAGGTTATCGCTCTCATCGGTGTTATTGAGGTCTTGTAGGTGAGTGCGTACTAACTCTGGGAACTCAGCAGTTACCTGTTTCGAGGTCTTGATATCTTTGGCAAAAGCCACAGCTCGGCGCATCGGTGATTTATCTTCGCCGTATTGCACATCAAATAGGTCATTTTTACGTTTGGAAAGGGCATTCCAACATCCCACGAGTTTCGCGGCTTCGGGGATCGTTAGTTCGCCTTCGGGGAGATCTTGTTGGAAAAACTGGGTAATCTGATCTTCCGGTATAGCCAGGACTACCACTTTATAATCGGTGAGTAACCCCAAACTTACAGCTTGACCGAATCCTAGTCGATGAAAAACCTTGCCATAAAGAGATTCATCATCCATCGAAGCAAGAATCGCATCGTTTTCTTTCGCTACGTTCTTCACTCGAGGCTGGAAAATGCGCGGGGTAGCAGTCATATAAAGCCGTTTTTCCGCGCGTAAATAAGTGTTGTCGTGTACCCGAGTAAAAGCAGACTCGTCCTCACCCGAAAGAGTAACGCCTGTGGTCCTATGTGCTTCATCGCAAATAATCAGATCGAAGTCACGCCATTGCTTTCCCGCGAGTTCTTGTGCCTGATGCACGATATCAATCGATTGATAGGTACAGAACACTACTTGCAGTCCTTCATCATCTTGGTGTTTTAAGAGAGAATCTGCAAGTTTCTTGGCATCGGTAGTGGGGGGAGTTTTCAAATCAACGGTGGCGATATCCACCAGGTCTTCGTGTTTCCTACGTTTGCGGTTAACTTTGGTGTCCGAGCAAACACTCCAAGCGGAAAAAGGAACCTGCACTTCAGATGCCCATTCGCTGAGAGTCTGACTCATTAGAGACAAAGACGGAACCATAAACATGATGCGAGCATTTCCGTCAAGATCATCGGTGAGCTGTTCAGCGATTTTTAGCGAGGTGAAGGTTTTCCCGGTACCGCAGGCCATCACCAAGGTTCCTCTATCGTGAGACTTGAACCCCTCGAACACATCATTTATTGCATTTACCTGGTGGTCGCGCAAAATTTTAGGTTGCCGATGCTGAGGAGCATCGTCAGGGGCATTAAAAGAATAAGTAGCCCAGTCAATATTCGAATTGCGCAAATCAGTAAGCCCGATTCGAGTAACTGGCTTACTTTGCCCTTCGATAGCTGTTTCGGCATTATCGCTCCAAGGCACGCCAGTAGTTTCTACAAAAATGCGACGCTTAAACGGTTCCTTACCAGAATCAGAAAGAAACGAATCGAGATTCCCTTTTTGGATCGTGTGACCCTGGCGGTAAAACTTGCATTGAATCGCCACCGCAGGGGTGTCAGCTGTCGGTTCTGAGCCATCGGCAGGCATATCTTCGGTCTCAATCGCTACCAGATCAATCCCGGTATCTGGTTTTCCAGCCAAGCCACCACCAGGCCAGTCCCTCCACAGATATACTGCACCGAACTGCGGCCCCATCTGCGAATCATTGAGCAGATATGAACGAATTAGCTGCTCGAACAAGTTACCTTTATTGCGTTCCGAATCAGCGATTTCGCGATATTCAGTTAACAGCGCGTCAAAAGCGGCAACGCTACGGGCTGCTTCTTGCTGGGTATCTACCGCATTCAAGGAATCCGAGGCGGAGATACCTTCACCTTTTGGAGCGGCATGCTCTGAAAAAATATCGGTGTTCAAGGTACTTCTCCTTCGATAAATTTAGTTCGCCAAGACCGTTTGTCAGGGGCGGCATCCTCGCGTTATCGCAGATTCTTATGGGTGCATAGGTGCCTGTCTATAAATAAGATATCGCTTGGTGAACGCTTACACTTTAAGCCTCGCTGGGTAGTTTCGGTTTTGGTGTGGTTAGTTAATTTGCCCCTGGTAGCAAGAAAGACTTCTTCGATCGTTTTTACACCCTTGGATAAATCTTTAGCTGTAAAGACGGTAAAAACTTAGCCATTCCAAAAACTTTCCGCCGCCGCGGGCATGGTGTGTTTTAAGATTCTACCTGCCGGTTCTAAGTCCGGGTGGTTCCCAGAGGTATTAGTGCAAACATCTTCCGGATTGGTATACCGACTATTAAAGTCGAGTTATGAACGATTTCTTTGACCTCGACTGTTTTTTACTGAACCCCGAACTTCCTAAAGAAGTGAGTAGTGAACACGTCCGCACGTGGCTTGAGCACAAAGCAGGAGGAGGGGTAGAAGATCCTAATTCCTCTGATGGAGCTCGCTATTTTTATAAAGAGCTGTGGGGAGAGCGTCTAGGTATTGCTGTTCGTGAATGCCGTAACACATTTAGTCGGAGACCGTCTAAATACGTCCAGGGGGATTGGATGTGTTCGGTGTGGACAACCCTTAAGTATGCTCTGCAGGAGGTTTACGGAAAAAATAAGAATGGAAATAAGTGGTGGCAAAAGCCTGATATCGAAGATAACTTCGCCGGCTCCAGTGCAACGAAAAAGACTTTTGATGCAATCTTGAAGCACTTTGACGAATTCAGGGAAGTGTTCGAAGAAAAAACTGTGCAAGAATTTATTCGCTCAGCATACACTTCGGCAAATCTGATTATTGTGCCAGATGGATTTAATGTTAAGCGTAACAACCGAGCTACCGAGGATTACTGGGATTTAACTTTAAAGAAGTATTACCAAGATAAAGAGTCTCTTTTCTATAAACCTCGAAATGATGATGGAAAATATGACGTGGCTACGCCTTTTCGAAAGCTGCTTAAGAAAAATCAGGAAGAGGGCGATCCGTTGTGTCTTTCTCCTTGGATAGACGAACAAGGTAATCCGATTCTTTTGCCACATTCGCCTAATGATGATAAGGACAACTGGCGTGAGTTGATGGCAGAAATGACTAAGCGCATTGATCGCCGCCGTGACCAAATGGCTCAACGTATGGAACAAATAGCCGCTAAGAATCGTTAATCGTTTTCTCGCTAGATTGAATACCCCGCCTAGCCCCGCCCGGTTTAGTACCGCCTAAAACCATATTCTCTGCTTTGGATTTTCCCGTTTACCCATTTGAGTAAACGGGAATCCAGAGGGAGATTTTATTGTAGTTTTTGGTTCATCTTTTTGACTTCAGCGCGAACCACTAGCCAATTAAACAGCCAAATCAGCAGATAGATAAGCAGTATTACGATGATTACGCCGAGCATATCGAAGCTAGAGCCCCACCATTTAAGGTAGCTACCAGCAGCAATCCCGCAGATAAGGATGATGCCGAAATGCAGGGCAGTATTGAGAGCAATTGGTCGGGTTTCGTTACGGTAAAGCAACCCCGCGAAGCTGCTAATGATGCCGTAGGCTGCGTAAATAAGCCGCTCAATTAGTACTGCCACGTTTTCGCTTCCAAAACTGTTTAAGAATTCTGGAACTCCCGGGTAATAGCTAGAGGAGGAAAGAGAAGAAAAAATAAGTTCAATACTGGTGCCGATAGTAATCCCAATGCAAGCCCCTACCAGGGTGAGACCAACTATTTTTTTAGTTTTCATGGTTTTTATCCTTTGTGTGATTTAAAGGTTTTCTGCGGAGGTTAGATTCCGAGTTTGGATTTAAAAGCTGGAAGTTGCCGGCGGGAAACGTAATAGCGAGAGCCATCTTTTAGCTGCACACTGATCGTTCCCGAGAAAGAAAGATCAAGTTTTTTGATCGCGACAATATTGACAATCTCCGATTGTGAAATGCGTACGAAATCGCCTGCGGGTAGAGATTCTTCGAGTTCATACATTCGGGCTTTAATTCGCCAATCACCGTCTCTGGTGTGGGCAAACACCGCTTTCTTTTTAGTAAAGAACGCGAGTATCGCGCGCACTTCCAACACCGTGGCATCATTGCCGCTGGTCCCGATGAGGCGGCGAAGCGGACGTTCAACTGCGGGGGAGGAGGAGCTATCTAGGCTACCGGAGGCGAGCCTTTGGATCGCTTGCACCTCAGCGTCGACCTCCCGCGCCGTTACCGTTACGATAGTTTCGGTTACGGTGGGATCAATCGTGAGCGTGAATTTCATTCCGTTCCGACTCCTTTCCTCTCGCACTTACCGGCAATATTGCGCAAAACCAGGACGTTTGCGTATCTGGTACTTACAGTTAAAAGCCTTAATGTCGGCAGTACAAGTAATCTGAACTAAGCGGTATAAAACCCGCGCCAAGAGGGCAGATTTCGAGCCTCACGCACGCCCTCAAAGGTAGATTTTCTTGCCCAGAAAGTGTCCGTGGTTCCTTCCGTCCCACGCGCTTGCGTGCTGTCTTCGTGGCTAAGACGATACCGGGTCTATCTGTAATTTCTAAATACTACTTCTGTCATAAAAAGTATTGATTTATTTGTGCAAATACCATACTATGCACCTAAAAGAAGGTGTTTTATGGCTACAACAAATATCAGTATTCGTATGGATGCAGCCTTGAAGAAAGAGGCGGATCAGCTGTTTAACGAGATGGGAATGAATATTTCTACCGCGTTCAATATCTTCGTACGGCAAGCTATCCGCGAGCGTGCCATTCCTTTCCAGATTCAACTAGGCAACCCCAATAGGGAGACGATTGCCGCCATGTTAGAGGCGGAACAGATTGCCAAAGACCCTCGCGTTCCCGGCTACGCAAGCGCCCGTGAAGCGTTTGCTGCCGCTCTTAGCGAGGATGACTAATGGCATGTTATGTCATTAAGTACTCCTCGCAGTTTCGCAAACAACTGACCGGAAGTCACGCAGACCTCTTTTAGGGGGCATAAGTACTTAACTGCATCTCTTTAAGGTGGATTTTTACCCCAAAAGCACTCCCGGAAAAAGGGGTGACAAATCAGGGGAGGCTCCCTATAATCGAACGTATGTTCGATAAGTTGGCTCAATTGCAGCGCCTAGAAAGGGCGCGCCGGGTCTTGGCGAACCGTCCTCGCCGGGTAAAGCCGCTGGCTAGCGCCTATCAACAGGTAGTGGGCGGGGCTGGGCTGCTAGAGATGGCCGCCGAAAAAATGGGGGAGAGCGGCTGGGCAGTGTTCCTAGATTTTCCCGATCTAGGCTGGCAGCGCGCCTGGCAAATCGGCTTGGACTTAAGGCGGGTAATCACCATTCCCTATACCGGGGGCAGCGCCCTGGCGTGCGCCCAACTTTTCGTCCCCTGCTCGGCAGTCCTGGCTATCGGGATGGTAGATTATGGCCCGCAGCAACAACGGATTCTAACTGCGAAGGCACGCCGCTCCGGCTGCGTAATTCTGTCTGCTCCGGCCTGGGCAGGCGCTATCTCCCTAGCAGCCAGTGCCCGGCACTCGGCAAGTTCCCCTGGGGTAGCTTCAGCCATAAAGGTGAGTGCCTGATGCATTCTCTGTACTGTTCAACCCCGCCACCGACGTTATTAAGTTTGCCTCTGGTGTTTCTCTTTCTCCTACCTATCCCGATTAAGGCGAGGAGGGCGCGATGAATGACAGATTACTAGCCCTCTATATCCCCGCCTGGCCAGCCCAAGCCGCTAAGCTCCCCCTAGATGAAGCGGTGGCGCTATGCAGTGGCGGGCGGGTGCAGGCAGTCACGGCTCCCGCGCGCGCCGCCGGAATCAGGCCGCAGATGCGGCTAAAGCAAGCGCGCGTCCTCTGCCCCTCCCTGAAAGAAAAACCCTACTCACTGGCAGATGCGGAACTGGCGTTTCAACCAGTTATCGAGGGCGCAACCCAGCAACTCTATTCCCCCAAGTGTTGGTTCCCAGGGCTGATAACCGCCGCTTTAAGTCGCAGTCAGCGCCGCGCAGAATCCGCCCTCGTCGCAGAACTAACTGAAGAGTTAGCGCAGGTAGGGTTCGCGGTGCAGATTGGGATTGCTCGGGGTACTTTAGCGGCGAGCCTAGCTGCCCGCGAACAGCTGCTGATTGCCGACCCTGGGGTAATGCCGTTTCTTGGTGCGCAACCCCTAAGTAGCCTGGGGTTTTTCTTGCGTCCGGGGATAAAAATAAGCGGATTCGATTTCTCCGACCAGTACCTAACGAAAATGACAGACAGCCTAACCCATTTGGGAATCACCAGCTTGGGGCAAATGTGCGCCCTGGGACGCCCAGCATTAATCCGGCGTTTCGGCACTCTGGGGGCGATTAGTTACGACTTAGCGAGTGGGGAAAATCTAGAGGACGCGGCCAAGGTGAAAACCGCGCCCGCTACGCCCGGTCTCTACCAATTCTTCACCCCGCCCGCCAGCTCCCTCATCCAGCTATTACTGCCCGCTAGGGCATTAGTGGTGGAAATGTATGCCCACCTACGCGCGAGCGGACTGGTATGCAGCCAGGTGCAGTTTATCTGCCGCTGCGAAAACGGGAAAATGCTTAGCCGCAGCTGGAACCTGGGGGTAGAAGCTAGCAGCAAAGACCTAGTAGAGAGGATAAAACACCAGTTAGATACGGTTACAGTCGGAGGCAGCGGCAGCGAAGCCCTGGGGGCAGTTAGCCAGATAGAACTCCACCCCTTACGGGTGGTGGATGCCCGCCAGGCAATGACCCCGCTTTGGGGACGAAACGCCGATCCTCCCCAGGAAGTCGATCAGGCAGCCTGCAGCGCCAGCTCTTTATTAGGTGAAAGCGGGGTACGCGTACCTCATTTAACCAGTGGATATGATCCGCGTTCGGTGATTGAACTGAAACCATGGCAAGAGCGGGGGAGCCAAAAGCGGCCGCGCCCTAGAGTCGGAGCGCTTACCGGGGTAGCCCCGGAAATAGTGTTCATGCATCCCAAACCGGCGGGAATTATCGATAGTCGCGGCCGGAAAATTATGCCCGGACGTGACGGACAGATAAAATCCCCGGTCAAATGGGTGCAGGTGGCTGGACGGAAAATCGAGGTGCAGAAAACCGAAGGCCCCTGGCCGATAAACGGACAGTGGTGGCGCCAGGATGCTCCCAGTCGGCTAGGACCGCGAATCTTTCTGCGGGTTTACGGCGAGCAAGAAACCTTACTGCTGGTGTTCCGCAAATCCTCCTGGTGGCTAGATGCCTGGGAAGGGCAAAAATGAGTGGCTATATCGAGCTGCACGCTCATTCGGCATATTCCTTCGCAGTCGGGGCGTGTTCGCCGCGCGAAATGGTGCACGGGGCGAAAAAACTGGGGATATCCGGCCTGGCGCTACTCGATTATGACGGAGTTTACGGGTTAATGGAGGCGCGCGCCGCCGCCCGCAAAGCCGAGCTGCCTTTCCTGCCGGGGTGCGAATTTACTTTAGAGGACGAAACCCATCTGCCGGTTATCTGCCGCTCTAGCCAAGGATATTCCGCTTTAACCGGGGCAATCAGCGCTCATCACCTAGCAGCCGGCAAACGCGAAGCAGACCGGCAAAACCTAAGTGAGCTAGCCTCCTGGGCAAAAGGACAGTGGCTAGTATTAACCGGAACCCGCGCCGGGCCGCTCCGCCGCGTGCTTTACCGCTTTGGAATCGCGGCGGCTACCCGCTTCCTCAAGCAGCTAAAAGAGCTGTTTGGGGCAGAAAATATCGCGGTAGAGGCCGCCTTAGCCGGTTTCGATGGGGAAGAACGCTTAGCGGCACAGCTAGCTTACTTGGCACGCAAAACCAAGTTACCCTTGGTAGCCACCAGTGCTGCCCGCTGCGCTGACCCCGCCAGTCAGCGCCTGGCAGACGTTATGACCGCCACCCGCCTGGCGCGTCCTCTCGATAAAATCCAAGACGACTTGCCCGCTTGCCATGCCATGTTGCGTAGCGAAGCTGAGATGCTCCGGATTCATCGGCATTTTCCGGGCGCAGTCGCTAACGCTGCCCAGATAGGTAAAGACCTGATCTTTGATTTTTCTACCCCGGTGCCGCATCTACCTTTAGCCCGGGTGCCCCCCGGCTATAGCGCCGACTCCTACCTGGAGCAGCTTACCTGGCAGGGGGCGCGCAGACGCTACGGGGATCCAGTACCCAAAAAAGCCGCCGACACAATTCGGCAAGAATTGAAAGTGATTTTCCAAAAAGGATTCTCCGGGTACTTCCTAATCGTGAAAGAAATAGTTGACTACTGTTTTTCCTCCGGTATCTATGTGCAAGGACGCGGCTCCGCCGCCAACTCGGCAGTCTGTTACTGCCTGGGAATCACCGCGGTAGATGCGGTGCGTCACCAAATGCTATTCGACCGCTTCCTAACCCCGGACCGTAAAGATCTACCCGATATTGACCTAGATATTGAATCTAACCAACGCGAAAAAGTACTTCAACACGTCTATAACAAATACGGACGAGAAAACGCTGCTCAAGTAGCTAATGTGATTAGCTATCGCCCGCGAGCCGCCCTAAAAGACGCCTCCCGCGCCCTCGGATACGATGCTAAAACCGCCGCGAAATGGTCGCGGCTAGACCGGAACTCTTTACCGGAAAACGTACAAAAAATAGCGGGACAGCTACAAAAACTTCCCCGTCACCTGGGGATCCACTGTGGAGGCATGGTGCTTTCCGATAAACCGCTTACCGAAGTAGCCGCGATTAACTGGGCAAATATGCCCGGGCGAACCGTGGTGCAATGGGATAAAGACAGCTGCGCCGAAGCCGGGTTAGTGAAAATCGATTTGTTATCCCTGGGAATGATGGGGGCGCTGCGTACCGCTTTTGAAACTTTAGAGGCGCGGGGCGAAAAATCGCCCTCCGGCAAGCCCTGGCGCCTGCATAACCTACCCCCGGAAGACCCCCGCGTCTACCAACTGTTACAGGCAGCCGACACCGTCGGGGTTTTTCAAGTAGAATCCCGCGCCCAAATGTCTACCTTGCCGCGGCTAAAACCAAAATGCTTCTATGACCTGGTAGTCGAAGTGGCTTTGATTCGTCCCGGCCCGATCCAAGGGCAAGCCGTAAACCCTTATCTGGCGCGCCGCTTAGGGCGCGAAAAGGTAACCTACCTGCATCCGCTGCTAAAACCCGCCCTGGAACGCACCTTGGGGGTGCCACTTTTCCAAGAACAACTAATGCGGATAGCCAAAGATGTGGCCGGATTTAACGGCTCCCAATCGGATAACCTGCGCCGGGCAATGGGACGCAAAAACCCGGGAGAACACCTAGCTGACCTGCGTGCCGAATTCTTCAAAGGCATGGAAAAGAACCAGATCCCGCCGCCGGTACAAGAAAAAATCTGGGCACAAATGTCCGGTTTCGCCGAATTTGGTTTCCCGGAATCTCACGCTTTTTCCTTCGCCTATCTGGTGTATGCTTCCGCCTGGCTAAAAGCCTATTATCCCGCGGTATTCTATGCCGCAATCCTTGCCAATCAGCCGATGGGTTTTTATTCCCCGCAATCATTAATCTCCGATGCGCGCCGCCACGGCCTTAAAATTCTGCGCCCAGACGTGAACACTTCTCAGAAGGATTCCATCCCCGGAACCGATTTAGCCTCCCTAAACCTGGGACTAGCAGAGATCCGCGGGATACGCCCGCCGTGGATAGAAAGCATCCTATCCGCCCGCACCACCGCTCCTTTTAAAACCCTGGAGGACTTTACTTCCCGCGTCCACCTGCCCACTGCCGCCCTAGAAGTGCTGGCTGGCGCGGGCGCGCTTTCTTCCCTGGGGGTGACCCGCCGCGAAGGACTCTGGCGCGCGCCCCTGCTAGCTGCCCCGCAAAAACGCTTTTACCAGCCAGAACTACCCGGGCTCGCCCTCAGCGAGACGACACCTAACTTCGCGCCCTTAAGCACCGGGGAACAGGTAAAATGGGACAGCTTAGCCCTGGGAATCAGCCTGTGGGGATACCCCACGAAACTGTTCAGACCAGAACTTAACCGGCGCGGAATCCTCCCGGCCGCTAGGCTGCGCCCGCAACTAGCCGGCAAACGTATCCGGTGCGCAGGGATAGTTACGCACCGCCAGCGCCCCCACACTGCCAAAGGGGTAGTGTTCCTATCTTTAGAGGACGAAACCGGGATAGTCAACGTGATCTGCCAAGTTGGTTGCTGGCAGCATTACCGCCGCCTCGCCCTCAGCCAAAACGCCCTCATCGTGCGGGGAGTGCTGCAAGCCAAAGACGGAGCCCTAGCCCTGCTAGCCGATAAAATCGAGCCGTTAAATCTGCCAGTCCCCACCAAATCCCGAGATTTTCGTTAGGCGGCCGACCCCTTTAGCTAAACGCTTTGAGCAGCCAGCCGCGCTAAGCGAAAAGCTTATTCACCAGTGCGGGCATGGCGTGAACGCCGCGCCCCATCAAGTTCCTCTAGCACCAGGCGACGCAGCGCCTTATCGGCATCTGGATTCTCTGCCAACCAACGCTCTGTCCGCTCCACCAGGTCAAAACCTTCCCGGCTTTGCACCGCTAAGGGATAAAGCCCGCCGACTAGGGATTCTGCCATATGCATAGTGCGGGAGGACCAAATATCGTTCAGCGCTGCAAAATAGGGCTCGATCATATCGGCGGCATCGGCTGGCTGCAGCCAGAGGGAACGCGCAATCCCCACGGTCAAAGCATCAATCTGCCCATTGGTGAGGCTAGTGTCTTCCAGGACCCGCTGCGCCCACTGCGTCTTGTTATCTCGACCCGGCAGGGCGGCGCGCGCTAAGAAAGCGTTCTCCCGACCGGTAATCGTATCGTCGCTTTCCTCCATTTTGCGGATCATATCTTCGTTGGCCTGCCCATTAGCCGCCAAAGCAAAAAGCATATCCCAACGCAGATCCGTATCTACGCTCACGCCCTCAAGCACTTTGCCTTCCGCAAACCAACGCTCGATTTCCGGGGCTTCCTTTCCTCCCGCAACCTGCAAGAATGCCCGCACCAATTGCCGTTGGCGATCCGAGGCCGGCTCTGCTTCCTCTGCCAAAGCGAAAAGCGCCGGAGCCAGCAGGCGATGCGCGCTAGCGGGATCGGCAGCATAGTAAACCAGGGCACCCTGGATGTGCCGTAGAATCCCGTTCAACACCGAAGAATTAGTTTCGTGTTTGAGCGCCCCCAAAGCCATCTCTAGGTATTTCGAAGCGCTCAGATCTCCGTCGCGCACCATATCCCAGGCAGCACACATAATCACTGCTCGCGGCAACGAATCCGCGAAATCGCCAACGCGAGTACGCAGTACTTCCCAGGAATCAGCATCAAAACGGATCTTCGCATACGCTAAATCTTCATAGTTAAGTACATAGACGTCATGCCTGGTTCCCACTAACCCGGGAACCGCGGTGACCTCGCCTTTAATGTCCACATCGACGCGGCGCACCAAAACCAGTTTCCCGCGCGAATCAAAATCGTAGGCGCCGACGCTAGTGGCGTGGGGACGCAGACTAGTGCCTTCCTGCGGCAAAGACTGAACAATGTTGAAGCTGGTAACCTTCCCGCTCGCGTCCCTTTCAATCTGTGACTCCAGCTGGGTAATCCCGGCCTCTAGCAGCCAAACCTGACTCCACTGCTTCAAGTTGCGTCCACTGGCGTTTTCCAGCTCTCCCAAGAAATCAGCCAAAGTCGCATTGGAATATTCGTGGCTAGCAAAATAGCTACGCAGAGCTTTCAAGAAATTACCTTCACCCACATAAGCCACCAATTGCCGCAGCACGCAGGCGCCCTTGGAATAGGTAATGCCATCGAAGTTGACTTCTACATCTGCAAGATCACTGATGGGTGCCACAATCGGGTGAGTGGTAGGCAGCTGATCGCAGTTGACCCCCCATACTTTCCGCATGGTGAACCCGGTCCAGGCATCCTGGAAGCGAGTGCCTTCGGCCATGCACCAATACGACATAAACTCGGCAAAAGACTCATTTAGCCACAGGTCATCCCACCATTTCATAGTGACCAGATCCCCGAACCACATGTGAGCCAGCTCGTGCAAAATTGTGTTAGTTAGCTGTTCCAGCTGCGCTCCAGACGGCTTAGTGCGGAAAATATATTCATCCCGGAAAGTAATACAGCCCGCGTTTTCCATTGCCCCCGCGTTATATTCGGGAACAAAAATCTGGTCATACTTGGTGAAGGGATAGGGGCGACCGTAGTGAGATTCGTAAAAACGGAACCCGGCAATGGTTTGCTCGAAAACAAAATCCGCGTCCAGATATTTGGCTAGCGATTGCCGGCAGTAAACTCCCAAGGGAATGGAGCGCCCATCAATACTGGTAAGCACAGATTTTACGCTATGGTAGGGGCCGGCGACCAGGGCAGTGATATAGCTGGATAGTAAAGGCGTGCGTTCAAAATGGAAAACATGTTGCTTAGTATCCCCGGCGCGCTCCACCTTTAAAGATTGCGGACGCGGGGTATCCATATTCGATAGCACCGTCCAACTTTCCGGTACCGTCACCGAGAACTGGTAGGTCGCTTTCAGGTCGGGCTGTTCAAAACAGGCAAATACTCGCCGCGCATCCGGTACCTCAAACTGGGTGTAAACATAGGTGAGGCCATCGGCAGGATCAGTAAAGCGATGCGCACCCTCGCCAGTATGCATATAGGCGCAGTTAGCTACTACTTCCAGGTGATTTTCCGACTGCAAGTCGCTAAGTTCAATCCGCCTGTCGCGGTAACAATCAGTGCCCAAATCTTGGCCGTTTAACTCGATAGAGACCACTTCCGGGGCGATTAAATCTACGAAAGTGCTGGCTCCGGCTTTAGCCTCAAAATCAATCACCGTGCGGGAAGAAAAAGTTTCTCCGCGTTCCGATAGCTCTACTTCGACGGTGTAATCGACTTTCCCGATAACGTTCTTGCGTTCTTGCGCCTCAATCTTGGTCAGATTAGTACCCGGCATGTCCTCTCCTGTTTTTAGACCTATCCTAATGCTTACTTTTGAAGTGTTCCTATTCCCAGATTCTTACCCGTTCCTCCGGCTCCATCCAGAGTTTATCCGCGGGCGTGGTCTGGAAAGTATCGTGGAAAGCATCCAAGTTACGTACTACCCCGTTACAGCGGAACTCGGCAGGGGAGTGGGGGTCGATCACCAGGCGTTGGCGGGCCGCTTCCGGGCGGATCGCAGTGCGCCACACCCGGGCCCAAGAATAAAAGAACTCGGGAGCCAAGTCGGCCTCTTCTGGATGCGCCTTCTTCCAAGCTTTAAAAGCAATCGCCAGTCCGCCCAGGTCACCGATATTTTCCCCGATAGTGAGGGCGCCGTTGACGTGCACGTCCTCGCCCGGAAGTTCGCTGGGGCGGTAGCTATCGTATTGCGCGATTAAGGCTGCGGTGCGTTTAGTAAACTCTTCCCGGTCGTCCTCGGTCCACCATTCGGTAAGCTTGCCGTCACCGTCATAGTGGGAGCCTTGATCATCGAAACCATGCCCGATTTCGTGGCCGATCACCGCACCGATACCGCCAAAGTTGGCGGCGTGCGAAGCCTTCGGATCAAAAAATGGGGGCTGCAGAATGGCGGCCGGAAAGACGATTTCATTGGCCAGCGGAGAATAATAGGCGTTAACCGTTTGCGGGCTCATATGCCATTCTTCCTTATCTACCGGTTTTAAAATCCGCGCCAGCTGGAAGTCAGTTTCAAAAGCACTGGAAGCGCGAATCATATCTACCAGGGTGTCGCCTTCGTTAAAGCGCAGAGCGCTATCGTCGCGCCAACGTCGTGGATACCCGATTTTGTAAGTAAATTTGGAAAGTTTTTCGAGGGCGCGCGTGCGGGTTTCTTCTCCCATCCAATCAAGTTTTTCGATTCCCTCCCGATAGGCATCCAAAAGCGCCCCCACGAGTTTCTCCATCTCGTCGCGGCGCTCCGGCGGGAAATGGTAGGCCACATAGGCGCGCCCCAGCGCCTCATCTAAAACCGATTCCACGGTTCCCACCGCCCGCTTCCATAGCTTGGGGCGCTGGGGAGTCCCCGAAAGGGTAGTTCCGTAAAAAGAAAAGCGGAGTTCTTGCAGCTGCGGAGCCAGATACGGCGCGAAGGCTAAAACTACTTTCATCTGAAGATAATGCTTTAAAACGGCTAGATCGGTGTTCGCCCACAGCTGGGCAAACCCTTCCTGATAGGAAGGCATATACACGTTAATCGGATCCGCACCGGCCGCAAGTTTCACCCTCAAACCGTCCGCCCAAGCAGTGTAGGCAAACCCGGTATTTTTACGGGTAAACTCCTCGAAAGTAGTGGGGTTATTGGTAGCTTGCGCGTCGCGGCTGCGCACCGCATCCCAGTGGTGACCCGCTAACGCGGTTTCAAAATCGAAAATCTGCTGAGCGAAGTCGGTTTCCGTTCCCGCGGCAGCAATCCCGCTTTCTAAGGCCATTTGCGCCAAAAAATCTCGGTATTTTTCCCGGATCTCCCGGTGTTCATCCTGATGGTAATAGGATTCATCAGGCAATCCCAGCCCCGCCTGATAGAACTGTCCGATATACCGCTGCGGATTTTCAGCATCGATACTGACCAGGAAAGCAACCGGAGAATCAATGCCTTCCCGCTCCAACTCTCCCAGTACCTGGGCTAACTTCTCCCGGCTTGCGCAGGAGTCCACTTTTTCTAGCAGAGGCGCAATCGGGGCGGTTCCCTGCGCGGTGAGCGCTTCTTGATCCAGATAAGCCTGAAAGAGCTGTCCAATCCGGGTGGCATCAAAATCCCAACGCTCACTGCTGGTTTCCGCCTCCTGCGGGCGCTCCAATTTTCCGGCTGCCGCATTTTCACAAAGGGTACGGCAGTGGAGTAGCGCCTCCTCTACCAGGTCGCGGAAAGCCCCATCAACCGCGCGGTCAGCTGGGATTTCATAGCTGTCTAGCCAAGTGCCATTGATATGGCGGTAAAGGTCATCTTGAACACGCGGGGTCTGCCCCCAGGAATTTTCACTCATGCTTCAAGCCTAGATATTCCCGGCGGTTTGGCAAACGTAGCGCCCTAGGCAAGAATTGTCCTATGCCAGAGGGACATTCTATTCACCGTTTAGCCATCGCTTTTACCGAGCTCTCAAAACTCGGTATCGCGCGCGCTTCCTCCCCGCAGGGACGTTTTGCTGAGGGCGCGGCCGCCCTCGATAACGCAAAAATTACTCGCCCCTGGGCCTGGGGCAAACACCTCTTCCTAGATTTTAATGTTCCGCAGCCAGCGACTTTGCACGTACACCTGGGGCTATACGGTTCCTGGAAGTTTCAAGCTGGGGAGGGCATAGCTTTGCCCGGGCATATCGGTGCTCCCCGGATGGCGGGCGAACACCCTGGCGATACCTATAAACATTTTTCGGGTCAGTTCCAGCCGACTCCTCCCGGGGAAAACGTGCGGCTGCGGCTAGAATTTTCGCGGGCAATAGCTGACCTTTCTGGTCCGAACCAATGCGAACTGCTCGATAAAGCGGGGGTAGAGAAAATTTTGGATCGCCTGGGACCTGATCCGCTGGTGGATTCTTGCACGGCTGAGGATTTTATTGCCCGCGCCCGCAAAACTACCCGCCGGATCGGGGAAGTAGTAATGGATCAATCCTTTATCGCCGGGCCCGGCAATATTTACCGCGCCGAATGCCTATTTCGCTGCGGGATCAACCCTAACCGGCAGGCCGCTAAAGTCTCGGTAAAACGCTTGCAGGCATTATGGGAAGACCTGCGCTCCCAAATGCGGCGCGGCCTCAAAGAAGGCCTGATATGCACCACTGATGATCCTTCCCAGGGGCGTTTTTGGGTTTACCAGCGCTCTGGACAGCCTTGTCGGCGTTGCGGAGCAACTGTCCGCGAACAGATCGTGGCCGGCAGGCGCAGCTACTGGTGTCCTAAGTGCCAAAATTAAGGTGCATCTTTAAGGGCGCGCCCGCAAAAACGTGCCGGGCGGATTCCCTCTACAGACGCCCTATTCAAAAACCACAGTGCGGTTACCGTTTAGCAGGATTCGCCGCTGGGAATACCAGGTGACGGCCTGAGCCAGCACCCTACGCTCAACATCCTGCCCCTTTTGCACCATGGAGGCAGTAGAGTCCCGGTGGGAAACCGGAATCACCTCTTGGGCAATAATCGGGCCTTCGTCCAGATCGGGCGTTACGAAATGGGCAGTTGCCCCGATTAGTTTCACTCCCCGTTGATGCGCCTGGTGATAGGGACGCGCCCCCTTGAAAGAAGGTAAGAAAGAGTGGTGGATATTGATTACTTGGCCGTGCAGGCGCTCGCAAACCTTATCGGAGAGAATCTGCATATAGCGGGCAAGCACCACTAGTTCCACATTTTCCGCATCAATGAGGGCGAGCAGCTCTGCCTCTGCCTTGGCTTTAGTGTCTTTGGTCACTGGGATACACAGGAAGGGCGCATCATAGAACTGGGCAAGCGGCGCCAAATCTGGGTGGTTGCCGATTACTGCCACCACTTCGAGCGGTAGATTCAAATTACGGTGGCGATATAGCAGGTCAGACAGGCAATGCCCTTCTTTGGAAACCATAATGATAGTGCGGACTTTCTTGCCGACCTCATTGACGCTCCAACGCATCGAGTACTGCTGCGCCAAGGGGGTAAAAGCCTCTCTAACTTCCTGGACGCTGCGCCGGGTGTGGATCTCTACCCGCATAAAGAAACTTTTAGTTTCAGGATCGTCGAACTGTTGAGAATCGACAATGTTGCCCTCTACCTTGACAATCACTTTGGTGACGTCATGGACAATTCCAGGACGGTCAGGACAGGACAAGGTTAAGACCAAATGTGATACGGGTTCGTTCATGGCGCAAACTATACCAGTCCTGGCGCGACCTATATTTTTTGGCTCGGAAAATTTTGTTACCAATATGTGACAAACCGGTGAGTCGGAAAAAGTTTTGCGCTAACATTGAAAAGCCCGCCAGGATAGGTGGGCAAGGAACTAGCAAGAGGAGGACTCCATGAGCGACAACGACTTGGCAGATCCCATAACTACCGCGGTTATCGGCGCGATTAGGGACGATGATCTGGTTGCCGGCAGTGCGCTTTCTGAAGATGCTCGCAACACCATTGCGCAGCTTCCGGAGGGGTCAGCTTTGCTGGTAGTCGTACGCGGCCCGAACGTAGGAGCCCGCTTCTTACTAAACGCGGAAAAAGTCACAGTAGGGCGCAAACCCAAATGCGACATTTTCCTTGATGACGTTACCGTTTCTCGCAAGCACGCCATCTTTGTAAGCGAAGAGGACGGTTACGTGGTTCGCGATGCCGGTTCCCTTAACGGAACCTATGTAAACCGCGAGCGGGTAGATTCTATCCAGTTGAAAACCGGCGATAGTGTGCAGATTGGAAAATACCGGATGGTTTACTATGCCTCCCGGAGGGATTCTTAGACTTGGTGGCGGCATCAGCAAGACGGAGCGCGCAACTTGAGACTAAAGCTGCGTCCTGGCCGGCGGGAGTATCCATTAAGCCGGTTTTCTCGATCGGCAAAGTAGTCGAACGCGTAAAAGGTGAATTCCCGACTATTTCGGTCTCCAAGCTGCGTTTCCTGGAAGATCAGGGGATAGTTTCACCGGCGCGTACTGCCTCGGGATACCGCAAGTATTCGGCTGCCGACATCGAGAGGGTTCGTTTTTGCCTGTCGAGGCAACGTGATTCTTTTCTGCCCCTGCGGGTTATTCGCGAACAGCTAGCGCAACTAGACGCGGGGCAAACTCTCAGTGAGGTTCCCCCTCCGCAACAGGCGGCGCGGCTGATTGCCTCCGAAGGGCAATTGGTTACCTCTGCGGCGAGCGATGGAACCCTTACGACCCGTGAGCTTTTGGACTTAAGTGGGGTTTCCACTGCGGAATTAAACTCTTTTGTGCAGGCAGGGCTGGTTTCCCCGGATCTGGCGGGGCGGTTTCCTCCTCGCAGTCACCAAATCGTTAAGCTGGCTAGCCTGCTGGTGGAACAGGGGATTCCTCCGCGTCAGTTACGGTTCTTAAAAACTGCTGCCCTGCGTTTACTAGACCTGGTAGAACGGGCGGCTACTCCTGCGGGCTACCGCGCGAATAGCGTGGCGAAGGCGCGACATCTATCGGAGACGCAAGAACTGTCCGAAGCAGCTGCTCAAATGTTTTTGCAGATGGTGCGGGTTTCTGCGGAAAAGCTGAATTAAACCTCAAGTAAAGCTTGAGACTTTCCGTAAAAGGTTCTTGACCGACCAGGGCAAAGAAAATACCGTTAAGACTGTAGTTAAACCGATCGTCAGGGAGTTGTCCATGGATAGGCAGCCGCGCCCACAACGTTCGCAAGGCATGTTATTTGGAGATACCTTAGCGGATCTGGATACCGAGACCGGCTACCGCGGCCCTATTGCTTGTAAAGCCGCCGGGATAACTTACCGGCAACTGGATTATTGGGCGCGAACCGGATTGGTGGAGCCCACCATTCGCTCCGCTAAAGGCTCAGGTTCCCATCGCCTGTATTCTTTCCGCGATATTTTGGTGCTGAAAATTGTAAAACGTCTGCTCGATACCGGAGTATCCCTGCAACAGATTCGAGTAGCAGTCGACGCCCTCTCAAAACGCGGGGTGGACTCGCTTTCCTCTATTACCCTCATGTCCGATGGAGCCTCCGTTTACGAATGTACCTCCACCGACGAGGTAATCGACCTGGTGCAAGGGGGACAAGGAGTATTTGGAATCGCAGTAGGGCGCGTCTGGCGAGAGATTGAAGGCACCCTAGCGGAACTTCCGGTAGAGTCTGCTAACCAAGAACTGAAAGTTCCCGACGAGCTAGCTGCCGCCCGGGCACGGCGAAATGCCGGATAACGGTGGAAATCCTAGTTTTCTTAATTGGGCTGGCTGGCGGAATTTTAGGTGGCTACGCCCTACACAAATGGATATGGCATCTGCCACGGCGCAGAGCAAAGCTCCCCAGTGACGCCACCAACACCGATATTTTGTCCCATGAAATCCGTACCCCTTTGGCGCTGATTTCCGGGGCGGCGGAACTTTTAGAAGATACTTCCCTGGATGAGCGGCAACGCCGCCTGTTACACACGGTTACCACTAATTCTGCCCACGCGATTCGCCTCGCGGAAACCTTTCTAACCGGTGCGAAGATTCGCGGCTCGGGATTGCGACTAGACAAAGAAGACGTGGATTTGCGCGAGCTAGTACGGCAGGCAGCCTCGCAGGTTCGCGAAATTTTAGCGGTAGATATTTTGTTAACCGATCCCGGCGCCCCGCTCTATGTATACGGGGATCGGCAGTTACTTTCACAGGTGATTTGGAACCTGATCAATAACGCGGCTCGGCACTGCCGGGAGGGAGTAAAAATCGTGGTGCGCTCCTTCCAGGACGGAGCACAAGTTATTTTAGAAGTCACCGATAATGGCGGTGGAATCTCTAAGAGTCAGCGGCGTGATTTGTTCACCTACTACGGGGGACAAACCAGCCAGGCTGCGACTGCGAACTCGGGGGCGGGACTAGGACTGGGGGTAGTCTCCCAAATCGTTCGCGGCCATGGGGGAGAGGTATTGGTTGACACTTTAGAGGGAAGAGGAACTACATTTGTAGTGAGTTTGCCCAAGGGAGGAACAAAGTGAAACCACTGGTGCTGGTAGTAGATGACGAAGCGCAAATGCGCGAAATTGTTCGCTATACCCTGGAGGAAACCGGTTGCGAAGTATTGGAGGCCTCCGGTGCGGCCTCGGCCTGGAAATTGGTTAAATCTTCCGATTTAGCGCTGGTGATACTGGATTTAATGCTACCTGACGGCTCGGGGGTAGAACTGGCAAAACGCATTAGATCAGCGCAAAAGCTGCCGATTCTAATGCTTACTGCTCTGGGGGACCCTCAGCAGCGCATCGAAGGGTTGCAGGCGGGTGCCGATGACTATTTACCGAAACCCTTTTCTCCCCGGGAACTATCCTTGCGGGTAGAAGCAATTTTACGGCGTACCCATAAAATGCGGCAGATGGAACCGCGGCGCGAACTAGGGCCGCTTTCGCTGGATACTGCGCGCGGACGCGCCTACTATCTAGCTAAAGATCTAAAGCTGTCGGAAACCGAATTTAAGTTACTGCGAGTATTAGCTGAGGCCAACGGGGGAGTAGTAACTATTCGGGAACTACTTAACCAAGTTTGGGAAACCACCTCTACTTCGGGCGGCCGCGATATGGTAAAAACTACTATTTACCGCCTACGTGCCAAACTGCGCTCTGCCGGCAGTGATGAAATGATTCATACCCTGCGCGGTGGCGGGTATATTTTAGAGTATCTCGGTCGAGAAAATTGATTTTTGGGTAACAGCATCGTTACTGCCTGTCACCGCTTTTGCCGCTGATTGTTACCAATAGGAAGGCAGACTAGAGTCTGTAAGTTTCCTTAAGGCGGTCAAAGCCGCCACGAACACAGCGGAGTGAATTATGGCATCCCCTAAAGGTCTTTCCTGGCTAAAGGCACCCTTGCCGGCGCCACGACTGCCCGAAAATAAAGTCAAACAGCTTTTCCCTCGCCTGCGATTGCAGGTCTTCTTAGGTATCTTCATTGGTTATGCCGGTTTTTATCTGATTAGAAACAATATCTCCTCCATCGCTCCTTTGCTGATGGATGACACCGGCATCGACAAAGTCGGAGTAGGAATTATCGCGAACGCGGTTCTGTTTGCCTACGGGCTATCGAAGTTCTTCTCCGCGATGCTCTCTGACCGTTCCAACGCCCGCTATTTCCTGGTGATCGGCCTGGCACTATCGGCATGTACCAACCTGGTAGTAGCCTTCGTGCCTTGGGTAACCGCCTCAGTCGGAATCTTTGCGACCGTCATGTTTTTGAATGGATGGTTCCAAGGTATGGGCTGGCCTCCTTGCGGCAGGGTATTAGTACACTGGTTCTCCACTAATGAACGCGGTACCATCACCTCTATTTGGAATACTGCCCATAACGTTGGGGGAGCCCTGCTACCCACCCTGGTAGGTATTGGCCTGGCCTGGACCGCTGATGACTGGCGCTCGGCCTTTTGGTTGCCTGCGGTGATCGCCCTGATAGTAGCGTTTATTGGCTTCCTGTTGATCCGGGATACTCCCGAATCTCTTGGGCTTCCCCCGATCGAGGAATACCGCAACGACCCGGCCAAAGTGGAAGTAGACGAGGGAGAAAAGATGTCCGCCAAGGATTTGATTTTCAAACACGTCCTCACCAACCGCACGATCGTCATGCTGGCAGTGGCTAACGTATTCGTCTACGCCCTGCGTTACGGGGTACTGAACTGGATTACCGTCTACATGAACGAAAAGCATCATGCCGAGATTGGTTCCGGCCTGGCGGGTATCTTCGCCTATGAAATCGCGGGGATCGTGGGTACGCTACTATGTGGCTGGATGTCCGACAAAGTCTTTAAAGGATATCGCTCGGGGGCAGGAATCTTCTTTACTATCTGCACTGCCCTAGCAATCCTGGGGTACTGGTTGGCTCCGGTAGGGACTCCCATGTGGGTATTGATCCTGCTAGTAGCGCTAATCGGGGGACTTATTTACGGTCCGGTGATGCTGATTGGTTTGCAGGCTATTGACCTATCTCCGCGTAACGTAGCGGGTACCGCCGCTGGATTCACTGGTCTATTCGGATATCTGCTGGGAGCTACCTTGGCTTCCACTGGAGTCGGGCTGCTAGTTCATAACTTCGGTTGGAACCTGACCTTTATCGTATTTATCGTCTTTTCGGTATTGACAGTCTTAATCTTTGCGATCGTAGGACGTGACGAACGGCGGATTATGAGCGCCCATAAACAAAAACTGGATGAGCGGGCATAGCGTTACGCCTAAGCGGCGCTAAACGATCCCAAATAATCAAAATACCCAAAGCAGGCTGGCGGAAACCAAAATGTTTCCGCCAGCCTGCTATCGTTACTGACATGCGTTCCCGCTTGGTAGTTCTCTTGACTTTGCTTTTGAGCATGGTTTTATGCGGTTGTCACCCCGCAGGAAAAGAACAACTAGCTTTTATCTGTTCTAACGAAGAATCCATCTGTAAAAATTGGCGGGATGCCTATGCCGCCGCCACGGGAAAAAATGTTTCCTACCTGCGCTTGCCGACTGCTCAAGCCTTAACCCGGATTTCCTCGAGCCCCAAAACCCGCGAGTTTGATGTTTGGGTGGGAGGCCCGGCAGAAAACTATGTGCTAGCGAAGCGGCGCGGCCTGCTGTCTGCCTACCAGCCAGCGGGAATCAGCGATATTCCGGAAGCTATGCGCGATGGCGAGGGTTACTGGTTCGGGGTTTATGGCTCGTTGCTGGGGTTTTGTTCTGATCAAACAGCTTTAGCCGCCCGGGGCTTACCGGTACCTAGATCATGGGCCGAGCTTGCCAACCCGCAATATCGCACCCTGGTGGCTGCTTCTTCTCCGCTTACTTCGGGAACTGCCTTTACCGTGGTGCGGGTTCTAGATGAAATCTATGCTGACCAGGCGAGCACTGCCATTAGAAACATTTACGACAATGTACCCCGTCTTACGAACTCGGGAACTGCTCCTGTGAAAACGGTACTGGCAGGGGAAGCCGCGATTGCGATCACCTTCACCCCCTATTGTGCTGGCAAAAGCGAAGCTACCAAGCCCCTTACTATCTCCTATCCACAAGAGGGCACCTCCTATGAGATCGGTTCGGCCGCCCTTTTGAAGAATGCGGGTCGCGTCGGAGAAGCAAAACGGTTTCTGGATTGGCTGTCACAAAAAGCTGGCCAAGGGGTAGCCGTTAAATCTGCTACCCCGCAACTGGCGATTATTCGGTCTATCCCCGGCTCTCTAGCTTCGCGTTTAGAGCAGGACGACCCCTATATTTTGCCGGCGCGTCCGCAAAAATCAGCCGCGGATCGTGATCGCTGGTTGACTTGGTTCGCCAGGCAGGAGTGGCGGCAGTGAACAAGATATTACTACGCACACTTAGCTGGTCAATTATTATTGTCTTCTGTATTCTCGCAGCTCTATGGCCGCTGGCTTTCGTAGTTCGCGCGGCGATCGTAAAATCTAGCCCCGGAGAGGAAGCCATTACTGCTGCCATCCGTCTGTCCCTACTCGAGGCGATTGGTTCGGCAATTCTGGCTACTTTATGGGGCAGTGGTGCCGCCTTAGGAACCCGGTTTTTACCCGAGCGTTTTCGGCAACTTGCCACCATGCTATGCCTGTGTCCCATCGCGATCCCGCCCTTTATAGTTGCTAGCGCTTTACGCTCCTTCGCGGGTTCCTCCGCGAGCGTCCTCGTCGGGCCGCTTCCAGTAATAGCGGTTTTTGCTTTCTCGCTCGCGCCCTTAGCCTATTTTTCTGCCCGCTCTACTTTGCAAACCATTCGCCCGGATCAACTAGACCAGGCGCGAATCTTGGGGCTTAGTAACTGGCAGGTTTTCCGCTTGGTGATTGCGCGGCCCCTATTGGTATCGGTTCCTTTATCGCTGGGGGTAACTTTCTCGCTAGCTCTTTCCGACCCGCTAGTGCCTGACCTGGTGGGAGGAAAAAATATGAATGTGGCTCACTCTTTATGGCTGCGATCCACCGGCAGTTTCGAAACCGCATTTTTAGGACGCGCCTCCCTGGCACTAATCGGTCTTTGCCTATGCGTGGCCGGACTTTTAATCGGCCTATATTTCTCTAGCTACCGCCGGTTTTTCCCGGCTGCCTCCCTAGGAGAGCGTAGCTTTTCTTTGGGGCCGGCCCGGCCGCTCCCGCTTGTAGCAGTGGGCCTCTATGCCGTTAGCTCTGCATGCTTGCTCCTATACCTGCTGCTCAACGCCAAGTTCTCTTTCGATAAGTTGGAATCGGTGATCAACACCTGGTTGCTATCGGCCTTAGCCGCCGGCCTGTGCCTACTGGTGCTAGCAGCTACTAGAGGCGCCGGATCCCAGAGACGAAATCTGGGTGTCGAAGCCTTGTTTATTGTGATCTTGTCCCTGCCCGCAGCCGCCATTGGTGCTGGCTGGATGCTTAGTCGCCAACAGGGTTTGCCGTGGCCCTTTTCCAGTGGAGGGTTTTTATCACTATGTTCCTTCCTCTTAATCGGTATGCCGGTTACCTATTTTTTGGCTGCCCGTTTTAGAGTTATCGGCCAAGCCGAATTTGAGTCGGTAAGAGTCTTAGGCGTCGGTAGGGTAGAGGCAGCCCTAAAAATACTGCTTCCCGCTGTCAGGCGCTACTTCAGTTTGACTTTAGCGACAGTAGTCGCGATTTCCACCACTTTATCGGCGCCACTGGTGTGGGTGGCGGCTCCCGATACTCCGGTGGTGGTTCCGCAAATGTTTGCCATGGTTGATGAAGCGAACTATCCGCCAGCTTTCGGACTGTCTTTGGCGGTATTAATTGTCTCTATTTTGCTATTTATCCTGGTACCGAAGGAGGAGGGAAAATGGAACCGTCCGCGTTAACGGTAAAAGAGCTACGGGTTTCGCGTTCTTCACATTGGGTGCTCGGTCCCGTGTCCTTTAGCGTTGATCCGGGAGAACTAGTGGTAATTATCGGGCCTTCCGGAGCGGGGAAAACCACATTATTACGAGCCATTGCGGGACTGCAACCAAGTAGTGGCCAGATATTTTGTGGGGACGAGGACGTGTCTGACTTTTCTCCCGGTGCCCGCGCCAGTGCGCTGGTAGCTGATCGGGACGGCCTCTTTCCGCATCTAACGGTTCAGGAAAATGTGGCCTTAGCCGGGGGGAATGCGGAAGACCTGCAGGTAACGCTGACCGATCTGGGGTTAAGTTCCCTTTCGCGGCAATATCCCGGCTCACTATCTACCGGGCAACGGCAAATGGTGGCTTTGGCGCGAGCACTACTGCGCCGACCCCGTTGGCTACTGTTTGATGAGCCTTTAGCCCATGTCGACCCCTATTCGCGCCTGCGACTTCGCGGAGAAATCTTGCGGATCCACCGGCGGATTGGGGCTGCTTCCCTGTATGTTACCCACGACCTGCCGGAAGCCTTTGCGATTGCCGACCGGATTATTTTGCTGCGCGAAGGAAAAATTATTCAAGATGATTACCCGCAGGATCTGGTATCTCACCCGGCGGATCTGCAAACCGCCCTCTACCTGGGAGCCACTACCCAAGTCAGTACTAACGCGGTGATCAACACAGATCGATTCGGGCAAGTTAGTGCGCATTTCACCGCTTTTGGACAGCAGCTGGAGGTTCCCGCTGCTGATAGCTTAGCTGGTGCCAATGGACAGAGCCGGAAAATAGTGGCGCTCGGCTCGCCCTATTCTATAGAAATTAGTAACCTGCCCCCTGAACGTAATAAAGATCCTATCCAAGCAGAAGTGGGGCAGGTAGTGGGGTCGCTTTTCGAAGGCGATACCTATCTTCTGCAGGTGGAAACCGAGTTTGGGCTACTGGCCAGTCGTCGCCAAAGCGGGGATGAACCATTTATTGTGGGGGACCGGGTAAAAGTGAAGGCGCTTGCGACCCATCTGTGGGCAGTGCCGGCTTAACTTAAATGCCGGGGCTTTTTCTGCAAATTTAAGAAATATACAAATTTTTTAGCTACCCGCTACAGCGAGTATATTTAAACAGGTTTCGGGAGTATCTTCCCCTCACCTAGTCAAAGCTAATTGCTAAGCCGCCCATCATGAAGGAGTAACCTATGCCGATTTCGGTCTCTAAAGAATCTCTAACTGCCTTTGAACAGTGGAATGAGACAATCTCCGGCCTCCTCGATACTGCCTATAACAATTCGGTGGTGTGGTTGCTGATGATAACCCTGCTAGGGGTGGGCATCTGGCTCACCATACGTACCTCAGGTATGCAGGTGCGCATGTTCACCCACATGCTGAAAGTAATTACGCGTTCTCGTGGCGGCTCCGAAGGTGGGGTTTCTTCCTTCCAAGCGTTTGCGATCGGGCTGGCAGATAGGGTAGGGACGGGCTCAATTACCGGGGTTGCGCTGGCGGTAGTTGCCGGCGGACCGGGCTCGGTATTTTGGATGTGGGTAGTGGCGTTAGTCGGTATGGCTACCGCTTTTGTGGAAGCTACTTTGGCACAGCTATTTAAAGTTCGCAACGGAGACGGCACCTTCCGGGGCGGCCCGGCCTTTTATATTCAACGCGGCCTTGGCTCGCGTACCTGGGGGATTGTGTTTGCGGTGCTGCTAATCTTTGCCTACGGATTTAGTTTCGAAATGATCCAGGCAAACTCGATTTCTCAGCTAGCCAACTCCGACTATCTAGGTTTCCCGGTCTGGGCAACCGCACTGATCCTAGTCCTTTTAACTTTGCCGCTAGTAGTAGGTGGGGTACGCAAAATTGCTCAGTTTTCGGAATATCTGGCTCCGGCGATGGCGCTGCTGTATGTTGCCATGGGGATCTTGGTGATTATTCTTAACTATGATCGGATTCCCTTTGTGTTCCGGGAGATCTTTATGGGAGCGTTCGGGCAGTCCAACACCTATATGCCGCCGGCAGTTGCGGGAGCTGGGGGAGCGTTCATTGCCGCGATTACTACCGGTACTAAGCGGGGTCTGTTTACTAACGAGGCCGGCATGGGGTCGGCTCCTAATGCGGCTGCTATTGCTACGGTGCGTCACCCCGCCACCCAGGGAATGATTCAAGCGCTGGGAGTTTTCGTGGACACCATGCTGGTGTGCACCTCCACCGCCTTCATTATTTTGATGTCAGTTCCCTTCTGGGATAAGCAAAACCATGTCGATGGGGCAGTGCTGACTATGGATTCCATAGTTACGTCATTGGGGTCAAATAGCACCACCCAAACTGTGGTGTTCGTGTTCGTAATGGTAATGATGGTTTGTTTTGGTTATTCCACTATCCTGGGGAACTACACCTACGCGGAAACCAATTACAAGTTTATTGTGGGTGTAGATCGCTCCGCTTTGCCTTTGAAATTGCTGGTAATCGCGTCTACGGCTATCGGGGCGATTCTGCCTTTGAAATCAGTGTGGTCGATAGCTGACTGGGCGACCGCCCTAATGGCATTGGTTAATCTGGTAGCCCTGATTTTCTTGGGGAAATGGGCAGTGGGAGCCTTGCGCGACTACCGCGCGCAGATGAAAACTGATGATCCTGCTGGACCGATCTTCTGTTCGCAAAATAATCAGTATTTGCCAGGGGAGCTACCCACCCGGGTATGGACAACCCCGGGTGGGTTCGATCCCGCATGGGAAACCTCTTCTGGTACGTCAGAAAAGGAAAATAGCTAATCGCTATTAGTCGAGTTGTTCAAACTTGCGACTCCAAGCCGAACGGATGGGGTTGGCGTCCGCCATCATGATCTCTAAGCGATCATTGGCCACTTCTACCACCTGACCCAGGGCGACTACCCGTTCATGGCGCGGGGAGTTCTCTAGGCGGTGTAGTCCGTCCTTAATGATCTCCTCTACGCTGTCCATTCGGGAAAGCAAGGCCACTAAAGGCAGATTGAACTTCTCATGATAGGAGCTTTCCAAGGTGTGCAGCTGAGCTTTTTGTTCTTCCGTGAGCGTACCTAAGGCTAAAGAACCCACGTCTTGGGAAATTTCTTTGGCTTCACTCTCGCTGGCAGTCAACATCTGGGTTACATCAGGATAGGCAGCAATCAGCTGATTCTGAGCGTCTTTATCCGCCACCATTACCGCGTCCTGGAGTGCTTCTTTAAGTTCTCCTACATCCTGGAAGGGACGCATCCCAGCTGCTGCCTGCAGCGGCCAAGTTACCCCATTAAACAAGCGGGAGAAGGTATTTACAAACTCTTCTTCACTCATTTTGTTAACTGCCCGCAAAGAACGTCGCTTGCCGGTGGCACCTAGCGCCACGTCCTCGCCTTTTGCGCGCGGGCCCACGTGGAAGAACAACAAGTTGAGCAAGATGGCGGTAATCGAGCCAAGGGTTACTCCCGAAGCGAAGAAAATCTGTGCCCAGGCAGGGAAGGCGTCTGCAATTGCTGGTTTGAAGGAAACTAGCATGGCTAGCGCGATCGAAGTAGTCAGAATAATCCCGTTGCGGGTATCTGAAAGGTCTACGCGAGATAGGGTCTGAATCCCCACTAAGGTTAAGTTGGCAAACAAAGCCATGGAGGCTCCGCCCAGAACCGGGGAGGGGATTGAGGCTACAATCGCCCCCGCCTTGGGAATAACTCCCAAAATGATCATAATTCCGCCGGCACAGGCTACTACCCAGCGAGAATGTACCTTAGTTAGGCGAACCAAACCAATATTTTGCGCGAAGCAGGTGTAGGGGAAAGAGTTCAAGATTCCCCCTAAAGTAGTAGAGAGGCCATCGGCGCGCAAAGCTGCCGTGATCTCTTTCTTTCCGATACGTTTGCCCACGATTTCACCGGTGGCAAAGACGTCGCCGGTAGTTTCTACCATGGTCAGCAGCATGACTACGATCATAGAAATACAGGCAGTTAGGGAGAATTGGGGCCAGCCGAAATAGAACGGGGTAGTGACTGCTACCCAGGACGATTTGCCTACCTGGCTGAAGGAAGCATCACCGAGAGCCACCGCGACTCCGGTGCCAATTATGAGGCCGGCGAGTACCGCCAAGGTGCCCATAAAACCTTTAAAGAAACGTTGAATGAGGACGATTATGGCTAAGGTTCCCAGGCCATAGGCTAAAGAGCGCAAAGTGATCGGCATGGGCGGTACCTGTTCGTCGACGCGTCCGATCACGTCCGCAGCGGATACTCCCAGCAATGTGGTGCCCATAGTGGTTAGCACAATCCCGATAACCAGCGGAGGGAAGAAACGAATCAGCTTGGCAAAAACTGGAGCCGCGAAGAAAGTAAATAGTCCGGCTACAATGACTGCGCCGTAAATCGTGGGGAGCACTCCCACGCCGCCGTCTTGGTTAACCGCCAGACCAATGGCAATCATAGGCGAAATCGCCATGGTGGTTACGCCCTGGATAATCGGCAGGCGCACCCCGACACGCCAAAATCCAATCGACTGAATCAGCGTTGCGATTCCACAAGTAAAAAGGTCAGCATTAATTAGGTGCACGGTAGTAGTGGGATCGAGCTTAAGGCCGCCCGCAACTACCAAGGGAACAACTACCGCGCCCGCGTAAAACGCTAAAACGTGCTGTACTGATAGCAGCAGCGTCCGAGGAGCCGAAGGTACTTGGTCTACCGGATGCTTATGGGTTTTTCTGTCTTTAATTTCTGCCTCTAGGCTGTCACCTAGAGCTTTCAGTGGTGGATTTAGTGGCTCGTCAGCGGCCATCGTGGATATTCTCCTTTGTGCTTTGCCGGAAATACTTCCAGTGTTAATTCAAGCGCTTGGCAACCCATAACTCAAAACGACCACGAAGATGTTGTCCGGAAGACAGGAGAGAGGTCGTCCGGTAGGTAGAGAGCAGAGAATGTTCCCTAAACCGTTTAGTTTACATAATGTACATTATCGGATCTAGGTTTGGAGTTTCGCGTCAGAGTACGCGCGTGCACTTTTGTGAGCAAAACTCGCTAGACCCGACTTTCTGACGAGCCAACTGTTAGTATCGGCAACAGAGTAAGTGCCTAATCAATCCAATGATGGAAGGGAAAAATATGACCACTCAGTGGAATGAACTTGATCAACGCGCAGTTAAAACGGCAAAGCTCTTAGCTGCCGATGCAGTAGAAAAAGCCGGCAGCGGACACCCGGGAACCCCAATTTCGCTAGCAGCCGCTGCCTATTTGCTTTACCAACGTCACCTGCGTTTTGATCCTAAGGATTCAGATTGGTTAGGACGCGACCGCTTCGTACTTTCAGCCGGACACGCCTCGCTGCTGCAATACATTCAGTTGTATCTGGCTGGTCAAGACATGGAGCTCGATGATTTAAAGAGTTTCCGTATCTTTAATTCTTATACTCCCGGTCACCCCGAATACGGTCATACTAAGGGCGTGGAGGTTACTACTGGGCCGCTGGGATCTGGCTTTGCCGCCGCGGTTGGTTTTGCGATGGCTTCCCGGCGGGCACACGGTATGCTCGACTCTTCCACTCCCCTCGGCGAAAGCCCCTTTGACCACAATGTTTACGTGATCGCTGGTGATGGTTGCCTGCAAGAAGGAATCTCCGGAGAAGCGTCCTCCCTGGCTGGGGTACAAGATCTGGGTAACCTCATTGTGATCTGGGATGATAACCATATCTCCATTGAGGACGATACCGATGTATCTTTCCAAGAAGACGTACTCAAGCGCTACGAATCTTACGGCTGGCACACCCAGCGGGTTGATTGGCTGGCTAAGGACGGAAAATACGACGAAGATGTAAATGCTCTTGACCAGGCAATAAATGCTGCTAAAGCTGAAAAGCATCGGCCTTCAATCATTGCCTTGCGCACAATTATCGGTTGGCCTTCGCCTACCAAGCAAAACACCGGCGCGATTCATGGCGCAAAACTGGGGGAAGAAGAACTCAAGGGCTTGAAGAAAGCTCTGGGAGCTGACCCGGAGAAAATGTTTGCTATCGACGAAGAAGCCGTCAAACACTCCCGGGACAATGCCGCCGCGCGTGCCCAGGAAGCTCATTCCGATTGGGAGCCCCGCTTTGAGGCCTGGAAGAAAGCAAATCCGGATAAAAATGAGCTACTAGAGCGGATCCTAGCCGGCAAGCTCCCCGAGGGTATCGAGGACGCACTCCCGGTATTTACTGCCGGAGGCTCACTAGCTACTCGCGCGGCCTCGGGAAAGGTTATTTCTGCAATCGGAGCCGTAATGCCAGAATTTTGGGGTGGATCCGCTGACCTGGCCGGTTCGAATAATACAACTATCGCCGATGCTGACAGCTTCATCCCCGAATCGGCGCAAACCGATATGTGGAAAGGTAACCCCTTCGGGCGGGTACTACACTTTGGAGTGCGCGAACACGCTATGGGCGCCATTATGAACGGTATTGCTATCGATGGTCTCACCCGGGTTTTCGGGGGCACTTTCTTCGTCTTTAGCGACTACATGCGCGGTGCAGTCCGCCTAGCTGCGCTAATGAATATCCCGGTAACCTATGTTTGGACTCATGACTCTATTGGAGTTGGCGAGGACGGGCCTACCCACCAGCCGGTCGAACATTTGACTGCCTATCGGGCAATCCCCAATCTGTCGATTGTTCGTCCTATGGATGCCAATGAAACCGCGGCCTGCTGGCTGCAGATTTTGCGTCAAAGCGGGCCGGCAGGTTTGGTTTTAACCCGCCAGGGACTTCCCATCGTCGAGCGGGAAGATATGGAGGACGCAAGCGGCGAAGCGTTCGCTAGCGCCAAGAATGCAGATAAAGGCGCCTATATTTTGGCCGACACCGCAGGGCAGCCGGACGTGATCTTGCTTGCCTCCGGATCCGAGGTGCAATATGCTTTGCAGGCTCGCGAAACTCTAGCTCAGGAATCCATTGCTGCCCGGGTGGTTTCAGTTCCCTGTATGGAATGGTTTAAAGCTCAAGGCGCTGACTACCGTGAACAGGTACTCCCGGCAGCGGTAAAAGCCCGAGTATCGATCGAGGCCGGTCTAGTCGATCCTTGGCGCGACCTCGTAGGAGATAACGGCGAGAGTATAGGTATTGAAGGATTTGGTCTGCCCGGTGCCGCCGGCGAGCTGTTTAAGCATTACGGACTAGACAGTGAGCATGTGGTGGCGGCCGCCAAGCGCTCTTTGGAGCGCGTTCGCTCATAAGTGCAGTTTTCTATAACTAGTGGGGACAACATCCCTAGGTGTTATAGAAAGAACTTAGGTCGTCAACGCTGATGATGAGAGGAGAAAAATAATGGGACTTCGAATAGTAATCGGAGCGGATTCCGCTGCTGTCGACTATAAAGAGATAATCAAAAAAGATTTAGAGGCAGACGAGCGAGTTGCAGAAGTAATTGATATCGGACTAAAAGCCGGCGAGGACGTGGACTACCCCCATGTGGGTATCAAAGGAGCGCGTATGGTTGCTGCCGGAGAAGCGGACCGTGCCCTCCTGCTGTGCGGCACCGGGATTGGCATGGCGATCACCGCCAACAAAGTTCCCGGGATTCGCGCAAGCGTGGGACATGATTCCTTCAGTGTAGAGCGCTTAATCAAATCCAATAACGCACAAGTTCTAACCATGGGACAACGCGTAATTGGTATTGAACTAGCGCGGCGCCTCGTCAACGAATGGCTAGGTTACGAGTTTGATCCCCAGTCGAATTCGGCGCGGAAAGTCCAGTTAATCTGTGACTACGAAGTACCGGAGACCGACGGGGAGACTACTCCCGGCAGCTGCTGCTAGCAAACACTCCCCTAACTTCCCGGCTCGGATAGGCCAAGCCGGGCTACTAAAAGCTTGGCAATTTTGCCAATCCCTATCTAACTAAAGGTATAAACATGATCGAAACTATACAAATGGCGGCGCAAGCCAGCGACTTTGTAAACTCATTTGGCGCTTCGACCGGATTTTCGCTGTTCTGGGCAATCTGTGCCATTGGCGGAGGCATGCTCGGGGCCGGAATCGGCGGTAACTGGGCCTTTGTAATGACCGGTTTCTCCGTCTTCCTCGGTTTTGGAATAGCTGCTACTACCGGTAGCGATATTGGGCTAACCTATCTGGCATTTGGCCCGGTATTTGGCCCTCACGTCTGCTTTGCATCGGCTGTGGCAGCTCATGCCTATGCGGGACGGAAAGGTCTTTTGGGAGACAAGAAGGGCAAGGATATCGACACCTCCCCTGCCGGATTCGGGGATCCGACCATGTTGTGGATCGGTGCTGCCTTCGGCCTGGGTGGATACTTAGTTGAACGTTGTATCCGACTGATCCCCTGGTTCGGATCTAACACTGATACCGTGGCGTTGACCGTTTTCCTCTCCGCTTTCGTAACCCGGCTAGTCTTCGGTAAGACCCCGATCTTTAATTGGACCTCAAAGCTTACCGATAAAGAATCCTGGCTGCGTTGGCAGGAAAAGCCTTCCCAGTGGATCACCATTGGGGTTATGGCTTCGCTAATGGCAGGCGGTTTGTCCTTAACCGTTGCCTATCTGCTTCCTGCGGTCAACCCGGAGACAGCAAAGGTACTAGAACTTAACGCGCAAGCCCTACCCTTCGGGATTTCCGCGATCACCATTTTGATGTTGATTCTAGGCTTCAAGATTCCCGTTACCCACCACATCACCATCACAGCTGGTCTTGCCGCCATGGTCTGGTTCCCGGTCGTGGGACACAACCTGATCCTGGCGCTGGTAGCGGCAGTAGTATTTGGCGTGATGGCGGCAGGTCTGGCCGAGGTTGCGCAACGGCTAATGTATGCCCGTGGCGACACCCATATTGACCCGCCGGCAGCCTCCATCTGGCTGTCTCACACCATTGTTTGTGCTCTGGCGCTACTGTTCTAACCCCAGTCGATTATCGGGGGTGGAAAGCCCGCCGGCTTTCCACCCCCGCTTTTAAGAAATACTAGTTGAGAGGAAAACCGTTGTACGCCGAAGAGAATCTTAAGTTCCCCACCGAGTTCTATGATGCCTATATTTTTGATATGGATGGCACCATTTATTTGGGAGACCACCTATTGCCCGGGGCGAAGAGACTAATTGAGGAGCTGCGGCGCCGCGACATCCCGGTACGTTTCCTCTCTAATAATCCCACTAAAGATCCCCATCTTTATGTGGACAAACTTGAGAGGCTGGATATTCCCACCCCCTTAGAAGACATTGCCAACACCGTGGTCACTATGACCCGTTGGCTAAAAGAGCACCATCCTGACAAGACGGTTTTCCCGATTGCGGAGCAGCCGTTGATTGATGCTCTACAGGATGCGGGAATAAAAATCAGTGATGATCCGGAAAAAATAGATATTGTAATCGCGTCTTATGACCGCACCTTTGACTATCACAAACTGCAAATAGCTTTCGATGCCATCTGGTTCCACAAGCGAGCAATTTTGGTGGCCACCAACCCCGACCGTTACTGCCCCTTCCCGGGAGGGCGAGGCGAACCGGACTGTGCCGCGATTATTGCCGCGATCGAAGCCTGCACCCAGACCAAGTGCCAGGTTATTACCGGCAAACCGGAGCCGGTGATGCTCGAGGTCGCCATTGAAGGCCTAGATGTTAACCCTCGTAACTGCATGATGGTTGGTGATCGTCTCTATACCGATATTGAGATGGCCAAAAAAACCGGGATGTTCTCGGCGATGCCGCTGACCGGAGACTCCACTATGGAAGAAGCACTAGCTCTGCCGAAAGCACATCAACCAGACTTTTTACTCGATCGTGTTGACCGCCTGATCCCCGCTGCCGTATGGGAAGAAAACGGTTGGACCGAAAACGATAACTAAATAGCAACACTTAGTACCACCCTAACAACCACAAAATGCGCTACCACTGCGCACAAAAAGTCGCCGACAATGATGCCGGCGCAAAGTTTAAGGAGAAGACAAATGGTAGCACCGGGTTATGAAGGTCCCTACCTACTGGGAATCGACTATGGCACGGAATCTTGCCGTGCCGCGATTTTTGACTTACGAGGCACCCCGATTGGCTTTGCTGCCACCGGTTACCCCACCTATCACCCGCATCCGGGATGGGCTGAACAAGACCCCTCCGACTGGTGGGAAGCTCTAGTCGCTTCAGTTCGCAAAGTGCTAGACCAAACCGGTATTCCTGCTCGGCATATTGCGGGTATTAGCTATGATGCCACCACTATGACCGTGGTTCCCATCAATAAAGCAGGCAAAGAACTCCGCCGTGCCATTATGTGGATGGATGTGCGTGCCACTAAGCAAATGGAACGGGTAATGGATATGGATCACTGGGCGCGCCTATACAACGGGGGTAAGACTACTCCCCCAACCGCTGAATGGTATCCCTTCAAAGTGGCTTGGCTACAGGAAAATGAGCCCGAAATATTTAAAGAAGCCTACCGGATTGTTGACGCTCCTGACTGGCTAACCTATCGCCTAACCGGCGAATGGACGATTAACATTAACTCTGCCTCTATGCGGATGAACTATAACCGTGACTATGGCGGGTGGCCGGTTGACTATTACGAGAAAATCGGGGCCGGCGATGCTTTTGAAAAGATGCCGGAAAGGGTGGAAGACCTGGGCGTTCCGCTGGGCGGCTTGCTCCCCTCGGTAGCGCAAGAACTAGGACTGCTCCCGGGTACTCCGGTAGCTCAGGGCTGCGCTGACGCCTGGGCTGGACAGATCGGTTTGGGGGCGGTAAACCCGGGGCAAGTATCGCTAACTACCGGATCTTCTCACGTTATTGCTGGTCAATCTGATAAACCGGTTTATGGCAATGGTTTCATGGGCTCCTATACCGATGGAGTTATTAAAGGGCAGTACACCTTGGAAGGCTCGCTAGTATCTTCCGGTTCTGTTCTCAAATGGTTCAAGGAAGGTTTTTGTGAGCACCTGGTAAGGAGTGCTGAAACCGTAGGAGTTAACCCCTATGAGATCCTGGATCGTAAATGCGCCGATATCGCACCAGGCTCCGACGGGTTAATTATTAACGAATATTTCCAAGGCAACCGTACTCCCTATACCGATTCCAAAGCCCGGGGAATCATGTGGGGACTGTCCCTATCGCACACTCCCCTGCATGTTTACCATGCAATTATGGAGGCAGTTGCCTTCGGCACCGCCTTTAACTTTAAGAAGATGGAAGATGCTGGATTTAACTTTGACCGGGTAACCGTTTGTGGTGGCGCCACTAAGTCGCCGCTATGGATGCAGATGCATGCCGATGTTTCCGGAAAGCCCCTGGTAAAGACCGAAGTTGGGGACGCGGTCGTGCTTGGTACCTGTATTTTAGCGGCAGTGGGATCTGGGCAATACGCCACTATCCAAGAGGCTGCTTCCAATATGGTGCACGAAACCGAGCGGATCGAACCCAACCCGGAAACCCATGAGGAATACCAGTTCTACCTACAAAAATACATGGAAAGCTACCCGGCGATGCAAGAGCTGACCCATGAGGTAGTCGACCATGTGGCCGCCGGTGAATAATCCTAAAAATAGAGAAAGAAGTATCAATGACAAACGAATTGATCGCAACCGCACTAGAAACTGCTAGCGACACTAAAGATATCGAGTTCGGCGTTGGGGTATTGAAGGAAACTGGCTCGCTGTTCGCCCGCCTCTTTCCCGGTAAAACCGCCCTGGTAGTCGCGGATGAGAACACCTTTGGCGCCGCTGGAAAGGGAGTAGTAGACTCCCTCAAAGCTGCAGGCGTACCGATGCATGAACCCTACGTTTTCCCCGGTAAACCTACTTTGTATGCCGGTTACGAGAACGTCATTAAAGTTCGGGAAGTACTGGAAGCTCTCGATGACACGGTGATCTGTTCCATTGCCTCCGGAACCCTCAATGACCTTTGCAAATTGGCTAGCGGAGAACTTCGGCGTCCCTATATGAACGTGTGCACCGCGGCCTCGGTAGATGGTTATGCGGCTTTTGGGGCGTCTATCACCAAAGATGGCTTCAAAATTACCCGCGAGTGCCCTGCTCCTGCCGGTTTAGTGGCTGATCTGGATGTAATCGCCGCTGCCCCGCAGCGCCTGACCGCTACCGGTTACGGGGATCTGATTGAAAAGATTCCCGCCGGAGCCGACTGGCTACTGGCCGATCGCCTCGGCGTGGAAGCAGTAGATGACTATACCTGGTCTTTGGTGCAAGGCCCCTTGCGGGGAGCCCTTTCTGATCCGGAAGGCGCCTGCAGGGGTGATCGCGACGCGATTGAAGGGCTAGCCGAAGGCAATATCATGTCCGGGCTGGCTATGCAGGCTCTGTCTTCCTCTCGCCCTGCCTCGGGTGCTGGCCACCAGTTCTCCCACACTTGGGAAATGGAAGGACACGGCCTCGACTGGGAACCCCCGCTATCGCACGGTTTCAAAGTGGGAGTCGGCACGGTCGCCTCTCTGGCGATTTGGGAAGAGTTCTTGGCAATGGATATTCCTAACCTGGATATTGAGGAAGTAGTTGCCAATGCCCCCGGTGAAGAAGAGGTCTTAGCCAAGGTAGAAGAACTAATCATTCCCAGTATCCAGGGTGAAGCGAAGAAACACACCCTTAATAAGCATTTAGAGGGCGAAGAACTTCGTAAACGCTTAGAACTGCTGAAAGAAAAATGGAGTGAGATTAAAGAGATTTGCTCCAAGCAGCTGATCTCGCCGGAGGAAGCGCAAGAAAACTTGCGTAAAGCTGGTGCGCCCTATCACCCCGAAATGATCAAGATCGATTGGGATCGTTTCCGCAAGACGCATCGTCAGGCGCAAATGATTCGTTCTCGCTACACAGTGCTGGATATTCTGATGGATCTCAATGCTCTCGACCAGGTAATCGAGCACCTGTTTAGCCCAGAAGGTTTCTGGGGTAAACATCGCCACGCTAACTAGGCGACTAGCTAGCTAATCAAGAATCAAGACTCTAGAAGAATCGCAATGCAACGGAGCCTGCAATGGAAAATAAATATGTAATCGGAATTGATTTCGGTACCCTGTCCGGTCGAGCGGTAGTGGTGCGGGTAAGTGATGGCGAAGTTTTAGCTTCTGCTGTTACCGAGTACGCGCACGCAGTTATGGATACCACTCTTAGTGCCGGTGATGGGCAGGCACTACCTCCCGAGTTCGCCCTGGAGGTACCCGCTGATTATATTGAGGTGCTGGCCAGTGCGGTTCCTCAGGCGGTTAAGGATTCCGGAGTGGATCCTAAGGACGTGGTGGCTATCGGTTTGGACACTACCTCTGCTTCCCTGGTGGTTACCGATAAGGAAGGTATCCCGCTTTGCGAAAAAGAAGAGTTTAAGAATAACCCGCATGCTTATATTAAGCTGTGGAAACACCACGGCGGCCAAGACCAGGCAGACCGGATCGTAGCGCTGGCAAAAGAGCGCAACGAACCCTGGCTTGGCCGCTATGGCGGGGTGCTTTCTTCGGAGCTGGCACTACCCAAGATGCTGGAGGTATATGAAAAAGCCCCGGAGGTATATCAGGCAGCCGAAGCGATTACCGATGTGATGGATTGGCTGATCTGGCAAATGACCGGAGTTCAGACCCAAACTGCTGGTGCCAGCGGATATAAGCGGATGTACCAGGACGGAAAGTATCCGGATAAAGAGTATTTAGAGGCGCTAGCTCCCGGATTCGGTGAGGTCTTCGAGCAAAAAATGTCCGCGCCGATCGCCCCTTTGGGCTCCAAGGTCGGAGAGCTGACCGAAAAGATGGCCTCTCTTATGGGACTGGAAGCAGGCATCACCGTCTGTTCGGGCAATATTGATGCCCACGTACATGCGGCTGGGGTGGGTGCCACTGAAAATGGGGTACTCACTGCTATTGCTGGTACCTCTACTTGTTTTGTGGTTTCTGCCCATGACTACGCGGATGTACCGGGAATCTTCGGAGTAGTCGATGGCGGTATCGTCGACGGTGAATGGGGTTTTGAGGCCGGTCAAACCGCGGTCGGAGATATTTTCTCTTGGTTTACTAACCAGTGCGTGCCCGCCAGCATTCGCGAAGAAGCTGAGCAGCGCGGTAAGAATGTCCATGAACTACTCACCGAACAGGCGGCGGAGCAACAAATCGGCGAACATGGCCTGCTGGCCTTGGATTGGTGGAACGGTAACCGGTCTGTCCTGGCCGATGCGCGTTTGTCAGGAATGATGTTGGGGATGACCCTGACCACTACTCCTGCTGACATGTATCGCGCGTTGCTAGAATCCACGATTTTTGGAGCCAAGATTATTATCGACAACTTCATTGAACATGGGGTCGATATTAAAGAGATCGTGGTTGCGGGCGGCCTGTTAAAGAACCAGTTGTATATGCAGATGTACGCGGATATTACCGGTCTGCCGATCTCTATTTCCGCTACTGACCAAGCGGGTGCCTTGGGCTCGGCGGTATTTGCGGCGGTTGCCGATGGACAATACCCCGATATTTTCGCGGCTTCCGCGGCTATGGGCAAGAAGATTTCTCACGCCTACCAGCCGATCCCTGAAAATGTGGAAGCTTATCGCGAACTCTATGCTGCCTTTAAAGAAATGCATGACTTCTTCGGCCGGGGCGGCACTACAGTTATGCGCAACTTGAAAGCGATTAAAGCGCAGGTACACCGCTCAAATTAAAGGGGGAAGTATGCCTCATGTAAATGAACTGCCCGCTAAGATCCGCAAGCAGGTTGCAGCCACTCGGGAAGTGGTTGCATCATTGCATGCGGAACTGCCGGCTAACGACCTGGTAGTTTGGACTGCCGGGAATGTTTCGCAGAGGGTGGAGGGCGCGGATCTATTCGTGATTAAACCTTCCGGGGTACGTTACGATGAGTTGTCAGCAGACGCTATGGTGGTTTGCGATCTAGATGGTAACAAACTGGATGATGATACCTCCGGAGATTTGCAGCCTTCTTCAGATACTGCGGCTCACGCCTATGTTTACCGGCACATGAGTGCAGTCGGGGGCGTGGTTCATACCCACTCCCCCTATGCCACCGCTTTTGCGGCGGTGCAACAGCCCATTCCCTGCGTGTTGACCATGATGGGTGACGAGTTTGGCGGCGAAGTTCCGGTAGGTCCTTTCGCGATCATCGGGGATGATTCCATCGGACGCGGGATTGTAGAAACCTTAAAAGATTCCCGCTCCCCCGCAGTATTGATGGCCAACCACGGGCCGTTCACTATTGGTAAGGATGCTAAAGCCGCAGTTAAAGCGGCAGTCATGGTCGAGGAAGTAGCTAAGACAGTAGCGATTGCCCGGTCTCTGGGTGAGCTATGTCCGATTGAATCACGTCATATCGATTCTTTGTACGAGCGCTACCAAAACGTCTACGGTCAGCCTCCCGTTAAATAGTTTTAGTTTCGCCGGTGGGCAAAAGAGCAGGTTAGCTTTTTTGCGCACCGGCGCAGCTGTTAGAATAGGGCGGTATTTGCTGGGTTGCTAGGACGGGAAGCAAGGAGAAGTTATTACTATGGCAGAGCGGGCACTACGCGGAACAAGTATCGGTTCGAAAAGCCTAGAGACAGAAGATGGCGTAGTATTCGCAGAACGCCGCGAAAGTCTCTACATTTGCCCTAATGGGCACCGTTTCCACATGACTTTTGCCGCCGAGGTTGCCGCGCCCGCCGAGTGGGAGTGTAAATGCGGGGAAACCGGCGAACTGCAATACGAAGAACCCGCAGAAGAAGAAGATTCTAAGCCTTTACGTCCCCAGCGTACCCACTGGGATATGCTCATGGAGCGTCGCAGTGAGGAAGAATTGCAGCAGCTGTTAAAAGAACAGCTGGAGGTACTGCATTCAGGGGCGCTAATGGACGGAGTGCATTACCGCTAGTAATTCCCCAGATTAACTGCCATTTGCGGGGTTTAATCACCGCGTCCCAGCGAGGCTTTCTAAGGGTGCCTGGGGATAGCAGTTAGGCTTTAGCTTTGCGCAGCGGGCGCCTTAAATAGGTCAGCTAGCCCCCAGCGGGTAACTTTTACCAGGGCTTCCAAGATAATAGCGCTGGACATTTTGGAGGCTCCGGCGGCGCGTTCTTGGAAAGTGATCGGTACTTCCACAATATTTCCTCCGGCTTTTACCGCCCGCCGGGTCATATCTATTTGGAAGCAATATCCGCGGGAATCTAGATCTGCTAATCCCAGGCGACTAAGAAAATCTAGCCGATAAACCCGAAAACCGGCGGTAGCATCCCCGATCCCCAGGCGCAGCAGCGCCCCGATATAGGCGTTTCCACCTCGCGAGAGCGCCTCCCGTAACTTTGACCAACCCTCTAGGCGGCCTCCCCTTATCCAACGCGAACCAATCACCAGATCCGGCTCACTCGGCCATAGCCGGCGAGCCAATAGTTTTTTCAGGTCACGCACCCGGTGAGAACCATCTGCATCCATCTGCACTATCCAGGTGTATCCTGCCTGCTGGGCCCAAGAAAATGCTTCCAAATAGGCCGGGCCAAGTCCGGCTTTCTCCGATCGGTGTACTACCTTCACTCCCCTATCTTTGCTTGCCAGTTCCTCGGCAAGCTCGCCAGTACCATCGGGAGAATTATCGTCAACAATCACCAAGTCTGCCTGGGGAATTTCACGACGCAGTTTTGCCACCTGCCGAGGTAGCGTTTCTAGTTCGTTGTAGGTAGGAATCGCGATTACGATATCTTTCATTTCTTTCTTTTTCCTTTCGAGCCGTTATTTCCGCTTCCTCTGCTCTTATTCACCGCTGGTTTACGTCCTGTTCGAGGGGAAAACTCGGTTCTTTGAAAGCTGCGTTTTTGTATTTTCAAGAAAACTAGGATTGCTCCCACCAGCGCCAGTCCAATTAGGGTTCCGAAACGGAAGCTGGCGTTCATCGCCTCCCCAAAACGTGCCTGCCAGGTGAGAGTGTCGCGCAAAGGCAGAGCCGCTTTTAAAGTATCTGCCCGAAAGAGCCCGGATTGGGAGACAACCTGACCTTCTGGATCGATCAGGGCGCTTACTCCCCCTACTGCCACTTGGACAGTGGAGCGATCATATTCGAGGGCGCGAAAGCGGGCAATCTGCAGCTGCTGTCGGGACTGATAGGAGTATCCAAAAGAAGAATTATTAGTGGGGAAATAAAGTAGGTTCGCCCCCGCGTGCACCGTATCGCGCACCAGCTGGTCAATCGCCACTTCGAAACAGATATTTGTCCCTATCTGCGCATTACCAACTGGGGTAACTCCGGGGGCTTTGCCCGGTATCATATCGCGCGGGAGCATTTTTACCTGTTCGGGGAAGATCTTAGAGATAGTAGGGCGAGCCGGTAAGAATTCCCCAAAAGGCACCGGTTCCCGCTTGCTATAGATCTGCGAGAACTTGCTATCCTCCAGTTTTACTACCTGGTTAGAGGTAGTTTTATTCCCATAAACCAAGGTGCCAAAAATGATGGGAATTTGCAGGTTTTCCTGCCAGGAGCGTAGTTCCTCCGCCCACTGCGCATTAGCACGCAGATCGATATCTGCTGCCTGTTCCCCCCATAAAACTACTTCGCTTCCGCGCAAATCACTACTACGTGCTTGTTCCATATGACCAGACAAGATGGTGCCAGGATGGGAATAGGTAGACCCAATTGGCCAGGAAACACCCCCCTGCATAGCCGCCACTTTTAGCTGGGAAGAATCTTGCGTATCCGGTAGCGACGGTAAGCCCACCCCCGAAAAAATCACTACTATCAAGGCCAAAGCCGCAGTAGCTAGATTCGGCATCGAGATTTTCCAAGTCACGCTAACTAGCGCAGCAACGATCCCAACCATTAGAAAGGCCATCCCGTTTTCACCCAAAAGCGGAATCCATCCCTTCATAGGGCTATCTACCTGGGAAAATCCCAACATTCCCCAAGGCATTCCCGTCCAGGGAAAACACGCTCGCCACGCTTCGATCCCGGCAAAAGAAAAGGCCGTCCAAAATGTCCAAAGCGGGCTGGTCAGTTTGCGGGTAGCCAAAACTGCCCCTGCCCACAAGGTGGGAAATAAGGTTTCAAACAGCGCCAGCGCAATCCAAGGAGTAGAAAAGGTCAGGGAGATAGCCACCCAGCGAAATAGCACCACGAAAAATAGCAGAGAGGTCAGAATGGAGATCACTAGGGCGTAGCTGCGGCGCGCCCGGCGCAGAATTAGTAGCCATAGTCCGAGAGATAACCAGGCGCCTAGCCAGTGTGACCCCCAGGTAGAGGGGAAAGCCAAAAGTAGACCTGCTGCAATGGCGATGGCAGCAACTAGAGCCCAAAAACCATTTATTAAATATCTGACCATGCCACCACTCCGCGCAAAATTAGTTTTTGGGCTTTACGCGCGGTAGCCGAGGTTTCCACACTGCCCACCATTTCTAGTTGCCGCAGCACATCGAGCAGCTGTTTCATCGCTCGCACGAAATCCCCGGCCTCCAAGGGCGCGGTCTCTAAAGCTACCGCGAGCGGTTTCCCCTTAGCCCAAGCGTAGGTCGCTGCCACCAGCGCCGAAGATGACTGCGGAAGTTCTGGTGCTTGCAGCTCGCTTTGTAGCTGGCGCAGATCAGCCGCCAAAGTTTCGATTTGATTGACCACAGATTTCAAAGAAGCAGGCACCGGGGCTCCCGTTTCTTCCCGCCGCGCCTCATAACTAGCCGCCGAACAGGCTGCCGCTAGTTGCGCCGGGGAAAGCCCCGCAAAAACATTTTCTAGGGCGCATTGCGCGATGAGTAAATCGTATTCACTATATATCCGGCAAAGCACCGCCCCGGATTCGGTTACTTGCCCCCTGGGATCTAGATACCCTAACTGGATTAGAACCTTAACGACCCGGTCAAAGGTATCAACCAGTGCGCCCTCCGAAATATCGACTTGGCGCCGCAAGCGGGCAGCCTGCCGCTCGAGACGCGCCCAGCGAGAGGCCTTCTTTATATGGCTCGCTAACTGGGGACAACTGGACGCGGGATGGTGCGCCAGTAGCTCGGTAAGTTCCAGTTCGGTCAGTTCTGCCAGTTCACGGCCATTAGTTTCCAGTACCGGAGAGGATCTCTGCGAGCTTGATACCGCAGGTTTTGCGGGGGTAGCCGCCTCTTCCTCACTAGGTTTGGCAGGTTCCGGATCGGTAAAAATCCCTTCGCGCACCGCGGTACGTAACTTAGAGGCTAGGCGTTGTCGGTCGCGCGGTTTGCGTTCCGAGTAATCTTTCACCCACATCTGCCCCACCAAGGCTAAGGGGCCAGCAAAGCCATTAGTGGAAAACTCCCGTAGCTTGGCGTTATCGGCCAAGATAGTTAAAGTGGTTTCCCCGGTGCGAGTGCCCGATTTTTTCATCACAATCCCGTGACGAGGGCGGCGAGCATCTTTATAAGCCACCACATCACCGCGTTTTAGGGAACTAAAAATCTCTAAGCGCCGCCGCGCTTGCTCGCGGGCAAGCAGTTGGGCATGGCGGGCATCACGTGCCTCCAGCTCACTCTTAATCCTTACATACTCGTAAATATCCCCCAAAGAGCATTCCAAAGACTTAGCCGCGACAATTTCATCGGCTGCCCTTTGCTTTTCAGCGGCTTGCTGCGCCTTCCCCACTACTGCCCGGTCTGCCTGAAATTGCGCAAAAGAGCGTCGCAAAACGTCCCGAGTACCCTCCAAGGATCCTCGCTCCAGCAGGTTAACCGCCATATTGTAGGTGGGACTAAAAGCTGATTTCAGCGGATAGGTACGTTTTGAGGCCAGCGCGGCTACCGTAGCTGGATCCATGCCGGGGCGAAACATTACGATGCCGTGACCCAAAGTATCGATCCCGCGCCTGCCAGCTCTCCCGGTAAGCTGGGTATATTGCCCGGCCGAGAGCATTACGAACTCGTGACCATCCCATTTGCGTAGTGATTCAATAACTACCGAACGCGCTGGCATATTGATCCCCAGCGCCAAAGTTTCGGTTGCCAGCACCACTTTTAGTAATCCGGCAGCGAACATTTTCTCTACTGCTTCTTTAAGTACCGGAAGCAGGCCAGCATGGTGCACGGCGATTCCGCGCCTGAGTCCCTCGAACAGCGTATCCAATCCCAAAGCGAGGGCATCACCAGGAGGAAGATTTTCACTGATGGCATCTAGCCACGCCGAGATTTGGCGTTTTTCCTCGGGACTAGTTAGATCTATGCCCGCTGCTACCAGCTGATTTTGACCCTGCTGACAGCGGGCGCGCGAAAAAATAAAAATAATTGCTGGCAGTAGCCCTTTCGCGTTTAACTCCCCTACCGCTGCGGCCAGTGACGTATGGTGACCGCGTCGGGACTCCCCCAAGCCGCGGCGAGTCCTAGCTAGCAACGCCGGATTAAGTTTAGTTTTACCACCGGAAGACTTTACTTCTAAATCAAAAAGTTGCCCTCCTACCAGCATATGTTGGTAAAGCGGCACCGGACGTTTTTCCGAAACCACAATCTCAACATCTCCGCGCACTTGGCGTAGCCACTGACCGAATTCTTCGGCATTAGACACTGTGGCCGACAAGGCGATTACTTTTACCTGCGCATCCAGATGTAAAATTACTTCTTCCCATACGGGACCGCGATAGCGGTCAGCCAGGTAATGCACTTCATCAAGAACTACAAACCCTAAATCATTGAGGCGCCCATCGGTCCGGTAAAGCATATTGCGCAGAACTTCGGTGGTCATCACCACCAGGGGAGCTGAGGGGTTAACGGATATATCCCCGGTCAGTAGCCCCACATTTTCACTGCCGTAGGTGGCAGAAAAATCTCGAAATTTTTGGTTAGAAAGCGCCTTGATTGGGGTGGTATAAAAGGCTTTCACCCCGCGTTTTAACGCCAAGAATAGGGCGAACTCCCCCACTAAAGTCTTACCGGAACCGGTAGGGGCAGCAACTAATACAGATTTATGGTTCTCGAGGGCGCGAAGGGCTTGATCTTGGAAATCATCAAAGGGAAAATCAAAACCAGCCGCGAAACTAGCCACCTCGCCCTTAATCTGGGTGCGTTTAAAAGTGGCTAACTTTTCCGCCGCACTTAGGGAATCCCAGTCCCCCGCACCTGGAGTAGGAGGTTTTTTTCGTTTACGCCTACGCGGCACCTACATCAGCCCCAGTTTCTCCCAGCGCGCTTTAGCGGCTGATAAGCGCGCGTAGCGGCGAGTACGCCGAGTGGCTGCCACTTCGGCGCGCACCTGGCGAGCCGCAGCTAACACCTGGGGATCACCGCTGGCTCCGGCGGGGCGCAGAGCCGGAAGCTCTGAGGCTTCCTGCAAATTCTCGAGCGGAGAGGTTACCTGCTGAACTTGTTCCCCGAAAACATTTAAAGTGGCATTGGCTTTGCGGAATAGCCAGACAAACATGACAATCGGACAAATTATTGCCGCGAGAATCCCCAGCGTCCAAAGCACAACTAAAAACCCATGCATACCTTAAGCCTACCTGTTTCCGACCCTGGCGGTCACCCCGACAAAGACCGCTAGAATATAAAACATGATGTTACGGGAAGGACAGGTGGCAGCGGTTCGCAACTTCAAAGCCACGCAAGAACTCACGCTCAAGATTTCCGCTCATCCTAGTGGAGCCGAGCAGTTTTTAACCGGGGAAACCATGCGCGCCTTAAACTATCCGGCCTTAAACGGGGAAGTTAAAGCGGGAGACACGGTACGCGTTGATTGTTCTGCCCTCCAGAAGAACTTAGGAACCGGCGGGTTCGCACTGGTGACCGCACTTTGTGGACGTCTGCCAGAAGACTCGTTGCCGGCTAATGAGGGTCACATTATGAAGGCGCGCTATACCCCCAGCCAGTACATGGTTTCCTCTGTGGAAGAACAAGAATCCCCTTATCACCAGCAGATGCGACAGGCAGAAAACTTGCAGGGAATGCCGGTAGTAGGGATCGATCTGCATTCCCAGCTTCCCGCGGTGATCGCCGGGGTGCGGGCGGAAAATCCCGCGGCGAAAATCGTTTATGTTTACACCGATGGCGGGGCGCTTCCGGCGTTTTTCTCCCGCAACATTACCGCGCTGCGCGAAAATGGCTGGCTATCGGCGGTAATTACCGCTGGTCAAGCCTTCGGGGGTGACTTGGAAGCGATCAATACTTTTTCGGCGCTGCTGGCAGCCCGGCAGGTGTTAGCCGCCGATATCGCGATTGTGGGACAAGGCCCAGGCAATGCGGGTAGCGGCACCCCCTACGGTTACTCCGGTTTTGATCTTTCCTCGTTCCTAACCCAGGCGGCTGCAGGAGGCGGGAAAGCAATTTGTGCCCTGCGGATGTCAGCAGCTGACCCTCGGCCGCGCCACCGGGGAATCTCCCATCATAGTTTGCGAATTCTCTCTGATTTTACGCCTGTTCCCCTGACCGTAGCGCTGCCGGAATTTACCGACGAGGGCGAAGGGCAAAAACCTCTCCTAAACAGTGAGTTCACTAAATTGGTAGACTCCCAACTGGCACAGATTAGTTCCCGGCACCGGGTGCAAAAATGTGCAACTACCGGACTCTACCAGGCCTTAAGCGACTGCCCGGTGAAGCTGTCAACCATGCGACGGGGACTGGAGGAAGATGCTGCTCCCTTCCTGGCAGCTGCGGTAGCCGGACGCCTCGCCGCGCAGGTTGCCTAGCCTAAAGCTTCCGGCGAAATCCTTCGGGATTTTACCTCCGAGGCGACAAAGTACCAGTTAGGGTGCCGGCCTGCGCCTGGCGCAGCTCCAGCTAGATCCGAGCCGATAGCAGCTGAGTAACCAGAATTCCTTCCGCCCCTAGGGCGTGGAGTTGATCAACCACCGCGTGAACTTCGGAGCGTTTGCACATCGCCCTAACCGCTAGCCAGTGGCTATCTTGGAGGGAAGATATGGTGGGGGACGAAATTCCCGGAGTGTAATTGACTGCTTTAGCTAGCAGATCTCGGTGAACGTTGTAGTCCACCAACACATAGTTACGCGCATTGAGCACGCCCTGGAGGCGCTGCTGAAGAACTTGCAGACCCGCACTGCCGGCTGCCTGCGGATTAGCGATAAGCACAGCCTCTGATTGCATCAAAGGTGCGCCAAATACTTCCAACCCGGCTGCCCGCAAAGTGTTGCCCGTTTCCACTACATCAGCGATTGCATCTGCCACCCCGAGGCGAACCGAGGACTCGACGGCCCCATCTAGGTGTACGGTATCCGCTTTGACCTGCTGCGAAGCCAGAAAGTCTTGCACAATCCGGTCAAAGGAAGTGGCAATACGTTTACCCCTTAGATCCTGAACCGAACTCATGGTACCTTGAGGCGCCGCAAAGCGGAAAGTAGAGGAGCCAAATCCCAGTGCTAATACTTCTTCGGCATTGACTCCCGAATCCGCTAGTAGATCGCGTCCGGTAATCCCGGCTTGGATAAAACCGGCACCTACGTATTGGGCAATATCGCGCGGACGGAGAAAAAATACTTCCACCTGGTTGGTTTGATCGGTGATATGTAGCTCTCGACCCCGGCGCCGGGTGCGATATCCAGCTTCTGAAAGAATCCTGATGGCTGGCTCTGACAGGCCACCTTTATTGGGAACAGCTATTCTTAACATTTGTATCCTTAGAGTTTTCGGTAGACGTCTTCGAGGCTAACCCCTTTAGCGATCATCATCACTTGAGCGTGATAAAGCAGCTGGGAGACCTCTAAACAAAAATCATCGTGACTTTCGTATTCGGCAGCCATCCAGGTTTCGGCTGCCTCTTCTACGATTTTCTTCCCGATAGCGTGCACCCCGGCATCTAGCTCTTTTACGGTGCCCGACCCTTCCGGACGTTCGCTGGCTTTCGCCTGCAACTCTGTAAATAACTCTTCAAAACTCTTCATAGCTTTAAGGTTAGTGGGTTTTGAAAAATCTTGCCTTCCGGCTCCAGTTGGCAGGAATCCAGTTAGCTCCAACCTGCCCCTGGGGCGCGCGAATAAGCTTTTCGAGGACGCCGCTGCTTCCTCGCCGAAAACCTCGCTAAATACTAGCAGTGGGACTGGGCGATGCGCCGCAGTTCCTCTACCTCCGCGTAGGCATCCTCAGCTTTATAAACCGCTGAACCCGCGACGAATACATCCGCTCCGGCCTCGGCAGCTACACTAATAGTTTCACGGGTAATTCCCCCATCCACCTGCACCGATACTTGCAGGTTAGCAGCAGAAATAGCTTCGCGGGTACGGCGAACTTTCGCCATCATCGACTCTAGGAATGACTGACCCCCAAAACCAGGCTCCACCGTCATTACCAGCAACATATCGATTTCCGGGAGGATATCGATATAGGGAGTGATATCGGTGGCTGGACGCAGCGCCATTCCCACTTTTGCCCCTTGCCGGTGAATCTCTCGCGCCAGACGAATCGGCGCTGCCGCTGCCTCGGCATGGAAGGTTACCGAGGCACATCCGGCCTCCGCATAGGTAGGTGCCCACCGGTCGGCGTCCTCGATCATTAAATGGGCGTCTACTGGCAAAATATTTTGGCGGATTACTGCTTCCACCACCGGCAGCCCCCAGGAAAGATTGGGCACAAAATGATTATCCATCACGTCCACATGCGCGTAATCTGCGTTCTTTATTTTTTTGATTTCAGCAGCCAAGTTAGCAATATCGCAGTTAAGGATAGAAGGAGAAATAGTTACGCCCATGATTAGTTTCCTTTCTAGTTTTTGCTGATTACTGCTGCAAACATAGCGTCACTGGCATGAATATGTGGCCACAATTGTAAGTATTTATCGGCGCAGCCCAAGCCCTGGGGCCAGGCATCGGCATCGATAAGTTGATCCCATACGGGGGTGAGTTCCTGTAGTTGCCCGTCCCCGCGGGCTTTTAATACCCGCTCTACCAGGAAAGTAGTCTCTGCCGGGTGCGGTGAACAAGTAGCGTAAATAACTAAGCCTCCCGGGCGGCAAACATCTAAAGCCCGATTTAACAGACGCTCCTGTAGATCAGTGATATCCGGAATGGTTTCATTACGGGCACGGTAACGGGACTCGGGGTGACGGCGCAATGCCCCCAATCCGGTACACGGAGCATCTACCAGTACCCGGTCATATCCGCCCTCACGGAGCGGAAACTGGGTGCCGTCTTTTTGCGTCACCTGCACATTGTCAAGAGCCTGCACCGAATCTTCCACCAATTTGGCGCGGTGAGGACTAATCTCATTAGCAACAAGTTGGGCGCCGCGTTGCCTGCCTAACGCCGCCATTAAAGCTGCTTTCCCGCCGGGACCGGCACATAAGTCTAGCCAGTTCTGGTCGCTGCCTTCCAAAGGATAGGTAGCTGCGATTCCGGCTACCAGTTGTGATCCTTGATCTTCCACCCCTGCGCGAGCCTGCCGAACCTCTTCTAGGCTTGCGGGGTCGCCTCCAGACACAATCAAACCCCAAGGACTCAGCGTCGAATAGGCAACATCTTGCTCCATATCTTCTACCGCATCGGCAAGTTCTTCTCGATCAACCAAGCCAGGTCGCGCCACCAGGTTGATATAGGGGGCGCGATTATTTTCTGCCAGTAATGCCGTCAGGGAATCATCGTCACTGGGAATCTGGGCACCCAGTTTTGCGTGTTCACTTAAAGCCGCGCGATAGGCGGCAATAATCCAAGCGGGATGGGAATACTCAATTGCCAGGCGGCGGGAGGCACTAAGGGCGTCCAGCCGGGATTCTAGTTCCCCACTGTCAGCCAGGCGCACCGCTTGACGTAAAACCCCGTTGACCAGTCCGGCGGCTCCCTCATTGGCTTCCTGTTTTGTCAGATTCACCGATTCGCTGACCGCGGCGTGGGTGGGCACTCGCATATTTAACAGTTGATGCAAGCCCATGCGCAATATAATCAGCACTTCTTTTTCCAAGGCAGCTACTGGGCGGGTCGAGCACTCATCGATTATCCAATCGTAAAAGCCTTGGCTTCTGAGCGTCCCGTAGGTGAGCTCGGTAGCGAAACCAGCGTCGCGCCCGGCAATATGGGCGCGAGTAAGGCGCGGCGGCAGCAATAGGTTCGCATAGGCATCTTTGGTCTCTACTGCCAGCAGTACCTGGAAAACCAGGGTACGTACCCGATCGGTTTGGGGACGCCATTCCTCCGGTTCGAAGCGGTTTCCTCCCCGCTTTTTTCGCTGGTTACCCCGGGGAGACTTACGGGGAGAATATTCTTTCGAGGGACGATCTGGTCGCACTAGTTTTGCTCACTTTCACCCGGGAGACTAAAGAAAAATTCTTGCCCATATCGTTGTCCCCGTCCCCAGGCATCGGCAGCCATCTCCCTTTTCCCAGCCGGGGTGACAAAGGTGAGTTTCACATCGTTACTGCCGGTGCCGACGGTGACTTCATGTTTAGTAACCCGCACCTGACCGGGCTGCAGCGTATCATGTTCTTTCATCTCGATTACGGGATAGATACTGATCCGTTTACCATCAGGCAGTTCGGTCCAAGCTCCCGGTTCAGAGGTAAAGCCACAAATCATGTCGGCTACCTGGTGGGCATCTTTTTCCCAAGGTATTTGGGCATCTGCCTTGGTGAGCAGAGGCGCGTAGCTGGCGCCTTCGCTAGTTTGCGAATGGGCTTTAGCATTTCCAGTTTCCAGCGCCGCGAGGACGTGGGGCAACAACCCGATTCCCGTGTCGGTTAAGCGCTGCAGCAACAAATCTGCGGTGGTTTGGGGAGCTACGCGGATGGGATCAACCGCATAGATAGGGCCGGTATCCATTCCCTCGTCAATGCGGAAAATACTAACCCCGGTTATTTCTTCCCCAGCGATACGCGAATGCTGCACCGGAGAGGCCCCCCGCCATTTAGGCAGCAGCGAATAGTGTAGGTTAATCCAGCCGTGGGGGAAAACCTCTAATAGATCTTTCGGAATCAGCAACCCGTAGGCGACTACCACCGCCACGTCGGCGCCTAATGCTTTAAAGTCAGGGCGCTCACTGGTGTCTTTCAACGAAGTAGGGGTAAAAATCGGCAAGCCAGCCTTTTCCGCCACCTGTGCCACCGGCGAAGGCGTAAGCTTGCGACCTCTACCAGAGCGAGCAGGACGGCGAGTTAACACCCCGACTACTTCATGCTCCGAGTCGAGCAGATACTTCAGGACAGGTACCGCCGAGTCGGGAGTACCGGCAAATAAGACACGCATAGAGGAAATGTTATCAGTTAAGTACCGCTATCTCAGGAAACATTAAAGATCTTGGGGATCTACCTGTACCCGGATCTGACCCCACTTTTTACGAGAAGCCACCGCTTGCAGGCGGCGCAGCTCTTCGCGCAACAGCTCACCTTGATCCAAACGGGAACGTACCAACACCTGGAAGTGATCGTCCTGCCTAACCGGACCGATAACTTGGGCACCGGGGAAGCTGGACTCAGCAAGGAAACGGTGCAAGGTGTCCTCTGAGCCGCGAATAACCGCTAAGGCGGCAGTGGGGGGAATCCCAACTTCCGCTCGCTCGGCTAGCTCCTGGCTTGCCCAGCTACTAAAAGTTCGGTGTTTAAAAGTTTCGGCGAGTCGCTGCCCCGGATCACCGGTGAGCATCACCTGCCCGCCCGGGGCAACTTTAGCAGCGGTATTTGCCCAACGCCGCAAAGCTTCTTCCGCTGCCCAAATCCGATCTAGGCTCAGGAGCAGGCCAGCATCTAACAGTAGTGCCGCAAGGTAGCCACCCTTAGCTACCGGTTCTTGTTCCGCAGTTGCCACGATTAAGGCTGGCTCAGCATTGATAAGGTTCAAAGAAGTATCGGCGTCACAGTTATAAACGGGGACACGCGGAAACGCGGCCGCCAGTTCGGTTCCGATTTGTTGATGTCCGCGCACCCTAGCGCGGGTCTCTTTAGCCCCACAACGCGGGCACGAAAACCGAAATTGATGAGCGCAACTATGGCAGATAAACTTTGTGCGCAGCTGCTCTACGTGCCCTAGACACTGCGGACAACGCACCGGCGCTAGGCAATTAGCACAGCTCAGGCCGCCGCGTCCTCCTTTGCGAGGAGCCTGGATCAATACCGGACCGTATTTTAATCCGCGCCGCAGGAATTGCAGGGCGGTAGAAGATAGCCCGCTTTGCCCGAGGGAAGGGTCGTCTCGATTTTCATATTCGGGGGTAAAAATTTTAGGCAGCGGCATTTGGTGAGTTTTGGGAACCAACTCGCGAGCCCAGGTAGACATAACTAAAGCCTGCGCCTGGGGTGAACGCGAGAAACTTCCTAACACTAAAGAAGCTTTTTCACGCTGGGATCGTAGCATTGCAACTTGCCGGGTGTGCCAATAAGGTGCGGATTTTTCCTGATAGGTGTCGGCTGTCTCGTCCCAAATCAACAGCAGAGACAGCTTTTTCAAAGGAGCAAAGATGGCGGAACGAGTTCCTATCACCAGAGAAGGATGGTTAAACCGACACTCTAAGAAGGCGCGGTAACGGGCATTCGCCCCCAGATCAGAGTGATACTCCAAGGCTGAGGGGGCTCCGATGGGAGCATATTCATCCCAGTAGGCAGCAAAATTCTGCGCTAGCTTACTAGTGGGGAAAAGACAGAGCGTTGAGCCACTATCCCTTAGCGAATGGGAGATGAGCTGGGAGATTTGAGAGAAGGGAGCGGGCAGTTCGGGTTCGGGAAGTGCTTGCCACACTACGCGGCTCGTTTTCCCCCGCGCTAAAGACTCTAAAAGGGCTGTCCCAGTAGGATAGGAAGCAACGAGGGGCTCCCTAGCTGCTTTGTCCTCGGCGAGCCCGCCTAGCTTTGCCACTTTGGTTGCCACAGATTCGCGGTTATCAGAATCAAAGAACTCTTTCTCAATATTCGCGCGGCGTGCAGGGATCGCCTGGCGTAAAATCGCGGATAAATTTCCGGCATAACGCCGAGCTACCTTTTCTGACAATGCAAAGCTGTCTTCGGACACCAAAGGATGGGGGCTGAGGATCCGGCTGATTGGTCGTAAACGCTGTCGGGTGGGTTCTGCTTTGCGAATATCCCTTACCCATCCGTGTACCAGCTGGCCGGCAATTTTTACGCTCACGAGGCATCCGGGCTGTACTTTTGCCTGCAGCCGGGCAGGAATCGTGTAATCGAGGCCGCTGGCCAGATGAAAAACCGAAACCTCGGGAATAACTCGGGCAATCGGGTCACTATTTTCCCATTTGCCACGGGGTTGACTCGGAGTGGCCAGTAGCTCTTGTTGGGTTCCTGCCAGGGAATTAGTCTGCTTCCGGGATCTAAGGCTAGCTAGGGGGTCAGTGCCGCTCCACCGCGGCATCGTGTCAGTCACTGCAGCTGCTGGCGTACCAGCGTAACTATCTGGGTAGCCACCTGGGTTTTATTGCCCGAAAACTGCCCAATTTCACTGCCTTCGCCGTCAACTGCGCAAACTCTGGTAGCGATATCTCCGAATCCAGTTTCGGTGCCCACTTGGTTAATAAAAATAATGTCGGCTCCTTTGCGGCGAGCCTTTTCTTTACCCAGTTGCAGCACCTGTTCCCAGCTGCCGGTTTCTGCCGCGAATCCGGCTACTAACTGATCGGAGTGTTTCTTTCTGGCTAAATCTGCCAAAATATCGGCAGTGGGGCGCAGCCTTAAAGAGAACTCCTGTTGATTAGGAACTTTCTTGATCTTTTCGCTTTGAAAATCTACTGGCTGATAGTCCGCTACTGCTGCCGCCATTACCGCCACTTGCATGTGGGGGAAATAGTCTAGTGCTGCCTGGCGCATTTTGCCTGCACTAGGAGTAGCCACCACTTCTACCCCACCGGGCAAAGATTCCAGGAGCGTTGGTTCAATATTGGCAGCCAATAAGGTTACTTGGGCTCCCTGCCAAGCAAACTGCCGGGCAATCTCAACTCCAAAGCGCCCAGAGGAACGATTCCCGAGAAAACGTACGGGATCTAAAGGCTCACGGGTGCCTCCCGCGCTTACCATTACCTTCTTGCCTTGCCATTTCCCGGTAGAAAGAACCGATAGCACCTCGGCGTAGATATCTTCTTCCGGTGCTAGCCGGCCTAGCCCTCGATCCCCACTGGATAGCTCACCTGCTACCGGGCCGATGAAACGCGCTCCCCTAGCTTGCAAGGTTTGCACATTTTTCCTGGTAGCCGGGTTTTCCCACATATTGGTGTGCATCGCCGGGGCTAACAATAGCGGGCAGTCAGCCGCCAAAATCACGTTGGTGAGCATATCGTTAGCAATGCCGTGGGTTATCCGTGCCAATAGATCAGCAGTTGCGGGAACCACCACGATAGCGCTGGCCTCGCGGGCGAGTTCAATATGCCCAACTCCGCTTACGGGGGAATCTACCTGCGTGTAGACCGGATTACCGGATATTGCTTGCCAGGTAACTTCCCCGATCATTTTTAGAGATGCTGGGGTAGGAACTACCCAGACATCGAAGTTGGCTTTAACTAATGCCCGCACCACATGGGTGGCTTTATAGGCGGCGATACCCGCCCCCACCCCGACAACAATTTGGCGGCGCTGCGACATAGATCAGTTAATCCTGGGAAGAATCGTCATGCTCTTTCAGATTTAATACTCCCTGATCAATTTCGCGCAAAGCAATACCTAGAGCTTTGTCTTCAGGGGTGGAATCAATCAGCGGCCCGGGAGTGGAAAACATTCCTTCCGCGATCTCCAGATTGTAAGTGTTAATCTGCCGTGCCCGTTTAGCCGCATATACTACTAGGGCATATTTGGACTCTACCTTTTCCAGTAGATCATCTATTGGAGGGTTGGTGATCCCCTCTGGGCTAGCAACAGTACCCGACATATTGTCCTCTCATTTCTATTTTCAGTGGCGAAGCGCCACCTCTTCACGAAGAATCTTACGCTATTCCCATTAGAGCTGCTAGTTCGCTAGCCGCCTGATCAGGGTGATTATTTACCACGATATGCTCAAATTCTCCGGCAGCTGCCATCTCAATTTCGGCGGTTTTTAAACGCCGAGTTACCTCGGCTTCTCCCTCGGTGCCTCTTCCCCGCAAGCGTTCTTGCAAGATCTCTTCACTGGGAGCTTGTAGGAATATAAAACAAGCATCGGGGTTAGTGCGCCGCACCTGCCGCGCGCCAGCTAGATCGATTTCTAAAATCACGTCCTCGCCGCGGGCGATATACTTTGCGATTTCAGAGCGTAAAGTACCGTAGCGCTTTTGACCGTGAACTATCGCCCACTCTACAAATCCATCGCTGTCCACCAGTTCATCGAACTGGGGTTCACTTAGGAAATGATAGTCAATCCCGTCGCGTTCACCCGGACGGGGCGAACGAGTAGTAGCAGAAACCGCTACATTTACCTGGGGATGGGCTTTTCGTAAAGCCTTAACCACAGTTCCTTTGCCTACCCCGGAAGGGCCAACCAATACATAAAGACGAGACATGGGTAAACTTTTCGCTCCGAGCTTGTCCGGTAAATAACAGTATGGGACCCAAATCTTGGGTCCCATACTGCAATAAGTTGGTTAGATTATTAGCCGAAGCGACGAACCAGTTCAGCGCGCTGGTGCTCACCTAGACCACGGATACGACGAGACTTGGCGATGCCGATCTCCTCCATTACCGCAGCAGCAGTGGTGGCGCCTACCCGAGGCAGAGCCTCCAGCAGAGCCTGAACCTTCATCTTGCCCAAGTACGGATCATCCTGAGCGTTCTTGATTACTTCAGACAGGGTCAGTTCCCGGTTCTTCAGCTTCGCCTTAGTTTCAGCACGAGCCTTGCGAGCCTGAGCGGCTTTTTCCAGAGCCTGCGCGCGCTGTTCGGGAGTCAAAGAAGGAAGTGCCATTTTGTATTACCTCTTCATCTAGATTTACGGGATAACAACACGAAAAACACTAGTTGTTTTTTTCCGTTTAAGCCAAACTATCGACTAAGCTTTGCTAGTTCCATTGCGAAAAATATCACTCATTTGCTCAGTTATTCGCCTGGCGGCTGCTTGCAAAGATGACACTTTCGGACCAGCTGAAGATATCCCCCGGGAAGTTGATGCCAACACCCGGAAGGCACTTTCCCCGAATATTTTTTGTATATCCGCTGGTGTAGCCCCTTGAGCGCCGATCCCCGGAGATAAAACTGATCCCGAAAATGCCGAAAAATCGATTCCTAAATCCTTCGCAGCATTTCCAGTGGTGGCGCCCACAACCAACCCCACATCTGCGATATGACCTTGATCACTACCGGCTTTATTTGTGCGTTCAGCCTGCGAAATTATGTCGGCCGCCACGCTTTTACCACTGGCGCATTGGGCATGTTGAACCTGAAATCCTTCCGGATTTGAAGTAAGGGCTAAGACGTAGACCCCTTTCCCATTGGCCTTGGCTAAGTCCAAAGCAGGGGCCAGCGAACCGTATCCCAGGTAGGGAGAAAGGGTAATCGCGTCCGCTGCTAGCGGGGAACCAGAGCTTAAATAGGCCTGCGCGTAACCGGCCATGGTGGAACCGATATCGCCACGTTTAACATCCAAAATGGTGAGCAGCCCCGCCTCTCGGCAAGCCGCGAGCACTTCCTCTAATACCTGGATACCGCGAGAGCCGAAACGTTCAAAAAATGCCGATTGGGGCTTTACTACCGGTACTTGCCCCGCCATGGCTTCCACCAAAGTTAAGGAGAAGCTACGCAAGCCCTGGAGGTTGTCCTCCAATCCCCAAGCGGAAAGTTGTGAGGAGTGGGGGTCAATACCTACACAAACATTGCCTCTTTCGTCCATAGCCTGCGCTAAGCGTAACCCGTAGCGACGCATATTTCCTCCTTAAAACTGTAACTGTCCAGCTAAAACTGTGGGTTTGCCTCGATAGATAGTGTGGCGCACCTGCCCTAATAATTCCTTGCCCACAAAAGGAGTGTTATCGGAGCGAGAAACTTGTCTCTCGCGATGAACCTGCCAGGAAGTATCGGCAGATACAAAACAAAGATTTGCTACCGCTCCCGGAGCGATTTCCTCTCCCTGCCCCTTAGCTCTCCCAATTCTCGCCGGGGTGACCGACATGACGCGCGCCAGGTCGCGCCAAGTCATTTTTCCGCTTTGCACCATAGTGGTGGCCACCACGGCCAGGGCAGTTTCCAGTCCGATCATCCCAAAAGCACCGCATTCAAAATCGCAGTCTTTGAGTCGGCGTGGATGGGGAGCATGATCGGTACCGACCAGGTCAATGGTGCCGTCTGCTAATCCGGCTTGCACTGCCTCCACGTCTTTTCGTGAGCGTAGCGGCGGATTTACTTTAAATAGCGGATCTCGTCCTCTTACTTCTTCCTGGGTGAGGAACAGATGATGGGGCGTGGCCTCGGCACTTATGCGTGCGCCTTGGGATTTGCCCCAGCGCACTAGTTCGACCGCTCTGGCGCTTGACAGGTGGCAGACATGTACTCGCACGTCCAGGTAGAGAGACAGCAAAATATCGCGGGCAATGATCATCTCTTCTGCAACGGTCGGCCAGCCCTTTATCCCCAGTTCCTGAGCCAGGTAGGACTCGTTCATTTGCGAGTCCTCAGTCAGGCGCGGCTCTTGGGAATGTTGGGCAATCAACCCGTCAAAATCGCGGACAATTTCTAGAGCCTGCCGCATCAGCAGCGGATCAAAAACGCATTTTCCATCGTCACTAAACACGTTAACCGCTGCCCGCGACTGATGCATTCCCTTAAGATCCGAAAGCTCTTTGCCCGCTAGATTCTTAGTGACTGCCCCCACTGGATGAACATCTACCCGTCCGGCTTTACGCCCTAAATCTAGGACTTGCTCGACTACCTGTGGACAGTCCTGGGTAGGGGTAGTATTCGCCATGGCGAAAACTGCGGTATATCCGCCCTTTGCGGCCGCGGCAGTGCCAGTGTCGACGGTCTCTGCGTCGCACCCGCCGGGCTCACGCAAATGGGTATGCAGATCCACCAGACCAGGCAGCGCTACCAAGCCCCGGGCATCAACTTCGCGCACCCCCGTGCCGGTGTCTACAGACAAATCTGACCCGACCTGGCGAACCACTTCGCCCTCTATTAAAATATCAGCGCGCTCTTCCCCCAGGATATTTGCGCCGCGAAAAACTATTGCCCCCATGGCTACCTCCTAAAATCTGAGTGCAGCCAGGCGGCGAGGACGCAAGCGTCAGTTTTATGCCGTAGGGCTACTTCTCACTTGGATTATTGTCAGTGGAGCGCCCAATCGCATCTAGCACTCCGTTTATAAAATCTGGTGATTCCGGAGTGGAAATCGCTCGCGCGGTACCTACCGCTTCGTCTACCGCAATCTTCCAGGGAACATCCTCATTGTAAAGAATCTCCCACACGCCGCAACGCAAAATCGCTAGATCCGGTTTGGGCATGCGATCTAGCGCCCATGCCCGGGAATACTGGCTGAGCGTCATATCGATATCGAAAAGATGCTCCGCTACGCCCTCGGCAATTTCTGCCGCGTAATCAGGCAGGGTGGTTTGCGCGGTAGTCAGATGCTGCCGGGCAAGTACCAGTTCCCGCAAATCTTCTGGGTCTTGATCTAGACCTTTGAGATTAGCTTCGTAAAGGGTATCAACTGCCCGTCGCCGTGCTTTGGTACGCCGAGATAGCCGATTCTTGGACACTGGCTACTATTCCTTAACCCGGGAAATATAATCACCCGAACGGGTATCTACCTTGATTTTCTCGCCCTCTTCCACAAACAGCGGAACCTGAACTTCATAACCAGTCTCTACGGTCGCCGGTTTGGTTCCCGCAGAAGAACGATTACCCTGCAGCCAGGGCTCGGTGTGGGTAATCTGCATGATTACCGAGGGGGGCAGTTCCAGGAACAATACCTGTTCGTCATGAAAAGCGACTACGGCGCGCTGATTTTCAATGAGGAAGTTCTTGGCGTCGCCTACGATTTCCGAGGTAATCATCACCTGCTCATAGGTGTCGTCATCCATGAAGACGAAATCAGTACCATCTTGGTACAGGTAGGTCATATCCCGGCGGTCAACCGTTGCGGTCTCGACTTTTACCCCGGCATTAAAGGTACGATCAACCGTTTTGCCACTTAAAACATTCTTGATCTTGGTTCGCACGAACGCCGGGCCTTTTCCCGGTTTAACATGCTGGAACTCCACTACCTGCCATAACTGGTTGTCAAGTTTTAGTACCAGACCGTTTTTCAAATCATTTGTTGTCGCCAACTTAATACCCCCAAGTCAAAATCAATCGTTACTACTTTACTTTAATCATGCGACGGTGGAAAATATTGCCCCTAACCGGTACTTTCACTTCCTAGGTTTAAAGCCTCCGCCACTTTTTGCAGCGCTTGCGCTTTCGATAAATCCGAAACTTCTACTGTTAGGGGATGTAGAATCTGCCACCGCTGGCGTCGCTGCTGCCCCATTTGCCGCAGCCACGCCCGCGGCATCCCCAATCCTAGGGAGCGAGGGCGATTGAGCCCGGCGCGATCGGCCATAGTCGACAGGTCAATCACCAGTTCTAGCACTTCAGCACCAGGCAAGTCTTGCAGCTCGCGCAAGGTTTGCGGGTTATCTAAGGCGCCGGAGCCACAATCAACGATGGTGTTTTCGCGGGGCAGATTATGCAAGAGGTCGCGCAATACTTCCCGTTCGACCTCGCGATAGCGTTCCTCTCCCACTGCTAGCAGCGCAGTATCTGCCGCGACCTGTAATTTGGAGGCTACCTCGCGATCGGTAGCAACCAGGTTCCACCCCAAGTTATCTGCTAGCGCCGCCCCGATAGTAGATTTTCCGCTTCCCGGTAGCCCAATCAAGAATACGATCCTATTCACTTGGCCGCTCCTGGCTCGATAAAGCGGGAGAACCTGCCGCGGTATCAGCCTGGTTTATAGCATTAAAAGCGCGCTCTAATAAGTGGTAATCCGTGATTGGGGTGACCTGAATCTGTCCGTTACCGGTGGTAAGCACCATGCGGATTACTCCCCCGCGAACTTTCTTATCCGAAGCCATGATTTTCAGCAATTGCTTGAAAGAGTATTGTGGGCAAGTGGTCGGCAATCCCAACGCTGCAATCTGGCGGCGTTGGGATTGCATTTGCGAGGGCGTAAGCAGGTTCAGTTCCACCGCCACCTGGGCAGCAAACACCATCCCGATGGCTACCGCTTCGCCATGTAACACTTGGTAGGAACTAGCCTTTTCGATCGCATGGGCGAGGGTGTGTCCATAGTTAAGGCACTCCCGCATCCCTCCTTCGCGCAGGTCTTCGCTAACCACCCCGGCCTTGACATTGATCGCGCGGCTAATTACTTCTTCCGCAGCGGCAGGAGATCCCACCAGCTTTTCGGGACTCTGTCCGTTCAGTATCTGCAATATTTTCCGGTCCGCAATAAACCCGCATTTAATGACCTCCGCCAAGCCGGAGTGCAGCTGCCGTGGCGGTAGGGTCTGCAAATAATCGAGGTCACAGATAACTGCGCTCGGTGGGTAAAACGATCCCACCAGATTCTTACCTAGGGAAGTATTGATGCCGGTTTTGCCTCCGATGGCTGCATCCACCATCGCCAACAAAGAAGTGGGTAGGTTAATTAATTCAATTCCTCGCAGCCAAGTGGCGGCTACGAAGCCCGCCATATCGGTAGTTGCCCCGCCTCCGAGCGCCACCACCGCGTCCTCGCGAGAAAAATGGTTTTCACCCAGACAGCGCCAGGCATCTTCCACAATCCGGATATTTTTGGCACCTTCTCCATCCGGGTGCTCGAACAGTTTTACCACTTGTCCCGATTGGGTGAGGCTAGTAGCCAAGGCACGGGCAGCGCCCGAAAGCGGCGGCGGATAGATTAAGAATATTTTCCGAGGATGCTCTTGTAGCATCTGAGTAAGCGCTGCGCCTGCCCCCTGCCCCACGATGACCTGGTACCCGGCACCAGAAGTTACCGGAATCACCCGCGACGCTGCCTTAACCTGCGCCGGTAAAGTAGCCAAAGCCTCCAGATGGTAGCGGCGCACCGGGAGCTGCTCTTTTCTGCCTAATCCCCGCATTACCGCGGAGGAGACTTCGCTAAGAGTGCCGTTAGCGGGAACGATTAGGGTAGCCGCCTCCAGATAACTCTCCCGGCGCTCTGCTTCCAATTGTGCAAGCTTGCCACTGGGACTGTCCACGTCAGCTAAAAGTGGGCGGTTAGCATCTTTCCCCACGCGGGCAGCCGCCTGGGAAAGTGAAACATCTAGGAAAACCACATCTTTGCCTGCCAGCGCTGATCGGGTTTCCTCCCGAGTGAGCGCGCCGCCGCCCAGGGAGATGACTCCAGCGTCGCTAGCGAGCAGTTCCGCAATAGTCTTTACTTCTAAGTCTCTAAAGCCGTCCTCACCGCGGGTAGCAAAAACCTCAGGGATCGACATTCCTGCCTTTTGGCTAAGCACTTGATCAGCATCCCGGAAGGAACAACCTAAACGCGCGGCCACGAGCCTGCCTACCGAGGTTTTACCGCTGCCGGGCAAACCAACGAAAACTATTTGCTTTTGGCGAGTCATAGCCTCGCCTCCACGCGCTTTTGGTAGGCCTGCAGATTCTCGCGTACCTGATCCAGGGAATATCCCCCCACATGCTCTAACAACGCATCAGCCAGGACTAATGCCACCTGTGCTTGGGCGATCACCGCCCCGGGGACTACCGCGCAAGTATCGGAGCGTTGATGAATAGCTCGGCTTTCTTCCCCGCTTGCCAGATCAATGCTGCGCAAAGCACGAGGTACGGTAGAGATCGGTTTGAAGGCACAACTGACTCGGATTAGCTGTCCGTTCGACATGCCACCTTCGATCCCGCCGGCATGGTTGGAAGCTCGGGTTATTTCTCCGTTTTCTGCCCGAACAATCTCGTCATGGGCTGCCGACCCCGGCAGATACGGCTGGGTTCCATCCCCGACTTTTACGGTTTTCACCGCGGGGATCGACATTAGAGCAGCCGCTAACCGAGTATCTAAACGCCTATCTGCCGTCACATGGCTACCGAGACCAAGCGGTACCCTAAAGGCCGCTACCTCGACACTGCCCCCGATAGTGTCTCCATTTTCCTTAGCCGCATCGATCTGGGAAATCATTTGCTCGCTAACGGTTTTATCCGGACACCGCACCGGGTTTTCGGCTAGGCTGCCTTGTTGATTCAAGTCCGGAACTGGATAATTTACCGGTAGCTCGGCTTTCCCAATTTGAGTTACATAGGAAATCAGCTCTATTCCGGCGGCTTGTTTTAAGAACTCTTGGGCAAAAGCTCCCAGCCCTACCCGCATTGCGGTTTCCCGGGCGCTGGCACGCTCTAAAACCGGGCGAGCCTCCTGCAGGTCATAGGCGAGCATTCCCGCCAGATCCGCGTGTCCGGGGCGAGGACGAGTTAAAGGTTTATTGCGAGCAATTTCCCGCTGGTCGCCTTTACCAGCGTCAATTTTTAGTGCCTGCGGATCTACCGGATCCGGGCTCATCACCGTTTCCCATTTTGGCCATTCGCTGTTTTCAATCAGCAGCGCTATAGGGGCACCGGTAGTCTTTCCCCTGATCACCCCAGCTACCAGATGGGCACGGTCCTGCTCAAATTTTTGGCGGGCTCCCCGGCCGTAGCCGGCGCGCCGACTGGCTAAATATTCGGCGACTTTTGCGGTCGTGATTTCTACCCCCGCGGGCATTCCTTCCAAGATTCCTACCAGCGCGGGGCCATGCGATTCGCCGGCGCTCATCCATCTCAACATGGCTTCATTCTTTCATGGAACCATTTTTTCCGGTTTAGCTTTCCACTTCTAGAACAGCTAAGCACACCGGCTAAAAAAACAAGTTTTCTAGCGAGGAACCACCAGTAGAGCGATATAGGTGGCTGCTAGCAACCAAGGGCCGAAAGCAAAGCGGGTAGCAGAGCTGGCTTTCTTCACTGTCACTAGATAAAGCGCCCACAGACCGCTACCTACTACGGAAAGGATCCCCATCAGCAAGAGGCTATGCCAAGAAGAGCAGGTAGCCAGCCCCACCAAGAGGGGAACTAGCCGCAAATCACCAGCCCCGATACCGTGACGTACAAAAGTACCCGGGAGCAGCAGTATAAAGCTTCCGATCGCTACGATGAGAGCATAAGCCGGTTTTACCCACTGTCCAGTAATGAAGCCAGCCAAGATAACGACTGTTACCACCAGTATCAAGAAAGTTAGAGTCATCGAACGCGGGAGCCTTTGGGTGCCCGCATCAATAACTGAAAGCACCGTCCCCAGGGTGAGTAAGGGAAACAGCAACAGTAAATTGATGGATCCGAACCGTACAATTACTGCAGTTCCGACTGCAACCCCAGCTATCAGACCTATCACCCACGGCTTATTCCAGAATGCTCTCGCTTGACCAGAAAGGCGAAAATACTTATCTACCTTGGGTAACCCGTATGCCAAGTTTCCAACTCCCGCGAATAATAACGCGATAATCAGGACTAACAATTGCATTTTCATGCCGTTATGCCTCCTTAAGAGCTGTCCGCATAGCTTGAAGATTGGGAGTGCGGGAAGTAAATAACTTGACCTGCATTTGGGCTTGATGTAGCAGCATGGATTTTCCGGAAATAATAGTGGCGCCGTCGCGGCGAGCTTGTTTTACCAGTTCGCTCGGCCAAGGATCATACACAATGTCTAATACGGTTTGATCAGAGTTAAAGGAAATAGTTTTATATAAGCCATCCAGAACTTCGCGAGGAACGGTGGAAATAATCAGTTCCGCTGCCTGCAAGGTTTCGCGAGCCTTCTCACTGGCGGCTAGGGGAATATATCCGGGATCGATGCCTAACCTGGTCGCCGCCTGCAGGGCATTACCTGTCCCCGATACTCTGCGCGCCAACAGATTAATCTGAGCGGCCTCAAGTTCGGTTAAAGCGGCTAGCGCCGAGGAAGCAGTGGCCCCCGATCCTACTATGACCGCTTTTTCGGGGCTGAAGTCACGACCCTTAGCCTCTTTAATGGCTGCCACCAACCCATAAACATCGGTGTTAAATCCCGCGGTAACTCCTCCTGGGAAGGGCACTACGGTATTTACGGCTCCGGTTGCTTTGGCTAGCCCATCAACTTGGGAAAGTAGGGGAATAATCACCTGCTTTAAAGGCATAGTCACCGACAGTCCCACCAGGTTTTCCGGCCAGCTGGCCAAAAATGGCTCCACCTGATCCTTGGTAACTTCTATCCGGCGATAGTCAATATTTAACCCAAGATCCCGATAGGCTGCCAGGTGGAGAACTGGAGACAGCGAATGGCTAATCGGGGATCCGATTACCGCTGCCCAGGGAGTTAGCGTTTGCATTTGCCCTGGTTTTGCTGGCACCACTGCTTAAGTTCCTCCACGCTCTTCTTCTGTTCTTCTAAAGTGAGGGCGAACTTAGTTTCCCCACTGTCCAGATTGACCGTGGTGAAGTAAAGCCATTTACCATCAGCCGGTTTCACCGCCGCTTGCAGTGCCTTCTGCCCTACCGTCCCGATGGCAGTTGGGGGCAGTCCTTTATGCTTGTAAGTGTTATACGGGGTGTCTTGTTTTAGATCCTCGCTACTGGGAATTCCGCCGGAGCGGCCAAGACCATAAACCACCGTGGAATCCATTTGTAAAAATCCGTGAGTATCCGGATTATCTTGAAGACGATTTTCAATAACCCTAGCTACCTGGGCGTAATACTTATCGAGATTGACTTCTTTTTCTAAGATAGAAGCCTTAATCAGGACACTAGCACGCTGCTCGGGAGCCACTCCCGCCTCATCTAAGCGTTTAATCTGGGTGTCCACCATGGTTTTTACCAGATCTTTTACGCTCTGTTTGGTGGAAACAGTATAAGTATCGGGAGCTAGCCAGCCTTCGAAAGATTCTTCGCTTTGCCCGGGAATACCGTATTCGGCGGGGTCTGCGAAGGCTTCAGCTACCTGATCAGCATTGAATCCGGCAGTTTCCTGCAAGCGGGTCTTTATCTGCTTAACGGTAAACCCGGGAGGAATAGTTACCTTAATATCTGCTTTGGAGGTAGGATCTAGCAGCATTGCCAGCGCTTCTCGCGAAGACATCCGTTTGTGCAGTCGGAATCGTCCGGCTTGCACCCCTTGTGCCAAAGAATTTTTCTTAAATATATCGGCAAAGACGTCCGCGTCCGCGATTACTCCTTCTTTTTCTAGGATTGTTCCGATAGTTTTACCCGAGGCACCTTCGGGAATCTCGATGATTACTTCCCCGCTGCCTTTACCTTCGTAGTCTTCACCCCCAGATATTATGCCGCTAATTCCTCCGAGCTCTTTGGCAGCAATAACTGAGGCTCCAGTAATTAAGCCGATGACCACCAGGATTACCACTGCCGCAATAGTACGTTTTTTACGGCGGGCTTTCCGCCGCGCACTACGCCCGGTAACGGCTGACCGGGAAGGAGTAGTCTCAGCCGACTCCCCTTCCCAATAGCTGTCGAGGTTAGCGGAATCTTGCCTTTGAGAAGGCTCCGCTACGCTGTTTTTATCGGCGCGGCGGGACGGAAAATGTCTTCTAGCCTCGCCATTGTCTTCCTCGCGGCTCATCAGGCTCCCTCGCTTTCAGATCCGTTGGCCAGCGGCAATCCGGGGGGACGTCCGGTTCGCCGTTCTATTTCCAGCGCCTGCTCCAGGATTAGCACTGCAGCCTGTTGGTCTACGACGCTCTTATGGTCACGCCCTCCAACTCCGGCAGAGCGCAACTGCTGATGAGCGCTCACCGAGGTGAGTCGTTCATCTACAAGTCTTATGTTACAAGTTGGTAACAGCTGTTCCAACTCTGCGCCCCACGCGCGCACGTCGGCGGCGTTTTTGCCTTCTTTCCCACTGAGTAAACGCGGCAGGCCAATGATGATTTCCTTCGCCTCATGCTCAGCTACCAATTCGGCGACGCGAAACAGCTCTTGCCCGCCGTCACGGTAAACAGTTTCCACCGGCAATGCCAAGATACCGGCCGCATCGGAGCGAGCCACCCCAATGCGTCTAGTACCCAGATCTATCGCTAGTCTGACGCCGGTACGCATTAGCTATTTGCAATCTCGCGTTCAATTGCTTGCAAAGCCTCAGCAAGCTTACCTGCGTCTTTACCTCCGCCTTGCGCCAGGTCGGGTCGGCCTCCTCCGCCGCCTCCCATGGTTTGAGCAGCGATCTTCACTAGATTCCCGGCTTTGAGTCCTTTTTCCCGAGCGCTAGCAGTAGTGGCGACAACTACCGAGGGACGATCTTTAAATACGCCCCCTACTGCTACTACTGCATTGGCATCGTGTAAATGTTGACGCAGTGCTTCTGCAAGTACCCTCAGGGCTTCCCCGGGCACCTGCCCCGCATTAAAGCTAACTACCCGCTTGCCCGCAATCTCTTTGGCAGAGGCCGCTAACTCCCCTACCCGGGATAAGAGATTTTCTTGTTGCAAGCGGTTTAGTTCTTTTTGCGCATGACGTAGGCGAAGTAGGGCATCGTCAATGCGGGAAGGAATCATTTCCGGTTTAGTTCCCATAATCTTGGCGATCTGGGTGATTAATTCATGCTCTTTTGCCTGAAAATCAGCGGCTTTATCGGCTACTAGCGCCTCGATTCGTCTAACCCCTGACCCGATAGAGCTTTCAGACATCAAGACTACCTGTCCCAGGTATCCGGTGGTTGGCATATGGGTACCACCGCAAAGCTCGCGATCCCAGCCATTACCAATATCAACTACTCGCACTTCTTGCCCGTATTTTTCCCCGAACAAAGCGGTAGCGCCCGACTTTTTGGCATCTTCTAATGACATAATCTCGGTATTAACCGGCAGATTTTCCCGCAGCTGATCATTAATCCGGTCAAAAATCTGCTCTGTTTGCTTATCGTTTAGAGATTTGCCGTGGTGGAAATCAAAACGCAGACGGTTTTCGTTATTTTCACTGCCTGCCTGGGTGGCCTGGGCGCCTAAAGTTTCTTGCAACGCCTTATGTAGCATATGGGTTGCAGTATGGGAACGGGCAATCGCTTGACGGCGAGCGGTATCAATCGCGGCCACCACCTCGTCGCCTACGGCGAGTTGTCCCGCTTCCAAAGTTCCTCGGTGTACCCGCAGACCGGCAACCGGACTTTGCACATCTTCGACCTTAAATTTAGCACCCTGGAAGGAACGGATTACTCCATGATCAGCCAGCTGCCCGCCCATTTCTGCATAGAACGGAGTGGCATCTAAAACGATTTCTACATTGCTTCCGGTAGAAACAGCCGGTACTGCCTGACCATCAGCCAGCAGTCCAATCACTTTCGCGTTGCAGCTGTCTTCGGTATAGCCCACGAACTCGACTTCGTGACCGAGTTCAGCTTCCAGTTCATGGTAGATACGCGCATCCACGTGCCCAGTCTTTTTAGCCCGGGCATCTTCGCGGGCACGGTTCTTTTGTTCCTGCATTAACTCGGTGAACTTCTCGCGATCAACCTGGATACCCTGTTCGGCGGCCATCTCAATAGTCAAATCAATCGGGAAACCGTAGGTGTCGTGCAAGGAGAAGGCATCTTTACCCGATAGCTGGCTTTCATGATGTTGCTTAAGGCGGGTTACAGCCTGGTCAAAAATTAAGGTCCCGGACTCTAGCGTGCGCCTAAAGGCTTCTTCTTCCGCGTAAGCCACAGTAGAAATGGTTTCCCAATCCCGGTCTAATTCGGGATAGGACGCTGCCATTTCCCGCTTTGAAACCGGCAACAGATCAGGAAATACCGGTTTTTCTACCCCCAAGAGGCGCATAGCGCGCACTACTCGGCGAATCAGACGACGCAGTACATATCCGCGACCATCATTACCGGGACGTACCCCATCCCCAATCAACATTAAAGCGCTGCGTACGTGGTCAGCTACTACCCGCATCCGGATATCGTCAGGATTATTGGAAGTTTTACCTTGGGTGTACCGTTTCCCCGACAGCTCCTGAGCCTTTTCAATTACCGGGAACACCTGGTCGATCTCGTACATATTGTCTTTGCCTTGTAGCAAGAACGCTAGCCGCTCCAGACCTAATCCGGTATCAATGCATTTCTTATCGAGTTCGCCGAGCAGCGGATAGTCTTTACCGCGTCCTTCACCACGTAAGTATTGATCAAAAACCAGGTTCCACAATTCCAGATAGCGGTCGCCACCGGTATCTGCTTCCGGGCCGCCTTCTGGGCCGTAGCCGCTTCCGCGATCGAAGTGGATTTCAGCGCAAGGTCCGGCAGGCCCGGGCTGCCCGGTATCCCAAAATATTTCTTCGCGAGGCAGCTTTTGTAGATGCATCGGATCGAGGCCGATTTGGTTTAACCAGATGTCTTCGGCTTCAGCATCGTTTTCCCAAATAGTTACCCACAGTTTGTCGCCGTCCAGACCGTATTTGCCTTCGTCGACCGAACCGGTGAGCAGATCCCAGGCCATGGTGGAGGCACCCTGTTTGAAATAGTCACCGAAACTAAAGTTCCCACACATCTGGAAGAAAGTGCCATGCCGGGTGGTTTTCCCAACTTCTTCAATATCGTTGGTGCGGATGCACTTTTGCACACTGGCAACCCGCGGCCAAGGGGCTGGCTCGGTTCCTACAATATAGGGAATGAACGGCACCATTCCCGCGATAGTGAACAAAATCGACTTATCGGGAGAAACCAAGGGAACGGAAGGGGCTAGGTGGTGTCCCTGCTTTGCAAAATAGTCGAGCCAACGGGAACGAATTTCAGAAGTTTGCATTATGCCTCTAGATCTTAGGGAGGAGGAGCTGAGCTCCCTCCTATTGAACATGGGATTAACTTAAGGGAGTGGTTTGTGGCATTAACGCCGCCCGCAATTGCCTTTCTCGGACTTTAAAATCTTCCTGGAAAGCGGATCCGGCAGCTTGTATCCGCTGACGTACCGGAGGGATCGAATAGGCAACGGCACCCACAACCGCCACGGCGATCCCCAGTTTTACTAGTTTGTTCATTAGTCTTGCCCTTTCCGGTTAAACATTCTCCGGGCGGCGTAAGAAAAGGCAGACAGCTTAATCAGTGGGCCGGCAAAGGTAGAAGAAACCAAGGTCGAAACCGCAGAGATATCTTGCGCAACTTGTGCTGCGGAAGTGGTTACTGCATCTACCCGCACCAACTGGGCATTGGCATCCCGGACTGTTTGGGAAACTTCCTTAACGGTATCGCCAGTATCCGCTGCTACCTGCTTAATTGATCCTTGAAGCTGGTCAAATACTTTCCCCAGCTTCCACAGAGGTATCGCTAGAAACACTACCAGCAGCAAAAACGCTAAAGCGGCGATTAATGAAGCAACCTCACCCACGCTCATTGTTCTTCCTTCCTAAAGAATGCTTGTATATAGCTAAATTTTACCCTACCGAGCATCAGTCCCAGAACCAAGCAAAATATGCGTGATGCCTCCCGAAAAATCGGGAGGCATCAGGCAACAAGAATAATTACTTAGCGTGAGTAGTGTTCAACCACCATCTGCAGATCGCAGACTACCGGGATTTCGTCGCGCTCAGGCAAACGCACGTAGGTTGCCTGTAGCTGTTCTAGGTTCACATCCAAATAGGGGGGAACATCCGGGAGTACATCGCGGTGAGAACCCGCGGCCGCCACAATAAAGGGATCTTTAGTCTGGGACTTGGGGCAAATCTGGATAACCTGACCGGGCTTTACCCGGTAGGAGGGACGGTCAACCTGCTTGCCATCGACCAGCACGTGACGGTGAACTACCGTCTGGCGAGCCTGCGGCATAGTGCGGGCAAAACCAGAACGCAAGACCAGGGCGTCCAGACGGGACTCTAGCAGTACGATTAGATTTTCACCGGTCATGCCCTTAATCCGCCGCGCCTCTTCGAATAGGCGGTGCATCTGAGCCTCGCGGATATTGTATTGGGCACGCAGACGCTGTTTTTCCTTCAAACGGATCGCGTAGTCAGATTCGCTGCGACGGCGAGCCCTGCCATGTTCACCAGGCCCATAGGGGCGACGGTCAAAGTAACGCTGTGCCTTCGGGGTCAGCGCGATCCCCAGAGCGCGAGAGAGACGAACCTGCTTACGTGCACGTTTATTTGCCATTTAATTTTCTCCTGTATGGGTTCTTTAATTTTCATTCACCGGCATTGCCGGTGGGGTCACCACGCGGGCTAAGACCCCAGGGTTGTCTGGAGACAACTGTCTTAGATTAGCTTATTTTTGTTCCCCATTGCCATTGGCCAAAATGCCGCGGATGGTATGCAAACGTTTAGACACCAAATCTTCGTAGCCGTTATCGGTGGGGTAATAATACTGAGTGCCAACTAAAGACGCAGGTAGATAGGTCTGCGCCACAATATGATGCGGATAATCGTGCGCATATTTATATCCGGACACTCCCAATTTTTTCGCATCAGCGTAATGAGAATCACGCAGATGGGCAGGTACTGAGCCGCTTTTCCCGGCGCGCACATCTTTAATGGCGGCTTCAATTCCCAAATAGGAGGCATTGGATTTCGGGGCGGTAGCAACTGCCACGGCGGCCTGCGCCAGAATAATCCGCCCCTCCGGCATTCCAATCATCTGGACTGCCTGAGCCGCGCTGACTGCAATTTCTAGCGCTTTAGGATCGGCCATCCCCACGTCCTCGCTGGCACAAATCATGATTCGCCGGGCAATAAAACGTGGGTCTTCTCCCCCTTCGATCATGCGTGCCAAGTAATGCAAGGTGGCGTCGACGTCAGAACCACGCATGGATTTAATAAAGGCACTGATTACGTCATAGTGATCATCGCGATCATATTTCACGATTGCAGTATCGGCGGCGCGAGCTATATCTTCAGTGCTGAGGGCGCTACGTCCCGCCGTTAACGCCCCCTCCGCGGCTGCCTCTAATAAAGTCAGAGCTTTGCGCGCATCGGCTCCCCCGAGATCCGCTAGGCGATTTAGGGCGTCCTCGTCCGCGGTTACCTTGCCTTTCAATCCGCGTTCATCAGTGAGGGCGCGCTGCAGCACTCCTTTCACGTCCTGCTTATTTAGCGGGTTTAAGGTGAGCAGCAAAGAACGCGAAAGCAAGGGAGAAACTACGGAAAAGGAGGGGTTCTCGGTAGTGGCGGCTACCAAAATAACCCAAGAATTTTCCACCGCCGGCAGCAGCGCATCTTGCTGGGACTTAGAGAAGCGATGCACCTCGTCCACAAAGAGCACGGTTTGTTTCCCGGTGGCTCGCAGTTGCTCGCGTGCCTGCTTTATAACTGCCCGTACTTCTTTAACCCCGGCAGAAACCGCGCTGACCTCCACAAAGTTTCGCTGCGAGGCAGTGGCGACCAGATAGGCTAGCGTGGTTTTCCCAGTTCCGGGCGGGCCCCAAAATACTATGGAACTAACTGCCCCCGCACTGCCTTGAGGTTCTAGAAGCCGCCGCAAGGGAGAGCCCGGCTCTAGCAAGTGTGCTTGCCCGACCACCTCGTCAATACTGAGCGGACGCATCCGTACCGCCAAAGGTGCGGATGCAGAAAAAGCGGGGATCCCCTGTTCGTTAAGCGCCGCCTGTTGAAAAAGATCCACTAGATCATTACATCCGAAAGATCACCGGCACCTTGGCGTAATACCTCAGGCACCTGGCCGGTGAGATCAATAACCGTGGTGGGACGGGCTTCTTCTACCGGGCCTTCAATCACTGCATCTAACAGGTAACCGATTTCATCGCGAATTTCCCACCCGTTCGCTTCTGGTACTTCTTTATCTGGCAAAATCAAAGTGGAGGACATTAACGGTTCCCCCAATTCTTCTACCAGTGCCAAAGTAGTTACGTGGTCAGGAATCCGTGCCCCCACCGTCTTTTTCTTAGGGTTGAGCATAATCCGTGGCACCGCTTTATCGCCCTTCATAATGAAGGTGAAAGGCCCAGGGGTGAGCCGGTTTATCAGCTTAAACGCCGAATTGTCGACGATCACTAGCTTCCCCAGCTGCTTGAAATCATGGCAAATTAGGGTGAAGTTGTGAGTTTTAGGCAGCTTGCGGATAGTTTGGATCCGTTCCAGCCCCGCTTTGTTTCCAAGTTTGCAACCGAGGGCGTAACCAGAATCGGTGGGGTAAGCGATCACGCCTCCATCTCGAATAATGTCAGCAGCTTTAGTGATTAGCCGCGCTTGGGGATTAACTGGGTGAATATCTATATAGGCAACCATGTCTTACAGTCTAGCAACCCGAGAATAATCAGTTCCTCCTGTTTAGCTTGGAGCATTAATCCGCCTGCACTTTGCTTTCGACCCGAGGACGGATTTGGGTATTATTGACCCGGATCAGTCGGCCGGGCGACCGCGGCTAGTAATAGTCGAGGAAAGTCCGGGCTCCACAGGACAGGATGATGGCTAACAGCCACCCGGGGTGACCCGCGGGCTAGTGCCGCAGAAAACAAACCGCCACGCGTGCGCGTTGGTAAGGGTGAAAAGGCGGTGTAAGAGACCACCAGTGGTCAAGGTGACTTGGCCAGCTAGGTAAACCCCATCCGGAGCAAGACCAAGCAGCAAGTTGGGTGGTCCGCCTTTAGCTTGCGGGTAGGTTGCTTAAGGCGTGCGGTAACGTACGTCTCAGATAGATGGTCGCCGCTGGCTATGCCAGTACAGAACCCGGCTTATAGGCCGGCTGATCTGCTAAAACTCTTGGCGGATACGCCAGGGAGAGGACGCGAAAACAGAACTGACGTTACTGCTTTTCGGTCTTCGCGTAAAGATCCTCGATTTGCTCCCCATAGGCATCCCGAATCCGATTACGCTTAATTTTTAGCGAAGGAGTCAGCATCCCGTTCTCGGTAGTCCAATCGGTAGTAATTATTTTGATCTTCCGGATAGATTCTGCCCGGGACACTGCCCGATTGGTGCGCTGAACTGCCCGCTGCAGAGCCTCCAGCACTCGCGGATCGCGAGCCGCACGGGTAACATCCATCTGCGCCATGCCGTGATTTTTCAGCCAGGTGGGCAACATTTCTTTATCTAGAGTGACTAAGGCCGCTACGAAAGGCTTATTGTCCCCCACCACCATCACTTGCGAGATCAGAGGATGCCCCTTCAGTCGTTCTTCTAGAACCTCGGGGGCAACGTTTTTTCCACCGGCAGTGACGATAATTTCCTTGGCCCGTCCAGTAATTTTAACGTTTCCATCGGCATCGATCTGCGCGATATCCCCGGTTTTTAGCCACCCATCCTCGGTAAAGGCCTCCCGAGTAAGCTGCTCTTCCCCGTGATAGCCGCGCATAATCGAACCTCCGCGTGCCTGCAGCTCGCCGCCCTCACCCAGACGCACTTCGTTACATAGCAACGGATGCCCGACATATCCGGTTTTATTACCGATCCGATCAGACATAGTTAAGGGGCCAGTAGTTTCGGTGGCGCCGTAGCCTTGCAAGACTTCGATTCCGCACCCGATAAAGAACCGGCCGAGCCGCTCGGCCATCGGTGCCCCTCCAGATACGATCCCCTCTAGGTTTCCGCCCATCAGTTTGCGAATCTTATTTAGGACTAGCCGCCGAGCCATGCGAATCTTGACTTTTTGTCCGAAAGAAATTTCTGCGCCTGATTCTTGCAGGCGCGCCCACTGTTCGGCAGTGCGGGCTGCCATCCGGAAAATCCGCAGTTTAATCCCGGAACCAGCAGTAGCATCAGCAGCGTTATAAATTTTTTCCAGCACTCGCGGTACCACTAGCAGCGCGTTCGGTTTAAAGGTCTGCATATCTTGCACAATGGTTTTCGGGTTAGGCAAGAAAGCGGCGGTACCGTGACCTACTAGTTGCTGATACCCCAAGAAACGGGCAAGTACGTGGGCTACCGGCAGGAAGTAAATTACCCGGGCACCGAGGTTGTAAATCCAGTCATTCCAGCTGCCCCGCTCGATTACGGCGTTTAAGGGACGCAAAAAGTTGGCGTGGGTAATTTCCACCCCTTTGGGGCGCCCGGTAGTCCCGGAAGTAAAAACGATAGTGCACAGGTCATCAAGTTTTATTTGCTGCAGGCGTTCATCTAGTTCTGCGGGAGGAATAGCGCGTCCGTGTTCTAGCAGCCGGGTAAAACCAGAGTCATCTAGAGAAAAAACCACCGAGATTTGCCCAGCGAGTTCGGGTTCTCTATCTAGCTGACGGATCATATTGGCTTGCACCGTAGAATCGGTAATAACCGCTTTTACTTGGGCTTTTTGGGCAATCCACTTTACCTGTTCGTAGGAATCAGTTTCGTAGATAGGTACCGTTACCAGCCCCGCTGCCTGCGCCCCCAGATCCATAACCATCCACTCGTAAGAGGTGGATCCTAAAATAGAAACCGCATCTCCCGGTTTGAGTCCCAGTCCGATCCACCCTAAACCGGCTGCCCGGATCGCGTCTCCCAGAGAAGCTGCAGAGATTTTTTCCCACGCTGCCCCCAGTGCGGAAGGGCGTTCCACCGCTACTTGCCGCGGGCGCCTGCGAGCACGATCAAGGACTGCTGCAGACACCGAAGTGAATTGCATTAGATCGATAAGGGGAGCTCCCATTGGCGAATCTCCAATTCAAAATAAGTTTCTCTTTTCCGTAGATTAGCACAGCACAAAAGACAAAAACGGCTAATCTTTCAGCACCAGTATTACTTGTCTCATTACTCTCTTTACTTAAGAGAACATCAGTTCAACATTGCGCGCAGGAACTGTCCGGTGTAGGAAGTTTTCACTTTTGCTACTTGCTCCGGAGTGCCTTGCGCCACTAGCGTACCTCCGCCGTCTCCGCCCTCGGGGCCTAAATCAATCACCCAATCAGCGCACTTGATTACATCCAGATTGTGTTCGATTACGATTACCGAGTTGCCTTTGTCTACTAAGGACTGCAAGACCAGCATTAATTTGCGAATATCTTCCAGGTGGAGGCCGGTGGTGGGCTCGTCTAATACATAGATAGTGCGTCCATTGGAGCGGCGCTGCAGTTCACTGGCCAGTTTCACTCGTTGGGCTTCTCCCCCAGACAGGGTGGTAGCACTTTGGCCCAGGCGCAGATACCCTAATCCTACCTCTACCAGGGTGTTGAGATGCCGAGAAATCTTGTTTATGGGAGCAAAGAATTCCGCTGCTTCGCTGATTGGCATATCAAGCACCTCGGCAACCGATTTATCCCGATATTTAATTTCTAAAGTTTCCTGGTTATAGCGAGCGCCCCCACATACTTCGCAGGGCACATACACATCCGGCAGGAAATTCATTTCGATCTTGAGGGTGCCGTCTCCCTTACAGGATTCGCAACGTCCTCCTTTCACATTGAAAGAAAAACGGCCGGGTCCATATCCGCGCAGCTGCGCCTCCGGAGTTTGGGCAAAGAGGGCGCGCACTGCATCCCAGACCCCGGTATAAGTTGCCGGGTTGGAGCGGGGGTTGCGCCCAATCGGGCTTTGATCAACGTGCACCACTTTGTCCAGATGCTCGACTCCTTCGATAGCTTTATGTCGCCCGGGAACCACTCTTTTTCGCTGTAGCTTGGCGGCTAGCGCCTCGTACATCACCTGATTAATGAGGGTAGATTTACCCGACCCCGACACCCCGGTGACCAGAACCAACTTACCTAGAGGGATCGAAACATCGAGATTTTTAAGGTTGTTTTCTCGCGCCCCAATAATTTTTAGTTGCCGATCTTTCTCGATCTGGCGCCGTTTTTTAGGGACTACTATTTGCTTCTTACCCGACAAATATTGTCCGGTGAGGGAGCGTTTACAGTCTGCGATCCCCGCTACTGGTCCCGAGTAGAGGACTTCTCCCCCATGTTCACCAGCTTGCGGCCCGATATCGACTATCCAGTCGCTGGAGCGGATAGTGTCCTCATCATGTTCCACCACCAGCAAAGTGTTCCCTAAATCGCGCAGCTTCTTGAGGGTTTCTATTAGCTTATGGTTATCCCGTTGATGCAAGCCAATCGAGGGCTCATCGAGTACATAAAGCACCCCGACTAGCCCGGATCCAATCTGAGTGGCCAGACGAATCCGCTGGGCTTCACCCCCGGAAAGCGTGGCCGCTCCCCGCGCTAAGGTTAAATAACCTAGACCTACATCTTGTAAGAACTGCAAGCGTACCTGCACTTCTTTCAAAATAGGTTCCGCGATTTTCTTGGCCGGCTCAGTTAACTCCACTTCCGCCAGGTATTGACAACTGGCGGAAATCGATAGTTTAGTTAGCTCCGCGATATTTAGGTCCCCGATTTTTACCGCCAGTACCTCCGGTTTTAGACGGTCACCGTGACAGGTGGAACAAGGAACCTGGCGCATATAGCCTTCGTAGCGCGCCCGCATCACCTCGGACTCGGTTTCCTCGCGCTTGCGCATAATCCAGGGGATTGCGCCCTCGAATCCGGAGGAATAGGTGCGCATCCGTCCCCAACGATTCCGGAACTTTACTTTCACCCGATAGTCGCGCCCTCGCAACAGAGCTTTCTTTTGGGAGGCCGAGAGCTCTCGGAAGGGAGTATCCAGATCGAATCCTAGTTCCTCCCCCAGACCAGCCACCATGTGCATAAGATATTTATTTTTGGTTGACCAGGGACGAATCGCACCCTCGGAGATAGATAGCTCCGGATTGGGAACCACCAGTTCCGGATCAACCTCTAGATGGGAACCCAGGCCGGAGCAATCAGGACAAGCCCCATAGGGAGCATTGAAGGAAAAAGTGCGCGGCTCGATTTCCTCGAGCTGCAACGGATGATCATTGGGACAGGCGCGATTTTCAGAAAAGTGGCGGGAACGCTCCGGATCAGATTCATCTCGGTCCACAAAATCCACCACTACCAACCCGTCTGCCAGTTTTAGCGCGGTTTCTATCGAGTCGGAGAGCCGGGTGCGCACTCCCTCTTTCATCACTAGACGATCGACGCGCACAAAAATATCGTGTTTAATTTTGCGCTCCAGCTTGGGGGGCTGAGTCAGGCGCACAGTTTCCCCATCCACCACTGCTGCCGAGAAACCTTGGGTTACCAGGTCCGCAAACAGTTCGCTATATTCGCCTTTGCGTCCGCGCGCCACCGGAGCCAGAATCTGGAACCGGGTTTTTTCCGGCAGGGTAAGCAGGCGATCCACGATTTGCTGGGCGGTTTGGGCTTGGATTTTTTCCCCACACACCGGGCAGTAAGCCTGCCCGGCGCGGGCATACAGCAACCGCAAGTAGTCGTAGACCTCGGTAATCGTACCTACGGTAGAACGCGGATTCCGGGAGGTAGATTTTTGATCGATAGAAACCGCCGGAGATAGCCCGGCGATGAAATCTACATCTGGTTTATCCAGGCGCCCGAGAAACTGGCGGGCATAAGAGGACAGGGACTCTACATAGCGGCGCTGACCTTCGGCGAAAATGGTATCGAAAGCCAGTGAAGACTTCCCCGATCCCGAAAGTCCGGTAAACACCACCATCTGGTCGCGGGGAATCTCGATGCCCACATTGCGTAGGTTGTGTTCCCGTGCTCCCTTAACTACCAGTTTTTCATCCACACTCCTATCCTACGAACAAACGTTCTATTTTGCATTTTCGCAGGCAGCTAGGCTTCCTTTTCTTTGGTAACGTCCCAGCTCGGATCGGATTTGATCCCTTTTTCGACCAGCTTGGGATCTGCCGAAAGCGAAGTGCGCAGTTTCGGATACCGTTTGTCTTCCTTCCACCAGGGCATCCATCCCACATATCCGTCTACTGGCGGCAGTTTAGATTCCGGTTCGAACCCCAGCCCGGAGGGAGTTTCGGGGATGAAGTCCGTTAAGAAATATTTATCCTTATCGTCCGCGTATTGCTTGACCACTTTCCTAAAGGCTCCTAGTTCGAAGAACAGGCAGTTCGTCCAGGGATTGCGGTGATGTTTCTTCATCTTGTAGAGCCAATAAATAAACAGCGCCACATTAGATAGCAAAGCCAACCAGGCACACACGATATTGGCCGTCGGGTTCATAGTGGCGTAGTTAGTCATGATGGAGGGGCGCACTAGCAGTTCCGGGAAGATGTTGTTGGCCGCAATCCAGAACATCAAAGTGAAACAGCGGAACCAGATCCATTGTCCTTTCGCCCAGGTGAAGGCAGGTACCGTACAAGCTAGCAGTAACGCCAAGGTACAGTACCAGGTGTAGTCGGCGAGCGAGTTGTACAGGAAAGAATGATTCCACAGGTCATAGGCAATAATCCACGGCCAGGCCATATCCGCCCAAATCAGCCCTTGCACTTTTCCTTTCTTTGCCGAAGACACAAAAATTTTTCCTAGGCCGGTAATAGTAATAATGTTTAGTACCCCGGCGGCGGCCGAGAGTAGGTTCCAGTAACCACCGATGGTACGGAATCCGGTGGCAGGGTCGATGCCTACTCCGCTGGTCTTAAAAGCCTCTGCGGCAGCTTGATACCAGGCTACAGAGCCACTAGCTGCGGTGATTCCGCGAGTTTCTGGTAGCCCCTCGATCATCGAAATTGAACGGGCGGAATCGATATCCATTAGGCATTGGAAATTGGTGGCGCAAGCGCGGTAGGTGTCAGCTTCAAAATAGATGGTCAGGTCGCGAATATTAGCTTCCATAATATTTACTGCCAGCCCAATCCAGAGGGCAACCCCAAACCAAATCGCATAACGGCGAGCTTTTAGGGGATTGCGTTTACCCCAGTGCAGGAGGAAGGCCGTCATCGTAGCTGTGGCGAGCATGATGATGAATTTTCCGAAGGGGAACCATCCCACCATGGGCACCCCGTGGATAATGACATAGGGAATCAGTAAAACTCCGCCGACTGTCCAGAGGGCGAAGGCAGTCCACGTCCAACGGCGATGCATTTCGGCTACTAGCATTTGGAGAACAAAAATTAATATCCAAAAAAGGTAGACCCAGATTGGGCCTACTTCCCATAAAAATCCCATCAGAATTCCTTTTTAACCAGGCCACGCTGCCCGATTACTTTGACCTTACGTATTAACTTTTAAAATGACACTACCTGCGGATGCGTCACCATAAAATATCTTTTCAAAAGACCTTAGAATCCGACAGACAGTGATAGGTTAAATGCTAACGCAGGGTTAACAACGGTGTTACCTGTTTAAAAAAAATATCCAAAACATACAACTACGGAGAATCTATATGTCTAGCAAATCTGGCCGGATAAAAAAGGTTTTGCGCCTGGGAGCTTTCGGGGGCAGTGTCGCCCTCGGCGGAATGTTCGGCTTCAGTCAGTTTTCGGGCAAAGCTACTAAAGAAGAAAATGAGTGGCACTATCCTTCCGATGACTTAATCGATCGTTGCTACTCCAATGGTCGCTCCTCTACTTATGCCATTAATATTGATGCTCCCGCCTATGCGGTGTACCGGCACCTAAAACAGTTAGGTTGCGACAAAGCCGGCTCCTATTCCTCCGAATTCCTAGAACGAACCTTTGCGCGGCTGCCTTTCTTTAACTCCTACGAAATCCAGGAACAGTGGCAAGGACCAGAAGCCTTAAAGCCCGGGGACATCGCGGCTTTTGACTTTACCGGTATGTCCATGGAGTGGGCGGATGTAGTCCCCGGTAAGTATCTTTCCCAATGGGTCGACACCAAACACCCGCCGCGGGCACCGGGATCATTCGCGTTCCGCTATCCCGGGATGAAGCACTACGCGGCAGCCTGGTGTTTTTACCTGATTCCCCTCCAGGGCGAAAGGTGCCGGCTGATCAACCATTGGCGGATCGGATTTGAACCCGACACCAAATTCGCGGCCGCGATTAACTGGATCAACATTGAATTAATCGGCGGGTGTATGGCGCATCTGCAGAACCTCTATGTGAAGCGGGTTGCCGAATTCCGCAAGAAACCGCAGTGGCAAGGCCGGATTAAGCGGGCAGTCCTGGGGGGCAAGCTCTTCGGCTATAACACCCCCGCGGGACGCTGGGATGGCACTGAGCTTTACGAAGACACCCACAACTAGTGGCTACGCTATGGCCGCCAAGACCCGGCAGTAAATGAGGTGCGTCCTCCGGTAACCGACAATCCGGCTTGGCCGCCCACCTCTGCTAACTCCCCCTGGGCCGAGGTAGTAGATAGCGACTATTTCACCGATTGGGAAGAACCCGAGTTTTCCTGGGAGGAACAGATCCGCCAAAAGAAAGAGAAAACCTATCTACCTGGTTGGGGTAAGAAGGCGGCGAAATAGCAAATGACACCGGACTATCCCACTTTATTCTTTTTCGAACTGGGTCAGTGGTATGACTACCTAATGTTAGTGGTGGTCATCGCGGGGCTGGCGGTAATGGCCTGGCTAGCGATCCGTTATAAATGGGTGGCGATCGCGGTATTCATTGTCATCCCCGTGGCCTTGACAATTTTCTGGTGGCCTTATTCACGTGCCGGCACTAACTCGGACGGTTGGTTCCCGATTGTGAAACAATACTCGGCGCTAATCGGGTCATTGTCGCTGGTAGCGTTGCAGTATTTCCCGAAGCTGCGTGATAAACGTTGGTACCTGTGTATCCCGCCTTTTATTTTGGCGATAAACATTACCGAAGCAGTTATTCGCGATTTCCAGTGTTATGGCATTCACGGGGTCGATCCCTCGCAAGGCATGGTTACCTGGGGCGGGCCGTGGAACATTATGAACGGAATCGCGGGAATCCTAAATTTCCTGATGATTTCGGGCTGGATGGGAATCTACGTATCCAAAGGCAAGAATAAGCAAATCATCTGGGGAGATCTGACTGTCGGTTGGATTATTGCCTACGATCTGTGGAATGTTGCCTACGTTTATAACTGTCTAGCTGATCGCGCCTGGTATTCGGGGGTAGCTCTACTGGCCTCTTGTACGATCCCCGCCTTCTTAGCATTCGGGAAGGGAGCCTGGATTCAATACCGGGCTTACACCTTGACCTTCTGGTCAGCGATAGTGCTAACCTTCCCGCACTTTATGCAAGATTCCATGTTTGCCCACCGCAGCGCCCACAACTCCACGGCGATGCTGCTACTTTCGGCAGCCGCGCTAGTGGCCAATGTGGTGGTGTTCGGGTATCACCTCTATAAGGTGCGCTCCACCAGGCGCAATCCCTTTACCCAAGAAGTTTATTGGGATACCCCCTATAATCAGCAGATTGCTCGCGAAAATGGCGGCAAACTAAAAAATAATTAGCACCTCCCGGCCGCGGCGCTGGGTCAGAGCCTGTCACCTAGATTTCCTGAGTTTGATTAAGGTTTCTAAGTGGCAGGCTCTTAGCTTTACCAGTCTTTATAGATATTTTTAGAGGCCGAGGACGTCCGCAATATTTTGGGGTTGGCCTGCGAAACCGAGTAGTTTAGTAGGGTATGTAAACACTAGTTACTGCGCCTCGTAAGGCAGCAGAGCCGTTAAACAGGGAAAAGATAAAATAGGAGATGGCCGATGAGTAATCCCCACGATCACCGGGATTTAACCGATCTGAACTTACCCGCCCCCCAGGTACCTCAGCGAGTAAGCGTAGACGGCCTTGAAGAACGCTGGGGGCAGACCTGGGAAGAGCAGCAGGTCTATGCGTTTGACCGCGAGGCGCAGCGCGAGCAGGTGTTCTCGATTGATACTCCCCCGCCTACGGCCTCCGGATCTTTGCACGTAGGACACGTGTTCTCCTATACCCATACCGATTGCCTCGCTCGCTACCAGCGCATGCAGGGCAAAGCGGTTTTTTACCCCATGGGATGGGACGATAATGGCCTGCCTACCGAGCGGCGTGCCCAAAACTATTACGGAGTCCGCTGTGACCCCACCTTGCCCTATGATCCGAATTTTGAGCCGCCTCATCACGGGGATTCCAAGTCGGTGAAAGCCCGCGATCAGGTACCGATTTCTCGTAAAAACTTTATTGAACTGTGTGAAGAACTAACTAAAGAGGACGAGAAGTCCTTTGAGGCACTGTGGCGGCGGCTGGGACTGAGCGTGGATTGGAAGCATCAGTACCAAACCATTTCTAAGGATTCCCAAAAGGTTGCCCAAACTGCGTTTTTGCGGAATTTAAAGCGCGGGGAAGCCTATCAGTCGGCCGCCCCCGGCCTGTGGGACGTAACTTTCCAAACCGCGGTGGCACAAGCCGAACTAGAAGCACGCGACTACCCCGGCTTCTATCATGCGCTCGCTTTTCACCTGCCGGGTGGAGATGACGTAATAATTGAAACTACTCGTCCGGAGTTACTGGCGGCTTGCTGCTGCCTGGTGGCACACCCGGATGACCAGCGCTACCAGCATCTATTTGGCAAAACGGTGAACAGCCCGGGCTTTAACGTTGAGGTTCCGGTGTTAGCCCACCCGGCAGCCGAAATGGATAAGGGCGCCGGCATCGCCATGTGCTGTACTTTCGGTGATGTTACCGACGTTCAGTGGTGGCGAGACCTCGAACTACCTACCCGAGTGATTTTGGCAAAAGATGGCCGGATTACTCATGAACCGACTGATTGGATTACCGATCCGGCAGGCAGCAAGCTAATGGATGCAATTCGCGGGAAAACCACTTTCTCCGCCCGGCAAATCGTAGTGGACGCCCTCAAAGAAAGCGGAGAGCTGCAGGGAGAGCCGCAAAAAACTATGCGGCAAACCAATTTCTTTGAAAAAGGTGACCGTCCTCTAGAGATCGTAATGTCCCGGCAATGGTACATCCGCAATGGCGGCAGCGACTACACCCTGAGCGGACACTCTGAGAACCTCAATAGTGAGCTACTAGGGCGCGGAGAGGAACTTAAATTCCACCCCGATTTCATGAAGGTACGCTACTCCAACTGGGTGCATGGCCTGCATAACGACTGGCTGGTTTCCCGGCAACGCTTCTTTGGGGTACCGATTCCGCTGTGGTATCGCATTGACCAGAACGGCGAGGTTGATTATGACCAGGTGCTGATGCCAGCGGAAGAATCCTTGCCGATTGATCCTACTAGCGATGTTCCCGCCGGATTCACCGCGGAGCAACGCGGGAAAGCCGGCGGATTTGCCGCCGAAGTAGATATTTTGGACACTTGGGCGACCTCTTCGCTGACTCCTCAGATAGCTGGCGGTTGGCTGCGCGATGAAGATTTATTCCAACGGGTTTACCCCATGGATGTACGTCCCCAGGGTCAAGACATTATCCGCACCTGGTTGTTCTCGACGGTAGTGCGCGCACACCTGGAGTTTGGCGCCCTTCCCTTTAAGAACGCCGCGATTTCAGGCTGGATTCTGGATCCGGATCGCAAGAAAATGTCGAAGTCTAAAGGCAATGTAGTTACCCCCATGGGACTGCTAGAAAAACACGGATCAGACTCGGTGCGTTATTGGGCGGCGGCTGCCCGGCTAGGCACCGACACTGCTTTTGAAGAAGCCCAAATGAAGATCGGGCGGCGCCTGGCAATGAAACTGCTCAACGCCTCTAAGTTTGCTCTATCTATGACCGAGGACGCCGGTTTGTGCCTAGATCCCGCAAACGTAACTACTCCCTTGGATAAAGCGGTAATCGCCCGCCTAAATGAGGTCATTACCACAGCTACCACAGCTTTCGATAACTACGACCACACCCGGGCGCTGGAGCAAACCGAGTCTTTCTTCTGGGATTTTTGTGACAACTACCTAGAGCTAGTTAAAGATCGCGCCCACAACTTCGCCGGGAACTGGGAGAGAGAGGTGCAGGATTCTGCGCGGACTGCCCTGGCAATTGTGGTGGATAACGTAACCCGCCTGCTGGCACCGTTCCTGCCCTATGCTGCTGAAGAAGTTTGGTCTTGGTATCGCACGGGATCGGTTCATACCGCTCCTTGGCCGCAGGTTACTCCCGCTCTGCAAGCCGCCGCAGGAGATGCACAACTTTTGAAATTGGCTGGCGACACGCTGAGTGTGCTCCGCAAGGTAAAGTCCGAAGCCAAAGTGGGACAGCGCACCCCATTTGAGCAGGTAACTGTGGTTTACGCCGATGATTGGTCAGCGGAGAATCTGCCGGCAGTGCGGGCTGATTTAGACGCGGCTGCCTCCTTAACTGGGACGGTTAAAGTCGAGGTAAACAAAGAAGCCGAACTGCAAGTCACTACGGAAGATGCGGTGCTGGGCACCCCTCCCCCTAAGAAAGTACGGAAGTAACTTAGGATAAACTAAAGTCATGATTAAACGGTTCAAGGAGAAACCAGTGGAAGCAGACAAAGGATTTACTTTTCCTCCCGGAACAGTTGCGGTGGCCGGGGATACTCCCGGTAAATTAAAAGAGTTTTCCATGCCGGCAACGAAGGTTCGTTCTGAACACGACAATGTTGTTTCCCTGTTTCGCCGTCGCGTTACCCAAAACCCTGACCAAACGGTTATTGAACAAAAAACCATGCTGGGCGAACAATGGCGTAAGGTCTCTGCCGGCGAATTTTGGGACGAAGTTTGTTCCGTATCTCGTGGCCTGCTGGGGATTGGCCTAAAGCCAGGCGACCGTTTAGCCCTACACGGGCCTACTTCCTATGAGTGGACTTTGATCGATATGGCCGCGCTAGCCATTGGGATTATTACGGTTCCGATTTACGAAACCGACTCTGCCGCCCAAATCGAATGGATTCTTAAAGACTCGGATATTCGCTATGCGATAGCGTCCAACCAGTCCTCTCAGGAACTGATTCAGGCGGTAGCCGCGCGTGCAGACCGCAAATGCCGGATATTTTCGCTGGCTGCCGGGGATTTACTCACCATTATTGAGGCGGGGCGGCAAATAGCTCCGGCAGTTATTGACTCCTATAACGCCCAAATCACCGGGGATACTATTGCCACTATTATTTATACTTCCGGAACTACCGGGCATCCCAAAGGCACCATTATCACTCAGCGCAATGCCACCAGTTTGATATTGAACGCGCTGGACTATATGTCAGAAATTGGGATGCAAAAAACCACCCGCTGCCTGCTATTCTTGCCAGTAGCGCATGCACTGGCACGGATGGTTTCCTGGGGCGCCCTCGTAGGGCCAGGAGTGCTCGGACTAGTACCCGATACTAAGAATCTCTTGGCGGATCTCGCCTCTTTTAAACCTTCCTATCTGTTGGCAGTCCCCCGCGTCCTCGAAAAAATCTACAATGCCGCCGATGCGTCTGCAGGACACGGGATAAAGCTGCGTTTGTTCCGGATGGCCGCCAAATCCGCTATCGACTATTCCAAGGCGCTAGATACCCCCGAGGGGCCTTCCCGGGCGTTAAAGCTTCGTCGACAGGTGTTTTATCAACTGATTTTGTCGCGCATCACTAATCTTTTAGGCGGCAATGCCAAATATATTATTTCTGGGGGCGGTCCCCTCTCTACCCGTTTAGGACACTTTTTCCGCGGGATTGGAGTCGCGGTTTGCGAAGGCTACGGCCTGACCGAAACTCTAGGACCGGCCGCCGTGAACGTACCAGATCGCGCCAAAATAGGCTCCGTGGGACAGCCAATTCCCGGGATTGCAGTACGGATCTCTGACGAGGGCGAAGTATTGTTCAAGGGCGAGCCGATGTCTCCTGGCTATCGCAATTTGGAGAAAGAAACCGCCGAGCTTTATACCGAAGATGGCTGGCTGCGCACCGAAGATAAGGGCTGGGTTGATGCTGACGGTTTCCTCTACATCACCGGTAGGATGAAAGAAATTATCGTTACTGCCGGGGGCAAAAATGTTTCTCCGGAAATACTAGAAGATGGTCTGCGAGGACACCCGCTGATCTCTAATGTGGTAGCGGTGGGAGATCGTCGCCCCTTCATTGCGGCACTAGTTACTTTGGATCCCGAAATGCTTCCGGGCTGGCTGCGCAACCACAACTTACCGCCGATGGATGTTTCTGATGCCGCTCGCAACCCGGCAGTGCTCAAATCTTTGGAACGGGCAGTGGCGCGCACTAACCAAAAGGTTTCTCGCGCCGAATCTATCCGCAAGATCCGGGTATTAACCACTGATTTTTCTTTGGAGAACGGCACGATGACGCCCTCGCTGAAGGTAAAACGTTCCGTAGTGCTAAAGCGTTTTGAAAACGAGATTAACGCGATCTACGGCGGCCCGTTGCAAGATGATTAGCGCTTAGCAGCTAGTCTATCCCCCGCCATACTTAGTTTTATTGTCTGTAGGACTAGCTGCGCTGTTGCTCAGCAATATCGATATGGTGGCGGATAACTTCTTGCACAATAAAATTTAGGAATTTTTCGGCAAACACCGGATCTAAGCCTGCTTCTTCCGCTAAAGCTCGCAGTCTTGCTACCTGTCGTTGTTCCCGTCCTTTATCCTCCGGATTAAGCCCCAGCTGAGCTTTAAGATACCCTACCTTTTGGGTACATTTAAAGCGCTCCGCCAAAATATGAATCAAAGCGGCATCGATATTGTCGATAGTGGCGCGCGCCTGAGCCAATTCGGGCGGGATCGTAGGGGTGGAATGTTCCTGCTTAATATCCATGGCCTAAGGATAAATGAGAGCAAGCCAGTACGGCCAACACTGTCCAAGCTAACCTGACTAATATCACTATCCGCTAGCAGTACCCGTTAGCCGGCCAGGTTAGCTCTTCCCGGTTCCCTCCGGACCGGCACGCCTCGTTTTTAGGCCGTCTTAGAACGCGGAACCGTCTCTAGCAAAGTGGGTTTAGCCCCCTGGTTCACTACCTCTTCCGTGATAGTCACGGAACGTACATCCGGTTGGGAAGGAACCTCAAACATAGTCTCCTTGAGCACCGCCTCCATAATGGACGAAAGCGCCCTAGCTCCAGTGCCGCGTTCCCTGGCCATCCGCGCCATCGCGTGAATGGCTCCATCGGTGAAATGCAGATCAATTCCGTCTAACTCAAACAGGGAACAGTACTGGGTAACCAAGGAGTTTTCTGGCTCCACCAATACCCGCACCAGATCGGACTCGGTGAGTTCCTTTACCGAAGTTAATACCGGCAGCCGCCCGATAAACTCCGGAATGAGGCCAAACCGATGCAAATCATCCGCGGTGACCTGTGCATAAAGGTCACCATGTTCGGCAGAAGACTTCAAGGAAGAACCAAAACCGGTGGAATGTTGCCCTAGCCGTGACTTCACAATCTCATCTATGCCGGCAAATGCTCCAGCCGCTATAAAGAGGATCGAGTTAGTGTCAATCTCTAGATACTCCTGGTGCGGGTGTTTACGTCCACCTTGTGGAGGTACCGAGGCCACGGTTCCCTCAATAATTTTTAGTAACGCCTGCTGCACGCCTTCCCCCGAAACATCCCGGGTAATCGAGGCGTTCTCTGCTTTGCGGGAAATCTTATCAATCTCGTCGATATAAATAATCCCGCGTTCAGCGCGTTTAATATCGCCATCGGCGGCATTAATTAACTTCAGCAAGATATTCTCAACGTCTTCGCCCACGTATCCGGCTTCGGTTAAGGCGGTGGCATCTACGATGGCAAATGGGACGTTAAGCAGTTTAGCTAAAGAACGCGCCAAATGAGTTTTACCGCAACCAGTAGGACCTAGCAGCAAAATATTTGACTTCGTCAAAGACATGTCAATGTTCTGGCCCCGCTCTTTAGCCTGCACCCGCTTGTAATGGTTATAGACCGCGACTGAAAGTGCCCGTTTAGCCTGGTCTTGCCCAATAACATAGTGATTTAAAAAGTCGTAGATTTCTTTAGGCTTTGGCAGAGGTTTTGCTTTGGAGCGCGAATGTTTCGCGGTATCCTCTTCCATGATTTCGTTGCAAAGATCAACGCATTCATTACAAATATAGACAGCCGGCCCGGCAATTAATTTGCGTACTTGCCGCTGCGTCTTACCGCAAAACGAGCATTTTAAGAGCTCGGCCTCTTCGTCCACCTAGATCCCTCCTAAATCAAATCCCTACTCCCCTAGCCTAGGGGTATTTCTAAGACTGGGCAGCGCCAACACGCGCCCTGAGGGATGCTAGTGCTTTACGGGGTTCTTACGAGACTCTAAGACCTGATCGATCAGTCCGTACTCCTTGGCAGCCTGGGCGGTCAAAATCTTATCGCGCTCGATATCTTTGCGCACTTGCTCGGAAGTCTGTCCCGAGTGCTTAGCAATCGTGTCCTCTAACCAAGTACGCATACGATCGATTTCTTCGGCAATGATCTCGATATCAGTCGCCTGTCCTTGCGAGCCCTGCATCGAAGGCTGGTGGATCACGATTCGCGCATTGGGCAAAGCCAAACGGCTACCGGCAGAGCCACCAGCTAAAAGCACGGCCGCCGCCGAAGCTGCCTGCCCCAAGCAGACCGTCTGGATCTGCGGTTTAACGTATTGCATGGTGTCATAGATTGCCGTCATAGCGGTAAAGGAGCCACCGGGCGAGTTAATGTACATGGTGATGAGAGAATCGGGGTCTTGGGATTCCAACACCAGTAGCTGAGCCATGATATCGTCAGCCGAAGAATCATCAACCTGTACCCCTAAGAAAATGATGCGCTCATCGAAAAGCTTCGTGTAGGGGTTTTGGCGTTTGAAACCATAGGAGGTACGTTCTTCAAACTCGGGAAGCACATACCGATCAATGGGCATGTTAGCTGCTAAACGAGGTGCCCCCGCCGGGTATAGAGGTGAAAAAGCCATAGTGATTACAGTTCCTTTCCATCAGCGCCGAGGTTGCGAGCCGACTCAATAACGTGGTCGATAAAGCCATATTCCAGAGCCTCTTGAGCGGTAAACCAGTGATCCCTTTCGGAGTCTTCGCGAATCTGTTCGACAGATTTACCGGTACGCTGGGCGTTGATCTCCGCTAGTTCTTGTTTCATCTGCAAGATCAAGTTAGCGTTAATGCGAATATCCGAGGCGGTGCCACCTACTCCCCCGGAAGGTTGGTGCATCAATATCCGGGCATGCGGAGTAGCATAGCGTTTGCCGGGGGTACCGGCGGTAAGTAGTAGCTGTCCCATTGAGGCTGCCATCCCCAGCGCCACCGTTACTACCTCTGGCTGAATATATTGCATGGTGTCATAAATCGCCATGCCGGCAGTAACCGAACCTCCTGGGGAATTGATATACAGGAAAATCGGCTTGTCTGGGTCTTGCGCTGCCAGTAACATCATCTGCGCGCAAATCTGGTTGGCGTTATCCTCGGCTACTTCCGAGCCCAACCAAATAATCCGTTCTTTTAACAGCTTATTGAATACATGGTCACCTAAAGCTAGGGAGCTAGGCTGATCTCCCTCATTTTTTACTGCCGCAGTTTGCACAGGTTTTTCCTTATCTGTGGGACTAAAATGATTCACTATCAAAACTATCGTCTTTGGAAGCGGTTTTCTTCTTACACATGCCGTTTACGCTTTTAGCGCAGGAAATTGTGAGGCTAGGATCATTTTAAACACTTACTGCCAGGGGCTATTACCAGCCTGAAGATGTGTAATGATGAGAAATACTACTGGGGGCAGAAAGCTCTCGCTTTCTGCCCCCACCAGCTTCGAAAGGTTAACTTGCTAAACGGAGCTAATTCTCGTCGCCTTCGCCCTCAGCCTCACCTTCGCCCGATGCGGCGGCCTCGGCGGCAGCTTTCGCCGCCTGCTCTGCACGCGCCTCAGCAGGATCCTTAGTGAACTCTGAAAGGTCGATCTCGGTGCCGTCCTCGTCTTTGACGGTCACTTCCCGCAAAGTAGCCACTAATGCTCGATTACGCCGCAAATCTTGCCCCATTGCGGCCACCTGGTTTTGATCCTGCAGCATCTGCATAGGATCAACTCCATACATTTGAGCAATCTCAAAAATCGACTGATACAGCTCGTTAGGATCGATCTCAACGTCGCGGTCATTAGCGATCCGATCCCCCAATATCTGCTGCTTGGCTTGCTTCTTCACCGACTCGGTGATCTCCTCCCGATCGGCGTCTTCATTTCCCTCAGCCAAGCGATCAACTTCTGCGTCAATAAAGGCTTGCGGCAGCGGGAAATCAGTATTTTCTACCAAGTAGTCCTGCAGCTTCTCGCGAGCCTCCAGAGCCTGCTGCTGGCGACGCATCTTCTCCACATTGCCACGTAGGTCGCTACGGAGCTCTCCAATGGTGTCGAACTCGGAAGCCATCTGGGCGAAATCATCGTCAGCTTCTGGCAATTCGCGTTCCTTAACCTTATGGAGAGTCAAAGTCACATCAGCTTCTTCGCCCTCGTGGTCGCCTCCCTTTAAGGTGGACTTGAACTCGGCAGTATCTCCGGCGTTCATCCCGGTTAAGGCCTCATCCATACCTTCGAGCATGGAAGCAGACCCGATCTGATAAGAAACCCCAGATACGGAGTCAATTTCTTCGTCTCCAATCTTGGCGACCATGTCAATAGAGGTAAAGTCACCATCTTGGGCAGGACGTTCAACAGTCTTTAGCGAGGCAAAGCGATCACGAAGCTGATCGAGTTCCTTCTCTACGTCCTCGTCACTAACTTCGAGCTTGGCTACTTCTAAAGAAACTCCTTCTAAGGAGGGCAATTCGAACTCGGGAACAATATCAACTTCCGCAGTGAACTTTAGATCCCCGCCCGGTTTACCTTCTACTGCCGGAGTTTCTATAATGTCTACTTCCGGCTGTCCCAGCGGGGTAAGTTCTGCTTGCCCGAGGGCGCGCCCATAAAAGTCACCTAGCCGCTCGTTAATGGCCTGTTCTAGTACGTAGCCACGCCCAATCCGCTGGTCAATGATCTGATTCGGGACGTGTCCAGGGCGGAAGCCAGGTATAGAAACCTGCTTCCCTAGCTGCTTGTAGACCTTATCGATTTCCGGTTTGAGATCTTCGTAAGGTACCTGAACGGTTAGTTTCGCCCTGGTTTCTTCCAGCTTTTCCACGTCTGTTTTCACAAATACGCTCCCGTGGCTCGTATGCGGGGCTCTGCCTATAGAAGGCAAATCTCCCCAGCTCGGATAAATTGCAACGCTGATAATCTTAGGGCAATCCGCGATATTCAGGAAATGATGACCCCTAGGATGTGAGCTAGCGTACCTAAATGGCACGTTTTGGGCTTCACACCGCAATGAGCAGTGCCCGCAAATGAGGCCGGAAAGCCTACCTTTATAGAGGTTTGATCTGAGCAGTAGAAGCAGCGCTAGGCGGAGCTTTTAGCTCTGTCGCTTGGTCCTCGGTAACCTGGCGCAGATTAGCCAGATAGCGAGCGGCCGTGGCTTTAGGTAAGTTGGTTCCAGCGCCCTCGGGAGTTTCAAAAAGATATCCCGGAACCACCTGTAAAGTAGAACGATCCATAATCAGCGGGATCCAACCTGCCGCAGAAACATAAGGCTTCCCGGTGGACGGCAAGGTAATGGTGGGAAAGGCGATTTGGCCGGCTTGGGTGCCGATCCCCTGGCGAGGATTCATCCCCGAAAGCAAGTTACCGACCCCGTAGTAAACCCACAGTCCTTTACCGTCAACTCCGCCCGGAATCTTCCTAATCGGTTGGGGAACGTGCACGTGGTGACCCAAGTAGAGGTCGACTTGCCCAGATTCGGCTAAGGTAGTGGCGATGCGGTCTTGCTCCGCAGAAGGGGCGGATTGGTATTCCACTCCCGAATGTACCGAGGCAACTACAAAGTCAGCACCCGCACTACGCGCTTGCCGGGCAATGTCCACAATAATTTGGCCGTCAGTAGTGAGATTTACTAGCCAAGGATTCTGTTTATATTGCGGGATTTCACCCTGGTTTAAGCCATAGGCAGTCGAAATATGCGCGAGTTTAAAGGATCGTCCCTCTTTGGTGATCTCATACATTTGATAGCGCGGCGCTTCGGAACTCTCTGCTGATCCAGTTACTCCCAACCCCGCAGTCTGCAAGGCCTGGATAGTGTGCACCACCCCATCTCGTCCTTGATCTAAGGTGTGGTTTGAGGCAGTCGAGCAACCATCATAGCCAATATCTTTGCTATCTTGCGCCCATCCTAGTGGCGCTTTGAACACCGGATATCCCTCAGAATCTTTATCAGATTTACCGAAAGGGATTTCTTGATGGCACAGCGCGATATCGGCTCCCGCTATCCAGGGACGCAGCTTCTCTATCGACGGGGTGTAGTGACTTCCATTGCCGTGCTTCCAGCTGGTTTGTACTACCGGGCCATGTGCCAGTACGTCCCCGGTTGCCGCCAAAGTTATTTGCACTTCTTTTGGCGCAGGCGTACTGGAAGTCGCCGGCTTTGCAGTTTTAACCACAGCTTTAGTGGCATGAGTTACTTTGGGCTGGTTAACCTTTCCTGCCTCGTACATGGAGTATCCCATGAGCGCTCCCACGGCAAGCACGGTAATCAGCGACAGGACCCCTAAAACCGTAAGCACAATTTTCCAAGAAGACTTACTCTCGCGCCGATGTGCGGGCGGGTGTTTCGCTCCTTTGCTCATGATGGGGAAGGCTTTCTGTAGGGTCTTAAGCGATTATTTAGTTAGTAATGACACTATGAAAAAAACCGGGGCAACAGGCCAAGGACAACCACACTAATAAACCAGACGATAGCAGTTACTACAGTAATGCGATTGAGGTTGCGCATAGCAACTCCCGAGGAGCCAGCGCTAGAAGTAAGGCCACCTCCGAACATGTCGGATAGCCCGCCCCCGGAACCTTTATGCATCAAAATAGTGAGAATCAGGAATAAGCTGGATAGTACCAGCACTACTTGCGCGATAATCTCGATTACGGTTTCCACTAGTTTCTTCTCCCAAATAAGTATGAACTGCTCTTCACTATAGCGTATTGGCGGCGGGTCTAGGTTGACCCGCCGCCAATCGTTAGGAACTTCACCGCCAAGTAGCGGAAAATTTCAGTAGCTTGCTACTTAGTCATCAAAGCGAGCAATCTTAGAGAACTCTTCGGCCTTCAAGGAGGCTCCCCCCACGAGGGCGCCGTCCACATTCGGCTTCGCCATAATTTCGGCTACGTTGGCAGATTTAACCGAACCGCCGTAGAGAACCCGGATGGACTGCGCCACGTCTGCCGAATACAGTTCCGCTAGTTTTTCCCGGATAGCTCCGCAGACTTCTTCCGCGTCCTCCGGAGTGGCAGTTTCACCGGTACCAATCGCCCAGATCGGTTCGTAAGCAACTACGGTATTAACCGCATCATCTGCAGAAATGCCTTTATAGGCGCCTTCGATCTGCTTAACTACATGGGCTACATGCTGACCGGCTTTACGTACTTCTAAGCCTTCACCGCAGCAAATAATGGGGGTCATACCAGCTTCTAAAGCTACCTCAGCTTTTTGACCTACCAGTTCATCGCTCTCGTTGTGGTATTCGCGTCGTTCCGAGTGGCCAACTACCACCCAGGAGCATCCCAGCTTGGTGAGCATAGAAGCTGCGATTTCCCCAGTGTAAGCACCGGATTCATGCACAGAAACATCCTGGGCTCCATAGGTAATTTTTAGATTGTCAGATTCCACTACAGTTTGTACCGAGCGAATATCAGTGAACGGGGGAATCACTACGACATCATTGCGGTAGTCGAAATTGTGATCCTGCAAATCCAAAGCCAATTCTTGAACCAGACGAGTTGCCTCGAGGTGGTTCATATTCATTTTCCAGTTACCAGCTAGCAATGGGGTGCGAGTCATGTTATTAATCCTCCAATACGGCAATACCCGGAAGGGTCTTACCTTCTAATAGTTCCAAAGAAGCTCCGCCACCGGTGGAAATATGGCTGAACTTATTTTCATCAAATCCCAGGGTACGAACAGCGGCTGCGGAGTCTCCCCCACCGATTACGCTAAAGCATTCAGAGTCAGCCAGAGCTTGGGCTACCGCTTTAGTGCCTTCGCTAAAGGCAGCGAACTCAAATACCCCCATAGGGCCGTTCCAAGCCACCGTTTTGGCGGCTTTGATCTTCGCGCCGAACAGTTCGGCAGTCTTAGGTCCGATATCTAGCCCCATCTGACCAGTGGGCATCTGGTCGCAGTCGACCAAAGTTGCCGGAGAGTCAGCCGAAAATTCCGGAGCGACTACAGTATCAACTGGCAGCAACAGGTCTACCCCGCGTTCGTCAGCTTTTTCCATATAGCCTTTCACGGTTTCAATCTGCTCAGTTTCCAGCAAGGAGTTGCCTACCTCGTAGCCTTTCGCAGCTAAGAAGGTGTAGGCCATGCCGCCCCCAATAGCCAGGAAGTCAGCTTTTTCCAATAGGTTTTCGATAACGCCCAATTTGTCGGAGACTTTGGAGCCTCCCAGAATGACTCCATAGGGACGTTCCGGGTTATCGGTTGCCCGGCGCAAGGATTCAATTTCCTTAACTACTAAGAATCCTGCTGCAGAGGGCAACAACTTCGCAATGTCGTAAACGGAAGCCTGCTTGCGGTGTACTACCCCGAAACCATCGGAGACAAAGAACTCAGCCAGTTGCGCATATTCTTTAGCCAATGCTTCGCGCTCAGCATCATCCTTGGAGTTTTCGCGTCCGTCAAAACGAACATTCTCTAGCAGTAAGACCTGTCCATCTGTTAAGGAAGCGGCCTGCTTCTTGGCATCTTCACCGACCGTATCCTTCGCCAAGATTACGTCTTGTCCGAGTAGTTCTCCGAGCCGTGTTGCCACCGGCGCTAGGGAAAACTCGGGATTTACCTGCCCTTTCGGACGACCGAGGTGCGCCATCACCACTACTTTGGCTTTGGCGTCCACCAGAGCTTTAAGGGTGGGCAATGCGGCACGAATGCGGCCGTCATCTGTGATTTTGCCGTCCTTTAACGGCACGTTAAAGTCGGAGCGCACCAGGACTTTACGCCCTGTTAAATCTCCTAAGGACTCAATATCTCTCAGAGCCATTATTTAGTTAACCTTCCTGCCCCGGTGGGCGTAAAACGACTAATAAGACGGTGCCCGCCTGCCTGGAACAGGCAGGCGGGCACAGCTTATGCATCACGTCGCATTAGTTTAGAGCTTTTCCCCTACAAGTTTGGTCAGGTTGACCAAGGAGTTGGAGTAGCCCCACTCGTTGTCGTACCAGGAGACCACTTTCACCTGGCCATCGATTACCTTAGTCAGAGCGGAATCGAAGATCGAGGTGTGCGGATCGGTCATGATATCGGTGGAAACTAGCGGCTCGTCATTGGAGTATGCAAGAACTCCCTTGAGCTCGCCCTCAGCAGCTTTCTTCATCGCCGCATTGATTTCTTCGGCGGTGCAGGGCTTGGAGGGGGTGAAGGTGAGGTCAGTAACCGAGCCGGTAGGTACCGGTACGCGCAGTGCGTATCCGTCCAGCTTGCCCTTCAGTTCCGGCAAGACCAGAGAAACTGCCTTGGCAGCACCAGTGGTGGTAGGCACAATGTTCAGCGCAGCAGCGCGGGCGCGACGCAGATCCTTGTGCGGAGCATCGTGCAGACGCTGATCCCCGGTGTAGGCGTGAATCGTGGTCATCAAACCACGTTCAATACCAAAGTTGTCGTTTAGTACCTTTGCCATCGGAGCTAGGCAGTTGGTGGTGCAGGAAGCATTGGAAATAATGGTGTGCTTTTCCGGATCGTAATCGGTGTGGTTTACGCCCATTACGAAAGTAGCATCCACGTTCTTGCCGGGAGCGGAAATAATAACTTTCTTAGCTCCCCCATCCAGGTGAGCCTTAGCCTTGGTGGCATCAGTGAAAAAGCCGGTGGACTCGATAACGATATCTGCACCCACTTCGCTCCAGGGCAGGTTAGCAGGATCGCGCTCTTCGAAAGTTACGATTTTGTGGTCGCCTACGGTAATAGATTTTTCATCGTAGCTAACCTCAGCATCAAGGCGCCCCAGAATCGAATCGTATTTTAGCAGGTGAGAAAGAGTTTTATTGTCGGTGAGGTCGTTTACTGCCACAACCTCGATATCGGCACCCTGAGCCCGAATGGCCCGGAAGAAGTTACGGCCGATACGGCCAAAGCCGTTGATTCCAACACGGATAGTCACTATTATCCTCCTGAACTGCTGGTTTACCAGCGGAGTCTATTTATTCGGTCAAGATCCGCAGCCACCTAGTGAAACTAGTGACCCCAATCTTGGGGACGACCATCTTGAGCCGTCCTCTTAGTTTTTAGTTTACACAATATAGCGGCTTTCCGCTTAGGCCAATAGTCGTTATTTACCAAGACTTTACTGTGAGAGAATTCCCGGTCGCTAGGAAACCAGAATTACTGATTATCCTGCCGGTCAACAGCTTCTTGAGTGGAAGGTATACCCCGCTCATGGGCGACTTTATCTGCCATCGCTAATAGTCGCCGGATCCTGCCGGCAACCGCATCTTTCGTTAGCGCAGGATCGGCCTTATGCCCCAGTTCCTCCAAAGATGCTTCCTTATATTGCAGTCGCAGTTGACCTGCTTGTAACAGGTGTTCTGGAATGTCATCACCCAGAATTTCGAAGGCTCGCCTGACGCGGGCAGCCGCCGCGACCGCTGCCCGGGCACTGCGTCGCAAATTAGCATCATCAAAATTCGCTAAGCGATTAACTGACCCGCGTACCTGATTAGTTTCGCGATTCTTCTCCCAAACCGCTTGCGCTTTAACTGCCCCGATAGCCGTTAACAGTTTTGAGATTTGCTCCCCATCGCGAACTACCACCCGATCCAAGCCGCGAACCTGACGAGACTTTGCACTTACCCCGAGACGGCGCGCCGCCCCCACTAGCGCTAACGCGGCCTCTGGTCCGGGGCAAGTAATTTCTAAGGAGCCCGAACGGCCTGGCTGAGATAAAGACCCGCGAGCCATAAAAGCACCACTCCAGGTGGCCTTAGACACCCCCAAATCACCAGAAACTAGCCGCGGCGACAACCCCCGCACTGGACGGCCGGCTCGATCAAGTAAACCGGTCAAGCGGGCTAGAGTGCCAGCATTTTCTACTACCCGCACCACATAGCGATCATCGGCATGAATTCCCTTGGCCTCTACTTTCACCACATCGGGGTAGGCGTCAAAAAGGTTTTGCAGGCTGTCAACCAAATTCTTCATTACCGCTACATTGTCGACATCAGCTTCCACCACGATATTGCGGTTAATCAGATGGATCCCTCCGGCAAAACGCAAGATACTGGCGGTTTGCGCCTTAGCCTCAGACTGCCTAGCTAAGGTCTTCTCCGCTAGTTCATTTTTAATATCTGAGGTCAAAGACATCTGCTGTTCCCTTTCCGCCCTCAAAAACAAATACTTAGTTTCTTTCTAGGCTTATTCTAGCTAGAGCTCAGAAAATCCGACTTCCGAGAGGTACCCTTCGAAAGCATCCCGCAGCGCTGCCGCCAGACGCAAAGGGTCATGCTGCTCCGAGGCCGAACCAGCTCTTACCTGACGCATGATCAGCTTTGCCCCGATAGATTCCGCGGCGCTTTCTAGATCATCATCATCTTCAATAGCAGTAGGATCCACGATTACCACGTCAATATGGGTATCGGGCGCAAAATGGCGAAAAGCCTCAATATGTCCGGAAACCGTTAAATCCTCGGTTTCGTCCGTGTGGGGCTGCAGATTCATCACCATTACTTTCCCTGCTGATGACTGTTGCAAAGCCTCAGCCAATTCAGGAACCAACAGATGGGGAATCACCGAGGTGTACCAAGATCCCGGCCCGAGAACAATTCCCTCGGCATCTTGGATCGCCTGGATAGTCTGCGGACAAACTCGCGGATGAGCCGGGCTAAGCCGCACGTCAACTACTTTCCCCGGGGCTTTAGCGGCTTTTGCCTGCCCGTGTACCGTACGTTTTTCTCCCCCTCGTACCAAATCTGCTTCAATCTCCATCGGCTCGGCACACATCGGTAACACTTTACCTTTGCAGTTGAGTAACCTCGCCACCCAATCAAGGCCTTCAACTACGTCTCCTAATAAATCCCACATGGTGACAATCAAGAGATTACCTAGGGCATGGTTATCAAGCGGACCATCGGAACTAAAGCGATGTTGCATGGCGTCACGCCAGGTCAGTCCCCAATCGGTGTCATCGCATAAAGCCGCCAGCGCCATCCGTAGATCCCCGGGAGGCAGTACCCCGAGCTCTTCCCGTAAACGCCCCGAGGAGCCTCCATCATCAGCTACCGTGACCACAGCAGTTAACTGCCGGGTAATGTGACGTAGCGCCCGTAAAGTTGCAGACAACCCATGTCCCCCGCCGAGTGCGACAATATTGGGTCCTGTCCACCCGCGGGTCATCCAGCCTTCTGAATCTAGTAACGTCCTCATTCCAGCCCCAGATCTCGATGAACAGTGCGTACCGGCAAACCCTGCGCCCGGAAAAGCTCACTCATTTTTTCCGCCAGTGCGACTGATCGATGCTGCCCGCCGGTACAGCCCACCGCGATAGTAACGAAGGGTTTAAGCTCCGTTAGATAGCCGTCAAAAATCGGGCTCAACATATTAACCATGTTTTGTACAAATTCCTCGGCTCCCGGCTGATCCAGCACATATTTCGCTACCGGTGTGTCCCGGCCGGTTAAATGCCGCAGTTCGCTCACCCAATAGGGATTAGCTAAAAAGCGCACGTCACATACCCAATCAGCATCTAAGGGGATCCCATTTTTAAACCCAAAGGACATTACGGTGAGTTTCATCGGGCGCTCCCCTTCGCCAGCAACCACATCCCGCATATGCCGATTCAGGTCATGCACATTCATATTAGTGGTGTCGATGAGGGCGTCGGCACGGGCGCGAATGGGAGCCAGTATTCGCCGCTCGGAGCGAATTCCGTCAAGTATCCGGCCTCCTCCTTGCAGCGGATGGGGACGCCGATTAGATTCATAGCGACGCACTAAGACCCGCTCGTCCGCATCCAAGAAAACTAGCTGATAACGGATATTGCGCCGTGAGAGTTCATCCAAAGCATGCTGCAGTTTAGAAAACAGTTCCCCACTGCGCACATCCACAATCGCCGCCAGGCGGTGAATACCCTCCCCTTCCGGAGTCATCATATCCGCGAAGGGCAGCAACATAGCGGGCGGGAGATTATCGACTACATACCAGTCCAGGTCTTCTAACGCCTGTCCCGCTCGCGAACGTCCCGCCCCCGACATTCCGGTAATAATAATCATCTCCGGAACATTCGCATCGCGAGGGGGCGCGGTTTCGTCAAGAATAGGTACTCCCTCGGGCACGGTGGGTGGGGAGGATTGGTATTGTTGGTGAGCTTGATCCATGTTCTAAGTATGCAACGAAGCGCGCTAACTTACCGGCTATCGGCAAGAGATTGATAAATCTGCCGTGCCATTACCTGGCCAATACCTTCAACTTGCGCGATTTCACTTTCTTCGGCTGCCCGCAGCCGCTTTAAGGAACCAAAGTGTTTTAACAAGGCCTTCTGCCGTACTGGCCCCAACCCCGGAACCGTATCTAACACCGATTTCCGCATGGTTTTGCCGCGTTTTTTCCGATGTGCAGTAATCGCAAAGCGATGGGATTCATCCCGCAAGTACTGCAAGAGATAAAGCGCGGGAGAGGTACGAGGCAAGATAACTGGAAAATCTGATCCCGGTACCCAAACTTCTTCTAGACGCTTGGCTAATCCAATCACACTCACATTGGCGCCTACGGCTTCCAAGGCTTTTTGCGCCGCATTCACCTGGGGCGCTCCCCCGTCTACCACGATTAAGTCCGGAGGATAAGAAAAACGGCGCAGGTTACGTTCCCCAGAGATTTCGGTACTTACTAATTGCCTTTGTGCTTCCGCTTCTTCCTGGCGCAGCCTAGCAAAACGCCGGGTGAGGACTTCGTTCATAGCTTTGGTATCGTCAGCAGAATCCGAAGGGGTGCTTTGGATATTAAAGCTACGGTAGGCACGTTTTAAGGGAGCCCCATCTTCGAACACCACCATCGAACCTACTTGGTGTGCGCCTTGAGTATGGGAAATATCGTAGCCCTCAATCCTCAAAGGAGCATCCGCTAACTCTAAATACTCTTGCAATTGGCGTAAGGCTTCGGAACGTTGCGTTAAATCTCCTACCCGTTTAGTTTTATGTAACCGCAAAGCTTGCGCAGCATTTTCCGCCACAGTTTCCATGAGGGAGCGTTTCGGTCCTCGCTTCGGTACCCTAATTTCGACTTTTTTCCCGCGAATGTCACTTAGCCAGGCACTCAAGGTGGCTGCGCTGGCGGGCAATACCGGCATCAAAACCTCAGCCGGGATGGCCTGGGTAGGAGTATGCTCCACGTCATCTACACTTTTAGCGGGGGCGACTGCCTTATTTAACTGGCGATATTCCCCGTAAGTCTGTTCTAAGAAACTCTCTAGCATTTCTGGCAGATCGCTATCTTCCGGGGTGTCCACTACCCACCCGCGCTCGCCGCGTATCCGGCCTGCACGTACGTAAAACACTTGCACTATCATTTCAAGATCATCTTTGGCGAAGGCGTAAACGTCCGCATCCACCCCCTCGTCCAGCACTACCGTATTCTTTTCACTAACTTTTTCGAGGGCGCGCAGCTGGTCGCGTAGTTTCGCCGCCTGTTCGAAATCCAACCGAGAAGCGGCCTGTTCCATTTCGCCTTGTAAACGGGAAGTAAAAGGCTCGGTTTTACCATCTAGGAAAGAGCTTACCTGCTCGGCTAGCTTGCGGTATTCTTCACTGGAAATCCTGCCTACACAGGGGGCAGAGCATTTATCAATGTACCCTTCCAGACAGGGGCGCCCGAGTGCCTGGGAACGGTTAAAAACCCCTTTGGTACACGAGCGCAGCGGGAAAACCTTTCGCAGTAAATCCATGGTTTCCCGAATCGCCCACACCTGGGTGTAGGGACCAAAATAACGCGAGTTAGCTCGGCGCCGTTCCCGCGTAATGTGGATCCGGGGATACTCTTCACCCAGGTTTATTGCCAGATAGGGATAGGATTTGTCATCGCGATACATTACATTGAAACGCGGCGCAAACTCTTTTATCCACGAATACTCTAGGGATAATGCCTCTAGCTCGTTCCCGACCGTAACCCATTTTACAGCTGCTCCCGTGGTTACCATTTTTCGGGTGCGCGGGTGTAGCGACTCTAGGGGTTGAAAATAGTTAGCTAGGCGGTTACGCAGGTTAACGGCTTTACCCACATAGATAACCCGCCCATTTTTATCCAGAAAACGATAAACCCCGGGACTGGGGGGTATATCTGCCGGAGCCGGCCGGTAGGACACAGGATCAGCCATGGTCTTAGGATACCTGGCGCGCGACAGCTTTATTATCGCCCATTGCTCAAGTTTAGCTACCAGAGAGCGACAGTTAGATTCAAAAATTATGCCCTAAGTCCCATTCTCACCGCCACCAATTGTGAGAAAGGCAAAAATGTTAATGCTTTAGTCAAAATGTGGATAGCAGTGGTAAAGTTTCGGCGGAAAATGAAAACTAAAAGGGTAGTGCGCTTCGTTCGATACGGCGGACGAGACATACCGAAAAAGTTTTAAGGAGGCGCTTGATGAGCAGTGTTGTGGAAAAGGTTTACGATGAAGTTCTTGATCGTAACCCTAATGAACCCGAATTTCACCAGGCAGTACGGGAGATTCTAGAATCCATTGGCCCCGCGGTAGAAAAGCATCCCGAGTTCGTTGAAACTAAACTTCTTGACCGGCTGGTAGAGCCGGAACGCCAGATCCTTTTCCGGGTTCCTTGGGTGGACGATAATGGCGAAGTACAGGTTAATCGGGGTTACCGTATTGAGTTTAACTCCGCGCTCGGTCCCTATAAAGGAGGCCTGCGTTTCCACCGGTCGGTGAACCGTTCGATCTTGAAGTTCTTAGGCTTTGAACAAATCTTCAAAAATGCGCTGACCGGTCAGGGCATTGGTGGCGGAAAAGGCGGATCAGATTTTGATCCTCACGGACGCTCCGACACCGAAGTAATGCGCTTTTGCCAACAGTTTATGACTGAGCTTTATCGACACATTGGGGAATACACCGATATCCCCGCCGGTGACATCGGGGTTGGGGGACGCGAAATTGGCTACCTATTCGGTATGTATAAGCGGCTAACCAACCGTTTCGAAACCGGAGTGCTAACCGGTAAGTCTCTTTCTTGGGGCGGATCCCAAGCTCGTACGGAAGCCACCGGTTACGGGGCAGTACTATTTGCCCAAAGAATGTTACAAACTCGGGGACTCGACCTAGAGGGACAGCGGGTAATGATTTCCGGCGCCGGAAATGTAGCGATCTATGCGGCGGAAAAAGCGAAACAACTAGGCGCGAAAGTCGTGACGGTTTCCGACTCTTCTGGCTGGGTTCTAGATGAAGACGGGATTGATGTCCAGCTACTCAAACAGGTTAAAGAGGTAGAACGGGCGCGGCTAACCGAGTATGCCAAGCGTAAACCGGGGGTTACCTACCATTCCGGATCTAAACCTTGGGCAGTTGGGGGAACCGTGGCACTCCCCTGCGCTACCCAAAACGAACTTACTTCGCAGGACGCCAAGCGTTTACTTGACGGTGGGGTAAAGGTAGTGGCTGAGGGCGCAAACATGCCTTGCACCCCTAACGCCACCAGCTTGTTCCAAGATTCCGGGGTGCTATTTGCTCCCGGTAAAGCCGCAAATGCGGGCGGGGTCGCCACTTCGGCCTTGGAAATGAGCCAAAATGCTTCCCGCGCCTCTTGGGACTTTGAGAAGGTAGAAAAAGAACTCACCAAGATCATGCACAACATTCACGACGAATGCGCGCAAACCGCCGAAGAATATGGGCATGCCGGTGACTATGTAATGGGCGCTAATATTAATAGCTTCCTGAAGGTGGCTCACGCCATGATGGAGCAAGGCATCGTTTAAAACCCCACTTGTATAACTAAATAGTGACTATTGCGGGCAGCGAATCAGCAGATAGCCTTCGTCCTCGGAGGTAATAATTTCTTCTGGTTTCGCTGCCCGCAAGTGCGCGATTTCCGCGACCGAAAAAGCCAGATCATATCCAACGGGTCTTCCGTCAACTACTTTCACTGCTCCTACTCCCCCGGTTTGTCCGCGTACCTGCTCGTAAAGAGCTAACAACTGGGTATCTAGGGGGCTTGCTTTTTCTTCCCGTTCACTTTCTAGCTGCTGCAACTGGGCAGTGATTTGCGAGTTTTCTACTCCAACTTCGTCTTTTAATCGCGAAATCTCTTGGGCGTGTTCCTGTTTGCGCTGGGTGATTTGCTGCTCGAGATCCTCTAGCTGCTCCAGCTCACCCATCAGCGCAAGCATTTGCTCCTCTAAATCAGAGATTCGCTTACCCATCTGTTGGATTTCTTCTTGGAGGCTCACCAACTCTTTAGGGGTTCCCGCTCCCGCATCCAAGCGTTGTTGCTGAGTTTGCAGGCGATTTTGGATGCTTGTCAGGTCATTTTCCAGGCTGGTAATTTCCCGCTGTTTATCGGTTTTAAGCGCTGACAGTTGCGTGTGTTTGTTGTCCAACTTACGGTCTTTTTCACTCAGTTCCGCTAGCTGTACCAATTGGGGCATTTTCTTGAGCCGAAACCGTAATCTGGCAATCTTAGTGTCCAGCTCTTGCAAATCTAGTAAAGCCAGCTGGTCTTTCCAAGGCGCTTCCATTGCTTTCTCCTCTAACTCTCCAATGTTTTCGGCGCTATCCGCGCTGCCCAGGGATCAGTGCAAATCTTGGAGACCTCCACCGTCAGTTCTCCAACAAAACTATGTTCTAGTTGCCGAGCACAAGCAGGTACCCATGGCCATTCACTTGCCCAGTGAGTGGCACAAATAAGATAGGGTTTGCCCGCCTCTAAATGCTCGGAAGCCGGATGATGGCGCAAGTCAGCACAAATATAGACATCTGCTCCCGCCTTGCGCGCCTCCTCCAAGAAAGAATCACCGCTACCGCCGCTAACTGCGATCCTTTGCACCTTCGCGTCCAGATCTCCTCCCACTAAGATTCCGGCTGGGCACGCCGGTAAAGCCTGCTCAACCTGTTGCGCATATTCTTTCAGAGGTAAGGCGGCGGGTAAATCTCCAATTCGCCCGGTGCCGGTATGTTCGCTAAGGGGAAGCAACGGACGAGTATTTTCCAATCCCACCGCAGCGGCTAGGCAATCAGCTACCCCACCCTTTGCGGAATCAGCGTTGGTGTGCGCGTTGAACAGCGCAATCCCGTTTTCAATTAACTGATGGATCAAGCTCCCCTTTGGATCGGTAGCTGCCACAAAAGAGGTACCGCGTAAATAGAGGGGGTGGTGGGTAACAATAAGTTGCGCCCCGACCTCGATCGCTTGCTCCAGAACTTTGGCTACCGGATCCACTGCTACCAGGACTTTATCGATTTCAGAATCTGGATGCCCGGTAATCAATCCCACCCGATCCCATTCTTCAGCTAAACGGGGCGGATACAGTTCCTCCAGGCGCTCCACCAGGCGACTTAACTTTACACTCACTATTTGATCCTAATAGAAAAACGAGAAGCAAGGAGAACCCGCGCCCCATTACCTAGGATTGTCAACTTCTTTTTGGCTCTTGGCAGGCACAGAAAACCCCTATTTGCTGCCAGGTTTACCGCCGGCGTTGCACCCACTATTATGGGTAAGGGCGCATGACCCCCGTTAAGTTGACAAACAGGAAGGGTCCTATGCGGATTGGTTTTGATTCTGAGCGTTATATTTCTTCACAATCGCAACATATTGATGAACGTCGCCAGCAGATAGGTGGCAAGCTCTACCTGGAAATGGGGGGCAAACTTTTTGATGATTACCATGCGTCTCGGGTACTACCGGGATTTACTCCCGATAACAAGATCTCTATGTTGGAGCGGCTACGCGATGAAATGGAAATCGTGGTTGCCATCAACGCGAAAGATCTCAACCGTCAAAAAATTCGCGCAGATTTAGGTATCCCCTATGAACAAGACGTTCTCCGCCTGGTAGACGTATTTCGCGAACGGGGCTTCCTGGTAGAAAACATTGTTTTAACCCAGATGGAAGAAGATAACCACAACGCCAAGCTATTCAAAGAACGCCTAGAGCGTTCCGGTCTTAAAGTTGCCCGGCACTATACGATTCCCGGTTATCCCTCCAATACTGAGCTGATCGTTTCGGAGGACGGTTTCGGTCGCAATGACTATGTGGAAACTAGTCGCGATTTGGTAGTCGTGACTGCTCCGGGACCGGGTTCCGGAAAGCTAGCAACCTGCCTTTCTCAGATATACCACGAATATAAACGGGGCATAAAAGCTGGTTACGCCAAGTTTGAAACTTTTCCGATTTGGAATCTTCCCCTCGATCATCCAGTGAATCTTGCCTATGAGGCCGCCACTGCTGACCTGGACGATGTCAATATGATCGATCCTTTCCACCTGCAGGCCTACGAAAAACAGGCGGTGAACTATAACCGGGATGTGGAAGTTTTTCCCTTGCTGCGCTCCCTGCTGCAACAACTAGCGGGCTCTTGCCCCTATCAATCGCCTACCGATATGGGCGTCAATATGGCAGGCTTTTGTATCAGCGATGATTTAGTTTGTCAGGAAGCGGCTAAACAGGAAGTGGTACGCCGTTACTATCACGCCTTGGGTAATGAGGCAGCTACTCATGCCGAACCCATCGAATCGCATCGGATTGCCATGACCATGGCAAAACTAGGAATCACTAAAGAGTATCGTTACGTAGTCCGCCCAGCTTTGAACCTGGAGGCCGAAACTGAGGCTCCGGCGGCAGCGATGCAGCTAGGTGACGGACGCATTGTTACCGGTAAAACTTCTCCCCTGCTGGGTTGTTGCTCAGCGATGCTACTGAATGCCTTAAAGCTATTGGCCGGCATTGACGAGGAAGTGCAGCTGCTGGCGCCCTCTTCTATTAAGCCCATCCAAACCTTGAAAGTTGACCATTTGGGCGCGCGTAACCCCCGTTTACATACGGACGAGGTTTTAATTGCCCTGTCGGTTTCAGCAGATACTGATGAGAACGCACGCAAAGCGTTAGAAGAACTCGCTCACTTGCGAGATTGCGAAGTACATACCACCACTATTTTAGGTTCGGTTGACACCCAGATTTTCCGGAATTTGGGATTACAGGTAACTTCCGAGCCGGTTTATGCCCGCAAGACTCTATTTAAGAAATAGGGTTGCCCAAGTAACGCAGGCGCTTTATATAGAACTGACCGGCAGGAGGATTAATCCTCCTGCCGGTCATTTTTAAAAGCTCGATATTTCTAGTCGTCGGGGGTTACTTTCCAGATCTTGTGTTTGGTTTTGGCTTGCACCAATTCTTTCCCGACTCCCATCGTGGTCAGGAACATTGCCATCCGTACCAAGACCCCATTATCGGTTTGCTTAAAAATAGACAGCCCCGGTAGCTCATCCACATCGGTCGAGAGGTCAAGAGCGTTGGGGCGGGAATCTCGCGGCAATGGATGGCAGATAACAATGTCGTGGGCTCCGGCTTCCTCTAGCATCGCCTTATCTAGCAGGCACCCCTGCAATTCTTTCGACTTAGCCAGCTCTTCAGTCATCCGTTCGCGCTGCACCCGGGTCGCGTAAACCGTATCTGCGCCCTCCAAAGCCTCAATCTGGTTATTGCAATCGATTACTCGCCCGCCTCGTGAAATCGCATACTCGGCGATTTCTCGGGGCAGCTCCAGGGAAGGCGGGGAGAATAGCCGGAAAGTCACCCCCTCATACAAGCTCATCAATTTCATTAGAGAATGGACGGTACGCCCGTATTTCAGATCCCCCATAATCGCGATGGTGCATCCATCGAGAGATTTGCCGCGTTTACCCAGTTCTTTGCGCATAGTAAACACATCTAGGAGGGCTTGAGACGGGTGCTCGCCAGAACCATCTCCGGCGTTAAGTACCGGTACCACCGAATGACGGGCGAATTCGGCTACCGAACCAGCATCAGGGTGGCGCACCACTAACACGTCGGTGAATCCGGAAACCACGCGGGAAGTATCGGCGATTGATTCGCCTTTAGCCATAGAAGAGAAAGTAAAACCGGTCGTGGTTTCTACTTCCCCGCCCAGCCGCAAGAAGGCGGATTCAAAAGATAGGCGGGTACGAGTCGAGGGCTCGAAGAATAGGGAACACAAAACGGCACCATCTAGCACCGTGCAGATTTGTTTCCGCTGCGCGACAGGACGCAAGAACTCGGCAAGATCGAAGAGTTCCCCCAGGTTTTCGCGATCAAATTGCCCAACCGAAATTAGGTGTTGTCCTACCCCGAAACGCGGGAAATCATAGTCTTCCGGCATGCTTTTGCCCTTTCCAACTGAGTGTTTTTGATAAAAAAATGCCCCGCCGCAGCGGGGTGAAAATGGAAATAGAAACCTCAGGTAGTTGCCGCCACCGTCTGATTCCCATCACGCTCCTAACGTTTTCCTGAAGGAAGAATAGCACATGGTTACCTCTCCTAATACCTTTAAGCCCGATAGGGGGCAGCTTTTGTGTCCTCTTTCTCCTTACTAATTCCTATAAGGTGCCGCAGTACACACCCTCACAAATGGCTTTGCGCCAACTAAGCCTCCTAGAATCGAATGACGGTGAAAATCAAAGGGGGATGATTTGAAGGGACTCAATCGCTACTATCTGCAGTCTCTAGCAGTTTTAGCGCTGATACTAACCACCGCTTTTTGGGGTTCTACCTTTTTCCTGATCAAAGACCTGCTGACCACGATGACCACCTTATCTTTTCTAGGGGTTAGGTTCGTGATCGCGGGAGCACTTTCGGCAGTGATATTTTTTCCTCGCTTAAAGAGGGCTAGCCGAAAAGTCTGGCAACATGCTTTTGCGCTAGGTGCAGTCTATTCCGCGGCGCAAGTCTTACAGACTAAAGGCTTAGAGAGTGCCGATGCCTCGGTGGTAGGTTTCATTACCGGCTTGTATGTAGTGATCACTCCCCTGCTAGTGTGGTTGCTTTTCAAAGAAAAAATTAAGCCAGTAAACCTAGCTGCTGCTCTGGTGGCGATGGCCGGATTAATGGTTTTGAGTCTTGATGGATTCTCCATTGGTTTCGGGGAACTATTAACTCTGGCGGGAGCAGCTCTTTTTGCCCTCCACATCGTACTCACCGCTCGCTGGGCCGCCAAAGACGATCCCATAACTTTAGCTGCCATCCAATTAATCGCGATTGGTGTTTTCTGTTTTCTAGCGGCTCTGCCTTTTGGTCTGCAGTTACCCCAGGACGCTAGGCAGTGGACAGTGCTGCTTTACACGGTGGTGTTCGCAGCCATCGGAGCCTTAATCATGCAGACCTGGGCGCAAAAACACCTGCGTCCCACTAAGGCAGCCGTAGTAATGACTATGGAACCGGTGTTCGCAGCGGCCTTTGCGGTTCTTTTTGGGGGCGAGGACGTGACCTCGCGAATGATCGTCGGGGGTTCCTTAGTAGTTGCGGCTATGCTTGCCACCGAGCTTATCCCCGCTTATCGCGCGCGCGATATGATCCGTGCCGGCGAATAAAAAAGCTGTTGGAACAGCTCCTACAGCTGGGTAGCTTGCTAAAGCAAAGCGGGGATTCTAGGCAGAGAAGTTCTTTTGAATCTCGGTTTGTGTCTCTAGATATTCCTGTTCATAGCTGCCCAGCCCGGCCGGATAGTGACCGGCGAAAGAATCCATACAGAGGCCTCCGTATTTACCAGGCAGGTTCAGCCCCACGGAGGCCACCAACCCCGGTATCGACAGGTACCCTAAGGAATCTGCCCCCAAATGATCTCGTAGCTCTTCCACATTCATATGGGCGCTAATCAGTTCTGCTGAGTTGGAAACGTCAATCCCGTAGAAACTGGGGAAAATAAACTCCGGAGAAGCGATCCGCACGTGTACCTCGCGGGCACCGGCATCTTTTAGCAGCTTGACGATCCGCCGAGAAGTAGTACCTCGGACAATAGAATCATCTACCATCACTACCGATTTACCTTCTACGATCCCTTTGACCGCAGAAAGCTTCATCAGTACCCCTTTTTCCCGCAGCGACTGTTTGGGCTGAATAAAGGTACGAGTCACGTATTGGTTTTTCACTAGCCCCATTTCATAGGGCAGGTGGGCAGCTTCTGCATAGCCAGAGGCCGCCGACAGCGAGGAGTTTGGCACCCCAATGACAATATCGGCACCGGGAGTAGGCTGCTCGTGTGCTAAAGTCATCCCGCATTGTTTGCGCACCGCATGAACATTTTTCCCTAAAATATTGGAGTCGGGGCGAGCGAAATAAATATATTCCATGGCGGCCACGCAAGTGTCTGCCGGCGGACAGTAGCGTTCGATCTTTAGTCCGTCCTCATCAATAATCGCGATTTCCCCGCCGCGCAGATCCCGATAAAACTCAGCTCCTATCAAGTCCAGGGCGCAACTTTCACTGGAGATTACCCAACCGCCGCGGGTCTTCATCTTTCCAATTACCAGTGGTCGTAAGCAGTGCGGATCCACGATCCCGTACATGGTGTCGTCATTCATAATCAGGTAGCTAAATCCACCCCGTAGCCGCTGCAAGGCTGCACAGAGCCGCTCGTAAAAGCTACCTTGTTCTCGCATAATCAAGTGCATTAGCACTTCTGAATCCGAGTTCGAGTTAAATAGCGAACCTTGGCGTTCTAACTCAACTTTTAGATCCGGAGAGTTCACCAGGTTGCCATTATGCGCCAGGGCAATATTCCCGTTATGCATATGAAATACGAAGGGCTGCAGATTGCAGCTCCAGTTATTACCGGAAGTTGAGTAACGCACATGTCCAATACCGCATGAACCGCTTAGCTTTGCCAGCCGTATGGGATCATCGAAAACCTCACTAACCAGACCTTTTGCCTTTTTAACCCTAATAGTTTCCCCATCGGAGACCGCAATGCCCGCACCCTCTTGTCCGCGATGTTGCAAAGCATGTAGACCGTAGTAGATCAGGCTAGAGGCGTCCGGGGAGCCGTAGACCCCAAAAACTCCGCACTCTTCTCCCAGGTTATTAACGATTTGAGCGGTCATGTTTCCCTCTCTAGATAGCATCCGCACCGATATCTTTCCGGTAGGTTTTACCTGCAAAATCTACTTTTTGGGCATTTTCGTAAACCACCTGGCGGGCAGCTTCTAAGGTGTCCGCGCGGGCTACTAGATTCAACACTCGCCCTCCATTGGTATACGCTTTCCCGTTTTCGTGGCGCACTCCCGCTTCCAGGTAATCCACGCCCTCTAGACCGGTAATCTCTTTACCTTTTTCATAGCTACCCGGGTAGCCTTCCGAAGCCAACACCAGGCAAATAGCTTTTTGATCGCGGATTCTAATATCAGTAGGTTCCAGGCGCCGCTCCATACAGGCCACCAGCAGCTGATAAAAATCCCCCTCAACCAGGGGTAACACTACTTGCGTTTCCGGATCCCCGAAACGCATATTGTATTCCAGCAGGTAAGTGCCGTTATCGGTGAGCATCAGTCCAAAGAAAATACATCCGGCAAACTCGAGACCTTCTGCTTGAATTCCTTTTAAGGTAGGAGCCAAAATATCACGTTCAAACTCTGCTTGCCGCTGCGCAGTGTAGAAGGGATTGGGGGCAAAAGTACCCATTCCGCCGGTATTAGGGCCGGTCTCCCCCTCCCCTATTTTCTTGTGATCCTTGGCAGATACCAGTGGAAAGATCCCTTGTTCATTAGCGAGACTGAGAATAGAGGCTTCTTTGCCGACCAGGTATTCCTCTAAGATAACCTGTTCTCCGGCTTTGCCGAATCGTTCCTCAACCATGATTTGCGCAATCGCATCGCGAGCTTCATCTGCGGTTTTACAGATAATTACACCTTTTCCGGCTGCCAGTCCAGAAGCTTTCACCACTACCGGGAGGTTAAAATCGACCAGTCCCGCAATCGCGGTCTCGTAGTCGCTGAAAGTTTGGTAGCGGGCGGTTTTCACCCCGTATTTGTGCATAAAGTCTTTGGCATAGGCTTTGGATCCTTCCAGACGAGCCGCCGCTTTACCCGGGCCAAATAGTTTCATGCCGGCCTGGCTAAACAGATCCCCAATCCCGGCAACTAGCAGATCTTCGCTGCCCACAATAGTTAGATCCGCAGCGAACTCCTGGGCAGTGCACAAGATTTCCTGCATATCTAAGGACGTGGTTTGGGCAATTTCGTGGGCTCCCAGGGCGCGCTTAATAGCGTTTTCGCGTCCCCCGTTGCCTACTATCAGAATCTTTGCCATCAGTATTATCTCTTTTCTATCTGGCTTTGCTGCTTGCGGTCAGAGCAGGCAGATTCGGGTCTCAGCAGGACTGTCGCATTGCTCTTTGCTAAAGATTTCTCCGATTTGATAGGCCCCGGGCAGCGACGCAGTTAGTTTCGATAATTCCTCTGGGGGAATCACCAGAGTGAAGCCCACTCCCATATTGAAGGTTCCCCACATTTCGCTTTCGGGTACCGCTCCAAATTCTTCGCGTTTAAAGATGGCGGGAATACGAACTTTTTCTTTTTCAATCCGCGCACAAAGACCTTCAGGAATAATCCGCGGTACGTTTTCCTCTAACCCTCCTCCGGTAATATTCGCCAGCCCATGGATCTCTACTTTTTGCTCCAGCAACGACAGGATTTCGGGAACATAGATTTTAGTGGGAGTCAGCAACTCTGCAGGGAAAGGATCTTTAAACAGCGCCCTCACCAGGGAGAACCCGTTGGAATGCAGCCCAGAGGAAGGAAGAGCTACCACTACATCGCCCTCTTTAATCGCCGAGCCATCGATAATATTGGCCTTTTCTACCACTCCAACGGTAAAACCGGCCATATCGTATTCGCCGCTTTGATAAAAGCCGGGCATCTCCGCAGTTTCGCCCCCGATTAGCGCTGCCCCCGCCTGCTTGCATCCGGCAACTATTCCCGCAACCAACTGCGAGGAGACCTCTGCGTCTAGCTCGGAACAGGCCAAATAATCTAAGAAAAACAGCGGCCGCGCCCCATGACAGAGCACATCGTTGACGCACATGGCCACCAGGTCTATCCCTACGGTGTCATATTTTTTTAAGGAGAAAGCAATTTTCAGTTTGGTGCCCACACCATCGGTACCGGAAACTAGGACGGGTTCCTGGTATTTACCGAGTTCGTAGAGGGCAGCAAATGATCCTAGGGAACCCAATACCTGTTTATTTTGGGTGGAGGCGACCATTTGCTTTAACCGGCGCACATGCTCGTATCCTGCTTCTTTATCAACACCGGCATCTTTATAACTGACCATATTCTGTCTTTTTCCTTGCCCTAAGTAGCGGCCTGTCTCCTGGGGGTGGAAGTGTTACCTCCACCCCCAAGGATCTGCTCTAAAATCTATTTCTTGGTAATCCGATGCAGGATTTCTTTATAGGCTTCTTCGATCCCGCCCATATCCCGGCGGAAACGATCCTTATCCAGTTTCTTCTTGGTTTCCGCATCCCACAGTCGGCAAGTATCAGGGGTAATTTCGTCGGCTAGCATCAGGTTCCCGTCCTTGTCGCGACCGAATTCGATCTTGAAGTCCACCAGGAGGATACCTTCCTTCTTAAAAGCGTCAGACAGGATCTGGTTAATCTTGGCGGTTACTTCCAGGATTTCTGCCACCTCTTCTTCAGTAGCCGCCCCAATAGCCACCGCGTGATCGGAGTTGATCAGCGGATCGCCCAAGTCGTCATCCTTATAGGAGAACTCTTGAATCATTTTCTTCGGCATGGTGCCTTCTTCTAGCCCCAGGCGTTTAGCCATAGAACCGGCAATAATATTGCGAGTGATGACCTCTAGCGGCACAATATCTAACTTCCAGCACAGCTGTTCGCGCTCATTGAGCTTTTCAATGAAATGAGTTTTTACTCCCTGCGAGGCCAGCATTTCAAACAGGTAGCTGGTGAGCTCATTGTTGATAATGCCTTTATCAGCAATGGTGCCTTTCTTTTCACCGTTACCGGCAGTGGCATCATCCTTGTAATAAACAATTACCTTATCGGGATCATCAGTGGCATAGATTTTCTTGGCTTTGCCCTCGTACAGGAACTCTTTCTTTTCCATTATTTGCCTTCTTTTTATCTAAAATTATTCTGTTAAAAACTAACCGGGTCAGCAGTAAACTTTTGCTTCATGTTCGCACGATACTCTTTTAGCTGTGCAGCTACCTGATCGTTGCTGGTGCCAATAATCTGCACCGCGGCCATGGCGGCATTATAGGAATTATTGATTCCCACCGTAGAAACCGGGATTCCTTTCGGCATTTGCACGATTGAGTAGAGGGCGTCTTGACCACCTAAGGCCGCGTCTAAAGGTACCCCGATTACCGGGATCGTCACTTTAGAGGCAATTACCCCGGGTAGGTGTGCCGCTAGCCCTGCCCCGGCGATAATGGCTTTCGCCCCCGAATCCACGGCCTCTTTTAGAATATTCTCTAAAAGTTCCGGTACCCGATGCGCCGAAGCGATATACGCTTTATATTCCAATCCGAACTCGTCTAAACATTTGGCCGCGCCCGCCATTTTTTCTTTATCGGAGGCGGAACCAAAAATGATTGCTACATCCATCGGAAATAATTAACCCCGTTTCTGAATAGGTTTTGTTCTATTTCGGGACAGTAGTTGAGGTATAGCCCGCTACCGCTCCTTTCTGAATGACCCATCTTTCCCAGGATTTGTCCCTGATGAGCCAACAGCCCTTCGATTCCGAAGGAAGATCCATTGGGGTTTTCCCCTAAATACTTAGTAGCTATCTGTCCCGAGGCCGAGCATTCGCGGTACTGCTCAGGGCTCATGACTACTCGTCCTTCGCCATGAGAAATCGGTATATGGTGGACTTCTCCCACATCAAAGGAACTGAGCCAGGGGGAAGCTACCGATGCAATAGCCGTATGGACGATTTTGGCGACGTGATGACCGCTGTCGTTTGCGGCCAAGGTCGGTGAATCCGGATCTAAATCCCGAATCTGTCCGTAGGGAAGCAATCCGGATTTGATTAGCGCCTGGAAACCATTGCAGATTCCCAGAATCAGACCGCCTTTGCGCAGTAGGGAGTGGACGGCTTCTTTAACCTGTTCTTGGCGCAGCACCGAAACGATGAACTTTGCCGAGCCATCGGGTTCGTCGCCCACGGAGAAGCCCCCAGGCAGTGCCAAAATATCGGCTTGCTCGATTTGCCGGGCATAGGAGGCAGCATCCCGATAAACCTCGGTTACTACTTGCGCACCCTCGCGCGCGAAGGCACGAGCCATATCGTATTCACAGTTAGTACCGGGGAAGATGGGGATAAATACCTGCGGATTTTGTTTTCTATAGGGCGCATGGCGCGGTTTAGTCAGGCAGGTTTCACTAGACCTAGAAATATCGTTAGGAAGCTGGCTGCCAGCGGTCGGGAAAATATCTGCCAGGGGCTGTTCCCAAGCTTGTTGTAAAGCTGCCAGATCTAAGCGTTGCCCGTTAATGGAACTATCTGACCAGCTACCGGTGTATCCCAACAGCGGTAAGTCCAAATGCTGATCGGTTTCGAGCAGGAAACTGCCATAGCGGGAAGCAAATAGATCTTCTTCAGTATCGATGCTGAACCCGATCCGGTTTCCGAAAGCCATTTTTGGTAGCGCCTCTGCGATCCCTCCATATCCGAGGGCATATGCCGAGAGGGGATTAATCGCTTGCAACTTATCAAGGGCGGCTTGGAAAGATTCCAGGTCTACTGCCCCCAGTTCATCGGTCTGCACTGGTAGCAGGTAGAGACGGTGATTACGAGCTTTAAATTCCGGGGTGCGCAGTTTATCCGCTTCCTGCATACCGATCGCAAAACTAACCAAAGTAGGCGGCACATGCATGTCTTCGAAAGTGCCGGACATGGAATCTTTGCCCCCGATGGAGGCCAGGTGGAAGTGGCGCAAAACGCGGTTAGCTCCTAGCAGGGCTTCCACCACGGTTCCCCACTTCTCGGGGTCTTCGCTCAGACGCTGGAAATATTCTTGGAAAGTGAAATACAAGTCGTGGTAATCGACCCCGGCTGCGGCCAGGCGCGACATGGATTGCACTACGGAAACGATGGCGCTGTGATAGGGGCTAAGTTCGGCTAGCGAAGGTTCAAAACCGTAGGCCGCTACTGAGGCTACCTCGGCCTGTCCGTCCTCTAGAGATACCAGCTGCGCGCTCACCTGCGAGGGGGTGCGCTGGAATTTACCGCCATAGGGCAAAGTTAACGTGGTGGCACCAATCGAGGAATCGAAGATTTCGTTGAGTCCGCGCTGGGAACAAATATTTAAATCTGCCAGGTTATTTTGCAGTTTTTCCTGTAGGTTAGCCCCGGATACGCTGCGCCGGGTAGATATTTCCCCGCTAGATGCGGCTTTAAACTTAGCTTGGGAACGCACCCCGTTGGTATCGAGGAAGTCCCGGGAAATATCTACAATAGTTTCTCCCAGGTAATGCATCACCAGGCGCCGCTCTGCAGTCACGGTCGCCACGTGGGTTACTTCTACGTCCTCACTGGCGCAAGCATCATAGAAAAACTGCAGGTCTGTAGGGTCGATGCAGACTGCCATTCGCTCTTGAGATTCAGAGATCGCTAACTCGGTACCATTTAGCCCCTGGTATTTGACCGGTACCCGGTCGAGTTCTATTTCCAAGCCGGGAGCCAGTTCTCCGATCGCAACGGAGACTCCTCCCGCCCCAAAGTCATTACATTTCTTAATCCGCTTGGCGACCTCGCCTCTGCGGAAGAGCCGCTGAATCTTGCGTTCAATAATCGGGTTACCTTTTTGTACCTCTGCCCCACAGGTTTGGGAGGAGTCTCGAGTGTGGGTTTTTGAGGATCCGGTAGCTCCCCCAATCCCGTCACGTCCGGTGCGTCCTCCGATTAGCAAAATCAAGTCGCCGGGGGCAGGTTCTTCGCGAATAATGTTCTCTGCGGGAGCTGCTCCTACTACAAAGCCGAGTTCGAGGCGTTTTGCCCGATAACCGGGGTGATATATTTCCTTAACATAGTTGGTGGCCAGCCCAATCTGGTTACCGTAAGAGGAATATCCGGCAGCTGCTCGCTGGGTGATTTCCTTACTGGATAGTTTGCCTTCGATGGGGTCTGCTATCCGGGGATCGGCACTGCCGGAAATACGCATTGCCTGGTAAACAAAGGTACGTCCCGATAAGGGGTCACGTATAGCGCCCCCAATACAAGTAGAAGCCCCACCGAACGGTTCGATCTCGGTGGGGTGATTGTGGGTTTCGTTCTTGAACTGCAGGATGTACCGCTCGCCGCCCACAGTTACATATACCGAACAGGCGTTAATCTCGTTGGAGACTTCCTGGTTCTTTACCTTTTCCCGTTTAGCCGCCAAGGTGGCCAAATCCATCAAGGTAATCGGTTTTTCACTATTGCGTTCCTCTAGGTAGCGATCCCATTCTTCCTGCAGGCGATCCGCGTAAGGACCGCTAAAAGCGGCATCGGTGAGCTCAGTTTCAAACGTGGTGTGGCGACAATGGTCTGACCAGTAGGTATCGATTACTTTAATTTCAGTTTCGGTAGGTAGACGCCCGATACTGTCGAAATAGCCTTTGATAAACAGCAAGTCTGCTTTGGTCATCGCCAAAGCAGCATTTTCATAGTAGTCTTCGGTGATTTCAATACTGGGAGGCAATTGCCGATTAGGAACGTAAGTTTCGTTTTCCAGCACCGACATATCTTTAAGCCGCATCTCGATGGGATTGAATTCAACCTTGCCGGTATGCCCGTATCCGCATTTGACAGTAGCTTCATAGCCTTGCAACTGTAGACATTTTTCCGCGGCATCGGCACGCTGGTCGAATTGTCCCGGTAGGTATTCGAGGACGTAGTAGTCATCGATATCAATCTCGTCAAGCACCAGATCCTGGTTGATCTCAGCGAATACGGTGTACTTGGCTTTTTCCAGTGCAGCCGCGTCAAGACCAAAAATGTCATAGACATTGAACTGGGTAGTATCGTTCTTTTTCCTTACGAAAATCCGCTTATTCAAAGTCTTCCCTTATATGAAATAGCTGCCCGGTATGAAATTTTGCGCGCGGTATCGGGAAGTCGTCTGAATTCTCACCCACTACCCAACCGCATCCCCCTGACCTCTGGTAAAACCTGCTGCCCGGGGAGCCTGTTAGTTGCTTGCCCGGGACTTATGGAAACAAGCCCGCAGGAACCAACTACCCTTTTAGCCTACCAGGGGCAGCGCCTGGCGTACTAATCAGCTACTAGAAACCAACAAGCAATTTGTGTCAGCTTTTCTCGATTTTCTTAGTGCCGAGGAAGTACTTGGGCTTGGAGGGACTGCTTTCACATGAACGAGAATCAGGATAAAGGGTTGGGAACTTGGATCTGCTAGTCAGTTTCGCTAGCAGAGGTACTAAAGTAAAAAATATGTTAGTTGCATTTTCTATTACTCCTTCCGCCTCTGACGCTGAGGGCGGAGTTCATGACGCAGTTGCTGCCGCGGTAAAAGTTATTCGGGATTCGGGACTACCTAACCGTACGGATTCCATGTTCACCACTATTGAGGGCGAGTGGGATGAATGTATGCAGGTAATAAAGGACGCCTGTGAAGCGGTATCGCGTTTTGCTCCGCGGGTGTCTTTAGTGCTAAAAGCGGATATTCGTCCTGGCCGCAGCGGTGAAATGGCCGCGAAACTAACCCGTCTAGATGCCGCGCTCAATAAGTTACAGTCCTAGAGTAAGCTGCTTAAAAATCTGGGTTAAAGCCTAATATCCGTTAGTAAAAAATCTGGTGGGGGGGGGGGGGGGGGGGGGGGGGGGGGGGGGGGGGGGGGGGGG
>NZ_JAKNHJ010000058.1 GCF_022133705.1 Varibaculum cambriense
CGTCGATATAGCCCCACACCAGCAAAAGCGGCTTTTCCGTGCCTACCCTTGTAGCTCCCGCGAGAACCCTCTCCGCAGCCTTGTACTCCGCTGGCTCAAGTTGCGCCGTCTGGATTACTGCGACACTACCCGCAACCACGAAGAGAAGAATCCCTACTGTTGCCAGAAGAGTTCGCCAACCTGAAGGTCGGGCCTCTCTAGACTCAGAGGTCGAACTTTCAGGTCGG
>NZ_JAKNHJ010000059.1 GCF_022133705.1 Varibaculum cambriense
TGGGATTTCATTGATCTGGTCAATAAACACGGCATCGCCTGGCACGAGAAAACGTTAGGGCAGCTCTTCTGCGATGACTCCGCGCAGCAGATTGTCGACATGCTGGTGGATGAGTGCGAGAAGGGCAATGTGGCCTTCAGATTGCGTAGCGAAGTGCTGAGCGTGGCGAAGGATGATACAGGCTTCACGCTTGAACTGAACGGCATGACTGTCGGTTGCGAAAAGC
>NZ_JAKNHJ010000060.1 GCF_022133705.1 Varibaculum cambriense
CAGGATTATATCCACCCGATATTGGAGGCCCGGCGACGTATTCGAAGTTGCTTGAAGACTCTTTGCCTCGGGAGGGTTTCGATATATGCGTGGTTCCATTTGGAAGGGTGAAGAGATACCCAAGAGGCATTCGGCACTTCATGTATTTTTTATTGCTCGTGGAGTACGGAGAAGACGCGGATATCGTTTTTGCGCTTGACCCCGTAAGCGTCGGGTTACCGGCCG
>NZ_JAKNHJ010000061.1 GCF_022133705.1 Varibaculum cambriense
ATGACGATCACGCGCTTGTGGCCGAATTTATCGGCGTTCACGCAGGAAATGACGATGAACGCGGCGAACACGCAGATCGCAAGCATCAGCATGAGCAGGTATTCACGATTGGTGAAACCAAGGTCTCCGCCGCCCTGCTCGACGGTTTTGGTGCCCCAAGCGAGGGACCAGGTTGCGAGCGTGTAGAACAGCGTGTAGGTGACGGCCACCAGGAACGTGGCTTGG
>NZ_JAKNHJ010000062.1 GCF_022133705.1 Varibaculum cambriense
TTTATGATGGAATCATTTGCTGAACTGTTTGAAGCAAGCCAAGTACTTGACGTAGAACGCGGTGCAGTTATCTCAGGTACCGTAGTTGCGATTGATAGCGACTGGATTACCGTAGATACGGGTCTAAAATCAGAAGGTATCGTTGCGCGTTCAGAATTTTTGAATGAACAAGGCGAGCTTGAAGTAGCAGTTGGCGACCAAGTTCAAGTCGTTGTAGACGCG
>NZ_JAKNHJ010000063.1 GCF_022133705.1 Varibaculum cambriense
GACGCGAATAAGTCTGGGAGGGCCTTGATCGCTGCGGTCCCCTCGCTGCCGGTGTGGCTCCTTGGGCTTTCTTGGCGAAGGGTGGCCACGATGTTGCGCAGCTGAGCCATCATGTCCTCAGTGGTGCTTCTGATGATGCGCAGAGCATTGCGGGTCTCTGAGTGGTTCTCGTTCAGTGCCTCACGGGCGATGTCAGTGTGCATTGACAGCACAGTGGTTTG
>NZ_JAKNHJ010000064.1 GCF_022133705.1 Varibaculum cambriense
GGCCAGCCGTTTATGCAAAGATAACCAGTCCTGTGCTGGCTCTTCACGCAGCCCGGCAATCGACATCTGATCAATATATTCCCTGAACGTCTGCTTTTTCCCGCGTCGCCAGGCATTACGGCGCTCACGTACCAGCGCTGTTTTGCGCACAATACGATTGCCCGGTGCATGTACAAAGCAACCATTATCCGGCGCGAATCCGTGCTTAAGTTCAAGTTCAC
>NZ_JAKNHJ010000065.1 GCF_022133705.1 Varibaculum cambriense
GTCCGCGACATGTGGCTGACTGGCTTCGACGCGCCGTCAGTGCACACGATGTATATCGACAAGCCCATGAAGGGCCACGGGTTGATGCAGGCTATTGCCCGGGTGAACCGCGTGTTCCGCGATAAGCCTGCTGGCCTTGTGGTGGACTATATCGGCATCGCCCAGAACCTAAAGAACGCTCTCGGCCAATATTCCGGCTCCGACCAGCGCCAGGCCGGG
>NZ_JAKNHJ010000066.1 GCF_022133705.1 Varibaculum cambriense
CTGAATTTTGAGAAGGCTCGTAGTTGCGGTTCCCCTATTCTTGATTGGCGAATGTCTTGCCTCGCAGATGGGGCTGACCTTTTGTTGTTCCTAAAGAAAAACATCCTGGTGTCGAGGACTTGGGAAAGAGAAGGAAACCAAATCCATGTCACCAGGATGAGAGCACGTTCCGATTTCCGGTTATTGATACCGTTTGTCGGAAGGGCTATGGCGGG
>NZ_JAKNHJ010000067.1 GCF_022133705.1 Varibaculum cambriense
GGTGATGATTCCCGTTAGCTAATTGCGTGGGCTAACTTTAAGTAATTCCCCACTGGACTCGTCGGTGAGAACGTATAAATAACCGTCGGGTCCAGTGCGAACATCACGAATTCGTTGCCCTCTGTCCGTTAAAATACGGCCATCTTCTGTCACTTTGTCGCCGTTGACGCTCATCACAATGACATCTTTATCTTTCAGCGCGCCAATAAATAAT
>NZ_JAKNHJ010000007.1 GCF_022133705.1 Varibaculum cambriense
GGCTTGCCTGGCTAGTTTAGCCAGGCAAGCCCCCGGAAGGAACTCAACTATTTAGATTAGAGATTCAGACCAAAAGAGTCTTCGAAATTAATGCCCGCCAAAAAGTCGTCATCAATATCGGGAATCTTAAAGTCATCAGCAGACCAACCCATCTTGGCCATCGCTTCCTCAGTAGGCTCCACACTGGCATCACGGAACATCGACAGACCGGTACCAGCCGGAATCAGCTTACCGATAATCACGTTCTCCTTCAGGCCTACCAGCGGATCCTTCTTCGCCGCCATCGCGGCATCAGTTAGCACCTTCGTAGTCTCCTGGAAGGAAGCTGCCGACAACCAAGAATCGGTAGCCAGCGAAGCCTTGGTAATCCCCATCAGTTCCGGACGAGCCGCAGCTGGCTCTCCGCCCTCGGAAACTACCTTGCGGTTAATCGAGCGGAAGCGAATCGAATCCACCAAAGTACCCGGCAACAGGTCAGTGTCGCCCGACTTCAGCACGGTCACCCGCCGCAACATCTGGCGCACAATCACTTCAATATGCTTGGAGTGAATATCTACGCCCTGCGAACGGTAAACCTCTTGCACCTCGTTGACCAGCTGTTTTTGGGTGGAATTAACGCCCAAAATCCGCAGCACCTTCTTCGGATCCAAGCGACCCTCAGTCAGCTGCTCGCCTACCTCTACATGGTCACCATCAGAAATAATCAGCTTCATCCGGCGCGGAGCGTCAATAATCAGATCATCTTGACCATCATCACGCACCACTACCAAATGGCGCGGTTCACCCGGTTCGTCAACTACCTTGACGCGCCCGGCAGCTTCGGTAATCAAAGCTTCACCCTTGGGGGTACGAGCCTCGAATAGCTCCTGTACACGCGGCAAACCCTGAGTAATATCCGCGGCACCCGCGGCACCACCGGTGTGGAAGGTACGCATCGTCAGCTGGGTACCGGGCTCCCCAATCGACTGGGCAGCGATAATCCCCACAGCCTCGCCAATATCAACCCGTTTACCGGTAGCCAGTGAACGTCCGTAACAAGACGCACAAGTGCCGGCTTCGGACTCGCAGGTCAAAACGGAACGCACCGGAATCTCGGTGACTCCCGCCTCGATCAAAACGTCAATCTCGGCGTCACCCACATCGGTACCTTTAGCAAACACCAAGTTGCCGTCCTTATCGGTAACGTCCTTAGACAAGGTACGTCCATAGGCGGTGGTCTCTACGATATCCATCTTGTAAACCTGGCCGTTTTCACCGACGTTACCAATGGGCAGTACCAGGCCGCGGCGAGTACCACAGTCTTGTTCGCGCACAATAACGTCCTGCGAAACGTCCACCAGACGACGGGTCAAATAACCCGAGTCCGCCGTACGCAACGCGGTATCGGCCAAACCTTTACGAGCACCGTGAGTAGCAATGAAGTATTCGAGCACCGACAGACCGGAACGGTAGTTCGATTTAATCGGCTGCTCAATCAGCTTCTGCTTCGGGTCAGCCACCAGGCCACGCATACCCGAAATCTGCCGGATCTGATCCCAGTTACCACGAGCACCAGAAGAAACCATCCGGTTGACCTGGTTACGAGCCGGGAAGTTCTCCCGCATTGCCTCGGCAACTTTAGCCGTACATTCGGTCCACAAATCCACCAGTTCGTTGTAGCGATCCTGGGCGGTAATCAAACCGAGATCGGCGTCCTCTTGAACCTGGGTAGCCTTTTCGTCATACTCGGCTAGAATCTTCGCCTTAACTGGTGGTTCTACCACGTCAGCGAAACCGATAGTAGTACCCGACCAGGTTGCCCAGTGGAAACCGGTCTCTTTCAAAGCATCCAAAGAAGCTGCCACATTACCTTTGTCGTAACGCTCAGCCAAAGTGTTGACAATCCGGGACAGTCCCTTCTTATCAACCAGCTCGTTTACGAACGGGTAAGAAACCGGCAGTGCCTCGTTAAAGAAGCAACGCCCAATGGAGGTTTCAAACTCTACCGGATCGCCCTCTTCGAAGCCTTCCGGAGCCTGCCAATCCTTGGGCGGGACTGTGCCCGGCTCAAAACGGATCAGCGCCTTGGCGTTAATATCCAGGCGATTCTGGCCATAAGCCATAATGGCTTCACCCAGCGAAGAGAACTTGGGGGTAACCGGGTTTCCGTCCTCGTCGGTCGGAACCGGTAGCGACGGATCGGGATCCGAAGTCAAGTGGTAAATACCAATCACCATGTCCTGCGAAGGCATAGTAACCGGGCGGCCATCAGCCGGCTTCAAAATGTTATTCGAAGACAGCATCAAAATCCGTGCCTCCGCTTGCGCTTCTGCGCCCAGCGGCAGGTGAACAGCCATCTGGTCACCATCGAAGTCCGCGTTGAACGCGCCACAAGCTAGCGGGTGCAACTGGATAGCTTTACCCTCAATCAGGATCGGTTCGAAAGCCTGAATACCGAGACGGTGCAAAGTAGGTGCACGGTTTAGCAACACCGGATGTTCGGTGATTACCTCATCGAGTACGTCCCACACCTGCGGACGCTGGCGTTCCACCATTCGCTTCGCGGCCTTAACGTTCTGGGCTTCCTGCCGCTCTACCAGCCGTTTCATTACGAACGGCTTGAACAGCTCCAAAGCCATCTGCTTAGGCAGACCGCACTGGTGCAGCCTGAGCTGCGGGCCTACCACGATCACCGAGCGACCCGAGTAGTCAACCCGCTTACCCAGTAGGTTCTGACGGAAACGTCCCTGCTTGCCCTTGAGCATATCGGACAGGGACTTCAGCGCGCGGTTACCCGGGCCAGTCACCGGACGTCCGCGGCGACCATTATCGAACAGGGCATCCACCGATTCCTGCAGCATCCGCTTTTCGTTATTCACGATGATCTGGGGAGCACCCAAATCCAGCAGACGCTTTAGGCGGTTATTGCGGTTAATAACCCGGCGGTACAGATCGTTCAGGTCAGAGGTCGCAAACCGGCCCCCGTCTAGCTGCACCATCGGGCGCAGATCCGGAGGAATCACCGGGATGCGATCTAGCACCATCGAATCCGGTTTATTCCCGGTCTGTAAGAAAGCAGAAACCACTTTCAGTCGTTTCAGGGCGCGAGTCTTGCGCTGACCGGTTCCGGTCTCCACTTCCTCTTTCAGCTTTTCAGCCTCGGCCTCTAAGTCAAAGTCCTGCAAGCGCTTTTGGACTGCTTGCGCGCCCTTATCGCCCTTGAAGTAAATGCCATAGCGCATCTCCAAGTCGCGGTAAAGCCGCTCGTCGCCCTCTAGGTCACCTACCTGCAGTTCTTTGAAGCGGGTGAAGACCTCGTCCCGGCGGGTCAGCTCGCGATCCAGTTTGCGCCGCATCTGAGTGACCTCTTTATCGGCGGCTTTACGGATCTTTTCCTTTTCAGAGTTCTTAGCATCTTTAGCTTCTAAGGCCGCCAAATCCTTCTCCAGTTTTTCCTGGCGAGCCATAATCTGTGCCTCAAAGCGTTCAGTCAAACGCTGTTTTTCCAGGCTGAGCTCGTTTTCTAGATTCGGTAGATCCTGGTGACGCGCGTCCTCGTCGACCTCAGTAATCATATAGGCGGCGAAATAAATGACCTTCTCCAGGTCTTTCGGCGCTAGATCCAGCAGGTACCCCAAACGGGAGGGCACGCCCTTGAAATACCAAATGTGGGTAACCGGGGCAGCCAACTCAATATGACCCATGCGTTCGCGGCGCACCTTAGAGCGAGTAACCTCTACCCCACAGCGTTCACAAACGATGCCCTTATAGCGCACCCGCTTGTATTTACCGCAGGCACATTCCCAATCCCGGGTAGGACCGAAAATGCGTTCACAGAACAGGCCATCCTTTTCGGGCTTCAGGGTGCGGTAGTTAATAGTTTCCGGCTTCTTGACTTCCCCGAATGACCATTCAGCCACGCCCTCGGCGGTCGCCATGCCGATATGTAGTTGATCGAATTTATTTGCATCCATAATCGACTCTTACCTTCTCTTCCCTGCTGCCTAGATTTCTTCCAAAGAAACATTGGGGTTTGGCCGCGAGCCAATATTGATCCCCAACTCTTCGCTGGCACGCTCAGCACCGTCATCGTCTTCAGCCAGGGACACCACATTATCTTCGGCGTCTAAGGCCTCCACATTCAGGCAGAGGGAGCGCATTTCTTGTATGAGGACGCGGAACGATTCCGGAATGCCAGGCTGCGGAATATCCTCGCCCTTAACAATCGCCTCATAGACCTTCACGCGGCCGGTAATATCATCCGATTTCACGGTGAGCAGTTCCTGTAGCGAATAGGCGGCGCCGTAGGCCTCCATCGCCCAAACTTCCATCTCGCCGAAACGCTGGCCGCCGAACTGGGCTTTACCGCCCAAAGGCTGCTGCGTAATCATCGAGTAAGGCCCGGTGGAACGAGCGTGAATCTTGTCGTCTACCAGGTGGTGCAGCTTCAGCATGTACTTGTAGCCCACCGAAATCGGGTAGGGGAACGGTTCACCGCTGCGTCCATCAAATAGTTGCGCTTTACCGTCTTCGTTGATGAGGCGATCCCCATCCGCGTTCGGGCGGGTGCAACTGAGCAGACCGGTCAGCACGTCCTCTTCCACACCGTCGAATACCGGGGTGGCCACCTTTTGACCGGCAGGAGCCGACAGCCCTTCCTTGGGGAGTTTCTCAATCCACTTGGCGCCTTCTTCTGCCAGCAGGGAAGTATCCCAACCCTGGTGAGCAATCCAGCCCAAGTGGAACTCCAGAACCTGACCGATGTTCATACGACCAGGCACACCCATGGGGTTCAAAATAATGTCAACCGGAGTGCCGTCCTCTAAGAAAGGCATATCTTCGATCGGCAGAATCTTGGAAACCACACCTTTATTACCGTGACGACCAGCCATTTTATCGCCAATGGTGATCTTACGGCGCTGCGCGACATAGACGCGCACCATGTGTTTTACCCCGGGAGGTAGTTCGTCGTCTTCATCGTTAAACTCGCGAACCCCGATTACAATCCCGGTTTCGCCGTGCGGCACGCGCAGTGAAGTATCCCGCACCTCGCGGGCTTTCTCACCGAAGATGGCGCGCAGTAGGCGCTCTTCACTGGTCAGCTCGGTTTCACCCTTCGGGGTTACTTTCCCGACCAAAATATCGCCAGCCTGTACCTCGGCACCGATGCGGATGATACCGCGCTCGTCCAGGTCAGATAGGGCGTCCTCGGAAATATTAGGAATATCGCGAGTGATTTCTTCTAGCCCCAGCTTGGTTTCGCGGGCATCGATTTCGTGTTCTTCGATATGGATCGAAGTGAGCACGTCGTCTTGGACTACCCGGCGGGAAAGAATAATCGCGTCCTCGTAGTTGAGGCCTTCCCAAGACATGTAGGCAACCAGCAGGTTCTTACCCAAGGCCAGTTCGCCATGATCAGTTGCCGGGCCGTCAGCGATGAGATCGCCGACCTCTACCCGGTCACCGGCAGCCACCCGAACATGCTGGTTATAGCAGTTACCGGGGTTGGAGCGGTGGAACTTGTCTAGGTTATAGGTGAAGTAGGAGCCGTCATCGCACATGAGCTGTACATGCGCCGCATCGGCTTCTACGACTACCCCGGCATGGTCACTAACGATGGCTTCGCCCGCGTCCATAGCGGTGCGCCGTTCCATACCGGTACCCACTAGCGGAGCCTCGGTGGTCAGCAACGGAACTGCTTGGCGCTGCATGTTAGCCCCCATGAGGGCGCGGTTGGCGTCATCGTGTTCCAGGAACGGAATCAGGGCGGCGGCGACTGAAGTCATTTGCCGCGCTGAAACGTCCATGAAGTCTACTTCGTCGCGGTGCATTTCCTGGGGGTCTTCCCCAGCGATCCGGCACAGTACCAGCTCTTCAGCAAAAGAACCGTCATCATTTAGCGGAGCCGAAGCCTGGGCGATATTGTAGCCGGCCTCTTCATCCGCGCTCAGGTAGTGAACTTCGTCGGTTACTTTCCCGTCTTTAACTACCCGATAGGGGGTTTCAATGAAACCGAAGGAGTTTAAGCGAGCATAAGTTGCCAGCGAGCCGATCAAACCAATGTTCGGGCCTTCCGGAGATTCGATCGGACACATCCGGCCATAGTGGGACGGGTGCACGTCACGAACTTCCATGCCCGCCCGGTCACGAGAAAGACCGCCCGGACCTAGCGCGGACAGGCGCCGCTTGTGGGTTAGCCCCGAAAGCGGGTTGTTTTGATCCATGAACTGGGACAGCTGCGAAGTACCAAAGAACTCTTTGATCGCGGCCACTACCGGACGGATATTAATCAGCGACTGCGGAGTGATAGCCTCCGCGTCCTGAGTGGTCATGCGTTCGCGTACCACGCGTTCCATCCGGGAAAGCCCGGTACGAATCTGGGCTTGGATTAGTTCGCCAACTGCGCGAATCCGGCGGTTACCGAAATGGTCGATATCGTCGGTTTCTACCCGCACATCAATGATTTCGCCGTCCTCGTTGGTGGCTGACACCGTCTGGTCGCCTTTTTGCAGCGCCAATAGGTATTTGAAACCAGCGATAATATCGTCGAGCGTCAAAGTAGAGGCGTGGATATCACTGGTAAGCCCCAGTTTCCGGTTGACCTTGTAGCGGCCAACTTTGGCCAGGTCATAGCGCTTGGGGTTGAAGTAGAAACCTTCAATCAGGTTACGACCGGCTTCTGCGCTAGCCGGCTCTCCGGGGCGGATTTTGCGGTAAATATCTGCCCGGGCATCATCGGTGGACTGAATGTTGTCCGAATCTTTTTCCAAGGTGGAAAGCATGATCGGATAGTCTTTGAACTCTTCGCGAATTTCTTCCGCCGTCATCCCCAGGGCACGCAGGAAAATGGTGCCGGACTGTTTACGGCGCCGGTCAATACGGATGCCTACGTTTTCCCGTTTGTCGATCTCTAGTTCTAGCCAAGCCCCGCGGGAGGGAATGAACTTGCAGCCGTAAATATCCTTATCGGAGGTTTTATCGGCTACTTTTTCAAAGTAGACACCGGGCGAGCGCACCAGCTGAGAGACCACTACCCGCTCGGTACCGTTAATAATGAAGGTTGCCCGCGGAGTCATCAGCGGGAAATCCCCCATAAACACGGTCTGCGATTTAATTTCGCCAGTGTTTTCATTCATGTATTCCGCGGTCACGAAGATGGGAGCCGCATAGGTGTAATCCTTGGCTTTGCATTCTTCGATGGAATACTTGGGGGGCTCAAACTTGGGGTCGGAAAACGACAGCGACATGGAGCCAGCGAAGTCTTGGATCGGGGAAATTTCTTCAAAAACTTCCTCTAACCCCGACAACACCGGATCGGTGCGATGGGTCGCTTGTGCTTTTTCTTCTGCACTCTCGCGCCACTGGGGGGTGCCTAAGAGCCATTCAAAAGATTTCCTTTGAATGTCAAGCAGATTCGGAGGAGCCATAACTTCCTGCAGTTTTGCAAACGACAGGCGAGAGGGCTTATTGGCGGATGCGGTTTCAGCAGCCAAAAGGATTCCTTTCGGACGACGTAACTTCGCGCGAATTTCTGGTTTCCGGCCCCTTCCAGGCGCTGGTTGTTCTTCCGATCGCCTTGCGCATTTTTAGGGCGAATCAACAGACCAGACCACATCGGGCTACGGCAAACGCAAGTATTAATGCTAGTTTGAAAGCGCTCATTATGCCACATGTCAGGCGAGGACGTGCGCATTTTCACAGCTTTTTTCCATTTTGGGCTGCTATCGGGCCAAGCGGGAGAAAAATACTATTTTTGAGGTTCCGCGTGGGTTCTCTGGCAGCGCGTTCGTCCCCTTTTTGGAGAGCCGGTCTACAAGGTAAACGCTGCTTCCTTTTCGTGGGCAAATAGCTTCGCCAGTTCCCCGGCTTGCGCGAGCAAATGCTCCGGATCTCCTTGCTCCGCCAGCCTTCCCCCAGAAAGCACCAACACCTGGTCGGCTTCCTCAACCTGCTGCAAGGTATGGGTGATTTCAATAATGGTGGCCTGCGGACGCTCCTCGCGTACCCGGTGGCGGATCCGCGCTGCTAGCGCGGGCTCCAAATGCGCGGTGAACTCGTCTAATACTAAGACCGGAGAATCGTTAAGAAACGCCCTCGCTAAAGAGAGCCTTTGCCGCTGTCCCCCAGACAGTGCCCCGCCGTATCTGCCTACGCGAGTATTTAAACCTGCAGGTAAAGCTGCAACCACCTGGTCGAGTTCTACGATTTTCAATACCTGCCAGAGCTGTTCCTCACTGGCATCGGGTTTACCGAGCCGCAAATTATCGGCAATCGAGGCCGAGAAAATATGAATCCGCTGGGTAACCAGAGGAATCGCGCGGCGAATAGCCTGCGGATCTAGCTGCGGCAACGGGCAATCTCCCAGCAAGATCTGCCCGCTATCAACATCCCAGTAGCGCAGCAGCAACCTCGCCAGGGTGGATTTTCCGCTCCCAGTAGCGCCACAGATAGCAGTCCAGGAACCGGCGGGAATAGTAAAGGAAACATCCTGCAGGGTTTGCCGGGAGGATGCTTGCTTTCCGCTTTGGGGATAGGTAAACGACACGTCCTCGAAAATAATCGGGAAAGGCTGCGCGGGCGGGTTCTTTCCGCCGCTAGCTACCTGCGGAGCCGAGTTCGCGACCTGCCAAACCCGGCGGGCGGCAGCGAAGGTGTTATCCAGGTGGGTAGAAAAATCTTCCACCCCGCGGCATACTTCCCAAGAACGCATTACCGCAAAGGTGGCGGCCAGAGCGGCCGGAATCGCGGTCAAATCGGCTGGCGAAGGCATTCCCACCCAGATGACCGCCAGCGCTGCGAGGTACATTCCGCTTTGGGTCAAAGCCCGGCGCAAAGCCTGCAGCGAAGTCAAAGGGCGCGCGCCGGCTCCCACAATCGACATATAGCGCTCAAGTTGAGTAATGCGCGCCCGCTGCAAACCGTAGCCGGTTACCTCGCTAATCCCGTTTACCGAGTCGGTCACCGATTGGGCAACTTGCCCCTGAGCTTTCCCCACTGCATCCGCAGCCCGGTTGCCTTCCCCGCCCCCTAGCAGCATTAAGCACAACAAAGTCACCAGGTAAACCAGGAATAATAAAACGCCGCTAAGGGGAGAAACCAAAAATCCGGCCAGCATCGAGACCGCGAGGGGGATAACCAGAGCGCTAAAGGCAGGAACCAAGGTGTGCGCAAAAAACACTTCAATACGATCAATATCGGCGGTGATCCGCGTCAGCAAATCCCCGCTTTTAGCCCCCACCATACAAGCCGGAGATTGCGGCACCAGGCGCTTAAACATTTCTTGCCGCAAAATCTCTAGCGCTTTAAAGGCCACATAGTGTCCGGCGAACTGTTCTAGGTAACGGAAGACTGCTTTCAGTAACGCTAAAACCGCCATCACCCCTACGCTCACCCACAGGTAAGCCGAACTCAAGGCGGTGCCGCCAGTGATTTGTACGACTGCCGCGCCGATACGGTAAACCCCAAAAGTAATCAGCGCGATACCGAAAGCCTGATCTAGCAGGCGCGCCACCGCCGATAAATATAGGGGTTTAAGCACGGGGCGAGCCAGCTGCAATAGCCAGTTGATCAATTGGCGGGTTCCCACTTCCGGCGCACTAGCGTCCTCCCTGGTTTTTTCCGGTGGACGCGGGGTTTCACCGTCTTCTTTAGCAGGGCGCAGGTACTTTATCAGCTCCGGTAGTTTCTTCACCGCACTATCTCCTTTAAAACGCCATCTTGGAGGTACAGCACCCGGTCAGCAAACTCCAGAGCACTGGCACGATGGGTGAGCAGCACGATAGTTTTTTCTTTCGCGACTTCCGCGAGTGCCTGGGTAATCGCCGCCTCGGACTCTAAATCTATCTGTGAAGTTGGCTCATCCAGCAGTAGTAACTGGCGCTGGGACAATAGTGCCCGGGCTAAAGATAAGCGCTGGGCTTGTCCTCCCGATAGGGCATAGCCGTCCTCGCCTACCGGGGTATCTAGTCCTTGCACGAAAGCGCGAACTTCTGCGGCCAGGCGCACTGTTTCCAGGCACTCCCAAAGGCGGTCTTCACTGGCGCGGGGAGCTACCATCATCAGATTGGAGCGGATGGTTCCGGTGAAAATCCAGGTGTGCTGTTGGACTAGCGCCGATTGGTCAGCAAACCAGGCGCTACTATCAGCGTCGAGGGCGCGTCCCTGTAGATAATAGGTACCTTGTCTGGGTAAAAGGTTACCTTTAAGCACTTCAATCAGGGTGGATTTTCCGGCTCCGGAAGGGCCGCAAATTGCCACCCATTCTCCTGGTTTTATTTCTAGATCCAGGTTTTGGAGGACGGGATCGCCCTCGGAATAAGCAAATGTCAGATCCTGTAGCGAGAGGAAAGAATCAGACTGGTGCGGCGTTACCGGTGTTTTATCGGAGCTGGCGTCCCCGCCTTGACCCTGGGAGGGGGCTTTGCCAGTCAAAAAGGCGCGTACTAGACGTTGATTCGCCATTCCCGCCATTCCCACGTAGAAGAAGGATCCGATTTTGTTCATCGGCTCTAGGAGCAGCAAAGTTAACCCCAACATGGAAACCACCGGAGCGATCACCGTAATATCGCTGCCCCATGCACCGTTGATTACCTTCCACAGGGTGAGCGCAAACCCGGTGGTAAGGAGCAAAAGATTGAATCCCAGGTCGATGACCAGCAAGATTAGTTGATTTGCGGCCAGCAATCGCATAGTGGAAAGCCGGTTTTCTTCCCCTATCTGGGCTAGTTGCTGACCTTTTGAGTCAGCGGCTCCCAGTAGCGTCAAGGTTTCTAAACCTGAAAGCGCATCCAGGTAGGAGGCCGCGAGCTGATTACGCCGCCGCCGGGAGCTGCTCGAAACTTTCCGGGTTAGTTTCGAAAAACCAAAAATAATTGCCGGCACTAGCGGCACAAACCCCAGTAACACCAAGGCACACCAAGGGTCGACCAACAAGGCCATGATCGAAAGCACCAGTAGCGGACTCACCATCGCCCCGATCATGGAACCTAGGAAAGCCTGGCGGTAGCGCTGAATTTTCTCCGTACCGGAGGTCATCATATCGATTAGGGATCCGGCACTCCGGGAAGCCAATACCCCCGGTCCCTGCCGGAAATAATTTCGCAGCAATCTAGACTGGAGAGCCTGCTGTTCTTTATAAATTGAGTGTTGCTCGATACTAACCCGGGTTGCTTCACATCCCCCCAGCATCACAGCTACAAAGATGAGCCCGCCCAACATACCCGAAAGGCTCTTCCCGGAAAATGCGTGCGACAGGGCGTAACCTAGCAAAACCATGAAACCGGCCGCCAATGCCACCGAGATCAAGGTGAGAATCACACTAGCGATAATCGCTACTGTCCCCGCCGGACGGGAAAGTGACAGTTTTTTCGCCATATGATCCTCTAGCTCAGTGGTTTTCTTGGCTTTACTTTACTAGTTTTAGCGTCTAAAACGTACCCGCCAACCGTGCCTGAACGCTAAGGGAGGTAAAGTAACAAGCATGAATCAAACCCAGGTGAGCCCCAACAGCGGTGGGGACCCGCAGCAATCAGATCTGGCAGCAAATCCTGAAAACGTAGACCCGCTGGCAGACCTTACCCCCCATCAGCGCTACGTGCGGCGCCGTCAACAACGCGAAACTATGGTTTTCACCGTTATCGGTTCGGTGATGGCCGGACTGCTGGTGCTATCCATCTTGATTGGGTTCGGGATTTTACCCTTCCCCTTCTTCAACGACTTTAAGCAGGCTCCCCAATACGCCCAGGCGGGAGACGTTCCCTGCCCGACCTCGGAAAAAGCGGTTCCCTTAGACAAAATGGAGATCCATGTGGTCAATGGCACCGATGTTTCTGGCCTAGCCGGCAAAGTTGCCAAGGGGCTTAAAGAACGCGGAGTTCCGGTTAAAGATACTGGAAATATCAGTTCCGGTTCCTATGAAGGCAATATTCGGATCGTTACTGGCCCCACCGGGGTTAACGTGGCCTACACTTTGGCACGCGCCTTTGAGGATGCAGAGGTTATTCTAGATCCTCGTCCTACTTCGGATGTGACCGTGACTATTGGTTCTCGCTACACCGATATGGTTAGCCCCGAAGAATTTAAGGAAGAGGCGCATAACGATCTTGACAAGATGGAAGGCTGCAAACTAGTGCAAATCGCCTAGGATCTAAGCCTGCTGCTTGCCCGATTCCTCGCCTGTTGTTGTATTTAGGGTTTCTGACAGGTGCGCGACTCGTTTTTCATAGGAGCGGGACTCTAGATCTGTACCTGCCGGGACAGAAGCGGGAGAGGCCTGCTCGAGGAAGGTACCGCGCGCCTTCGAAATACCCCGCATCACGTGGTACACCACGATAGCTGCGGCCGAACCCAAGGCAATGCCGTTGAAGGTCAGGGAACCGATCTGCCAGGTGTAGTCGGCGATAGCGATAATCATGGCGACCGCGGCGGTATTGAGATTTACCGGATCGGCGAAATCAACTTTATTTTGCACCCAGATGCGCACGCCCAACATCCCAATCATGCCGTAAAGAACAGTAGCCGCCCCGCCGAGCACCCCGGGAGGAATCGTGGCGATGGCTGCCCCAAACTTGGGGAACATGGAGAGGGCCAGCGCCACGAAAGCAGCCACAATATAGGCGGCAGTGGAGTAGACGCGGGTAGCGGCCATTACCCCAATATTTTCCGCATAGGTAGTGGTAGCGCTACCACCGCCGCAACCGGCAAATACGGTGGAAACCCCGTCAGCAAAGAGGGCGCGCCCGGTCAGGTGGTCAAGGTTTTCCCCGGTCATGGCGGATACCGATTTCACGTGACCTACGTTTTCAGCAATCAACACCAGCACTACCGGGATAAATAGCCCCAAGGTAGAAGGTTCAAACGAAGGGCTGTGGAATTCGGGGAGCCCAATCCAGGCGGCCTCGCCGATGGCTTTGAAATCTACTTCATGCTGGATTACCGCTGCTACGTAGCCCACGCCCACGCCAATCAGGATGGACAGGCGGCCAATGATGCCTTTGAACAGGACGGTAATCAGCACGATCGAGGTGACGGTAATGACTGCCGTAACCGCGCCCTCTTTAAACCAGTTCCAGGCCGCCGGGGCCAGGTTAAAACCGATCAGAGCCACAATACATCCGGTTACGGTAGGCGGCATGATGCGGTCAATCCAGACGGTGCCCGCAAAATGAACGATTACCCCGATCAGCGCCAAAGTAACCCCGACGCTGATGACTCCGCCGAGCGCCGCCGACTGTCCGTACTGGGCAGATACCGCGGTAATCGGGGCGATCAAAGCAAAGGACGACCCCAAATAGGAAGGCAGTTTACCGGCGGTTACCAGCGCAAAGAGCAAGGTTCCGATCGCGGTGAAGAACAAGGTGGTGTTGGGGGGAAAGCCAGTCAGCAAGGGCACCAGGAAGGTTGCTCCGAACATGGCGACTACGTGTTGGGTTCCGATACCGATGGTGCGCGGCCAGGAGAGCCGCTCGCGAGGCATTACCACTTCACCCGGGCCAATCGAGCGGCCATCACCGTGAAGTTTCCACAAACCTAGAAGCGGTTTCTTCGGGGATTGTTGGGGAGAGATTGGTTGGGGATTCTGATCGTTATTAGACATTTCGTCCCTATCAGCTAGGAGACTCTGCCCTTTTGCGGGCTAGGGTCTACTTGAGTTTTACGGTCAGAACTTAACTTTATTCCTCTGAGGGTACTTAAGAAAAGTTAGCCCAAAATTCGCCCTCAAAACCATTGAAAAACAAAAAAGTTTAGTTTTATAGTTATCTAGTTAGCGTATTGATTCATCGTCAACCAAGTTAGGAGATTCCTATTATGTCCACTTTCAAAAGACTGTCCGGAGCACTAGCCGCCACCGCCATGTTGATATCGGGAATAGTTTGTGCCCCAGCTGCACAGGCAGCTCCTTCTTGCTCTTCTGGCTACGTTTGTATGTGGAACGGAATTAACGGGACCGGTACGAAGTTCAAATATTCCTCATCTGCGAATCACACCCATCAGATCCACTCAGTCTATTTTAACTATCGGAAAATGGGAACCAAGTTTACGAGCGAAAGGAATGGCAGGGGATATAGAATTACCTCCTACACCCCCTCTCAAAGAGGTTTTCGCAATTGGGATCGCATAAACTGGAAAGCCTGCCGCTCACACTGGGATTTTAAGATTTAATCTAGAATTGAAGGATTCGTATGAGAACCAAAAAGAGGCTGAAATTCTTACAAATACTCTGCGGAATTTCACTGGTTAGCTTTATGACGGCGTGCGCTTCACAACCGGTTGATGATAGCGCCGAGTGGACTCCTAGTAAATCTGCTGTAAATAGCCACATTTATCTAAGCGAGACCAACGCTATTCTCTATCCCCCACAGGCAGAAACTAACCAGTTGCGTAACGCATATTATGCGGCAGTTACATCTTGTATGCAGAAGCAAGGATTTTCCTATACGCCCACAGACGCCAATTCCCCATCATTGGATTTGATTTCAATGAACGAAAAGGCAATTGAAAATGTTTATGAATACGTCTCAGAAGAAGACGCGGTAAAATACGGCGTCGCCGCCCCAGGATGGTACGACCAGGATGCTAAAGCTCCAGACGATAAAATTTCGTCTCCCGAAGATCGGGCGCTCTACGGAGACGAAAACAGTAAAAACCCTTCAGGATGCGTGAACGAAGCAATGAAGGCGGTACTTCCAAAATATAAACGCATGGTCGAACTTGAGCAGGAAGCTACCAACATTTCTGTACAAGCCGCAGACGCAATCTCCACAACGAAATACAAAGCTGCAGCAGCTTGGAATAAATGCATGAAAAACGAGGGATACACTCAGTTTTTATCCCCCTCTTCCCTGTCTAGCCCGAAGGGGGATGAGGCTCCCGACATGTCCTGGCCGGCACCAAATCCCGGTATAGAAGAAATAAAGGCAGCTCAGGCCGCTTCTCGCTGTATGACAAGCACCAGGTATCTTGAAAAAGTTTCCAAAGCGGAGGCACTAGCGGTACATAAGATATTAGCGAAGAAACCAGGGCTAATCACGGAGTGGCAAGAACTACGCCAAGATAGCCTAAAAAAGAGTAAAAATATTTCCGGAGAAAACTAATATTTTCGTCCCACCACATAGGATGCTATAACTTGAAATTCTTGAGCCGCGGTAAACGCCGAGTTGCATGGAAAACAGTCATTTTTACTGCTACTGGAGCAGCTATATGTCTGGGTTTTGTTTTACTTCTGACGCTGAGTTTCTTATCCCCCTCCAAGGCGCGTCCTATCTCTAGTGCTCACCCGGTCGCTACCGCGAAAGTAGAAGCTGGAAAACTATCTCGCACGCTAACAGGAACAGCTAACATTTCGTCCTCTAGCGAAAGAGAAATTCCTCTTTCAGTTAGCAGCGAGGACGAAGTAGGGGTGATCTCGGCGTTGCCAGTCAGCGCTGGAAAACCTGTTCCCTACTGTCATGCTTTGCTAGAAATATCAGGGCGTCCCCTTTTAGCGTTAAACGGATTAATACCTGCCTACCGCGACCTCCATATCGGCGACAGCGGCAAGGATGTCACCCAGCTGCAAAAAGCTTTGAAGAGCTGTGGCTATTCGGTTGCAGCAGATGGACATCTAGGTAAATACACTGCCCAGCTCGTCGCGAGGCTCTATCGAAACAACGGTTATGCTCCGGCTCAGAACCCGAATAAGCGAAATAGCAGTCAGGATACCTCTGATAATAAATCCCAGCCGGAATCAGATGCCAAAAGCACTGACAACGAAACTGGCTCAGATGATTCATTAGTTATCCCCCGCAGTGAAGTCGCCTATATACCTGCCAATTCCACTATTACCGCGCTGCCTGATTTGGGTAGCTATCTGGGTGAGAAATCTAGTGTGAAAATCGGGGTAGGCGCCCCCTTAGCAATCCTGAAATTAGACGCAAAACAGATACTGAAGCTGCGTGAAGGCTTACCAATAAAGCTGGAGTCTGGTCAATGGAATAACGAGACCACATTACCCGCAATCCCCAACTCTCCCGACTCCAATGATAGTGATGAAGAACAAAGCTCAGAACCAACATACACTTTGCGGATCCCCTTAAATAATCCCCCAAATAACGCCCTAACTACTTGTCAATGGAGCGTAACCATCGGTTCTAACACTACTTATCCGTTCACTGTGCCCGAGGCAGCAATCCGAGAGGATAACAAAGGGACTTATGTGCAAAAGAAGACCGGAGACTCTACCCAGAAAACTTATGTTGAAATTATCGAAAGTGGCGATGGAGCCGTAGCCATTAAAGGAGCAGTAAAAACTGGAGAAATTGTCTTGCTGGGAGATAAATAAGTGGACTCTAACGCTCAGGATAATACCTTTGATATAGCCCCTCCGACTAATGAGCCCCCTATCCTAGAAATGCATAACTTAAACCGTACCTTCGGGACAGGGAATTCTACTGTTTATGCCTTAAAAAATGTGAATCTAAAAATAAAAAAAGGGGAATCAGTAGTAATTACCGGTCCTTCTGGGGCGGGAAAATCAACTCTCCTAAACATCCTGGGGTTATTAGACCCCAACTACGAAGGCACGTTAAAGATACAAGGGAAGGATTGCAGCAAACTAAAACCAGCACAAATTGATCAATTACGGGCTGATCATATTGGTTTTATTTTTCAGGATTTCGGTTTAATTCCTTACCTGAATGTAATACAAAATATCGAGTTGGGTTTTACCTACAGTAATCTCGGAAGGGACATACGAAAAGAAAAAACACTCTTTTGTTTATCGGCAGTGGGGCTAGAACATCGAGCAACCGCTCGTATTAGCACCTTATCTGGGGGTGAAAAACAACGGGTAGCCATTGCTCGAACCTTAACTAGGTCACCCAGTCTACTGTTAGCTGATGAACCCACGGGGAATCTCGATCAAGATAATTCTCAAAAAACTATTGAACTCTTATTGCAGGTACAACAGAGCAGTGGATGCGCTCTGGTAGTGGTCACGCATGAGCCAGAAGTGCGCGCCCAGTTCAGCCAAGGTTACTTGGTCGTAGACGGAAACGTGGAGCAGGTCAATTATGACAAGAGTTAATTGGGGACTGCTACTACAGCAATCTCTTGGTGCCATCTGGGGCAGAAAAATGCGCTCCGTCATGACCGCGTTTGGGATAACCGTGGGGATTCTAGTTTTTCTTGTCACCTTAGGTTGGTCTCTCTCCGCCAGTGCCGACATAAACGCAACTTTCGATGAGCGTACGGCGACTACCATAACCGTTACTGCCCGTGAAGATGCTGAGCAAATACTAGATAAAAACTTCACTGACAGGGTAACGAAAATGCAGGGGGTAAAAGCAGCAGGACGTTACAGCAGCGCACCCCAAGCCGATTGCCACACTCACCCCGGCGAGACTCAAACCACTCCTATAATCGTGGCTGATCCCGGGTTTTTACAAGCCAGTGGCATGAAAGTAAAAAGCGGGAGATTTTTCGATAAAAGCATCGAGAGAATTCCAGGGCCGGTCGCCTTGTTAGGGCCGACTGCTGCTAACAACTTGGATATGACCACAACTGACGGCACCACAAGAATTATTTGCGATGGCAAATCTATTCCAGTGTTTGGGGTCTTGTCCTCCACCGGCCAGGCCGCGGGTGCAAGTTCAGCGGTAATTATTTCTAAGAATCTAGACGGCAGTGATGTGTCATATCAAGCTGGAGAGGGACTTGCTGGCGTGGTTGAAACCGAGTTAGGTGCCACTAAAAAAGTGGCAGCTGCGCTTCCGTATGCAGTATCTGCCAGGCATTCGGAGCTAGTCGCAGTCAGAATGCCACCAAGTACCGAAGAACTCCGAGGTAAAGTAACAACTTCATTAAACACAATGGCAATCGGGGTTTCTATCCTTTCCCTAGTAGTGGGCGCAATAGGAATTATGACAACTACGCTAACCTCGGTTATTGAACGCACTACAGAAATAGGGTTGCGTCGTTCTCTTGGGGCACGTCCGCGTCACATTGCGTGCCAGTTTATTATCGAAGGAGTGTTTCTTGGGGGCATCGGCGCTTTTTTTGGAGTACTTCTCGGCTTAGTTTCACTGTTAGTGTTAGTCAAGCTACAAGGGTGGACGCCAGTAATGTACCCGCTAATACCGGTGCTATTGATTCCCGGAGGAATGATCATCGGAATACTCTCATCCCTGGTTCCTGCCTTACGTGCTGCTAAAATTCCTCCAGCAGCCGCCTTAAGACACTAAAGACCTGGAGCCTCTGAAATAGCAATCTAGCCATTTACCCTCTGCCGCCAGCAATAGTATGGGGGTATGCAAAAAAAACTGGTTTACCGCGATGAAGTTGACGACCCGATTGCTTTGCCGGATTTGAGCGACCCGGAACAAACCTCGCGGTTCTTGCTGTCTCTGCCGGATGTTTCCGACAAGTGCCCCTCGGCCAAGGCACAGCTTATTGAGGCGATGGGGATCCGTTTTCACCACTTAGGCGCGGATTTAATGGTTTGCTCCATGCCGGTAGAGGGTAACCGCCAGACCCTGGGCGTACTCCATGGCGGAGCGAATGCAGTGTTGGGGGAAACCACCGGGTCTTTGGCTGCCAACTATGCGGCTCCGGAAGGCAAACATGCGGTGGGGTCAAATATCTTTGTCACCCACCATCGTCCGGCTATCGGGGGGCGGGTCTATTGCGTGGCGACTTTAGCGCAAAGCGGGCGCACCCTCGCGACTTATTTCTTAAAGATTTTTTCCGAGGACGGGAAGCTCACTGCCTCCGGCACCCACACCTGCGCCTTTGTAGATGACTAACGGTGCGCAAGGGGGGACTTGAAAGCCCCTTAATCGCCTGACCTGGAAAAATAAAAAATAAGCCCCTACCAGCGATAAGCCCCTCTATTTGCGCTGGTGAACGTATTGTTTCCGCTGGTTGCTAGACTTCACCTAAACGCATTTGATATCATTTAACTACGTTTCATCTGACAACGTTCTGACAACGTTCTGACAACGAAAACGCGAGCCGAAACAAGGGGGAAACATGGCAACGTCACATTTTGGGCGCATACTACGGTTAAAATCTGGACGTTATCGCGCTGATTACCAACGCCCCGATATGCAGGGGATAGAGACGCGCGCCGCGCGGATCACAGCCCCTCAAACGTTCGCGGTTAAAGAAGCGGCGGTTAGCTGGCTCGCAAAAGAAAAAGCCGCTATTGATTCTGGAAACTGGAAAAGCCCGGAACAGCTCGCGGAAGAAGCAGAAGAAGCCGCCCGCCTAGCAGAAGCAGACGCGCTAACCTTTGGAGAGTTCGCAGAATTATCGCTTGCGGCTCGCAAAGACCGACACTCAACCGAAACATATCGAAAAGAACTAAGCAACTACAACCACTGGATTAAACCCTATTGGGGGGATAAACCTATTAAGGCGATCACCCCGCAACAAGTGACCGCCTGGCTTAACACTTTCGACCTGACCCGCCCGGGCTATAAACGCCCGCTAGAGTTGTTTAACGCCATGATGAACGAAGCGGTTAAAGATTTTGAGGTAATCGAAAAGAACCCAGCAGAGCGCCCGATCTACCGGCTAAGAAAATCCGGCAAGAAAATCCATGCCACCAAGTCCCAGCGACACGAAGCCGCCCCGCTAACCATGAACGAACTAATAGCGCTCGCGGACAAGATAACCCCGCCATGCTTGCGTTTGTGGATATTGCTAGGCGGTCTGCTAGGTTTACGCGCTGGCGAACTTAGAGGGCTAACCCGATCATCTTTCGATTGGGATAAACAGTTATTGACCGTGGACAGGGCAACTACCGGCGTTGGTAAGACCTTAGACGCGGACGCCGCCCCGAAAACTGCAACATCTTTCCGAGTGCTACCGATACCGCCCGCCTTGGAAAGCGAAATAAAACGACACTTGGAGGCTTTCGCGGCGTTTGGTAAAGATGGTTTATTGTTTCCTTCCCCGCGTGATCCAGAACGCCCCCGCGATACAACCGGCATAGGGCAAGCCATGCGCCGGGCGTGTAAACGGCTAGGGATAGAGCCACGCACGAGCCACGACCTGAGACACAGCGCCGCTAGTCTGCTGGCAGAAGCCGGGATACCGGCGGTTACTGTTCAAGCGATTCTAGGACACGCCGAAAGCTCAATAACCAGGCGTTATACTCACGCTTTCCAAGAGCAGACCGCGAAAGCGCTAAACGGTTTAGGGGACGCCTTCACAACCGCCGCGAGCGGACGCGATAACGTGCTAAAGTTACCAACCCAGAAAGGGCTAAGCGCATGAGCGAAAACGAGAAGCCGCGAGTGCTTAAAGTCTGGTGTGGCCGGCGCGATGAAGCACACCGAAACCAAAAAGGCGGGGTAAGAACCCCGCTTGCATATATTGAACCGGTCAGGTCTGGAAAGCCTGACAATATCCCTTTTAGCATAGATGGCGTTATCAGTTGCTCGCTAAAAGTTCGCTCATACTGGAAACTTAAAACGGTTGGAACAAAGAGCACCCGCCCCCTTAGACAGCTGAAACGCATCCACGAAGAACAAGAAAAAAATAAAGCTAAGTTTAGTAATGATGTTATTGATAAAACTTATAAAGCCCTTTGGCATGCAGAACATCAACGCAATTCCGGTCTAGTGATGAACTACCTACCCGGTAAAGTTATTTTGACGTGCCCAGTGTGCGACACCACTTATTTTTTTCTGTTGTTTAACGATGTTGCCGAATGGTTAGATAGCCAGATTGGTAAAAGCCGTTACATATCCGCTGAAAGGTTGGAAATACTATCTGACGCAATGACAAACAAGTTAAAAGAACAGCACGGAACGCATTAGCGTTCTTTCTGGTATATACTGGACTTGCTAAGACCGGTTATTATCGCGATCTTGGAGAGAACGCCCGTTCACCATCGCGGCAAGAATTGGCATGACTGTTTAACATCATGTCTTTCTGAGAGGCTCAGACCGAGATTAAAATTTACTTGCAGGTGGTCAGTGTACTTAATCGTGCATTGACCGCCTTTTTCATACCCCGGCGGGAAATGCACAGCTAACCAGAAAAGGGAAAGCTATGCGAACAGAATATAACCACCAAGAGGAACAGTTACCGCGCTACCTGTCGATTAAGGAGGCCGCGCGATTTGCAGGCGTTGCTACTAACACGGCGCGTCATTGGGTTTACCGTGACGGTTTACCGGCTGTGAGACGTGGCCGCGTTGTCCGTATTGAAACCGCCGCGCTAATCGAGTGGTTGCAGCCGAATATTAACCCCGTTAAAGGTAAGGGGGCGGCGTAACCCATGAGGCTAAACGAAACCCCCCGGCCATATAGGAAACAACCGGGGGAAAACGAGCTAACCAACCCTAACCCGATTCTATCAGCCGCGTTGCGTTATGCCGCTTGCGGCTGGCAAGTGTTGCCATGCCTAGAACAAGACGGCAAACAGGCAGGGAAACCCGCTAAAGCGCCTTATTACTCGCGGGCGCTAGAGCTAACGCATGGCGCGAAATCTGCCAGCGGAAACCCGGAGTTAATCCGGCAATGGTGGAAGGAATGGCCGCGCGCGCTCATTGGGCTAGCCGTACCGCCTCACATAGCGGTTATTGATATTGACCCGCGCAACGGTGGCACACTCGAAGCGCTAGAGGCTGCTATCGGGGGAAAACTTACCCGGTGTCCTATCGTGGTTAGCGGGCGCGGTGATGGCGGGTGTCACCTGTATTATCAACGCCCGGCGCGCCTGGAAGGGTTTACCCCGCTATTTGGTCAGGTTATTTGCGATGACGGAACAGCCTTGCCCGGTGTGGACGTTAAAACGCATGGCGGTTTCTGTGTCGCGCCGCCATCGCTTCATCCTGAAACCGGCAAGCCGTACCGTTGGGAGGGTAACGAGTTTTTCACCCCGCCGCCGTACCCGCAAGCGTTAGGGAAACTGATAGAGCGCCCCCCGCGCCCGCAACCCTTACCCGGCAAGCGTGTTAGCCGCGCGGGCTTTAACCCGATAGCGGGTGCGAACATGGTTAGCGGTCTGCTGGCAACCGTTGCGCAAGCAAGGCAGGGAACGAGGAATAATGCCCTTTTTTGGGCGGCGTGTCGTATGCAGCAAAACGATCTAACCGGCGCGGCTACGGACTGGCAAGGCTTGCGACAGGCCGCGTTAGCTACTGGCTTAACCGCGTGGGAAGTAGATAACACGATTCATTCAGCCCGCCGCCGGATTGGGGGACACCATGCAGCCTAACCAGAGAAGGCGCAAGAACCAGATTATCGCCCCGCCCGAGTTTGAACCGCTTATTTATGAACGGTCAGCGGCTCACTCGCGGTTAGATTTGCGACAGAATACCGGCGATCTATTGCGCGGCGCGTCTGGCCTATTAACCCCGCCCGCCTATATGTTGCGGCATTATTTAACGGCAATGTGCCTTGATAATGATTTGGACGGTTATGTTCCGGAACAATGGCTTGACCCTACCGACTACCTTATTAAACGTTTCAGACAAGACGCGGTTAGCGAACTACTTAAAGCCGGCGATCTTGAACAGTTGGATAACGAGGACGGCTACCGGCTGGACTGGTCAGCGCAAACCCTATATGCCGAAAGAGAGCGAAGGCGGCAATATAACGCCCGTAATCAAGCCCGGCATAGGCAGCGGCAGAGAGGCGAAAACCGTGAAATCTGACCAGCGCAAACCGTAAGCGATTACTAAGCGATTAGTAACAGCTTAGTAAGAGCTTAGTAAGTGATTTAAGAAGGCGCTAACACCTTGTGAACAGGGCAAAGCGTAAGCGATTACTAAGCGCTTACTAAGGGATTACTAGGAATAGGCAATTAGGAAAGATAGCCCCCTTTAGGGCTATCACCGTTAGTTATCACTCGCGGGTGTTCGCGAGCGAGATTTTAGAAAGGATAAAGATAATGAACGATGAAAACGAAACACTGGATTATGAGGCTTACACGGCGCGCGAGATTGAACGCCTTGAAACTGTGCTAGACGGTCTGCAAGAGCTATTCAAGTCCCAGGCTGATCCGCGCGTGTCTGACGCGATTTTGAAAGCGCAAACCAAACTAGATGCTTATCGCGGGTTTGAGGGTGCGCCCCGAATGCGCACACCAGAGGATGAAGGGAAAGACTGGCTAGAAACTGTTGCCGCCGCTTATAGCTTTTAGTCCTGATTGGTGGCTGTGCGTACTTGCTTAGGGTGCTTTCCCTGTTGCGGGTGCGCACGGCTACCCGGCAAGAAAGGAAACCTAACCGCAAGTTATCCACAGCCCCCCGCGCCGCTAACGCGGTTGCGGTAAAATAATAATCAACGCCCATTAAGGGACGCTCGCGAACAACTCAACACGCAAGCCTTGCACCGTCAAGAACGCAACGCGTCAGACATTCCGGCTTTAATCGAGATAACCGCGACCGTACCACTTGGCATGGCATAGAGGGCGTTTTAATCACTACCCGGAACCCGCCCGGCTCACTGTTCGGGTGGTGCTGTTTCACCCCCCGGCAAGATAGCCCCCCCCCTATCGCGCGCCCGCGCGCACGCGCGCGCGTAGAACCAAAGTTTTAAAGGTGGCGGCATTTTGCCACCCCCCTTAACGGGGTAAGTGGTGAGGTGGTAAACCGCCACCCCACGCCCTAGCTATGGGGTAGCGTTTCACGCCCCCGTCTCTCGCGTGTCCTAGGCATGCTAGAAGCCACTAACAGCCCTTCCCGCTACCCAGGTACTAGAACCACGCTAAAACCGTTAAAACACGATATACGCGCCCACCCCTGTCGCTTACTGAAACCCGCTTTATTTTGCGCTCGCGGGCTACCACACCCCGCCCCCTTGGTGTTGTGCGCACCGACAGTTTAGCGATTTATCCCCCCGGCATTTTTTATTTTTCGCCCCTTGGTCTGTTTTACGTTGTAACCACCAAGCAGGGAGGGGAGACCCCGCCCCCGGGGTATCTCGCGCGCACCTGGGAGTGCTGTTGATTTTATTTTGTACAGGTCTGGAGATTTTAGAAAAACGTATCCGCGAGCGACCCGCCAGCGGTGGCAGTAGCAAGAACAAGCCCGCGCGATCCACGCTAGGGAGGGAACGAAATAGACCCCCCTTAACCCGCCCGCGAGCGATCCGCGAGCCTGAAAATAGTTAGCTAACTGTTTTCATCTGACAACGTTCTGACAACGCGGAGACAATTTTTATTTTGACCCTTGCGTTCTTGCTGGTCAGAGCCTTATTTTTCGGTGCGCAAGGGGGGACTTGAACCCCCATGCCCGGTAAAGGGCACACGGACCTGAACCGTGCGCGTCTACCAATTCCGCCACTTGCGCTCGGGTTTAACGCTCAGACGCGTTAACCAACGAATAGAAATCTACCCCGAAACCAAAGGCGGGAGCAAGCCCAGGAGCAAAAGGCGTTACGTTTCACAAGTAATAATTCTGTTTTTCCTATACTAAGCAAGAATCTACCGACTGTCAGTAGCTGCTAGCCCCTAATAAGTTGCTATAAATTCGCCCTATTAACCCTGGGATAATACTTATTAGCGAATTTTCGATTAACCTTGAACTTAGGTATGTCTACTGCGCGCAGTTAGCACCGGCAATGTCCGGCTGCTTATAACAGCGAGCCGCAGGCACTGACCGTAGATTCTACGATTTACAGGAGAGGACGAAAATATGGGAGTGGTTGACCGCTTCGAAAAAGCCGTTTCTTTAGGGGTAAACGCCCCTTTTTCGAAGATGTTCGCCAGCTCGATTAAAGCCGTGGATGTAAAAACGGCTATACGTGAGAGCATGGATAACTCCCGCGCCACTTTGAGTGACGGCCGGGTGGTGGTACCGAACGAATACCAGGTGTTGCTCAACCAAAAAGACTACGAATCGGTGATGGCGGCTAACTCGCAGGTGCTTTCGCAAGAACTCGCCCAAGACGCTACCGCGTATGCCACCGAACAAAGCTACGTGTTTGTCGGGCCGGTAGAAGTAGTATTCTCTGCCGGTGACCACCCGCTAGGGGAGCTGAAAATCGATAACTCGATCCGCCGCGGGCCGGCCGCACCGGTAACTACCGCCGGCGCCAGCCCCTCCCATCCGATCATTGATATTGAGGGTCAACAGTGGCTACTGACCGAGCCGGTCACGGTGATCGGTCGCGGATCGGAAGCCGATATCGTAGTCCACGATCCGGGAGTATCCCGACGTCACCTAGAACTGCGGATTACTCCCCAAGGGGTAATCGCCACCGATCTGGGATCGACTAACGGATCCTATGTGGAAGGACATCGCATCAGTGCCGCCACTCTCTTAGACGGTAACGAACTAACGATCGGCCGCACCCACCTGCTATTTTGGACTTCAAGCGCGGATGAATAGTAGGCGATAATCGTGGCAGTTGGACTTTTATACACTATTTTACGATTCGGTTTCGTAGCCCTATTGTGGCTGCTAGTTATCGGATTAGCGGTAGTGTTACGCCGCGATATTTCCCTGGCCGCCACCGCCTCCGCAAAAACCCCAACCAGTCGCTCCCGGAAAGCTAGCCGGCAACCTGAAAAATCTAAACCTCGTAAAAGCAAACGTGGGGGTCGCCCTCGCTACTTAGCTTTCACGGGGGGTGCCTTAGCCGGCAATCGGTTAAAACTGGATGGACAACCAATCCTTTTAGGGCGCTCCGGGGACTGTACGGTGCCTCTGCAGGATTCTTACGCCTCCAATCGACATGCCCGCATCTATTACCGTGACGGGCAATGGTTTATCGAGGACTTAAACTCAACGAACGGAACGTACCTTGGCAACAACCGTCTCACCAGTGCTCAGCTTTTAGAGCCGGGAATGGTAGTGCGGATTGGACAAACAACAATGGAGCTAACTAGATGAGCATCGGATTCAACTATGCCGCCCTGTCTGATATCGGCAAGATCCGCCAATCTAACCAGGATTCCGGTTACGCCGGACCTAACCTGCTGGTATTAGCAGATGGGATGGGTGGGCCTGCCGGGGGCGATATTGCCTCCTCGATTGCGATTGATCATTTACGTTCCCTCGACACCGAAGCAGATACCCCCGAGGAGGCTCTCGAAAGCCTGCGGGAAGCAATAGCCCAGGCACACCAGGAACTGTGCGAACGCTCCACCCAAGATCCGGCATTAGCCGGCCTGGGCACTACTTGTATCGCGATTCGTCGCAGCCAAAACGCTATCACTATGACCCATATTGGGGATTCGCGTGCCTACCGTTTGCGCGGCGGAGAATTGCGGCAAATGACCAATGATCATTCTTTCGTGCAATACCTGGTAGATACGGGACAGCTAACCCCTGAACAGGCTGAGAATCATCCTCAGCGCTCCGTGCTATTGCGAGTGCTGGGAGATTCCCAAGAGGACGTGAATCTTGACGAATCCCAACCCGACTTCACAATAGGTGACCGCTGGTTGCTTTGCTCTGACGGACTATGCGGCTTTGTTTCTGGCCCCACCATTGGCAAGATTCTTTACCGGAGCAAAACTCCGCAACAGGCCTGTGAAACTCTAGTAGAACTGGCGCTAAAAGCGGGCGGACCGGACAATATCACTTGCGTGGTTGCCGATATTGTTGAGGATCCGCAAGATAAAGAACCTCAAATAGTGGGGGCGGCCGCTACCGACCGGCTGGCTGAGCTCCGTAGCCAACAAACAGAAAACCCCGGCGACGAAGCGGTCAGAGACGACCAGGACGCATCCGATCCTGCCATTCAAGATCAAACAGATAACGAGGACGAGGATGAGGACGATTCTTTTAGTCAGGCGCGGGCGGCAATACCGACGGAATCTTTAACTGAGGAAGACTCTGCCCCCAAATATCGCTGGGGAAGAATCATCGGCGTGATTGTGGGACTGATCGTCCTGCTAGCCCTATTTGCCACTGCTGTGTGGTACGGAATGTCGGAACGCCCCAACCCCACCCCGCCGCCCACGTCAACTTCGATTTCCGAAACTAAATCCCCGGCTACTACCGCAGAGGAAACCACGCAAGAATCGGAAGCATCTTCAAGCGCTGAACCTTCCTCATCAAGCTCAGCTAGTAACTCCTAACTAACCATAAGCATCAAGAATTCGAACCACCAAGATGAGAGAGCAGATATAGGAAGGGGGTAATGTACTGGTGCCAAAGATAAAACACCCTACTGGCCGGCTGGCGGAACTATTGCTAATAGTGATCGCCCTGGCGATGTGTTTCTTGGGGTATTTCTCGATTAATGTTAACCGCACTGGGGCACTGCCCACTTCCTTCGTATTGCATATGTGCGTACTGGGAGCCTTCGCCCTCGCCACTCATCTAGCGGTTCGTTTCCTCGCGCCCTACGCTGACCCAGTACTTTTACCTGCAGTTTTGGCTTTAAATGGTATCGGGCTGGTGATGATTTACCGCCTAGATTTGGCATATGGCCCAGATTCGATCCTGTATATTGGATTCAAACAAGCATTATTTACCCTGATAGGCGTAGTTTTGATGGTGATTACGCTGGCAGTAGTTCGTGACTACCGCAAGCTGCGTAACTACACTTATCTGTCGATGCTGCTGGCAATTGTACTGTTACTGCTGCCCTTAGCGCCGTTCATCGGACGTAGTATCAATGGTGCTCGCATCTGGATTAATATCGGGTTTTCCATCCAGCCCTCCGAGGTAGCCAAGATTTGTTTAGCGATTTTCTTTGCCGGATATTTAACTACCCGGCGGGAAGCCTTAATCCAAGGCGGAAAATCGCTGCTGGGAATGCGCCTGCCGCGCCTGCGGGATCTCGGTCCCCTCCTGGTGGTGTGGGCAGCCTCCATTTTGATTTTGGTATTCGAGCGGGACTTGGGTACTTCCCTGCTAATCTTCGGTTTATTCGTAGCCATGCTATATGTGGCCACCAATCAAACTTCCTGGCTGCTAATCGGAGCGATCCTGTTCGCGCCCGCAGTGTTCTTAGCTTCTCGTCTGTTTTCGCATGTGCAAGCGCGCATTGATGTCTGGCTGCACGCCCTCGATCCAGAAATCTATTCCCGCCCCATCGGGGGATCGGGACAGTTAGTCTCCGGGCTATTTGGGATGGCTGACGGCGGTATTCTCGGTACCGGTTGGGCGCAAGGTTCGCCCTCCCTAACCCCCTTCGCGAACTCGGACTTTATTTTTGCTTCCCTCGGGGAAGAACTGGGTCTAACCGGCTCCCTTGCTCTGCTCACGCTGTATCTTATTTTCGTAGAACGCGGGCTGCGTACTGCCTTGATCGTGCGTGACAGCTTTGGAAAGCTTTTGGCTACCGGGTTTGCTTTCACCATCGGATTCCAAGTGTTCGTGGTAGTCGGAGGATTAACCCGAGTAATCCCCTCTACCGGACTCACCTTGCCTTTTGTGGCCGCGGGTGGATCTTCACTGGTCGCCAACTGGGTGATCTTGGCCTTGCTGCTGCGCCTATCTAGCGAGGCGCGCCAGCCGGTTAGAACCGAGAGCGGAGTTATCGATACCGCCGAACTAGAAGCAATCATTGCTCGCCAGCAAGAGAAACGCTCTGCCTCGCTGGAGGCTAAGACTGCTAGCCGCACTAACCAAGCCTCCCCCGCTACTTCCCATCCCAGCGGACAGCCAGCGAAACGTGCCTCATCGGTGCAGTCGCTTTCCAGCCCGGCAGCCCCTGATGCCGCTTTTCCTGCGCGACCAGTTCCGGGAGGTGAACGTCATGAATCCACAGATTAAACGGCTTTTCTTCGTAGTTTTTGTCATGTTTTTATCGTTGATGGTGGCGTGCACCTATATCCAATTCCTGGGCGCCGATTCTTTGAACGCCGATGGGCGCAATTCTCGCGCCTTTTACCGTTCCAAATATATTGAACGTGGCCCCATTATGGTGGGCGAAAACGCGATTGCGGCTTCAGAGCCCACGAAAGACTCTACCGGTTACCGCAAGCGCTACCACCGGGTTTACTCCGAGCAGGCACCGCTGTACTCAAACCTGACCGGTTATCTTTCCCCGGGAGGTAACGCTACCGGGATGGAACGGCTGCAGAACTCGGTACTAATGGGAGAAGCCTCCAGCCAGGCCTTATCCCAGTTACTAAAATATGCAGCTGGCGAGAATCAAAAAGGTGGAGGGATTCTCCTTACTATTGATCCGCAGATTCAACAGGCCGCCGCGCAGGCACTCGGCAATCATAAAGGTGCGGTAGTTGCCCTTAACTATCAAAGTGGGGCAATCCTCGCAGCGGTTACTACCCCGCGATTTAATCCCAGCTCTTTAGCGACCGGCAGTGAAAAACAGTCACAACAGACCTTGAAGCAGCTACAGGCAGACCCATCAAAACCCATGCTAGATCGGGCTTTGCGCGGAGAATATCCTCCCGGTTCGGCTTTTAAAATCATTACTGCTGCTGCCGCCCTAGAACAGCAAATCCGCAAGCCTGAGGACGCCGTGGATGCTCCCGTCTCGGTGCCACTGCCCGGCTCGCGAGCAAAGATTTCCAATATTGAATCCACGAGATGCGGAAATGGCCATCCCACTTTCACCTATGCCTTTGCGTATTCTTGTAACACGCCTTTCGCTAAGATCGGTCAAGACTTGGGGTATCAGGCATTAAAAGACAAAACCGAGGCTTTTGGATTCAATCCCAAGACTGATTTAAAGATTCCGCTGCCAGTCCAAAAATCTTATTTCCCTTCCTCCGATCCGGGGATAGCTTCCACTATGATGAGTGCGATCGGGCAATACGAGGTGCGCACTTCACCGCTAATGATGGCTACCGTAGCTGCAGCGGTAGCCAATCAGGGAACTCAGATGCGTCCCTTCCTGGTGGCTGCCGAGTTGGGATCAGATGGGAAAGCCACCAGAACTTATCGTTCCGGGGGCAAACTCGGAAAACCGATCTCTAAAGAGGTCGCCGCGCAGCTTAGACAGATGATGATCGCCACCGTTACCGAGGGAACCGGCGAAACTGGCCGGGTTGCCGGGGTAGAGATGGGCGCTAAAACGGGAACTGCCCAAACCGGTGGCAATAAAACCGATGCCTGGTATGTGGGCTGGGCAGATACCCCTAATCTGCCTCTGGCTTTCGCGGTAGTAATTGAGGGCGATAACTCCAACCCCACCCCTCACGGCGGACCGGTTGCCGGACCGGTAGCAAAACAAGTGGTACAGGCGGCGATGAATCATGACTGATAGTCACGTATTACCTGTCCCGCCGCGCGCCGGGGAAGCCGAAATGTCAACTCCTTTGGAACCGGCAGCGACTGCTACTGGACAAGCCACCAACGCGCAAAAAGCGGTTGCTTCCTTAAAAGTGGGGATGAAGATTTCGGAGCGTTACCTGCTGCTTTCTCGTCTTGCGATCGGCGGTATGGGAGAGGTTTGGCAGACGCTGGATGAAAAAACTGGCGAAAGGCTGGCGCTTAAAATTCTCCGCCCGGAACTGGCGGGCAAAAAGCTTTTCCTGTCCCGGTTGCAGATTGAAGCCTATAACGCTTCTCGGGTTCATCACCCGAACTTAGCGGAGGTACACGCCTCAGGAGAGGACGCCGGTCTGGGCTGGATCAGTATGGAACTGGTCGATGGGGTTTCACTAACCGAAATCCTGGATCAGGAACACATTTTAGAGACTGATTTCCTGTTATCAGTTTTGTACCAGACCGCTGATGCTCTCAGTGCAGTACATGGTGCCGGCATTGTCCACCGGGATATTAAACCAGGCAACATTATGGTTACTCCTACGGGAGAAGTAAAACTAACCGATTTCGGGATTTCTAAGGCTCCGGGGCAAGTTAACTTAACACAGGCGGGGATGGTTATGGGTACCGCGCAGTATCTGCCGCCTGAACAAGCGATGGGACAGCCAGCTACTCCCGCAGGTGACCTCTATGCCCTGGGGGTTATCGCGTATGAAGCTCTAGCCGGCAAGCGCCCCTTCAGCGGTGACAAACCGGTAGATATTGCTTTCGCCCATGTCAACAAACCGGTGCCTGCCCTGCCTGATTCTGTGGCTCCCAGTTTGCGTGAACTGGTGATGGAGCTGCTTGAAAAAGAACCTCAAAAACGTCTGGCCAGTGCAGATGCCTTAATGCAACGTTTAGAGGAAGTGCAACAGGCGCTTAATTCCGCAGGCGACTCGCTAGCTGCCCCCATTGCGGAAGCCAGCGTTCCTGAGGCCGGGGAGCTAGCCGCCAATCTAGCAGAACCTGCAGAATCCGCAGAGGTGGCAGACAAAGCGGCAGATCAGATAGCTGCCGAACCTGCCGATCTAGAAAATCTGCAAGAGGATCTGGAAGAAATAGCGCAACTAGATCAGGCAGTACACACACCTTTACCTGCCAGCACCTCCGGTAAGGAGAGCCTTACTTCCCGGCAACGGCCGCCCTCGCCCGATATTGATGAGCCGGCAGCAGCTGCCGCGACCGCGAAAGACGCCACCTGGCAGCCTCGACCCGCCGCTAGCGCTCCTAGAGAAGAAGATGGCTCCCCCATGCTCTATCTTTCCGGAGGGACGGTTCCGGCTCCCCAGATCCTACCGGATTCGGTGCCTTTGCCCGAGAAATCCTGGCAACAACGAGTGCGCCTGCGCGAACGTCCTCGCGAGTTCGCGGCGCTGATACCTCCAGTTTCTGCTTCCCGGCCCCGCTCGCAATTAGAACGTCTGCGTTCCTTGCCGCAAGCGCTTAACTGGCGTAAAACGAGTGCGCCCCCTCGTTATGCCAAGCTACCTTCGCCAGCGGCACCAGCCCCTGCTCCCTCCCTAACGGCACCTTTAGCGGCTTGGAGTCGCAGGCTAGAATCCCAGATAGGCATAAGACCGGTTGACCCCTTAGCGGCGCAGGTAGCTAGATTACGTCGCCCCTACGAAAAAGCGCCCTTCTTGAGCCGGAAATGGTGGAACCAAGATGTTTCCAGAGCTAGACATGGAAACGCCACGCCTCGTTCTCCGCTATATCTGGTATTAGTAACCCTGATTTTGTGGATGCTGGTAACCGCTTTAAGCCTGGGGGCTAGCCTGGTTTATTCCGCTGCCCCCGCACCGGTGATCCCTAAACAAAAAGCTGTAATATTGGTAGTTTCGGAACAAAAGGAAGACCCATGGCAGAATCTCCATACCGCATAGGCGGAGGACGCTACGAAATCCGTTCCCTCATCGGCAGAGGGGGAATGGCGGAAGTACACCAGGCCTACGACACCCTGCTCTCGCGGGTGGTAGCGATAAAAATGCTGCGTATAGACCTGGCGAAGGACACGGTATTCCTGACGCGTTTTCGGCGCGAGGCCTTGGCGTCTGCTTCCCTAAATCATGAAAACATCGTGCAGGTCTATGACACTGGCGAACAGGTGGTGACTGCCCCTGACGGCACCGAGGTGCACGTTCCCTATATCGTCATGGAGCTGGTAGAAGGACACACGGTGCACCAACTCCTTACTGATGGCCAACCGGTACCGATTAACGAGGCCGTCGAAATCATGTCGGGGGTACTCAATGCCCTTGAGTATTCCCATAAACGCGGCCTGGTACACCGGGATATTAAGCCCGGCAACGTGATGCTTACCAATAGCGGAAAAATCAAGGTTATGGATTTTGGGATTGCCCGTGCCTTAGAAGACTCGGGACAGACCATGACCAGTACCGATGCGGTGGTGGGAACCGCGCAATACCTATCCCCCGAGCAGGCACGTGGTGAAACTGTAGATACCCGCTCTGACCTGTACTCTTGCGGTTGCATGTTATTTGAACTGCTGACTGGACGGGCACCTTTCAAAGGAGATTCCGCAGTTTCGGTTGCCTACCAGCATGTGGCAGAAATGCCGCCGCTGCCTTCTGCTATTGCCGCCGATATTAGCCCCGAACTTGACCGCATGGTGATGAAGTCACTGGCTAAGCGACCCGAGGAACGCTATCAGGATGCGGCTTCTATGCGTTCGGATATGGTGCGGGCGGCCGCCGGAGCTGCTATTTCTGCCCCGATGCTGCCACCACTACCAGTTACCACGCCGACCGAAGGCATTGCTGCCCCCCACACTTCCTATGCTCCCGCCCAGTGGTCACAGGTTCTGGGAGAGGATCCGGATAACGAGGACGAGGAAAAGGAGATTGCCCAAAAGAAAAAGAAGAGAAAAACTATTTGGGCAGTAGTCATTGGGATATTAGTGGCAATCGCCCTCATCGCGGTGGTTTGGTGGCTGATCGCTTCCAATAAGAACCAGGAACCCGAACAAGTGGCCATTCCCGAGAACATTATCGGAATGAGCGCTATCGAGGCGCAACGCAGCTTAAAAGACCTGGGTTTGGTTATGAAGCAGGGGCAAGCTATCGCTTCTGAAACCGTAGACAAAGGTAAAGTCGCAGCTACCGATCCTAAACCGGGATCGATGGTGGATCCAGGTTCAACGGTGACTATCCAGCTGTCTTCAGGTGCTGCCGAAATTACTGTCCCCGATGTTTCGGGACAAACCCAAGATGCAGCTCGGAAGACCTTAGAGGATGCGGGTTTGCAGGTCGGCTCGGTCAAATACGAGGACGATTCCAAAGTTGCAGCCGATCGGGTTATTCGCACCACTCCGGAAGCGGGCTCTTCTGCCAGCAAGGATGAAGAAATTATTCTGGTACTTGCTTCCGGTTACGTATCGATCGATTCCGGGCAGGTAGTGGGTAAATCTCAAGAGCAGGGACTGAAGTACCTAGCTGATTTAGGTTTGCAGACGAATACGGTCACTGAAGAAACCACTGCGGCTCCCAATGGGCAAATCATTGCGGTGGATCCTTCGGGACGGGTTAAGGTAGGCAGCTCGGTCACGGTTAAAGTGGCGAAGACGCCGCCTGCGCCCTCACCAGGCCCTTCGTCTTCCCCGTCTACCTCGCCAACGGGAGATAATGCCAGCTCGGAGCCTTCCGCGAGCAGTTCTACCCCTTAGGTTCGCCATCCCCTGGCCGCTAGCTGCGAGTATACCCAGTTAGCGGCAGGTGCTGTGTTGCCAGCTTATAACCAGCTTGCCTGGCTAGTGCTGTATCCTTGGGGGCTACCCACGGTGGTACCGGTTAGATCCAGGGTCTGGGAGATCCAGGGGAATAGCCACCAAAAGCAGGCCATAATGATGAGGGCGATTATCAGCACTACCTGTAGGAATTTCAGCCACCTCGGGCCGGGCAGTAGATCCCAGATTAGCCCGCACATGCGTTGCCTCCTTCTGCCAGTTCCTTAGGGATACCGCTATCTCTGGGCACCCAGTGATTGAAAGTTAGATGCACGATATAACGCTCCCAGTTGCCATACTCCGGGTTGCAGGTGGTCATAGTCATTAATCGTTCGCTGGGCTGCTCCCCCGGTTTTTCTGGCACCGGTAAGATCACATCCGATTGGGTGGGGAGCACAATCTTATGGTCTCTGACCTTATAGATTAGCCACTCATTTGCGGTCTCCATCACCACGGTGTCCCCGGGTTTTAACACATCGATCCGGCGGAAGTTAGATCCAAAGGAACGACGGTGGGCGGCAACCGAGAAGTTTCCGATTTGTCCTGGCAGCGCGGTCGTTTCATAGTGTCCGGCAGCCCCGGTATTCAAAATGGTTTGCGTAGTTCCTTCTTTAACTGGAACCACCATATAGTTCCATTTTGGAACATGCAGCGCCCCTAGGGTTTCATTCTCTTGCTTGATTCCCCCGCTGGGAGGGGCGCTAGTGCGTTCGTCCTTCGAAATACGATTGGGACAGGACTTATTGGCCTGTTGGAACGAGGTTAAAGCTTTCTGGTTATAACTGGCAACCTGCCAGTCGGTGACAAAAACGTCCCAGAACGCGAAGAGCCCGGCCAGTAATCCCGTGATAATTAGCAGCTCGCCGAAAGCTGCAATGGGATCAAAACGGTGCCGACGGTTATTGGTCGTTGACCGCGCTTGCTTGGTTTTCCTACTCATATTCTTCCGAGTTCGCTTACTGTGGGTTCGGGACCTGATGTCCTGGTATCATCCTAGATTAATTTACCGGAAAACGAATCTAACTAGGTCTGCAGCGCCAATAACACTAGAATGAACCTAGCTACTAAAACCCTACTTTTGGAGGTCACCTCGTGCCGGAGTCTCGTAAGCGTAAAGGCGCTAAGCCCCACCGCGAACAACAGCCAGAGGAATTAAATAAGTCTTGGGCTGCTGATATGAAGCCTTCCCCCAGTTGGTGGGCACCGCTTTCGGTAGCGTTAATGCTGGTCGGCCTGGTACTGGTGGTTATTTACTACATTTCTTCGGGTTCCTACCCCATCCCCAATGCCGGTAACTGGAATCTAGCCTTGGGTCTGGGCGTGGCTTTCGGAGGCTTTTTAATGCTACTGCGCTGGAAGTAGCGTTTTATTTGAGTTTTTCCCTAGGAGGACGTGCGCGTCCTCCTATCTGATGCGGCTACCTGTATCTCCGAAAGCGCGACGGGGTGCCGCTATACATAGCAAAATGGTTATCGGTTTTACCGAAATATTTTTGTTTATGTATTTACATTCGTGTTTTATTCCTTTATTCTTGTTTATTGTAAGGACAAAGGAATGGGAGCTAGTTACTCCCCTGCAGAGAACAGAGTTGTTTTATGTTGAAATTTGGATTACTGGGTGCCGGACGAATCGGGCACGTTCACGCAAAAACCCTAGCGGCCAACCCCGATGCTTCTCTAGAAGTAGTTTTTGATATCCGCCAAGAAGCGGCTGACGAACTCGCTAAAGAATACGGGGGACGCGGAGTAACCGACGAAAAAGAAATTTGGGATAACCCCGATATTGATGCCGTGATCATCGGTTCTCCCACTCCGCTGCACGTTCCTCATATCATCGCTGCTGCTAAATCCGGTAAAGCTGCGCTGTGCGAAAAACCCGTTGCCATGGAAACCGCGAAAGTTGAAGAACTGCGCGAGGCGCTCAAGGGGCTAGATCCCACGGTGATGATGGGCTTCAACCGCCGTTTTGACCCCTCTTTTGCACGGGTAAAAGAGCTGATGGATAAGGGCGAGATCGGTGAAATTGAGCAAGTAACCATTATTTCGCGCGACCCGGCGGCTCCTCCGGCGGACTACATTAAAGTTTCCGGGGGAATCTTCAAAGATATGACTATCCATGATTTCGATATGGCTCGTTTCTTGCTGGGAGACATTGACACCGTCACTACCATCCCGCAGAACCTAGATCCCGAAATCGCGGCTTGCAACGACTATGACGCCGCGGTGATTGTGCTAACCGCCAAGTCGGGAGCAGTAGCCACCATTATCAATAATCGTCATTGTGCCACTGGTTACGATCAGCGCCTAGAGGTAACCGGCCATGATGGACAACTAAACGCCGATAACCAGCGTCCTACCACGGTCTCGCTTTCTAAAGACAGCTATTCTCTGTCCCGCGAACCGTACCTGGATTTCTTCCTAACTCGCTACGCCGACGCCTATGCGGCTGAGCTAAACCAGTTTATTTCCATAGTTAAGGAAGGTGGCAGGCCTACCCCCTCTATCGAGGATGGTGCGCAGGCTTTGCTGCTAGCAGAAGCAGCGGAAAAGTCCGCTCGCGAGCAACGCCCGGTGAAGGTTGGCGAATAGGCTACCGGGCAGGGATCCAATACATATTAAGGAAGACGCGCCGATAACCAGGAGCGTCTTATCAGACAGCAATAAAAATAGACAAAATAGCAAACAGGTAGAACAAACCCTATTTACCTGTATAAATACCAATGGAGGATAATATGAAGATTGCGGGAGCTCCTATTTCTTGGGGTGTATGTGAGGTTCCAGGCTGGGGATACCAGATGAGCCCTGAGCGTGTGTTGACCGAGATGAAGGAAATCGGTTTATCCGCTACTGAGTTCGGCCCCCAGGGCTGGTTGCCGATTGAGGCCGCCGCTCGCGCCGAAGAAGTTAGCAAATACGATTTAAAGCCGGTGGGGGCTTTCTTCCTGGCGATTATGCATGACCCCGAAATTGACCCGATTCCGGCGGTCAAGAAAGAGCTTGAAGCCTTTAAAGTTGCCGGTGGCGAGTACCTGATTCTGGCAGCTGATTCCGGCCGTGACGGTTACGATGATCGCCCGGTACTTGATGACGAAGGATGGAAGACTCTGTTCGGGAACTTGGATCGGATCAGCGATGTTTGTGCAGAAGCCGGGGTAAAAGCCTGCGTGCATCCGCACTGGGGAACCATGATACAAAATGACTCCGAGATCCGCAAGATGCTGGATGAATCCAAGGTAGCCCTATGCCTGGATACCGGACATATGATTTGTGGTGGCTGTGATCCAGTGGCAATCGTTAAGGAATACCCGGGTCGCACGGTGATCGTGCACGCCAAAGATGTACACAAGGAAATGACTGACAAGTTGCTGCCTGGCGAAATCACCTGGTCGCAAGGTGTTAAGGCCGGCATGTTTGCCCCCATCGGAGAGGGCGACATTGATTTCGGTACCATTGTTTCTGAACTGGACAAAGCCGGGTTTGACGGCTACTACGTGCTGGAACAAGACATCATGATTGATGAGGAACCTCCGGCCGGTGGCGGCCCGAAAGCCAATGCCCAAAAGTCTTTGCAGGCGCTGCAAAAACTGGCTGGCTAGGGAGCTAACTACTAGGGGTTGGGGTAATCCCAATCGCGGGATTACCCCAACCCCTAGCGCCGAACTGAAATAGTAAATGGTTGGGGGTCGCTGCTAAGCGACCCCCAACCATTTACTATTAAGCCTATACGTTTGGAATTATGCCTAAACTTTATGCGGTTATCTTCATTTCTAGCTGGTTATTCCGCCGACTTCCCTGTCCATCTGCCACTATTCCAAGATAATGATCTGGCATAGAGAGCACAGATACGCGATAAAGCCGCAGGAACCGAGAGCAGCTAGCTAAACGATCCCGCGCTTAGCGAGTCTCTTTGTGCGAAGTCGACTTACGGCAACGCGGGCAGTACTTCATCAGTTCCAGACGATCCGGATTATTCCGGCGGTTCTTCTTGGTGATGTAGTTACGCTCTTTGCATTCGCTGCACGCCAGAGTGATCTTAGGACGTACGTCGGACGACTTGCTGGCCATTCTTATTTACCTCTATGTCTCGGGCCGCCCGATTAGCGGCATTACCTATTTTCAACCGAAATTGAAAAGTAGCGAGGGCGGGGTTCGAACCCGCGACCTCACGATTATGAGTCGTGCGCTCTCACCAACTGAGCTACCCCGCCGCTTGAGGATCTGTGAAAACAAACCCTAGAGCCCCGACAGGGATTTGAACCCTGGACCTTCTCCTTACCATGGAGACGCTCTGCCTACTGAGCTATCGGGGCAACAGCAAACATACCTGCTGGTTAAATAGATTTTACTCTGTCCTGCCAGCTAGCAGTTTACCTTATTGCCGCTAAGTCCGAAAACCTAGCACCGTGGCGGGTGAGGGATTCGAACCCCCGAAGGCTACGCCGGCTGATTTACAGTCAGATCCCTTTGGCCGCTTGGGTAACCCGCCTCGTGCACTCAGGCACCCCAAAAGACTATCAAACGGAGTTAGGCATACAAAAACTCTAGTAAGGAAAGTTACCGACTTCACCGAATTTTGATTATTTAGCCTCTAGCTTCTCGGTTTTTTGCAGTTGCGACTTTTCCTTGGCACTTAAGATCAGCATGGCATCGAGAGCCGGAAGGGTAAATAATCCCGCGCAAACTAGGATCAGAGCCCCAGAATCATTGGTTAGTGCCGCCAGTATGGAGGTAAGCAACACTCCTTTAGCAAAATAACCTGCCCCCGGAATGCGATTCAAGGCCGACAAGCCTCCACCCAACCGCGCGTGGGGACGACTTGCGTCTGCGCTGACGCCTCGTTTGCGTTTAATGAGGTACCAGATAGTTACCCCTGCGCCCAGGATTAGCAAAACTGTGAAGGTGAGGGGGCCGCCGAAGGTATTTATCATGGCTTCGGCTTTACGCTTCACAATAATTCCGCCGCCTCCGTTCGCGACCTCGGAAATAAAACGCCCAAAGTGAGTGCGGGCAGGGGGACTAGCTAGCTTGTCTACCAATACAAATAAGCTCGAGGCAATAAACGCGGCGACTATCAGCGCAATTACTTTTCCTGGCTCCACCTTTTTACCTAGCACCCAGTTCAAAGTAATCCCTACCCCGAGGACCATCGCTAGTGGCCCGCCTACATCGGCTCCTAGCCAGGGGAAACCATCTAGGATTACGGCTACTGCCAGAAGAGTGAAACCGTAGATAAAGTAGCGGTGGCGCCGCTGCGGGAACCTGGCCGCTGCGGGTGCTAAAACCAGGCATTCTAGGGCTAAGACCGCGGCGAATAAGAAAGAATACTTATTGTTATTAAGGCCGTAGAAACGAGTAGCAGCAGTGGCGGCAGAAGAGAACATAGCAGAGATTTGATCTGGGGATCCCGTTAACAAGCTAACCAGCAACCAGATCAGCACGAGAGTTGCAGCAACCAGTACCGGAGCTGAAAATTCCAGCCCGGACCAGCGCCCGGCAACAACCTTTCCGGCGGCTAGACAAAACGCCGCCAAAATCGCGGCGATAGCAATCAGTAACAAGAAAAATTGCACGGTAAGGAGGGGAACCGACATTTGTAGGGCGTTACCAGTAAAGTTCCCGCCAGTTCCCCCCAAGATACCCGCCGGAATATTAGCCGCCAGGAAACTGGCCGGCCCCAGTAAGCTGGCGCTCAGACACAACAGCACGATTACCTTGCGGGAGCGCCTAGAGAACCCCAAATATTCCCGCCGCAGCAAAAATAGCAAAAGCCCCAACGCTGCTAATAAAATAATCCCGGTTAGCACGATAAAGCGCGCTTGTAGAATACTTGCCTGATCGGAACGCAGCGCTTGGTTGCGCAGCCAGTCTAAATTGCCGGCTATTCCATAGTCGCGCGCGGCGCTAAAGGTTCCTCCCACTAGATATTCAGGAGCATCAGCACCGGTGGCGTCGAGGATGCGACTGGTGAAGTCAACGGTAGAGACTAACCCCAACTGTCGAGTAGAGGAGGAACGAATTATTCCCGGCTTTTCCCCGGGTGCGCGGGTAAACGCCATCCCTAAATGGGGCGTGGCGGAATGATCGGCAACATCTAAACCAAAAACCAGATCTGCATCTTGAGCGGCTTTCAGGGCGGCAGTAAGAGAGGCTAAGACCTGTTTACTGCGGGGTTTGTCCGTTCTATCTGCTCCCGGTAACCCATCGGCGGGAGTGGCGTTTAACGAAGTGGAGGAAACTTTAATAGCGCTATTCGGGCTCACCGCTCCGACATCGACAATAGTGACTTCGGCGTCCTCCAAAGTCGCTTTTACCTGGGAAGTAAGCCCCTCGCTAGTTGCTTGCGGACGATAGTTAGCTACCTTTCCAGCATTATCCATAGCGGCCACGCTGGCTCCCGGACCGATAGCCACCACTTTTTTACCCTGTTCTGCAAGACTTTCCCCTAATGTCCCGGGAACGGCTTGTTCGTTTTGCCGAGCGGCATCTTTTTGCCATTCTTTTAGCTCAACTGCGGAGAAAACACCGTCATCAAAAGCAGGAATTTCGGGGCAATGCCCCTGGGCACGGGCGTTAGTGGGGGTTACTCGCATGCCGGTCGATAAAGTTAGATACCCATCTAAGGGACAGGTAGTTTTAGCCGCGTTATGGCGCGTCAAGTTGGCTACCCTAGCTGTTCCTAGGGTGTCCAAGAATTCCTTACCCTCTTTTTCTGCCGGATCTACGTCTGACCACGATAAACCGGAGGAAATAAGGACGAGGACGCGAGGATGTTCGCGCGCCTGTGCGTTAAGAGGGTAGATCAGGGTCACCACCAAGACAATCAACAATAGGGAGATGACCCGCCCAGACCTGCGGGAGCAGTGTTTGTTCACGCCCCCAGCATATCGGGGTTTTGCTGCGATGAGCACGCAGAGCGTTGCCCGTCGAAGAAATTTAGGCCTTGAGGCACCCGCAATATTGCAGTCAAGAATCAGCCGCAAAGAGATACCCACCACAGACCTCCCGCAGGATTTTGCATAATTATTCGTAACAATGCATACTTTCTACAGACCTACTGATTGGAGATATCATGAAACGCACACTTGCGGCGCTCGCCGCCATTTCCCTCACCTCGCTAGGATTAGCGGCTTGCAGCTCCGGTAGTGAGGCAACCGGCTCCACGGACGATCCGGGTGAAAAAGGCTTTGACGTATCAACTATTAAAGCCGATCCCGCAGTAGAAAAACTGGTGCCGGCAGAGATCAAGAAAGCCGGAGTTCTCAAGAACGGGGCTTCGGTAGACTACGCCCCCGCCGAATACATGAAAGCCGACAATAAGACCCCTACCGGCTACGACGTTGACATGGTCAAAGCCATTGCCAAAGTGATGGGACTAAAAGACGGCACCACTGCTCACGGTGAATTCGACTCCCTGATTCCGCAAATTGGAACCAAATATGACATCGGAGTTTCCGGTTTCAGCATCACCAAGGAGCGGGAAGCCGAGACTCAAATGGTTTCGTATGCGGAACTCGGATTCTCTTACGGAGTAGCTAAAGGCAACCCCAAGAAGTTCGACCCGAAGAACCCTTGCGGCAAAACCGTGGGGGTGCAGACCGGCACTGCCCAACAGGAAACCATTAAAGAGATTTCTAAACAGTGTGAGGCGGATGGAAAACCTGCAGTCACCGTAAAAGAACACAAAATGCAGACTGAGATTGTCCCCAAGGTTACCGGGGGTCAATATGACGCGGTACTCGCCGACTCGCCAGTCGTGGGATACGCAGTCAAGATGAGTGGCGGCGAACTGGAAATTGTCGGTAAAGCTTTCGAAACCGCCCAGCATGGCGTAGTGGTTAATAAAGATAACGAGCAACTGGCGAAAGCGGTACAGGCAGCTCTACAAAAACTAATGGATGACGGAACTTTGGAGAAAATCTTCGCCCTTTACGGTGCCGATAGCTTCATTCTCGAAAAAGCTGAGATTAATCCAAAAGTTTCCGAGTAACTCCCTAGGACATAACCTTTAAATATGAATAGCCAAAAATTGAAAGATGGCGCCATGCTGACCAGGCCGCGCCCGGTGTTTTCGCCGGGCCGCCTGGTTAGTGCGGTTGTAGTACTGATTCTGGCCGCCATGCTGGTGCATGGCCTGGTCAGTAATGAAAAGTTCCGTTGGGATCAGGTAGCCACCTACATCTTCCACCCCACGGTGCTGCGCGGCATCATGTGGACGCTGATTTTGACCGTAGTTTCCATGCTTATCGGGGTGATCCTCGCGGTGACTATGGCGATTATGCGCCAATCCCCTAACCCGATTATGAAAGGGGTTTCCTGGACCTATATTTGGTTCTTCCGCGGAACCCCTATCTACACGCAGCTACTATTTTGGGGAATGCTGCCCACCCTCTATTCCACCCTGTCACTAGGGGTTCCTTTCGGCCCAGAGTTGCTGACTTTTGATACCAACACGGTAATTAGCCCAGCGGTAGCAGCGATTTTAGGGTTAGGACTTAACGAGGGCGCGTATTTGGCAGAAATCGTGCGTTCCGGTTTGAATGCGGTAGATTCCGGGCAGGAAGAGGCCGCCCGCGCCCTCGGAATGCGACGCAGTCAGATTCTGCGGCGGATTATTCTGCCCCAAGCCATGCGGGTAATCATTCCGCCTACTGGCAACGAAACCATTTCCATGCTGAAGACCACTTCCTTGGTCTTGGCTGTGCCGTTTACTTTGGAGATTACTTTCGCCACCCAAACCATTGGGCAGCGCCTATTCTTGCCGATCCCCTTACTGCTGGTGGCAGCTATCTGGTATTTGACAATTACTTCGATTTTGATGGTAATTCAAAGCCATATCGAAAGTTACTTCGGTCGGGGTTTCGATGAACGTACCGGTGGAGATAAGAAATCCGCCGGATCCCGTAAAATGCGCGCCATGACCGAATCCGGCACCACCAAAGACGATCCTTTCTTGGAGTACACCCCATGACCTCACAAACAGAAAATCAACCCCTGATGGTGGATATGCAGCACGTCCACAAGTTTTTCGGGAATCTCCACGTACTGCGGGATGTAAGTTTGCAGGTAGCTACCGGTGAAGTGTGCGTGCTGCTAGGCCCGTCCGGCTCGGGCAAATCTACCCTACTGCGCTGCGTAAACGAGTTAGAACAGGTGTCTGGAGGACGCGTTTACCTCAACGGAGAACTATTAGGGATGGAAGAGGGCGCGCCCTCGAAAAATCCTTTCCGCGCGTATTTGGATCGCCGCCGCGGTTCACTTACCGAGCAGGGAACCGTGCTGCGCCGCTTGACCGATCAGGAAATCGCGCGCCAACGTTCCCAAGTGGGCATGGTATTCCAGCGTTTTAACCTGTTCCCCCATAAGACGGCACTAGAAAACGTGATGGAAGCGCCTACCCAGGTGAAAGGAATCGGCAAAGAGAAGGCGCAAGCTCAGGCTCTAGAGTTGTTAGCGCGGGTTGGGCTGGCAGATCGCGCTGACCATTACCCGGCTCAGCTTTCGGGTGGGCAGCAGCAGCGGGTCGCGATTGCCCGCGCCCTCGCCATGGAGCCAGAACTGATGCTGTTTGACGAGCCCACTTCCGCCCTCGATCCCGAGCTAGTAGGGGAAGTACTGTCAGTCATGCAGGATTTGGCAAGCGGAGGGATGACCATGATTGTGGTTACCCACGAGATTGGTTTCGCCCGGGAAGTTGCTGACCACGTAGTGTTTATGGATGAAGGCAAAATCTTGGAGCAGGGCACCCCTGACCAGGTAATTAACCACCCCCAGAATCCTCGCACCCAAGACTTCTTCTCCAAAGTGCTTTAGGTTTCCCGCCCTTATAATCCCAACAGAGGTAGCGGAACCACCAGAACTCCGTCTGGACGCACCAGAGAGTAGGTACTGTTGGCGGTTAGCACCATACGGAAGCAGGGGGCAGGCATTTTCGTAGTATCGATAAGACCGGAGAGCTTACTTAGAGAATCAGCCCCTTGGCTAACTAAGTCTTCCCCTCCTAGCTTTATCTCTATCAACCCATAACGTCCATCCCGTTGCACCATAACTGCATCGCATTCATTCCCGCTTTTGTCGCGGAAATGATATAGCTGCGCATCTAACGCACTGGCGAAGGCACGTAAGTCTCTAATACACATGGTCTCAAACAGTAAACCTAGGGTGCGCAGGTCACGCAGCAGTACCCCACTGCCCGCACCCATAGCTGCTGCCGCCAAAGAGGGATCTACGAAATGCCTAACCGCGGTAGTTCTAATCGCAGCTTTTGATCTGAGATTAGGGTTCCAGGCTGGCAGTTCTTCAATCACAAACAACTGCTGTAATGCGTTCAAATATTCCCGAGCCGTAGTTTCGCTAATATCAGTATCTTGTGCGATATTAACCAGTGTGGCGGAGGTGGCGCTATGTCGGGCGTAGCTGCGCAAGAAAGCGCGCATCTTGTCAGGATTACGCTCATTTCCACTGTTGAGGGGAATTTCTTCTGCTATTAAAGCATCCAGGTAATTTATTGCCTGCCGATTATCCATTCCGGTATGGGTCGCCGCCCCCGGCCAGCCGCCACGGCATAGCAACTCGGTAACCTGCTCTAGTGAATAGTTATTTTTAAGAACCGGAATTTTCTTTCCCGAGAACAAGTCACTTATAGAGACATATTCTTGGGGGCACTCTGATTCAAACAGGCTCATAGTACGCATCCGCATCCTTGCGATCCGCCCAATCCCAGAATGCAGCATTTTAGACCGCTCAACTGGAGTGGCCGAACCCGTCAGGATGAATTGACCAACCGCTTGCCTTTCATCAACCGCAAAACGAACCGCGTCCCAAAGCTGCGGAGCTACCTGCCATTCGTCCAAAAGACGTGGCGTTTCCCCCGCTAAAAGAGCAGTAGGGTCGAGATCTGCCGCCACTAAATTCTGTTCCAGATCACGAGGGTTAGCCATATAGAGGGCGCTGGCAGCATGGTGAACCGCACTAGTAGTTTTTCCGCACCATTTTGGTCCTTCTATCAAAACCGCTCCACTTGATTCCAACGCACTCTGAAGCTGATGGTCGCTAAGTCTTTGAAAGTACTGCACCCTGCAAGTATAGCTCATACTGGTGGTTTTGGCGCCATTTCACTGGTGGAATTGGCACGATTTGACTGATGGTTTTGGCGCTATTTCGCTGATGGAATTGGCGAAATTTGATGATTGTAGACCCGATACTGCTAGGCACGGAGGGTAGATTTTTCCTCCTGCCCAAGAATTCGGAAAACGTAGCGACGTTTTCCGAATTCTTATGCCCACCGCACCCACTCGGATAAAATCTACCCTCCACGCCTAAAAGCAACAGGAGCCTAAAGATCACTCGCCAGTAATAAGACCAAAACACAGACATCAATGGGGGGATGAAAGCGCTGAAACTAGGTTTCCCCGAGTCGGCTAGGCGGGCGTAAAACTCGGAAAATGCCTCAACATTTTTCGAGTTTTTGGGCGGGGCGACGGGGGCGCGGCCGGCAAAAGATACGAGAGGGGCTTGACCTGCGAAGCAGGTCACGGGGTCCCCGGAGTGCTTTTGCCGAGCCAGCCCCTGCCCTGCGCGATTCAATCACGCATCAATGTCACCTTTGGTGAACTGTGCGTTGTAGAGGCGGGCATACGCACCTTTGGTGGCGAGTAACTGTTCATGGGTACCGAACTCGACAATATCGCCATGTTCCATCACGAATATCACGTCACTGTCACGGATAGTAGACAGGCGATGGGCAATCACGAACGAGGTACGTCCCGCCGTAGCTTTGGCTACTGCTCGCTGAATTAGCTGCTCCGTGCGGGTATCGACCGAGGACGTAGCCTCATCGAGAATCAGCAAGGGCTTATCGGCAAGCATGGCACGAGCAATAGTCACCAATTGGCGTTGCCCGCTAGAGAGGGCAGAATCTTCCCGAATCTCGCTATCGAGACCGTGAGGCAGCTGCGCAACCAAGTCACTGAGCCCGACTGCTTTTATCACCTGCTCCAGGCGTTCCCCGGATACGTCCTGCCGAGAATAAACCAGGTTTTCCCGCAAGGTTCCTTGGAACATCCAGCTGTCTTGGAGCACCATCGCGAACTGTGAATCCACGTCCTCGCGGCGCATTGCAGATAGCGGGGTTCCGTCCAATAGGATTTCCCCACTGTCCAGTTCATAAAAGCGCATTAACAGGTTTACCAGGGTGGTTTTGCCGGCTCCGGTCGGCCCCACTATCGCTACGTTTTGTCCCGGTTTTACTAGGGCAGAGAAGCCGTGAATGATTTCTTTACCCCTCTGATAGGAGAAGCGGATATCCCGAAACTCGACCTCGCCCTGGGTTATTTTGCCGGTCAGCGCTGGTTTTTCAGATTCGTCCGGTAGCTCGTCCTCTTCCAGAATTTCAAAAACGCGCCCTCCGGCAGCGGCTGCTGATTGGAAGGAAGCCGCGGCAGAAGCTAGGTTCGATAGCGGCTGGGTGAAAACTCGGATATAGAGCATGAAGGCGGCGATTACGCCGATAGTGACATGGCCTTTCACCACCAGGACTGCACCGAGTACGCATACCACCACGTAACCGAGATTTCCCACAAACCCCATGACGGGCATCATCAGCTGGGAGAGGAAATCGGCGCGCCAAGTCGCATTAAATAGTCGCTGGTTACGACGGTTAAACTCGGCAGTGGTGGCGGATCCCGCGTTATAGATATTGATGATTCCTTGCCCGGATAGGGACTCTTCGATATGCCCGTTTAGGCTGCCCAGATAGGACTGCCGGCGGATAAAGAAACGCTGGGAGAACACCATAATCACCGCGTTGAGGACGAACCCCAATAGGGTTACCCCCATACCGGCTAGTGCCATCCGCCACTCGGTGTAGAGCATCATAAATGCGGCTCCCACCAGGGTGACTACTCCGGTAATGATAGTGGTGATTGCCGAATGCAAGGTTTGCACCAGGGTGTCAATATCGTTGGTTACCCGGCTCATAGTGTCGCCGTGACTGGTTTTGTCGAAGAAAGACAGCGGCAGGCGATCGATTTTCCGGTCAATCGCAGAGCGCATCCGCTGCCCGGTGCGTTGGGTAACCATCACCATAATCAGCGATTGCCCCAGGTTAAAGCAGAACCCTAAGGCGAGGACGAGGGTAGCCATCCGCAACAGGGAAAAGATCCTGTCCATATCGATACTGCTACGCAATCCGGCGGCAATTTCATCGGTTATCAACCCTAGGAACATCGGCGTGACCGCAGTCAAAAGCGATCCGGCAATTGCCAAAACTACCGCTACCAGGATAGCTACCCGGTAGCGTCCTAAAAATTGGGCAAGACCGCGCACCGATTGGGAGAACTGTCCTTTCCCCGCTTTCTCATAAACGTTCCCGCCGTGGCGTCCTCCCGCGCGTACTGGTGACATTTTTTCTGCGACTGGTTCTAGGCCGCGCCGCGCCGACTCGACTCGCCGCTCCCACCTGCTCATTTCTACGTCTTTCATGCCAACTCCTCCTCAGAGAGTTGGGACAGCGCAATTTCTCGATAAATCTTTGAGGAAGCCAATAGCGACTGATGAGTTCCCCGCTCCACGATCTTGCCGTGATCGATCACTAGGATCTGGTCAGCTTCTCGCACAGTTGCGATCCGCTGCGCCACAATGATCTGGGTTTTGCCGCTTGCTTTCGTCGATAATTGCCCGCGAACGTCCCGGTCGGTGGCATAGTCGAGGGCGCTAAAAGTGTCATCAAAAATCAAGATTTGCGCGTCTCTAGCCACTGTCCGGGCAATCGACATCCGTTGTTTTTGCCCGCCGGAAAAGTTACTGCCCCCTGGGGCTACTTCCGCCGCGAACTCGCCCTCTTTATCGGCAATAAAATCACAGGCAGCGATGTCACCGGCCTCAACAATATCGGTGGGGGTAATGTTTTTCGGCCCTTTTCCGAAAGCAATATTGGAAGCGATAGTGCCGGTGAATAGCGTGATTTTTTGAGGTGAATATGCGATTTGGTTGCGCAGATCTAGCAAAGGAAATTCCCGCACGTCTTTGCCGTTAATCAAAACCTGTCCTTCTCGGGGATCATAAACCCGAGGAATTAGGTTCACCAGTGAGGTTTTTCCGCTGCCGGTGGCTCCAATAAGGGCTACGGTCTGTCCGCGAGCAATCTTTAGATTTATCTGGTGGAGGGCGTCGTCTTCGGCTCCGGGGTAACGGAACGAAACGTCTCTAAACTCAATCGCCGGTTCCTGCCGGTCTGGGCAGGTTTCTTTCCCGAGGACGTGGGCGGATCTATCGCCGGTAGCTGCCGAGTCAACTAGGGAAGGTTCGCAATCGAGCACCTCCCGGATACGGCGATTTGCAACGATTGCTCGGGGAGCAAATACGAATACCATTGCCATCATCAAGAATCCGCCAATCGCCTGGGTGGCGTACCCCGAAAATACAATCATCTGCGAAAACAAGGTTATTTTTTCCGGGCCGGCAGCCGCGTTAATCATGAAAGCACCCAGAACATAGATCGCCAGGTTAAGCCCGGATATCACCGTGTTCATCACCGGCATCATGAAGGAGAAAGTGCCGGATACGATTAGGTGCGTGTTGGTTAGTTCGGTGTTGGTGGCTTCAAAACGCTGCTCGTGGAAATCGTGGGAGCCGTAGGCACGGATAACCCGCACCCCCTCCATATGTTCGCGGGTTACTCGGTTCAGGTCGTCAGTGATCCGCTGCATCCGCATCATCCGCGGCATCACGATTCGCCAAATGATGAAAATCATGACCAGCAGTATTAGCGCCGCCACCCCGGTGGCGGCGGTCCAAGTCAGGTTCTTCCCGGCGATTTTTATGATTGCCCAGATGGCGAGGATGGGGGCTTTCACCATCATTTGACACCCCATCACCACAAACATTTGCAACTGAGTGACATCGTTGGTGGAGCGGGTAATTAGCGAGGGCGCGCCGAAACGGTCAAAGTCTGCTTGCGGGAGGGAAATCGCTTTTGTAAACACTGCTTGCCGTAGGTTGCGGGCAACGGTGGCGCCAATCATGGCCATGCAATAACCGGTGACTATGGCTACTACCATGGATCCGGCGGCGCAGCCGAGCATTTTTGCGCCTTCCGATAGCACCCCGCTGACGGTAGCACCTGGTTTCACAATCATTTCGGTGATGGTTTGCATGAAATCAATCAGGCGCAAATCTAAGAAAACCTGGCAAATAATGGTGATAATCGCCAGCGCGCTGAGCAGCCATTCTTTTTTACCTAGGTGCCGCACTACGGTCATTATCTAGCACCTCCCTCTTGTTAAGATTAGCTTCTTTATAAAAGGGCGGTGCGGGGAAAATCTCCCCGCACCGCCTTTAAAAGTAAGAGACTAACTAGCCTTACTTCAGAGTGACAGAAGCACCCGCGCCTTCCAGATCAGCCTTGGCCTTTTCAGCGTCTTCCTTGGAAGCGCCTTCCAGGATGGTGGTCGGAGCGGAGTCAACCTTCTCCTTGGCTTCTTTCAGAGCCAGTCCGGGCTGCAGGGCGCGCAGAGCCTTGATTACAGCGATCTTCTTGTCGCCAGCGCCTTCAAGCACTACGTCGAATTCGGTCTTTTCTTCGGCTGCTTCTTCGCCACCGGCAGCACCGGGGGCAGCAACAGCGACAGCAGCGGGAGCTGCGGCCTCTACATCGAAGACGTCCTCGAATTCCTTAACGAACTCGGACAGTTCCAACAGAGTCATTTCTTTGAAAGCATCAATTAGCTCTTCTTTGCTGAGCTTAGCCATATTGGCATTCCTTTCTTTTTGCCCACGCGAGGCAGATTTTTTCTTGTCGATCTATGCGGCCTTACTAAGCCGCTTTTTCCTGCTTTTCGCGCAGGGCGTCCACGGTGCGAACCGCCTTGGAGGCGGGCGCCTTGAACATAAAGGCAGCCTGTACCAGTTTGCCTTCCATTGCTCCGGCCAGTTTGGCCAGCGTAGTTTCGCGATTGTCCAGTTCAGCGAGTTTCTTGACTTCATCTGCAGACAAGAAATTCCCGTCGAGGACACCGCCTCTAATAACCAACTGCTCGTTATCCTTGGCGAAGTCGCGCAGCACTTTGGCCGCATCCACGGCCTCTCCGGTTACGAACGCGATTGCGGTCGGGCCGGTTAGCTCCTCGTCCAGGAAGTCAATTCCCTGGTTCTTGGCGGCAATCCGGGCCAGCGTGTTCTTCGTGACGGAATATGTAGCCGTTCCTGCCAGGTTTTTGCGCAGCTCAGTCATCTGAGCCACGGTCAACCCGCGGTATTCGGTGAGCAGCAGGGCCGATGCGGAGCTGATTTTTTCTTCCAGCTGAGCGATCATGGCTTGCTTATCAGCTTTCGCCATTAGGCCCTCCTTCCGTTTATCCGTGCCGGGGGCCAGAACAAGAAAACCCCGTGCAGATTGCACGGGGCGAAAATAAACCTACCGATCCTAGCTGCTGCCCTCCCGAAGGGGAAGGACGTCCTCTTTTACGAGGGCGCGCAACTATTTTCGATACGTTACGCATCGTTCAACCTACACAGGCTTCCGATCTGGAACTTAAACCCACTGGTGTGGGCACCGGCGATCTTGGGCAATAGCCAATTTAACAGCCCCTTTCCCGGCAGGTCAAAGCAGAAGGGCAGGATATGCCCTTTTGTGGGTTATTTAACGAGTAGCCGATTGGTTTACGAGACAGCACCGCTTAGCCACAGGTAGCGCTTACGTAACCCACCCCCGCAAACCTCAACCCATTCAAGCTCTCAACTCAACTCTCAACTAAGCTCTCAACTATATGAGAGTTAAGTTGAGAGCTTAGTTGAGAGTTAGTAAAATAGCTTTCGTGCAGGCACCAATAAATCGCGATGAGCTGGACATACTCATAGAGGAAATTCGCCTCGGCGGTCAAGACACCCAACAGGTGGAAGTTAAAGAGGCTGCTGGCGGACTCCCCAAATCCATTCTTGAAACCCTTTCTGCGTTCAGTAATGGCGCTGGCGGGATTATTATTCTGGGATTACAAGAACAGAACAACTTCGCTTACAGCCCTCAGTTCAAAGCGAAAGCAATCTATGACGCGCTCGCAGGAGCTTGCAACGAAAAACTAACTCCCCCAGTGAGAGCGGAAATAAACTTACTACCTTATTCCGGTAAACAACTGGTGGTAGCAACTGTTCCCGCCCTGCAGCCACGCGATAAACCCTGCTACGTAACCAGCAAACACATTTACGGCGGTTCATTTATTCGTACCGGCGATGGTGACCGCCGGCTGTCTGCATACGAAATTGACCGGCTTCAAGAAAATAAAGCTCAACCTAGTTGGGACAGTGAAGTCATCACCGAGAGCAGTCTGGACGATTTGGATTCTCAGAGCACAGCAGCCGTGTTACGTCGAGAACGGGAAGCTCATCCTCGGATTTTTGGCAAACTTGCTGACGAAGATGCAATGAAGCAACTCAAGATTGTTGGAATGGGGACAGATAAAAAGCTCCACCCCACTTTGGCAGGTTTGCTGGCTTTAGGCATTTACCCGCAACAGTATTTTCCCCGCTTAACCGTTACTTACGCGGTTTATCCCGGGTCTACCAAAGCGGCAGCGCCTTCAGGGCAGCGACATCTTGATTCGGGAACTCTGGTGGGATCTATCCCCGCACTGGTTGCGGACGGAGTGGAAGTGGTGGCAAAAAATATGCGCATCGGAGGAGTCATCCAGGGAGCATTCCGGCGCGACCTCGTCGATTATCCTTTAGTCGCAGTACGAGAGGCGCTAACTAATGCGCTGATGCACAGAGATTATTCCCCGGTAGCGCGCGGAACCCAGGTACAGCTAAACCTGTATGCAGATCGCCTGGAAGTATTAAACCCCGGGGGACTATTCGGCACGGTCACGCTAGATTCTTTGGGAAAACCGGGGCTATCTTCCGCTCGAAACCAATTCTTATCACGCCTTTTAGAAGTAACCCCTTACGAGGACGGTGGCTTCGTTGCCGAAAACCGCGGTAGTGGCTACCAGGAGATTCTCTCTCAGTTAGAGCAGGACATGCTGCCACCACCACGTCCGGTAGATAGGCTAGACAGTTTCAGCCTAACTTTTGAACGCCGCCAAATGACCCTTGCCGAACGCGGAGCAGCAGCCGGTACTTCCTCAAGAGGGCGCATATTGGACTACCTGCGCACCCACAAGACCGCTAGCAGTAGAGAACTGGCAGCCGCAGCTGGCATCAGCGTAGGCGGTACCAGAGCGATTATAAATTCGCTGGTCAAATCCGAAACTATTGCCCGCACCGAACCGGCAACCAGCCCTAAACAACGATATCGGTTATTAAGCAAAGAAGATTAAGGGGAGGATCTCACCCCATTCAAGCTCTCAACTCAAGCTCTCAACTTAACTCTCAACTATATGAGAGTTGAGTTGAGAGCTTAGTGGAGAGTTCAGTCGCCGGGGCAGCAATCACGCTACCCTGCCGACTATCGCAATCTGATTTTCATAACCGCTCACATAAACTTCACCCCAAGATTGAAGCTCCGAAAAACCAGTATGTGCGCAACCTCATAAACAGGCTTTCACGGCCTAGGATAAAAGACCTACGGCCAAAATATGGGGAAAAGCAAAATATTGATTTTGCATCAAGAGTTTAGTGGTTATAGCCTACTTTCACGCTTCGCTGGAAAGATAAACTTTTATTTTCCTCCTAGTCGTTTAGTCCCAGATTTTGTAACCATCATTATTACAGGAGTTCCTCTATGGGTATGCGCAAACGCAATAAGAATACAGGTGAAGTAATTCCCAAAACTAGCCCCCAGGTCACTGAGCTAACCGCTAGCAAACCTTATGTACCCGAAAGTAAAAAGCCGAAGAAAGATAACACTCACTGGCTATACATCGGTGTGATCATTGCCGTCATCGCCGGGATTGTTTTCGGAATAGCCGCTCCCGATGTAGCCAAAGAATTCAAGGTTGTCGGCACTACCTTCGTCCGACTCATCACCATGATGATTGTGCCCGTCATCTTTTGCACCATCGTCCTCGGAATCGGCTCAGTACGCGCCGCAGCCTCGGTAGGAAAAGCTGGCGGAATCGCTCTCGCCTACTTCCTAACTATGTCCACATTTGCTCTAGGCATCGGCTTAGTAGTAGGAAACATAATCGAGCCCGGTAGCAACCTAAATATCGAAGCCACCAAAGATGCCGCAGCCCAGTTTACTTCCGGTAACAAACAAGAAGGCGAGGGGATCGTTGGCTTCATCCAATCGATTATTCCCGACACCTTCTTCTCTTCTCTCACCTCCGGCTCGGTACTGCAAACTCTGTTTATCGCCCTCTTAGTAGGATTCGCCGTACAAAGCCTAGGCAAAACCGGGGACGGAATCTTGCGCGCTGTCTCCGCCATCCAAAAACTGGTTTTCAAAGTGCTCTACATGGTTCTATGGCTAGCTCCCATCGGTGCTTTTGGCGCTATGGCCGGAGTAGTCGGTTCGACCGGAGCCAAAGCGGTAGGTCAAATGCTGCTACTGATGGTGGCCTTCTATATCACCTGTATCCTGTTCATTTGCGTGGTATTAGGTTCCGTCCTAGCGATATTTACTCGCTTCAACATCTTTAAACTAATGAAATACCTGGCAAAAGAATACCTGCTGATCGTAGCGACTTCCTCCTCCGAATCGGCGCTGCCAAACCTAATGCGGAAAATGGAACACCTGGGGATTCACAAAATCACGGTGGGGATTGTGGTTCCTACCGGCTATTCTTTCAACCTGGACGGAACCGCTATCTACCTGACTATGTCGGCTATCTTTATCTCCGACGCCATGAACAAGCCCATGGGATTGGGTGAACAAATCGGCTTGTTGATCTTCATGATGATTGCTTCGAAGGGCGCCGCTGGGGTTTCTGGAGCCGGGATCGCTACCTTAGCTGCCGGCCTACAGTCCCACCGTCCGGAACTCCTAGACGGTGTCGGAGTGATCGTCGGTATTGACCGCTTCATGTCAGAGGCACGCGCCCTCACCAACTTCACCGGGAACGCAGTTGCTACCCTATTGGTGGCCACCTGGACAAAAACCATTGATCGCCAGCGCGTTCACGATGTGTTAAACGGGAAAATACCTTACAACCCCCAGGAAGACGACACCGACATTGATCTAAAGAACCCCTCGGTAGAGATCAATAACAATCTGCCGCATACTCCGCAGCCAGATGTGGCCGCGATCGAAAAGTTGGCTTCCCAAGAGCAGGACGCTGCCCATAAGTAAATAGAAAAACGCTTTCACTGCCACCCAGAGAGCAAAAATTAAGCTCAGATTGGGGATCCTCCTCGGGCGGTGAATCCCAGTCAAGCTCTCAGCTAGGCTCTGAAGAAGAGACTCCCATTGAGTTTTCAACTGAAGTGCCTAACTGAGAGCTGACTTATATGCTCAATTCCCCGGAATAATGGGCTAAGTAATAACTTTAGGGACAGATGGCGTGGGCGGCGGGCTCACCAATTTCATTTATAGGACGAGCTTGCCCCGGCAAGGCTTGGGCAAGCCAACGGTGAACGCCGAACCACACCTTTTGACGCACATCAGGGAAAGATAAGAATAAGTCATGTTTGCCAGGGTAACGTTCCAAGGTCACGCGACGGGATAACCGCCAGGCATTCTCGCACATGGTGTGCACATTTAGCACCGAATCGGTGAACATCATTTCCCGTTTACGTTTTCCACTAGAAGAAGCAGTAGAAGTCAGGAAATAGGTCGGTACCTCGGTGGCCTCCCCCGCTAAAAGCTGCTTTTGGGCGATAGTAATCGCTCGTACCCAGCCAAAGCGTACTATCGCATCCGGGGCACCTTTCCAACTTGAAACCAGAGGCCACCCCTGCAGGGAGGGATCTTTCAGCCAGGGTTCCAGGCGTTTAGGCAGGGTACCGTCAACCTTTCGATCCCACCCCATTAAAGAATCTACATAAGCGGAGTCAGCTGACTGCAGCGGGACCTCTTTCTTAGCTGCCCGCCGGGAGAATATTTCTGCGAGGGCGCGAGCCCCGAAACGCTGGGAAGTTCCCCCCGCCATTTCAATCCAGGGGGAATCAAGCAATAGTCCTGCGACTTGATCTCGGTGCCGGTTCACCCAATAGGCCGCCGTCAGACCCCCGGTAGAATGACCGGCCATAACTAACGGCAAACCTGGATGCTCTTCTCGCATGACCTCGAGAGCGGCGTAAATATCTAGATCATAAGACAGCAGGTCTTCGGTCCAGCCAAACGTCTGCCATTTCCGCCATGATCGTCCATATTTACACAGATCAATTGCGTAAAATGCGCCGCCCGCTAAGGAAATATGGCGAGCCAGCTCCCGTTGGAAAAAGTAATCATTCCAACCGTGAATGAACAGACAGGTAAAGGTAGGCTCTTCGGGGGTATTTGAGATTGCCCAGCGATCATCCTGGGGACGGTGACGCACCAAAGTGGCACACAGTTCGCCCTCATCATCGCGGGGTAGCTCTAGAGTACGAGCCTCAAATCCCGGCCCTAAAATATCTGGTACCCACCGACCTACCGGGGCGGGTACCGCCGGAGGCTGAGTCGGTAAAGACGCGGCAGATGAATTCTTTTTCCCCATTTTCGTCTCCTAGTTACCGTGTTTTTTCTCGTGGGAAGACGCATGGCGTTCAATCTCTGCGTTAACTTCCGCAATGGCTTCCGCTAAAGTGGGCCCGTCCAGGTTTCCAATCCGGAATGCCTCCCAGGCATCCAGGTCGCTATTTCCCCCGACCTGCTCAAACACTGCCTGCACCTGATCGGTGAGCTGCCCGTCTCCCGGGTCAATCACGCCCTCTTCCTTCAAGAGAGCTTCGCATATCCGTCCGCGATCATCCGACCATAGTAAGACGGCATCTTGACCAACCAGCGAGGAAATAGAACGCAATCCTTCAGCATCTTTTTGCAGCAGCTGCGGTACGGCAGGACTGGCGGCAGCATCTGCCTCCTCTGCGGTTTCGGCTAAAGATTCTGGAGCTACATCCTCATCTTCTCCCGCCGGAGCTTCCGGCTCTGCAACCGCTTCTTCCTCCGGATTATCCTCCTGAGGTTCCATGTTTTCCCCGGTTTGAGCGGCCTCTTCATTTTCAATAGCTGCTGCTTCCGGGTCAGCAGGCGGTACCTCCTCGGGAACCTCGCTCGCAGCGGGTGGCGCCGGAGGTGCAGGCGGTACCGGAGAAACTTGTGCCTCCTGTGGAGCAGAATCTTCATCTACATGCCAAGAAATCTGGGGAGCCGGAGCTCGATGCCCTCCGATTTGCGGGCGTGAATAATTAATAGAACTGGAGGTAACCTGCGACACTTCTAAGAAACGACGGCCATTCGACATCTGGCGGGCAGAAATTTGGTGAATCTCAATTCCGGAAGCAAACAGCACCCCCAGCGCAGAGTAACACCCCTCATCAATTTCCCCCACTACCAGGAATAACCGCGGCCCCGGTTGAGTGGTAGGCGGCATGGCTTCCCGGAACTCTGCCCAACCGGTTTGAAAAGCTTGCACTCCTCCCGGATATTGACTGGCTAAATCCATCCATCCCTGCCCGGAAACCTGCCCCAGACGAGAAATTGCGGCCACCAGGCTCACCGGATCAAGACGGGAAAGCACTTCAACCGAAACTACCTGCCCTGAAGCATCCAGAGCAGTTAGCGAATGCGGGCCGGTTCCCGATTCTCCACTGTCCCCCGCCCAAGCCACTGGGAAAAGGGGGCGGTCAATTACCTCCAACACCTGCGAGCGAATGGACTCGAGCACATCCATCTCTAATCCATGCCCTACCGGGGTACCAAACTGTGCCGGTATTAGGCGACCAGATTCCAGTTCAAAAAGTGCCATCGATTTACCGCTCCCTGCTTTTCTTAAGGATGTTTACTCCATTGTGTCACGGATATTCGCCAGGGCGCCGGTTTTAGCGCCCATGGCGCTGTTAAGGATTATTTTTCCCTGAAGCTATCCGGATTAGCCAGCAATTCCGCTAAATGCACTCCTCCTCGGCCAGCCAAAGTCTCGGCCTGTGTGCGGCAAGAAAACCCATCCGCCAAGAAAACCGCGTCCGGGTTGGCTTTTAGCTGTGGTAGGAGGGCGTGCTCGGCTACCGCCAACGACATCTGGCGGTGCGAGGCTTCCATCCCGAAGTTACCGGCCATCCCGCAGCATCCTTGCAGTTCCACCAGCTTAGCGCCAGTTTTCTCTATTAGGGCGCGATCAGCTTCCCAACCCATCACTGAATAGTGGTGACAGTGCGGTTGGGCGACTACTTTCATCCCAGTGAGATCAGGTAAGCGCAGGTCAGGACAGTTGGCATTAATGAATTCGGCGAGGGTAAAGGTTGCTTCCCTAACCATTAGGGCGCGGGGATCTGCGGGGAGGAGTTCTAACAGGTCATCGCGAAGCACTGCCGTACATGAGGGCTCGATTCCCACAATGGGGATACCGTTGGCAGCTGGCGGCGCCAGTCGCGCCAATAAATTTTCGAGGTGTCGCCTGGCTCCTTTAAGTTGCCCGGTGGTGATCCAAGTCAGCCCACAGCAAGTATCTGGCGGTGCCAAAAACACCTGCCATCCTGCCTTGCTCAGCAACTGAATAGCGGATTTGACTCCGCGTTGATCTAGTCCTCGGGAAAAAGAATCCGCCCAAATCACCACGGATTTAGAGGCCGAAAGCGCCACCTGCCGAGTTCTTTTTCCGGCTTTAGCTTCTTCGGTAGGCACTGTAGCTTCGATCGTGCGGGATTGCTTTTGCCGCCAGGGCGAGACTGCTGATTCTTTCGGCCAAAGTAGCTGGTTCGGATATTGACTCTCTAAAGAGTGAGTCGCGAAACGAGGAAGCGTCCGGGCGGTATCCAAGTGGAGCAGCTTTAGAGCAGCCCGGGTTAGCGGGCGAATCTTAGTAGCCAAATTTGCTAGCTGCCTGGCTCCCGGTATTTTTGCCATTAGGCGCAGCCAACGCGGCAACCATCCCAGGGCATAATGGGAAAGCGGACGCGGCCGTCCCTGGTAGCGCCGGAATAAGGTTTCGCTGCGCCACTTGGCCATATCCACCCCGGCAGGACAATCTGCTGAACACGCCTTACAGGCCAGACACAAATCGAGTACCTGCCAGATTTCGGGGTCTGACAATCCGTGAATTAGTCCCCCATTGGTGGCTTCTTGCAGGATACGCGCCCGGGCGCGAGTAGCGTCCTGCTCCCGCTGGCTTGCTTGGAAAGAAGGACACATAAACCCGCCGGCTCCGCTGTTATCGGCACGGCATTTTCCCACCCCGGTGCAGCGATGGAAAGCATCGGTAAGGCTGCCGGCGTCCTCGGAAAAAGCGAAACCTTCCGGGTGGGCTTTCAGGGCGTGTGCCTGGGTACGCCGCATATTTACTTCCACTCCATCCGGACCTGCCGGGCCGGTCAACACCCCGGGATTCATCAGATTTTCAGGATCAAATAGGGCTTTCACCTGCGAAAATAAATCTACTGTCTGCGAGGAGTACATTTTGGGCAGCAGCTCAGAGCGCGCCCGTCCGTCCCCGTGTTCTCCGGAAATCGAGCCACCGTATTTTCCGACTAGCTGCGCGGCGGCAAATAAGAAATCTCGCGATTTGCCGAGTCCTGCGGCGCTGCCCAGGGGCATATTGAGCCGTACATGTACGCATCCGTCCCCGAAATGCCCATACAGCAGTCCATCCAACCCGAACTTTTCTAGCAGCTTTTGGAAATCCTGCAGATAGGCGGCCAAATTTTCAGGTGGTACTGCCGCGTCCTCCCAACCTGGCCAGGCCTGGTCACCTTTAGGAGTGCGTCCCCCCAGTCCCGCTCCATCTGCGCGAATCCGCCAGAGAGCAGCCGCATCGGCGCCGGGGGGATAAATCATCACTGCATTCCCGCTCGCTCCGGAGGCTGCCGCGAGTTCTCGCGCCCGTCGCATAGTCGCGTCCTCATCTATACCTCCTCCGCCGACCTCACACAGTAGCCAACCACTACCGTGGGGTAAATCTGGGACTGCGCCCGGACCTTTATGCTGGCGCACTACTTCCACTAGCCGAGCATCCATACCCTCCACTGCCAGGGGCTTTAAGGGGAGGATTTTAGGTACGGCGGCGGCAGCGGCAATCATATCGGGGAAACCTAACGCTACCAGCACGGGAGCTTTGGGAATCGGTACGAGGCGCACGGTTGCCTGAGTGAGAACCCCCAAAGTACCCTCGGTTCCGGTCAGGAAAGGGGCGAGGGCGCAGCCATTTTCTGGTAGCAGATGTTCCAGGGAATAACCGGATACTTGTCGCCCAAAGCGTCCAAACTCGGTACGAATCGTAGCTAGATTGGCTTCTACCAGGGATTTTAAGCCGGGAATTTGTTTGATTTGTTCGCTGTGCGAGGACGGGTCATGCGGGGGAATTGAGTCGGCATTTTGCGGGGTCTGCCCGGCGATAATCTCGCGCCCTAGCCCATCAATTAACCGCAACTCTAAAACGTTATCGGAGGTGCGCCCATAGGCGGTGGCGTGGGGCCCGCAAGCATTGTTACCAATCATGCCGCCGATAGTGCAGCGAGAAGAGGTGGAAGGATCGGGCCCGAATCGTAAGCCGTATTCCGCGGCCGCCTGCTGTAACTGGGATTGGACTACCCCTGGTTCTACGATGGCATAACGCTTTTCGGGATTAATTTTTATGATTCGATTCAAGTGGCGCGAGTAGTCGATTACTACTCCCGGGCCAATCGCATTTCCTGCACACGAGGTACCTGCTCCTCGCGCCGTCACTGCTACTCGGCATTCCCGAGCAGCCTGCAGCAGTATCCGCAGATCGTCTTGATCTAATGGGCAGGCAATAAGTTTGGGAGGAATCCGATAGTTCGAGGAATCCGTGGCATAGACGGCACGGTCAGCGCGGGAATCTAGGAGTTCGCCGCGAAATTTTTCGCGCAAGATAGAGCGAAATCTATGGTAGTCACCTGCCTTGATACCCATGATTCGCCTTTCGTTACTTCTGTGCCCAATCCTATCGGTTTCCGGCTTAACCCCTAAAGCCTGTCCCATTCCCAGCCCCCTGGCGCAGTGCGTTTTTCAACAGCCAGCAGCTTTCTTGCACTATGCGCGAATAGCTGTAACGTAAACGAAGTGAATGAAGTGTCAGAAATAATCATTTCTGACACTTACGGGCGCCAAGGCTGACACTCAGAGCATTCCCCCAGGTAATAACCCTCTTCTAACTGTCAACGTGATCATTGGCGCCCGAACTAAGCGATTTTTGCCACCCCGGTACTACCCGCCAAACAACCCAGCGGCCTTTGCGTCCTCTACTTAAAAACCCCATCTCTTCCAGAGAACTTAAGTCACCATGCCCGCTAGGACGAGATACCCGGAATCGCTCCGCCACCATCTGCGCCGTCCATAGTTTTTCTGGCTCCCCCCGAGATTCCAACAAGATATCGATTTGCCGATTATTTAAGTCGGCGCGATCTTTTAACCTGCCCTTAAGCTCCGCTACCTGACGGAGATCATCCGCTAGATACTTCTCCAGTTGCTCCACTGCTCTGCGGAGGATTTGCAGCTGATAAATAAGAAAATAGGTAAGATCTCCGCCGTCGTATTCTACATTCAAGAAAGCCCGCGCATACTGGGCGGGAGCTTTCTTTAGCAGCGAGGAAACCACCAAAAATCTGGCTGCCGGAAAATCTGCTTTCAATAGCATCCAATAGAACAGGGACCGCGCAGTTCTGCCGTTGCCATCAGCAAAATAGTGATCGTAGCCCACCATGAAATGTACAACCATCGCTTTCAGTAGCGGGTGCATCCACGGATCAGAATTATTTATGAAGTCACACAGCTCCTGTATACGGGCAGGTAACTCACTTGCCGGCGGCGGAACATAAATAATCTGGTTTGAGTCTCCAAATATCTTTACCCGGTCATTCTGATCAGACTGTATCGTGCCCGCATCACTTGCTATCTCTAAAGTTCCCTCCGTAACGGTGCGGTGCAGGTCTTTAATGAAATCGGGAGTAGCCTTACAATCCAGCAAGCCCTGTAGATTCTCCATTGCCAAATAGTTATTAACTATCATTCTTTCGCTGACATCTTTAGGCTCACGGTTTTGTTCCAGCAGCTGCCGGGCAACCCGCCGCGAGGTAGATGCCCCCTCTAGCTGGGCAGAATAAATGGCTTCATCGGTCAATCCGTTGTAAATGAACTTGTCACGCTGATACTCAGATACGCTCGTGTCCAAACTAGATAACTTTTGACTCAAGAAGTAACATTCTCGAGAAATAAAAGCGGGAAGGCAATAATGGAAGGGTTTTCCCGACTGCTGCTTGAGGTCAATCGGAATCGCATTATTTTGCCGCTGCAACCGAACGATCCCCCACCATTGAGAAATACTTAAATCAAAGGGAGGGGTTTGGTGGCGAAACTTATCCCAAGGATCATAGGGCTCAAGAGAGCTTTGCCCCAAGGCTGCAGCAAGATCACCGCCGAGGGTTTTTGCGGCACCGGCAAACTCCTCAATATAGTCCGGAGGCATCGCGGGAGTTTTCATATCTCCACCCTAGCAAATAAAGTGTCAGAAATAATTATTTCTGACACTTCCGGGCGTCAAGGCTGACACTTAGATTATCTATCCAGGTAAACGCTGTCCGGAACTGTCAGCACGAGTAATACCCGATAAAACCCGACGCAGAATTTTTGTCACCAGTAGGGCGTGGAAGCGTCAGGACTAGCAGAGCTAATGGAGGACAAGAGAGCTAGTAGAGCTAATGGCGAAAAATGAAGGGAGTCGGCGGGATAATCCCGCCGACTCCCCGGGGTGTTATCAAAATAGCTTATGAACTAGACCAGTGGGTCAGCAACATCCATCACGATAGTCCCAAGAGTCAGTAGCTATCACCGACTCAACCGGTCAACCTATCTGGTTCCCTCCCCTTGTTGGGAACCAGATAGGTACACCCAAGCGTCCTCTTTAGGCAGTAGCATCCTCTCCGGAACCCTCGATATTTTCCAAAGCCACTACGCGTCCAGCCTCCAGGCGGGCAACTGCTACCCGGAACGGCGAGCAGGACACGTAATTCAAACCGGTCTTGTGGAAGAAATGAATCGATTCTGGATCGCCACCATGCTCACCACAAACACCCATCTTCAGCTCTGGTTTAGTAGAGCGACCGCGGCCGACACCTTCCTTGACCAAACGACCCACACCATGAGTATCAATCGTTTCGAAAGGAGAAGTTCCAAATACGCCCTCTTCAATGTACTTGGGGAAGAACACACCCTCACAATCATCGCGAGAGAAACCCCAGGTAGTCTGAGTTAGGTCATTGGTTCCGAAGCTGAAGAAATCAGCTTCTTTAGCCATAGACTCGGCGGTAATCGCAGCGCGCGGAAGCTCGATCATACAACCAATCGGGATATCCAATTCCACACCAACTGATTGAGAAATCTCGTCAATAATCGCCTGAGCGCGGTCACGGATAATTCCCAGCTCAGTAATCGAGCCCACCAAGGGCACCATAATCTCCGGGCGCGGATCCCGACCCTGCTTCTTCAACTCTGCGGCGGCAGACACTAATGCATGAATCTGCATTTCAAACAGACCCGGCATCCACATGCCCAACCGCACCCCACGCAAACCTAGCATCGGGTTAGCCTCATGCATCTTTCGCACTGCAGTGAGCATCCGCTGGTCATCCGGATTTACCTTGCCTTCAGCTTTTTGCAGAGCCACTTTAACCTCTAGACCAGTCAAATCTGGCAGGAATTCGTGCAGCGGGGGATCAATCAACCGCACCGTCATCGGCTTGCCGTCCATAACCTGCAGCATTTCCACAAAATCCTGCTGCTGACGCTGACCCAACTGACCGAGAGCGTCTTTACGGTCAGCCGAACCCGGCTCCGAAAGGATAGCGTGTTCAACCAGCGGACGGCGATCGCCTAAGAACATGTGTTCCGTACGGCAAAGCCCAATCCCTTTAGCTCCAAAATCTACTGCTAGCTGTGCGTCCTGCGGATTATCGGCATTAGCGCGCACCTGCAAGCGGGCACGCTTATCTGCCAGTTCCATCATCCGGTCTACGCAACGCACCAAATCTTGCAAATCAGCATCGTTGTCACAAGCTTCAAGACCCGCAGTTAGACCGCTCTCCAAATAGGTAGTTACCGGGGAGTCTTGAACCGGAACCGCACCCTCGAACACTTCACCGGTTCCGCCATCAATCGCGATCATGTCGCCTTCGTGGAAGGTCTTGCCTTCAACGGTCAAAGTCCCGGCTTCTGCATCAATCTCTAGAGATTCCGCGCCACAAACACAGGTCTTGCCCATACCGCGAGCCACTACCGCGGCGTGAGATGTCTTACCGCCGCGCGCTGTAAGCACGCCCTCAGCAGCGACCATACCTGCCAAATCGTCAGGATTCGTTTCCCGCCGCACCAAAATACAGGATTTACCGGCATTCTTTGCGGCCTCGGCCTGTTCGTTATTAAATGCAACTCCGCCCACGGCAGCCCCGGGAGAAGCCGGCATACCGCGAGTTAGCCGTACCCGCACGGCATCAGTATCGAACTGGGGGAACATCAACTGGGTGAGCTGTTCACCGGTGACGCGCTCTAGCATCTGATCCTTGGTGATTAGACGTTCCTCGTTCAGTTGAACCGCAATCCGGAAAGCAGCCGCTGCTGTCCGCTTACCCACGCGGGTCTGCAGCATCCACAGCTTGCCTTTCTCGATGGTGTACTCAATATCGCACATATCCTGGTAGTGAGTTTCCAGTTTGCGCATAATCTTGATTAGCTGATTGTAAACCGGCTCATTTACCGTCTTGAGGTGAGAAAGAGGCTCGGTGTTACGGATACCGGCAACCACGTCCTCGCCCTGAGCGTTCATCAAGAAATCACCGTAAACACCTGATTTCCCAGTTGAAGGATCCCGAGTAAAGGCCACACCGGTACCCGAATCGTCACCCATATTCCCAAAGACCATGGTGCAGATATTCACCGCGGTCCCCAAGGAATTCGGAATCCGTTCGCGGCGACGATAAATCGCTGCCCGCTCGGTATTCCAAGACCTAAATACGGCTTCAATCGCCATATCCATTTGGGTGCGAGGATCTTGCGGGAAATCATTCCCGGTCTGTTCTTTAACGATCTGTTTGAACTGTGCCGTCAGATCTTGCAGGTTTTCGGCAGTCAAATCCACATCGGCTCGCGCGCCAACTTTTTCTTTCATGGAATCGAGTGCATCGGCAAATAAATCGCCATCAATATCTAGCACTGTCTTGCCAAACATTTGCACCAGACGGCGGTAAGAGTCCCAAGCGAAACGATCCGAGCCTGACATCTTCGCCAGCCCGTGCACCGACTCGTCATTAAGTCCCACGTTGAGGACGGTCTCCATCATGCCCGGCATCGAGAACTTCGCACCTGAACGCACTGAAACCAATAGCGGCTCATCTTTGTCTCCGAGGGTGCGTCCGATCTGATCTTCCACCCCCCGCAAAGCCTTGGTAACTTCCGGAACCAAGCTTTCGGGAACCTCGTTATGTTTGAGATATGCCCGGCAAGCATCAGTAGTAATGGTAAAACCAGGGGGAACGGGCAAACCCAGATTGGTCATTTCTGCCAGGTTGGCACCCTTGCCACCCAGCAGATCCTTCATATCCTTGTTGCCCTCGGCGAACGTGTAGACATATTTTGCCATAGGTTAATGGCCTCCATATTGAATTTCGACTGCGCTAAAAAGCGATACTTCCGTACCTAATCCTAACAGGTGGAAGCCAAATCCTAGGCCTTGGGTCCCGAAACTGAAACCAAGGCTACTTTACCTGCAGGAAACACGCCGGCAACAGACAAAGTTTTCTGCATTTAACACCGGCACTGTGCTAGTCATTCCTCACCAATGACCACCTCCACAGCGAGGCAGTAAAACTGACTCCGGGTATCGCTTAAACTATTGAATGTGTCAGAGTATCCCCCAAGGAGGCAGCGCCTGCAGTCTCGAGCCAACCGTTCACGTAGGCGCTCGGACTGGAATTTGCTTATTCGCGCCTCCTCCCTCGCGATTGCACTGACTATCACCTTTATTCTGATCATTTCCGCAATGCCGCGGGCTCCTAAGAATGCCGAGGCAGTCCAAACCGCGCCCACTTTACGCTGGACTGCGGTTCCGCTGGTTAATCCCAAACAGCAAGCTAAAGAGCCGGCGATCGCCTTGCAGGTAAAAGGGGACTTACCGGGGGGAGAAACTTCCAAAGACGTCCCCCCCTCGGCTTCCGGAAACACCTCGGTAGTACCCGGAACCTGGCAAGGACGCGGCACCGGCAAAGTCTACTTTTATCGGGTAGAGGTAGAAAACGGACTACCTATCAACGGTGAAACTGCCGCAAAAAGCATTCACGCTATCTTGAATGATCCGCGCGGGTGGGGTGGAAAACAGGGGGAAATCTCTTTTACCCGCACCGATGGGCAAGCTGATTTTCGGATAGTTATCGCCAGCCCCGCCCTAACCGACCGGCTTTGCGCCCCCCTGACCACCAATGGGGTTTCCAACTGTCGCAATGGCGATAATGTGGTGCTCAATGCCCACCGGTGGATTGGAGGCGCACAGATGTGGTTCCAAAAGGGTAAAACCATCACCGATTACCGCATCTACGAGGTTTCCCACGAAACCGGGCATTGGCTGGGACATGGACATTTGTTCTGTCCCCAGCCAGGGGGCTTAGCTCCGGTAATGCAACAGCAAAGCTCAGATGGCGGGCAAAATATGGGATGTATTCCCAACGGCTGGGCGAATCCCTAACCCCCTGGTAACAACTTATTTTCAGGTCGTTTTCAGGACTACTTCAGGCCGGGATGAGACAATCTGCGCATGAGTGTTTTATTGACGATCGGTTTTGTTCTGTGTGGAGCCGCGTTAGTGTTCCTGGTGGCTCGCAACGTGAGAGGTCTAAATGCTCGTGACCGTGCTCGCAAATCGCATTTCGAACAAGAAATCGGCAGCGTAGATAATCTGCTGGCAACCTCGCAAGCTGATCGCGATAAGTTACGCCAGATGCGCGATCAAGGACGCCTGCAACGCTGGGACGCGATCCGGGACGTGATGCGCGAAGAGGGCGTCCCCGAAGACGTTGCCACCGAATTTATTGACCGCCTCTAGTGCTCTGTTAGCTTCAACTTTCGAGGACGGTTTTACCTTCACCCCGGTTGTTAGCGTTGCTGGAATTCGCTTGCTGGTTTTACTGGAAAATTTTCCAGTAGTTTTCAAGTAGATTTTCCAGTAGGCCATTTATGCAGATAGACAGGATATTTTTTTGAGCTACTAGAAAAAGAAACTTTCCAGTAGATTTTCCAGTAGCTAGAACGACGCTCCGGGCAAGGGAAGTTAGCACTTTTAGATTTAGGTAATCTGCGCGCCCTCCTCTAGTTCAAATGCCAAGTTGCCCGCGGGTCACGCACACTTTTCCCTTGCCAAGAAACTAGCCCCAGATCTTTCAAATCTTTCAAAGCTGCCCGCGTTGTTGGTCTGGTAAGCAACGCAAACTGCGCGATACCGCCGGTTCCTCCGGAACCTCCGAGAGCTTGCAAAGCTGATAGAACTGCTGTTGCACTGCGCGATAGTCCCGTCCCCACATCAGCAAGTCGCGGCTGATAGCGCAAAGTTAGGACTACATGCATAGGCTCTTGCCGATATTCCGGATCAGATAATCCGGCCTCATCCATTTGTGCAAATATACGCTTAATCCCCTCCCCCAGCTCCTGGGCATACCCCAGGTCGCAACAAGTGCGAGCAATCCTAGGATTTATTGCGTACCTGGCTATCTCTAGGGGTGCTTTAGCGGCGAGCTTTCTATCTCGGAAACTACCAGGGTTGCTAATTTCAATCCGATTATCAAATATTTCAACCCTAATCCCATCCCCCATCAGGTCATAGGCACGATGTATCACCGCATTAACTAAACCTTCTAACCAGGCACCTCGAGGAATAACCGGCATATCAGCGAATTTGCCGTCTTGTCCCAAGGCGCGACGTCGGGGTATTACTTGCTCAATCCACTTAACTGCCTGGTCTATTGCCTGAGGTATAGGCAGTTCGGATCGCTGATCGAAAACGATATTTTGGCTTTCTCCAGTCAAGCGCTCATTTCCCTGGAAACGACACACCCGGACATAAGCTCCTGGTAGGAGTGCAAGTGGAGAATCAGCGAACAGTAAAAATGCCGCATTATTGATGCGTCCATCTTTGTCGCAAAGTGCACGTGAACGAAGCAGGTGCTTTTTCCCGCGGGTAGCACCAGTAGCTTCCAGGAAAGGGGCAATATTTTTTTGAGGTAAATCATCGATGGTGAGGTCGCGGACAGTTTCCGCTTCGAATTGCCTAGCTCCTCGGTCGTACTCTAAACGGCGAATTTCCTCCGAGCTCAGACGCAACGAACGGTCTCCACGACGTAGGTAGCAACTATCGTCAGTACCGTGATGCACCTGGCCACTAGGAGTTACTAAAAAAGCTAAAACAAATTTAGAACCACCATCTTGGAGAATTGTGGCTACTTCCTTTACCTCGCAATCAATCGGCGGACTGCAAAACTGCGCACTGGGAGCAAGGCGTAGCTCGTTAATCTTTTTTGTGTACCTACTTAAGTCTTGAATGTTCTGGTCTTTAACTCCCACTATTGCCGTACCGCCCTCGGCGTTGGCGAATGCAATGAGAGTGCGAGCCAACATTTTTGGGGATACTTCTATCGCTTTACGTTCAAACCACTGATCTTCGTCCCGCAAACATAACTGTCTAGTGCGGTCCTCGATATTGGAAGCAAGAATGGCGTCTATATTGTTCGGCGACATACCTAGAGTATAAACCTGCTGAATATATTTTACTGGAAAATTTTCTAGTAGTTTTCTAGTAGATTTTCCAGTAGGCAGCCAGTGCCTTCTAGGTCAGCCGCGCTAAGGCACTCGCCACACTTAAGCGATACGATCAACCAAAGTGTCGGCAAACTTTTCCAGCGCGGCTTTAACTTCGTTATCTTCAAGAAATGCAATCGCTGCTTTCGCGTCCTCGCACCAAGAAAAAGCCAATTGTCGGGTACGTTCCAGCACCGCGTGCGCTCGCAGCATTTGCACTACCTGCTCCAGTGCCGCATCATCGCTAACCAAGGTGCCTCGGCTAAGCTCCGCCAAAATCTTTTGCCCGTCCTCATCGAGAACCCCGCGCGCCGCATCCTGCCTCAGCAGCAAAATCGGCATAGTATCTACGCCCTCACGCAAATCCGTGCCGGGAGTTTTACCGGAATCGGCACTGTCAGAGGACAGATCAATAACATCATCTGCCAACTGGAACGCTACCCCGATCTTTTCGCCGAACTGGACTACCGCTTCCGTCACGGCCTCCGAGGCTCCGGAAAGCTCCGCGCCAAAGCGCGCCGACTGCGCTACCAAAGAACCAGTCTTATCCGCCAGCACCTGGATATAAAACTCCACCGGATCTTGACCGGATTCCGGGCCAAAAGTTTCGTTCAACTGCCCGCGACATAGGCGATCAAAAGTTACCGCGTGCTGCAACACTGCGTCCGGCCCTAAAGTGGCAACCACTTGTGAGGCGCGAGCAAAGACTAAATCACCTGCCAGTACCGCACGGTTATTACCCCACACGCGTTGCACCGCGTTCACCCCGCGCCTGGTGGGAGCCGAATCCATTACGTCATCGTGGTACAAAGTAGCCAGATGGGTAAGCTCGACAACCACGCAGGCACGCAGAATCTGTTCAGAGGAAGGACGCTCACCCAGATGGGAGCACAGGAGCACCAAACCGGGACGCATTCTTTTGCCACCGGCTTTCGCCAAGTGCCCGACAATATCGTCAAGCACCCCGCGGTCATCTGATAGTACCTGGCTCAGGCGCTCCTCCACCTGAGCCAGGCCATCGGAAATCTGATCTTCGAGCTCGTCGATACGCGACTGGGACAAGTTACTCACGGGATAACAATAGCGGTATTTTGTAAAATATCGAGAACTGATCCCGGGAAAATCCCCAGAAGCACTGTCAAGAGAGCACACATACCTATCGCCACATAAGTGATCTCGGCATGGGGAGCTACCGTAGTATTTTCTGCCACCGGATCTAGGAACATGATCTTACCCAGGCGGAAATAGTAGAAGGCAGTAATCGCAGAAGCAATCACCGCACAGATAACCAGCGCAGTTGCCCCGCCTTGCACACCAGCACTAAAGGCTAGGAATTTACCTACAAACCCGGCAGTCAGCGGAATCCCTGCGAAGGACAGCAAGAACAGCATCATGCAGCCAGCTAAAACCGGGTGAGTCTTCCCGAAACCAGCCCATGCGGACATGGAATGTTGCTCTGCAGTTCCGACCCCGTCCTCATTGCTAACCCGAACCAGGTAGATGATCGCGAAGGCACCAATGGTGGCGATCCCGTAGGTCAACAGGTAGAACAGGACTGCCCCATTAGCGTTTAAGGCTCCCTTAGTGAAGGCAATCAAAATAAAGCCGGCATGGGCAATCGAGGAGTAGGCAAGCATCCGTTTGATGTTATCTTGCACCAAACCGAAGAATGTCCCTACCGCCATGGTCAAAATGGCGACTGTCCACAAGAAGGGCTTGAAGTTCGCCTCGAACTGTACCACCACCGTGGAGAAGAAGCGCAGCATCGCGAGGAATGCCGCCGCCTTAACTCCCGCAGCCATGAAACCAGTCACCGGGGTAGGCGCACCTTGATACACATCCGGGGTCCAAGCGTGGAAGGGAGCAGCACCAATCTTGAAGAGCAAACCTACCATCATCAATGCAGCACCAGTCATCAGCAGTGCCGGAGAAGCTACTCGATAAGGAATCGCTAATGCTAGCTGATCCAACAGCAGGGACCCGGAGTAGCCGTATAGCAAAGACATACCCATGAGCATGAATCCCGAAGCGAAGGCTCCCAGCACGAAATACTTAAGCGCAGCTTCCTGGCTGAGGAGGCGACGGTAACGCGCCATGGCACTCATCGCATATAGGGGCAGCGAAATTATCTCTAGTGCCACAAACAAGGTGAGCATCGAGTTTGCCATGGGGAACAGCATCATTCCCCCTAGGGAGAATAGGCTGAGCGGCAGCACCTCGCTGCGCTGATAGCCACGTCTCTCAGTCTGTTCTTCTTGGAAAGAACCGGGAATATCTGAGGGCTGTCCGGCGAAAGCAGAAACCCGATTTCCGGTACGATCAATCATCGGAAGCAGCGCCAGCAAACCCACAATCAGCATCACCAGCTGGGAGAACATGGAGAATCCATCCACGATTAGCTCTCCGCGTACTAGCCGCTGACCAGTTTGCAGATCGAAGGCCCCGAATGAGGGCGCAAACGCCAGCAAGGCAGCCGCAACTACTGCAACTGACCAGGCACATTGCACGCCCCAGCGCTGTTTTGCGGGTACGAATGCCTCTAGCAGAATCCCGATGATTGCCCCAAAAAGCACCACCAATACCGGAGCCATTAGCGCCCAGTTAAAACCGAGCTCGCTAAAGTCATTAATCACGGTAGCGTTCATTAAGCTCACTTTCCGGTCCCTTCTACTTGAAACGCCACATCCTGGGTGACAATCACCTGATCGGCAACCTGTGACATTGGATCAACCAGCGGTTGTGGATGCAAACCAATCACCAGCATCAGCACGATCAACGGGGCAGCGACTCCCCAACGTTCCCGGTTATCCAAATCCTTAATCGACTTGCGATGTTCCGGAGCCTTTCCGGTGAAAATCTTTTGGTAAGGCAAAAGCACATAAACCGCGCCCGCGACTACTCCCACCAAGCAGAGCACTGCTACCCACTGGTAGAGGCGGAAGGTACCAATCAGTACCATCAGCTCCGGCACGAAACCAGAAAGACCGGGCAAGGCAATGGCAGCTAATCCAGAGATTAAGAAGGTACCGGCAATCAACGGAGTCACCCGCTGCATACCGCCGTAAGCCTCAATGTCTTGGCTATGTCCGCGCTCAGTGAGGAACCCGCCAATCAAGAACATACCCGCGATCGAGAGGCCGTGCGCCACCATATAAACCATGGCACCAGCCAGCGCCACGGTGTTGCCAACATAGATACCCAGCACCATCAGACCAAAGTGCGCTACCGAGGTGAAGGAAATCAGGCGCATTAGATCCTTTTGCGCCAAAGCCGTCAGTGAACCCCAGATTACGGAGATCACGGCCAGAATAATGAAAGCCAAGGCGGCACGCCGGGAGGCATTCGGGAAGATGGTCAAACATAAAGTGATCATCCCGAAGGTACCGATTTTATCCAGGATTCCTACCAGCAGAGCAGAGGTTCCCGGACGGGCGTTCTCGGCGGTGTCTGCAAGCCAGGTGTGTACTGGCACCATCGGCGCTTTGACCGCAAACGCGATAAAGAAGCTGATCATTAGCGCCATTTCTACCCCGGGGCTAGCTTGCAGCTTTCCGGCCAAGTTCTCTATGAGGTACAGGCGAGCGTGCTGCTCATTAGAGGCCGCAGCCAGCGGAGAGTAAACATAGATTCCCACGATGCCGATTAGCATAACCAGTCCGCCTGCCAGGGAATAAAGCAGGAACTTCATAGCTGCGGCTTTCCGTTTTGCCCCATTTCCGTAGCGGCCAACCAGGAAGAACATCGGTACTAGCATGGCTTCAAATGCCAGGTAGAACACGAAGACGTCACGAGCTGCAAAAATCAGCATCATAAATGCCAGGGTGGCTAAGGTAAGACCCACATACCCGGCGTCATCGTAAGGTTTGTTCTCGCCTTCTACATCATGCGCCGAAGCAATCAGCACGATCAAAGTGAGCAGTGCCGAAAGCACTAGCATTGCCAGTCCGAGGCCGTTTACACCCAGCGCCCAAGAAACTCCCAGGGCGCGAATCCAACTGTGGGTTTCTGCGAACTGGTACGCGGCCGCTTTACCGTAGTCAAAATTCAGCGCCAGGTAGATGGTGCCCAGCAAGACCAAGGCGGATACTGCGAGACCGATCTGCCGCGCGGCAATCCGTGTTGGCTTTATCAGCCACAGCGCCAAAGCCGCCAGGGCTGGCAGCACTACTAGCAGCGTTAGCACCGGGAAAGTTGAGTTCAAGACTGTAATTTCCATTTATCTTTTCCTCCTGCCCCTAAACCAATTGGCTTCCGACAACCAGGACCAGGGCTAAAAGCACGCCGCCCAGAATGTAACTGGCGTATGCACGGATGTAGCCATTTTGTACATGGCTAAGGGCACGTCCTAGAGCCCCAGCACACCAGGCGATCCCCCGAACGATGCCATCTATGAGGCCGCGGTCAGCGCCCCCAACTCCGACAGTAAGTAGCTGTGCCGGTAGCATGGCGACCGACTCGTTAACCGTGTCCTGATACAGATCCACTCGAGCCGCTTCCACCAGGGCGTTGGAGGCCGGAGCAACTTTCGGTACCGGCTTGCGAACGTACATTACGAACGCCAAAGCCAGCCCGCAAAGAACCAGGATCAAAGTGATTACCGAAATCGCGACGTGGGATAGCACGGAAACCGAAGCGTTTTCCGTAGCAGCTGCAGTGCCAGTAACTGGCTCGAGCCACTGGGTGAACTTATCGGTGAAGCCTAACACCATCCCCATGGCCAGAGAGAACACTGACAGCACCACGATCGGTCCGTTCATCAACCAGGAAGCTTCATGCGGATGCACATCGCTGCCACCGTCAAACTCGGTTGTCCACCGCTTTTCGCCATGGAAAATCATGAAGAACAGCCGCGACATGTAGAACGAAGTGATTCCCGCGCCCACCATGGCGATCAATCCGAAGATCCAAGCCCCAGTGGTTCCAAAGGCCGCCGAGTTAAAGGCAGCTGCGATAATCGGTTCTTTGGAGAAGAAACCCGAGAACGGGGGAATCCCCAAGATCGCCAACCAGGCAATACCAAAACAGATCCAGGAAACCTTCATTACCGTACGCAGACCGCCGAACCGACGCATATCTACCTGCTCGTTCATCGCATGCATTACCGAGCCGGCGCCCAGGAACAACTGGGCTTTGAAGAATCCATGTACGAACAGGTGGAAGATAGCTAGTGTCCAGCCGATGGGCCCCAAACCAGCGCCAAGCATCATGTAGCCAATCTGGGACATAGTGGAGGCAGCCAGTACCTTCTTCATATCGTCCTTGGCACAACCCACGATTGCCCCGAACAGTAAGGTGATCGCCCCGACGATTGCCACACAGAGCTGGGCAGTCGGAGAGGCCACAAAGATATCGCCAGAACGCACAATCAAGTACACACCGGCGGTAACCATGGTGGCCGCGTGGATTAGTGCCGACACCGGGGTGGGGCCGGCCATAGCGTCGCCGAGCCAGGCTTGCAGCGGGAACTGCGCGGATTTACCGCAAGCAGCCAGTAGCAAGAACAGCCCGATGGCAGTAGCCCAGCCGCCGGTCATATCCCCCGAGCGAGAAGCTCCCAGTACATCGACGAACTTCATGGAATTGAATTCCGCGTACATGGCCATCATGGCCAGCAGCAGACCCAGGTCACCGACGCGGTTCATTACGAAGGCTTTCTTGGCGGCTACCGCATTGGCTAGTTCGTGATTCCAGAAGCCGATCAACAGGTAGGATGCCAGGCCGACGCCCTCCCAACCGAAGAACAATGCCACATAGGAATCCGATAGCACCAGCGTCAGCATCGAGGCCACGAAGAAGTTCAGGTAGGCGAAGAAACGTCGCCGATCCGGATCGTGTTCCATATAGGCCACGGAATAGACGTGGATCAGAGAACCCACAAACGTAACCAGCAGTACGAAGGTCATCGAGAGCGGATCCAGGAGCAGATTCCAGGAAAGCTCAATGGTCTCATTTCCGCCTCCGGCCTTAAACCAGGTAAACACCGGAGCTAAAATCGATCTTTCAGCTGGCGCCTGCCCGATCATTTGGCAGAAAATAATAAAGCCGATCAGGAAAGAGCTCCAGGAGGCAGCAACTGCCAACCAGTGTCCCCATTTATCGGTAACCCGACCACATACCAGCAGAAAAGCGGAAGATAACAGTGGAATTGCCACCATCAGCCAAGCGTATTCCGCTAGTCCCGTAGCCGACACATTTGCCATTTGCTCTGCCGCGGTATTTAGCAACAACGAGTTCATTACTTTCTATACCCCCTAGCGTCCCATCAAACGCACTTCATCGACCGAGGTCGAACGACGCGTCCTAAAGATCGAGACGATGATCGCCAGGCCTACCACCACTTCTGCGGCGGCTACCACCATGACGAAGAAGGCCATCACTTGCCCTTCAATGTTTTGATGCATATTGGAGAAAGTCACCAGCATCAAGTTACAGGAGTTAAGCATCAACTCCACTCCCATCAGAGCGATTACCGCCGAGTGGCGGGTCAAAACGATCACCGCACCGATGAAGAAGAGGATGACTGCCAATACTAGATATGAAGTCAAAGACATTATTCACTGACCTCCGTTTGTGAGGCATCCAGGTTGGATGCGGCCGGCGGATCGCTAGGGGGCGTTCCCTCAATCTTGGGGGTGACTACCCGGGTCTTAGGGGCGTTCAATCCACTAGGAGCGTCTTGGCCGGCCATCCCCCAGGCTCCAGATTTAGCAACTGCTTTCGAGGCCGCAGTGGAGTGTACCCCTTGCGCGGGGTTCGCTCCGAGGTCGGCGCGAATCTTCTCTACCAAGTGAGGTGCCGCTTCTCCCAGCGAGCGGTCAGCGTTGCGGGCACGCAGCGCCGGGGAAACCGAGTTGACGATCGGACGTTGATCTTCGCCTGAAATGTTGGGAGTGTCGGTCGCGTTAGTAGTTTGGTAAACACCCGCGGCGGGCTGTTGACCGGGATGAATACCCCGTTTAGCATAATCTTCCATCCGCGCCTGCGCCGTCTCGGGCTGCTTAAACAGCTTATGGAGACGATCGCCGTGAGTTAGCGACACCGCCGCGACTACCGCGATGATCAGCAGACAGCCGATTACTTCCATAGTGTAAATATGCTCGGTGAACAGGCTCATCGCGATCTTGACCGGGTTAGAATCGGTGGTACCTTGGGGTGAGCCAGTAGGCATATCCGGAACTTGACCAAACTTTGGTAAATACGCCTTGACTAGCATAACTGCCACGAAAATCGCTCCGAAAGCACCGGCACAAATTGCACCCCAGCGGAGGAAACGACGGGTACGCAAGTAGTTATCCGAGGCAGCGACCCCCACCATCATGATAATGAACAGTATCAAGGTCATGACGGCGCCGGTATAGACCACGACTTGCACTACCCCAATAAAGTAGGCCCCCTGCGAGGCGTACATCATCGCTAGGCAGAGCATTACCCCTACCATGCAGATCGCAGAGTGTACTGCGGTTCGGCAAAACAGTACGCCGAGCGCTAGCGCCACCATGATTACTGCCGTGACCCAGAAGAATACGGTTTGTCCCGTACTAAAATCTGTAGCTGCGGCTTGGGCTAGCAATGTCATTGCTGAACCTCCTTAACCCCCGACTGTTTAAGAGTCGGATCGTCTGGACGGTGCTCGGCGACCCAATCACGTTGCGCCTGGGTCACACCGGTCACCTTCCCCCGGTAATAATCACCATCGGTGGTTCCTTCCACCATCGGGTGCGGAGCCGAAAGCATCCCGTCCTCAAGAGGAGCGAGGATCTGATCTTTCTCGTAAATCATAGTTTCGCGGTGATAATCCGCCATCTCAAAATCATTGCTCATGGTAAGAGCTCTGGTGGGACAGGCTTCAATACACATTCCGCAGAAAATACAACGCAGATAGTTGATTTGGTAAACCCGGCCGTAACGCTCCCCGGGTGAATACTGTGCCTGCGGAGTATTAGCCGCGGCCTCTACATAGATGGCATCCGCGGGGCACGCCCAGGCACAAAGCTCACATCCGATGCATTTTTCCAAACCATCGGGATAGTGGTTCAGCTGATGGCGTCCGTGAAACCGTGGTTGCACATGCGGCGCCTCATAGGGGTATTGCTCAGTTACCGTGGGACGGAAGAAGGAGCGAAAAGTAACCCCGAATCCGGCTACGGGAGCGAAAAACTCGCCTAACGCGCCCTTTTCATCGGGCTCAAAGCTCATATCTTCCCTGGTGGGATTGCGTTTACTCATTTGATTCCCCTTCGTTGGCTACCAGGTGATCTTCCCCGGCACTCGCCCGCACCAAGGAGCGCGGACTGGGAGGTAGTACTTGCCCTGGCAGAGGTGGCACCGGATATCCGCCTTTAAAAGCGTCAAAGGGCTCGCTGGCTGCGGCATCCTTTTGTGCTTGCTTTTCTAGAGCCTTGCGATCGGCCTTGCCCCCGGTTATCCAAATAATGATAAGGGCAACTACGAAGACGGCCGCAATCGCCATCATTCTTTGCGAAATACTGCCGATTCCATAGACGGTAACTACCCGCATCACGACTACCACTACCATCCAGGCGATCGATACCGGCAGCAGAATCTTCCAACCGAGCATCATTAACTGGTCATAGCGAACCCGCAGCAGGGTACCGCGTACCCAAATCATGAACCACATGACCGCCCAAACTTTGATTCCAAACCACAGGAATGGCCAAAGTCCGCTGTTGAGCGCGCCCCCGAGAATCGCATCCCCACCGGGGAAACGCCAACCACCCAGGAACAGGGTCACGCAGATCCCCGATACGTTAAACATGTTGATGTATTCCGCCAGGTAGAACCAGGCGAACTTCATCGAGGAGTACTCGGTCATATGCCCAGCGACGATCTCACCTTCACATTCAGGCAAGTCGAAAGGCAAACGGTTAACTTCACCCATCATCGAAATCACGTAGATTACGAAAGCGGGGAAGAGGGCGACGCACCACCACATGGGGCTTTGCGCAGCCACAATCTCCGAGGTTTTCATGGAACCGGAAACTACGAATACTGATACCAGAGACATTCCCATTGCCAGCTCGTAGCTGATTACCTGCGCCGCGGAGCGGGTTGCACCATAAAGCGGCAGGTGCCCGTTGGACGCCCAGCCGCCGAGGATAATACCGTAAACGCCCAGACCTGCAACGGCGAGCATATAAAGCACCGCCACATTAGAATCGGTCAGCTGTAAGGGGGTGGAGAAACTGCCAATATGCAGATCGGGTCCGAAAGGAATCACCGCGTAAATGCAGAAGGCACAAGCGGCGGTAATAACCGGTGCCAGTAGATAAAGCACCTTGTCTACATTCCGTTTGAAGATATCTTCTTTAGTTAGTAGCTTGATGGCATCGGCTAGCGCCTGGAAAAGCCCCAGTGGACCGTGCACATTCGGCCCCGGTCGGGTCTGAATTCGCCCCAGGCCGCGCCTTTCCACCCACAGGGCCATGATCACACTGATAATCAGCCATGCCACGATGAATACTGCCTTTATCAAGGTTATCCACCAGGTGTCATTACTGAAATCAGCGGCACCAGTACTACTTGCGCTTAGCAGGATTGTGGTATTCACTGCTGCACCTCCGCATTGGGCTCTAACTGGACTAAGGCGCCACTGGTGACGCCCAAAGATTCATACACGTGTGAGCCGGCTGAACATTCGGGCACCCACACGACACGCTGCGGCATTTTGGTTAGTACCACGGGCACCTGGATTTGTCCCCCGTCCGTTATCAGGCTGATAGCGCCGCCATCTGTTATGCCAAACTCTTGCGCAGTTTCCGGGCTGATACGCGCAAACGAGGCGCGCCCAGCCGCTTGCATATCGGTGGCTCCCACCTGCAAAAGACCTTCATCGATCTGAGTCTTATGGCAAGTGATCACCACTTGCTTATCGGGGGGAGTTACCAACTCGGCAGGGGTGGCACCTGCAAACGTTACCCGTTTGCCATCCCAGTCCATAAGCTCATTAGCTTCCGCGTAAAGGGACTTCAGGGAATCAATCCCCAATTCCACTCCCATCACTTGGGCTAACTTGCCCAGCACTTCCCAGTCCGGCATGTCATGGGAAACCAGGGCCTGTCCGAAGGGACGCAATCGGCCTTCCCAGTTAATAAAGGTACCGGGTTTCTCCGAAACTGGCGCCACCGGGAAAACTACGTCCGCTGCCTGAGCAGCCGGCGTGAGATTAACTTCCAGGGAAACCACGAAGGAGGCCGCAGCTAAGGCTTTTTGCGCTAACTCCTGATTTGGCAGGTCGCGCAAGTCTAGACCACCGAGCACCAGGGCAGACAGTTCCCCAGAGCATGCGCCCTCTAGAATCTTCTGCGTATCACGGCCAGGAGTATCTGGCAGTTGCGCATTCCAAGCAGCAGCTAGATCACTGCGGGCTTCCGCGTCCCGCGCATCGCGGCCAAAGGGCAACAAGCCGGGTAAAGTGCCGGCTTCTACTCCCCCGCGTTCGCCGCTGCGGCGCGGAATCCAAGCTAGCCGGGCTCCACTGCGAGCTGCCAAATCATTAACAGCCGCTAGTAAGCCCGGAACGGTACCGGCGCGTTCGCCAACTACGATTACTGCGTCCTCGTCTTTAAGGCCGGCAAAAACTGTACCGAAGTCCCCTTCGGCCTCTGCTTTTACATTGGCTACTACTTCCGGCTCAGTTCCGGGAGCGGCGAACAGTACGGTGGCGGCAGTTTTTACCGAGGAGGGAGAGGCGAAAGGAGCCACTGTAGCTACCTTTACGCTTCCGGAGCGTACCCCTTTACGCAACCGCAAGAATACCGCACCGCATTCGTCCTCAGGTTCGAAACCTACCAATAGCACTTGACCGGCTTTTTCGAGGTCAGAGTAGGTTATTGGCATTCCTGCACCCGCGAAATAGGCGCCTAAGAAAGTTTCTTCTTCCCGGCCAGCCGCGCGGGTGCGCTGATCAATATCATTAGTTCCGCAAACAACGCGAGCAAACTTGGACCAGGTGTAGGCGTCCTCGAAAGTTAGCCTGCCACCGGGGAGGAAACCAACTTTTCCTTTCCCAGCTGCTGCCAGTCCCTTAGCGGCGCGATCAAAAGCATCCGACCACGAGGTAGGAACCAGTTTCCCGTCCTCACGCACCAGCGGAGTTTTAATCCGGGAAGACTGGAATTGCCACTGGTAACCAAAGCGATCTTTATCGGTGATCCATTCTTCGTTTACCTCCAGATCCTTTTGCGCTAGGCGTCGGGTGATGGTTCCGCGACGAATATCGGTGCGCAAAGCAGAACCAGAAGCGTCCTGTTCGGTGACTCCCCGGGTGGAAACCAAATCGAAAGGCCGTGCCCGGAAGCGATAACGTTTTGAGGTCAGTGCCCCTACCGGACAGATTTGAATGATATTGCCCGAGAAATAGGAGCTAAACAGCCTGCCTGCCTGGTCTTTCTCGTCCACGCCAGCGCCGATGGCGGCCGGGGAAGAAAGCGGAGCAGGTTTGCCGTGAGAGTCCGAAAACGCTTCAGCACCGGGATTGAGGCGAAGGCTCGGGTGAGAACCGTCAGAATCGGAGATTCCCAAGATCTTCTGGTCAAAGGCGCCAATGTTTTCACCCATGAAATCGTGATCGTCACGGGGAGAGGAACCGCCCCCGCGTCCTTGCAAAGCGATGAAAGAGTCGCCCGCAATCTGGTTAGCGAACCGCACACAGCGCTGACACAGCACGCAGCGTTCCCGGTCAATCAAAATCTGGCTAGTAAGCTCTACCGGTTTTGGCCACAGCCGCTTTTCATCACTAAAGCGGGTATGCAAAGTGCCATGCGACATGGCTTGATTTTGCAGTGGGCATTCCCCGCCCTTATCGCAAATCGGGCAATCCAGGGGGTGGTTAATCAACAGGAATTCGGTAATCCCGTGCTGAGCTTTCTGCGCTACTTCCGAAGTCGCGGCAGTTTTTATCTCCATCCCGGCCATCGCGGTCATCGTGCAGGCTGGCTGAGGCTTGGGCATGGGACGAACTACCCCATCACGTCCCGGCATCGCCACCTCTACCAGGCATTGCCGGCAGGCTCCTGCCGGGTCTAGCAGCGGATGGTCACAGAACCGCGGAATATGGATTCCCAGTTTTTCGGCTGCGCGAATTAGCAGTGTACCTTTAGCGACCTCAATGTCCTGGCCGTCAATATTGATTTGGACTTGCTCACTCACAGGGCGCCTCCTTTATTAAAAACCTCCGAGGCGGCGGGCGGGAATGCCTCCCACCAGGGAGTCGTATATCCGGCCTCGAACTCTTCGCGGAACTTGTCGATTCCGCTACGCACCGGGGTGGCCGCTGCATCACCGAGGGCGCAGAAGCTGCGTCCCGCGATATTGCCGGCAATATCGTAAAGCAGGTCTACATCGCCCTCTTGACCTTTGCCGGCCTCTAAGCGGTGCATTATCTGTTTCATCCAATAGGTACCCTCACGGCAGGGGGTGCATTTACCGCAAGATTCATGCTGGTAGAAATCAGTCCAACGGCTAATTACCCGTACTACGGAAGTAGTTTCATCAAAGACTTGCAGGGCGCGGGTTGCCAGCATGGATCCGGCGGATGCCACGTCCTCGTAAGTTAAGGGGACATCTAAGTCATCGGCGGTAAATAGCGGAGTCGAGGATCCACCCGGGGTGTAGAACTTTAAGGTGTGCCCCTCGCGAATCCCGCCGGAGTATTCCAGCAGTTCGCGCATGGTAATTCCAAACGGTGCCTCATAAAGACCCGGATGTTTAACGTGTCCAGAAAGGTTAAACATGCCGTAACCTAGAGATTTGTCTTGTCCCATCGAGGCATACCATTCCACCGAATTACGGAAGACCGTAGATACCTGGGCAATAGTTTCGGCGTTATTGATTACCGTAGGACGAGCATAAAGCCCCTTGACTGCCGGGAAGGGCGGTTTCAAACGGGGGTGCCCTCGCTTGCCCTCTAAGGAATCCAGCAGCGCGGTTTCTTCCCCGCAAATATAGGCACCGGCACCGGCGTGGGCAATCAGCTTCAGATCACCCAATAACCCGGCATCTTCGGCCTCTTTAATTGCCACTAGCAGGCGATTATAGGCGTGAACGACTTCGCCCCGGATATAGATAAAAGCGTGATCGCAACCGATAGCCAAGCAGGTGATGGCCACCCCTTCGATAACCGCGTGCGGATTAGCCAAAATCATCGGGATATCTTTGCAGGTACCCGGCTCGGATTCGTCGCAGTTAACGGTCAGGTAACGCGGACCGCCGTCATCAGGCGGTAGGAACGACCATTTCAGACCAGTACCGAACCCGGCACCACCACGTCCGCGCACGCCGGCTTGCTTGACTGCATCCAGAATTTGCGCCGGTTCCATTTGCTTGGCTTTTTCCAGGCCGGCGTACCCGCCAGTTTTCTGGTAGGCCTGCAGCGTCCAGCTCTCCGGCTCCCGATACTGTTTAGTGATAATCGGGGTCAGCGGAACCCGGCGGATCTCAGACTTTCCGTTTTCGCTCACTTGTCCGCCTCCTTATGATCAGCAGAGGAATGCTCCTTGCCGACCGGATCTTTTCCGGCCTCATTAGCAGCACCGCCCGAAGCTGTATCCCCAGCCTGAGCAGCTTCAGGTTCTCCAAACTGCCCGGGGTCAGGGGCTTGCATACCTTGTTCTTCGGCTACTTTTAGTCCCCACAAACTGGCGGGACCGGCAGCCACGCCCTGATTTGCAGTCTCGGGATTAGGGAATCCGGCCAAGATCCGGCTGGCCTCTTTGAAAGTAGGAGCCGCCTCGGATCCTCGCGTGGGATGCACCGGTTTTCCAGCTTTAATATCGCGCACCAATTGCACCGCTGATTCGGGAGTTTGATTATCAAAGAACTCCCAGTTAACCATGACTACCGGCGCATAGTCGCAGCCAGCATTGCATTCCAGTGCCTCAAGAGTAATCTTGCCGTCAGCGGTAGTCTCATCATTTCCGACCTCTAGTTCTTTTTCTAGAGTCTCCATGATGTTATCCCCTCCGAGGACGGCGCAGAGGGCGTTGGTGCATACCCCCACGGTGTATTCACCGTTAGGGTGCCGTTTGAACTGGGTATAGAAGGTGGCAACCGCGCTGACTTCCGCCCGTTGGCAGTTAAGAATATCGGCGATTAGTCCGATACCGTTGGAGGTGACGTATCCGTCGATGCTCTGCACTAGGTGCAGCAACGGGATCATAGCACTGCGTTCGTGCCCCTGTGGATAGCGAGCAATAATTTCCGCTGCTTCTGCACGGAACTTTTGCTCGACCTCAAAATCGTAAAAACTCATTAGCGATCGACACCTCCCAGGACGGGATCCACACTGGCCAGCGTGACGATCAAGTCAGAGATCGTACCGCCTTGTGCCATTAGGGATAAGGACTGCAGGTTAGCAAAGCTGGGGTCACGGAAGTGCGCCCGATAGGGACGAGTGCCCCCATCTGAGACCACGTGTACTCCCATTACGCCTTTAGCGTGTTCCACCAGCTGCGTGGCCTGGCCAACCGGTGCTCTAAAGCCTTCGGTCACCAACTTGAAATGTTGAATCAGGGATTCCATGGAGTTACCCATGATCTCTTTAATGTGTTCGGGAGAGTTACCTTGCCCGTCGGTACCTACGCTCAGCTGTGCCGGCCACTTAATTTGTGGATCGGAAATCATCACCGGTTCGCCCTCGGTTTCATCCAGGCGATCCAGCACCTGGTAGATAATCTTGAGGGATTCGTAACATTCGTCGAAGCGAACCACAGTCCGGTTATAAGCATCGGACTGGTCAGCTACGGGAACATCGAACTCGAAGTTTTCGTATCCACAATAGGGCTGCATCTTCCGCATATCCAGGGGATATCCAGCTGCCCGCACGGAAGGACCGGTCATAGACATCGCCATGTGTCCCGATAAAGGCAAAACCGCTACATCGCAAAAACGAGCCTTAAAGATCGGGTTCTGCAAAGTTAGATCCTGCAGCTCGTTGATATCACGGCGGGTCTTGGGGAGCAGATCACGAATATAATCGGTGCACCCAGGCGGCAAATCTTGTGCCACCCCACCGGGACGAATATAGGCGTGGTTCATACGCAAACCGGTGATCTGTTCGAAGATCCGCAGGATTTCTTCGCGTCCCCTGAACCCGATAGTCATCATGGTGGTAGCACCGAGCTCGTTACCACCGGTGGCGATGGCCACCACATGCGAGGCAATCCGGTTTAACTCCATCATTAGGATGCGGATTAGGTTAGCCCGCTCCGGGATCTCAGCGGTTTTCTTTAGAAGTTTTTCTACTGCCAAGCAGTAGGCGACTTCCTGGAAGAAGGGGGCTACATAGTCCATTCGGGTGCAGTAGGTAACCCCCTGCGTCCAAGTACGGTATTCCATATTCTTTTCGATACCGGTATGCAAGTATCCGGTTCCCACCCGTACATCGCGAACGTATTCTCCATCGAGTTCCACAATCAGGCGTAATACCCCGTGGGTCGAGGGGTGAACCGGTCCGATATTCATCACGACCCGCTCATTAGCGAGTTTTTCGACTTCGGACGCCATCTCTTCCCAGTCTCCGCCATGCAGATCGTATTGCGGAGTGTCCTCGGTTACTAGACTGTCGAGGGCGGGACCGGCAGCTCGGAGCAGGGGGCTGTTCTTTTCGTCAGTGTATTTCATTTAGCTGTATGACCTCCGAGAATCGGCGGGCGGAACTGTCGCGCCCTTAAATTGCACCGGGATACCGCCTAACGGATAGTCTTTCCGCTGCGGGTGTCCTACCCAGTCGTCGGGTAAAGCAGTTCTGGTCAAACCGGGATGACCGGTAAAGATAATTCCCATCAGATCCCAGGTTTCGCGCTCCCACCAGTCATTTCCGGGATAGGTAGCTACCACCGAGGGAATCCGAGGATCAGATTCCGGGCAGGTAACTTCTATACGCAGCTGGCGGTTATGGGTTGCGGAAAAGAGCATATAGGCTGCGTGCAGCTCTTTCCCGGTGTCATGCGGATAGTGCACGCCGTTAACACCCAGGCATAGCTCAAAACGCAGATCTTGATCGTCGCGGAGCCATCTGGCGACCTGTGGCAAGTGCTGGCGGGCGATAAAAATAGTCAGTTCATCATTGTCGACTACCACTCGCTCGATTACCTGTGCTATTTCCAGGTCAGACTGTTCGATAAGCTCTTCTAAAATATCCACCACTTCATCGAACCAAGAGCCATAGGGACGTCCGCTTTCAGCCGGCATCTGGCGACGCAATTGCATTTCAGTGAAACCGGTGGTGTCACCGTCATCGTGCACCCCGAATAGACCATGGCGGGTACCCATATCTGAGCCGGCCGTAAAACCGCGCGGAGCGGTTACCTCGACTGCTACTGGCCCGTCCTCAACATCGGAATGGAGGACTACTGTCTTGTCGTCTTCGCTCACGCCAACAGTCCTTTCATCTGGGAGGTAGGAGTCGCTTCCAAGGCTGCCTTTTCGGCTTTACGGGCGATCTCCAGCCGTTCTTTTTGCGTAATAGGAGTGCGGTAGTGGATCTGATCCCACAGCACCATAATCGCGTGGATCAGGGCTTCGGGACGCGGGGGGCATCCGGGCAGATAGACGTCAACTGGAACTACGTGGTCGCAGCCTTGCACTACCGCATAGTTATTGAATACCCCGCCGGAGGAAGCGCAGGCACCCATGGAAATAACCCATTTAGGCTCTGGCATGGCATCGTAGCAATTGCGGATAATCGGCGCCATCTTCCAGGAAACCCTGCCCGATACAATCATCAGATCTGCATGCCGCGGAGAGGCGCGGAAAACTTCCATCCCGAAACGAGAAATATCGAAGCGCGGGGTGCCGGTGGCCATCATTTCGATAGCGCAGCAGGCTAGCCCCATAGTCACCGGCCAGACACTAGCTTTACGGTTAAGACCCATAAACTTGTCTAGGCTGGTGAGGGCGACTCCTGCCGGCAGCTCATTATCAAAAGACATGCTGTACCTCTCTCTTAATAGTCCAGTCCGCCGCGGCGCCACTCATAAATATAGGGCACCAGCACCAACACAATGAACAGTAGGATGTCGATCAATACCGGAATGGCCATCACCTGACCAAAATGCCCAATTGATACCGCGAACGGGTATAGGAACACCATTTCCACGTCGAAGACAATGAACGTCATCGCAATCAAGTAGTACTTAATCGGGAAACGCCCGCGAGCGTCCTCGTGAACATTGGGATCAATCCCGCATTCATAAGTCGCCAGTTTGGTGCGGGTCTTGCGCCCCGGGCCGAGAACTGCCGACAGTACCAAACCGCCGACGGCCAGCACAATCGCGACCGCACCCATGATTAACAGTGATGCCGATGGACTCATTTGGCCTCCACATCCTTTTTATCCGCTCCGCTAGCTTTAGCGAAGTTACTGCTGTAGTTTCCGGTTAGATTCCGGATTAGTTGTTCTTTCTGACCGATGTTCTTCATGACGGTATTACCACCTTAGTCAGAATTCGCAGCATCTTGTCGGAGGCTACTCCGCCGCGGCGTTCATAACCATCAGAAAGCATCTTATGGACAAAGCGCATCAGCGCCGGTTTATCCAACCCGTACTTGGTACAGGCATGCATAATTTTGGGATTCTCGATCAGACGCACAAACACACGACCCAAACTGTAATAACCCCCGTATTGATCTTGCAGGTCACGAGGGTATTCCCGGAGGGCGAGTTCTGCTTGTGCGCGCGTGGTACGTCCCAGCGCCTGGATTAAAGCGTCAGCGGCGCGCCGTCCGGCGAACATCCCCGGGGCGATTCCTTCCCCGTTGAAAGGAGATACCATTCCGGCAGCGTCACCGACCAAAAGTAGTCCATTTTCGTAAGCCGGTTTGCGATTAAATGCCATTGGCAAGGGGGCAGACCGCAGCGACCCCACCATATTTTCCTCGGTCAGTCCCCATTCCTCGGGCAGATTAGCGACCCACCGTTGGAAGATCTGTTTGTACGGCAACTTGGTGGATTGGGCTCCCGAGGATACTGACCCTAAACCCACGTTGACCAGCCCATCACCCATCGGGAATAGCCAACCGTACCCGGGAAGCAAATTGGATTTACCGGGTTTGCCATCCCACAGCTCTAGATGCGATTCCATCATGGTTTCATTGCCCCGGGGAGAGCGGAAATACGCCCGCGCAGCTACCGCTAGCGGACGATTCTTGAGGGGAGTGCGCCCTTGCCGCGAAGCCAGCCGGGCATTCGCTCCCGAACAATCCACCACGTATTGCGCGCTGAAACTGACTTCCTGTTTCTTGCGAGTCTTAGGATCGCGCTTTATGGCGCTGACCCCGCGGGCATATCCATCACCATCGGTGAGTAAGTCCTGAACCACGGTATTTTCCACCAGCCGGGCACCCGCGGACACTGCCTGTTTAATTAGCCGGTGGTCTAGCTGGGTGCGCTGGCGGGTAAGACCATAGGCGGGCAGGGATCCGTTTTTCGGCCACGGCAAAGTAATCCGATGTCCGCCCCCGATTACGCTCAACCCGTAGTTGGGCTGCCATCCTTCTGCTAAGGGATTAATCCCCATCGCCAAAATTTCTTTAACCGCTCCGGGGGTTAGACCGTCACCGCAAATTTTGTCCCGTGGGAAAGCAGATTTTTCTAACACGAGGATGTCAATGCCGGCTTTAGCTAGGTGATAGGCCGTGGCAGCCCCTGCCGGGCCGGCACCCACTACCAGCACCTGACAGCGATCGCCTGCAAGCTGATCCGCCATGCCTGAACGCCCCTCCCGTGCCATGTTTCGTTCCTGCCTCTACCTTGATGTCGGTAGGCAAACCGAGGATTTTAGGCAGCCTCCTCACGCCTGTCCTAGGCTAACCTGCTTTTTTATTTGCCTAAAGCCACAGAGGTTTACGCTGGCAAACCTAATTATTCCAGGACCTAAGTCCATGACATATTCTAAGTGATTAAGCAAGGGATTTATTACTTAATTAGATACGACTTTCAGGAAATCTCCATATTTCCCGGTCATAGCCATTCGTAGTTATCCGAGTAATCAGCTATTAGTTCTCTTTAAATGCGCGATGAATCGCCACCGTTCCTAACGTTAGATTGCGATAAGAGACCTCACCCCAACCATTTTCTTGGATTAGGTGCCCCAAAGTCTCTTGGTTTGGCCAATCCAAAATGGAATCAAACAGGTAAGTGTAGGCATCTGAATCTGAAGAGACCAGGCGTCCGGCAGTGGGCAATACGTTGCGCATGTACAGCTCGTATAGCCGGGCAATCAGGGATGAGGGCGGGGTCGAGAACTCCATAATCGCCAGCTTGCCTCCCGGCTTGGTTACTCGCGCCAGTTCCCGCAGTGCCTTCGCCGGATCATGCATATTCCTAAAACCGAAAGAGCAGGTAACAGTGTCGAAAGACTGATCCGCGAAAGGTAGGTCATGGGCATCACCGACAACAAAGTTAAGTTCGCGGTGACGTTTTTTCCCCTCCGCTACCATGCCTGCCGAAAAATCGCAGCAGGTAACTTCGGCGCCTGCCCGGTGGAAGCTCAGGGAAGAAGTGCCGGTGCCAGCGGCGATGTCTAGAATCTTTTGCCCTGGTCGCGGTGCCACCACTTGCTGCAGACAGCGCCGCCAAATCCGATGCTGCCCGAAAGTCATCACATCATTAGTCAAGTCGTAACGGGCGGCCACCTGGTCAAACATTCCAGATACTTCTTCGGGCTGCTTATCTAGACCAGCGGCTGCCGGCGGTTTCTTTTCGCTCAAAATGGCTCCTTCTCAGTAGGCATTTGCCAGGTTACTCAGAAACGTTGCCCCAATCCAACCAGGTTAAAACCGCGCCGCTTGGCCTTGGCTTTTTGCAGGGCTTTACTGATCCGGGAGCGACGGCGAAAATCGATCACCGGCCACCCGCGCTGCAAGGCGCGCACCCGCAACCAAATATCAGGATTAATAGCCGAAGGCTTGCCCACCAGGGTTAGTAGCGGCATATCGTTATCGGAATCTGAATAAGCAAAACAGGATTGAAGGTCGTAGCCGCGCTCTGCCGCCAGCGCCTCCACCCGATCCCGCTTGCCTTGGGCGTGCATAAGTTCGGATGCTAGCCGCGCCTCGTAAATCCCACCTTTCACCGCAACTTGGGTGCCGATGCCTCCGGTAATCCCTAAACGCTCGGCCAACATTTGGGGAAGTTCCGAGGGCGCGGCGGAGATCAACCAAATATCGTGCCCGGCTGCCTGATGTCGTTTTATGAGTCCTTGTGCCTGCGGGAAAAGCTTTTTCTCTAATCGGTCGCATACCCGCTGCGAAATGGCCATAATCTCTTCGCAAGTATGCCCGGCCATCACCTGTAAAGCCCGAGTTTTTACCTGTTCGATACGCTTTTGATCTTCTCCCAACACCACATAGAGAAAGGCGTGACGCGCGGCAAAGAATAGGTCGGAAATCCCAAAAAATCCGTGTCTAAAAAGCTCGCGAGTGAGTATCCAGGAACTAGCTCCCCGAATCACGGTTTCGTCAAGATCGAAGAAGGCTGCTACCTTCGGTTCTGCGCTCACGCCTCTAGCCTAACGGTCTAGCTAGGTTTTGCGCACCCTAGTTAGCAAAACCGGTTTGCTAGGGTGGAGGATATGCAGAACCTAACCACGATTCACCTAATGCGCCACGGCGAAGTCGATAATCCGGATGGGGTTTTATATGGGCGCCTTCCCGGCTATCACCTAACCGATCTCGGCAAGCAAATGGCGCAGATGAGCGCGGAATACCTCTTGGAAAAGGGCGCCTATTTAGAGGCTATCGTTTCCTCGCCCCTGGAGCGCGCGGTCGAGTCTGCTACTCCGGCCTCTAAGCTATTCGATCTGCCTATTCACACCGATAAACGGCTTTTAGAGTCGATGAATATGTTCGAGGGCGAAGTGGTTAACGGTAACCGCGCCTCCCTCTTCCATCCGCGCAATTGGCCGCGCTACCGTAATGTTTTCCGTCCTTCCTGGTGCGAGCCTTACGCCGTCCAAGCCAGCCGGGTTACCGAAGCGGTGCGTTCTGCTCTCCACCTGCCGATTACCGATCCTTCCCGCCTGGGCCGCTCCGCCGATGGCGCTACGATTCGAGAAATCTTGATAGTGTCGCACCAGCTGCCTATCTGGTCTTTCCGCCTGTTTGTGGAAGGTCGCCCGCTCGCGCATATTCCTACCCGCCGGCAATGCGCCCTAGCTTCGCTTACTTCTCTGACTTTCTTAGGAAACACCCTGATCAGTTTGGACTACTGCGAACCGGCGGCTCCGCTATTAGCTCAGGCTTCCGATATGGTACCGGGAACTTCCGCCGCCGCTCTAAATCAAGGAAACTAAACGCCGGCCGAGCCCATAATGCGCAGAGTATTTGGCTGAAAATGACCCGGCCAGTGCAGTTACTGTGGCTACGCTGAGCACTGGTAGCGCTTTAATCGTGAGCGGAAGGCTTTTCCGGAGGGTTCGCGTCCGGGTCGGCTTCGTCGTCTCCGGTGCCTTCTGTTGAGGTAGTTTCCCCGTTTCCCCAGGTATTTTCCCCGCTGCCAGCGGCGTCATGCCCATTATCGCGATTCTGCTGATTTTTCGCCGCTCGCCGCTGCGCCTCTTCTTCGGCTTCCCGTGCCAGCTTCTCCCGCCGCATCTTTGCCTCTAATGAGAACAGGAAATCGGGGTTATCGTCTGGCGCCTGAGGTATCTCTACTTCCTGCGAGCGGGAACCCTGCCCGCTTCCTCGGAAAATGTCCAGCGGATTGCGGGGAATCTCTATCCTGCCGTCAGCGCTTTCGGCTTTGCTCGCCCAAGAAATCACGATCCATGCGAGCGGACCAAAAAGCGGTAAGACAATGATAATTAACAGCCAAAACGCCCGCGGAAGTCGCCCGGGGAGATCAGATTTATCCGTGCGCAAGCAATCTACTAGCGCGTATACCGCTAGCAGAATCTGTACGAGGGCAATAACTACCGCAGCCATGTTCCCAGCCTAACAACTATAAATTTTTTGGTCTGTCTAAATACCGTGGAAAGCCCACTGAACCGCGATAGCCAGCCCATACCCCAAGGTGATTTGCCCCACCTGTTTTAAGGTTTTTATCAGCTCTTTCCCGCGCGCTCCCTGCAACACTTTCATCTGCGGATAACTCACCCAAATCACCAGGGCGAGGCCAAACACTAGCGCTTCCCAACGGACACTGAAGGATACTACCCCCAGCACCAAAGCCACATAAAGATAGGCAACAAAGAGGTACCGTGAGCCTTTATCCCCTAACTTCACCGCTAGCGTATTTTTTCCGCTCTGACGGTCTCCGGGAATATCACGCAGATTATTTATTAACAATAGGGCGCAAGAAAGTAGCCCGATACCACTGGCCGCTGTCCAGGTGCGCCACGGCAACATATGGGCATGCACCCAGATAGTTCCCTGCACCGCCAAAAGACCGAAAAAGGCGAACACCATGACTTCGGATATCCCGGGCAAATAGCCGTATGGATGTTTTCCTCCGGTGTAGAACCAAGCCGCCAAGGCAGCCAGCACCCCGAGCCCAATCAAGCCGTAGCTACCTGCCCAGATACACAGGGCAATTCCACAAATCCCTCCAAAGGCGTAGCAGCTCAAGGCCGCGAGTAACACCGTGCGGGGGGCGGCTAATCCCGCACCGGTCAGGCGCTGGGGCCCTACCCGTTTTCCGCTCGCATCGGTGCCACGAATCCCATCGGAATAATCATTAGAGAAATTCACGCCTACCTGGAAGGCTAACGCCACTAACAGGGCTAATACTGATTTTCCTAGCGAGGCGTGTCCCAGGCCAATTGCCCCGCCAATCCCCATAATCACCGGCGCCAGGGAGGCGGGTAAGGTTTTCGGGCGGGCAGCTTCAATCCATTGTGAACCAGTTGCCATTACGGCTTAGATTCCTTTCTATTCGCGGTGCATTATCGCTTTTCTTCGTTTTCACAGTAATGAAACTTCTTTGACTGTCGCCGGATTATCTAATCCAAGCTTCCCCGGCTGCGACTCGCTGGGTAGCCAGTTGCCGGCAGGCGCTACGATCAAGATTTCCTTGCAGATCAGTAGGAATTTCATTTACAAGGACGAGGGCGCGGGGGGCATGTGCCCGATCCAGCTGGCCGGTCACCAAGGCTCGCACCAGCATCGCTAAATCGGTGGATGGTTCGGATTCATCCTCGGTAGGAACCGTGGCGCTATGGGGACGGTCTCCCGCTTCGGGACGGTTGCTGCTCCCCGTGATCTCAGTTGCCGCGATTTCCATTTCTTCTAAATCGCCCTCTAGATCCTCGGGCAGAGTTACCGGGGTCGCGGGGGCAGCATCGGCAGCTGGAAAGACAATCTCTCCTTCGGAAGTGGGATTAGCGGTTCCCCGCGCCACCTCGTAGATTCCGGCCGGCAGTTCCCCGGTTTCTGCGGCGGCAACCACATCCACATCGGCTCCCCTGATCTTGGCGGCCATTGCGGCCATCGCCGCTTCCAAGGGAGTTAGTTGCGGCTTCGATTCCTCTACCTCCGTAGAAGGAAGCCCGGCCAGGTCTCGTACTTTTTTAGCATCAACTTTTATGACGGATCCGCGTGAAAGCCCTGCCGAAACGGCTGGCTTTACCGCTAAATTATGCTGAGGATTTAGCAGCTGCTCCGCGATATCTGATGCCGGCTTGATGACTGCAGTAACCAGGGAACCCCACCTCGGATCTGGTACTCCCACCACTACTACCTGGTCAACTTGCGGTAGATCCTGGATTACTCTTTCCACCAAGGAGGCTTGGATATGAACTCCCGCAGTGGCTATTACATCGCGCATTTTTCCGTCCACGACTAGACGCGACCCGCGCATATGACCCGCGTCTTTGCTACGCATCCAACGCCGCCGTCCTCGCGTAACCCACTCCACCTGTCCAGGTTTACCCAGATAACCGGCCATCATGCAGATCCCAGAAAGCCAAATCCGATCCCCAATAGTAGCTACGTGCACTCCGGCTACTGGTTTGCCATCCAGTACGCATAGTCCACACGATTCAGGGATCCCGTAGCCGGGAATAATATCTATTCCCGCTTCTCTCGCGGCGCACCTTAGACGATCGTGACTAGTTAAACCGGTAACTATCAGTACTGATACCTCGCTCAGAGCGCTGCGCTGTGCAGGAGGAATTTCCAGGAGCTGAGTTAGTTGCTCCTTAGTGATCTGCATATAGATAGGTGCCTGATCTTTGTCGCTGCGATCCTTCGCTCGCTCCACGGCCCTCACAATCTCGAGGGCGCTAGCCGGTGTGGTTTTGGCGGCAATGATCGGAGGAATATTTACCGCAATGGCTCGTGCCAGGATCATCATGCCGTCAATCTCGGTGACTGGAGCGGTAAGAATCCAGCGTCCCGGCCTACCTACCGCGGAATTTACTGCTTCCGCCATATTTTTAATACTGAGCTGCGAGTAACAAATAACGGCACCCCCTGCCGGTGCCGGCAAGGCTAAGACCGCGGATTCTGGCACTTGACGCTTGCGGGTTTCATAGTCTGCCAGTCCCTTCGGGCGACCCGTACTCTTGGGGAAAGGGAAAAGTACTTGCGATTTTTTCAGGCGAGTGCGATTTAGATTAGGAGGGAGATCTGCGTCCCCGGTCATTTGTTTAGCTAGCGCAGAAAGCAAAGTGGAGACGTCTGCCGAAGAATCTGCTACCGGCAGGTAATGAAAAGGAGAAAAGATTTCCATCGCGACTTCCTGGAAGTTAATTAATGTCGAATGCTATTCTAGCCTGTCATTAGCTTAGAGTTCTTAAAACTCCGTAACCTTAGCTACGGATAAAGCCACAGGGTGTAGCATTTTATGACTTGTAGCACATGAAAAAGATTAGGCTTCTTCCATCTTTTTGCTATACTTATATAAGCTGGTCGCTCCGGCTATTTTAGGGGAACGTGTGTCAAGATAACCCCTAAACTACAACCTAGAGTCGGTTCCGCATATGCGCAGGAGGGAGCGCGTGGAACCGACTCTAGGCATTTAAGCTCCCTTATCATTTCGCCGGGAGGCTCCCTGTGGGCTTCCGATCAGGGTGCACTTGCTGGGCGTGCGCCTTTCGACATTAGCCCACATATCACGACAGTCGACCTGTGGTTACTACTTGCTCTGCGCTAATCCAGCAAGATCTCTGCTACTTGGGTTAGTACCTGAGAGGCGCCGCCAGATACCCGCACGTCGGCGAGGGAATCTGCAGCCGTAGGTCCCCGGTTAATCACCGCCACTTTGGCGCCGGTTCCCCAGGCTTCCCGCAACACCCACAGCCCCGTAAGCACCGCCAGGGAAGTTCCTACCGCCAGCACCACGTCAGCTTCCCGTGCCGCCGCGAAAGAACGATCCATGGCCTCGCCGGGCAGGGATTCTCCGAAAAACACGATTCCCGGTTTAATGGTCCCGCCGCAACGCGGACAAGACAGCAGGTTGAACTGGCAGGCACGCGCTGCCTGCTCATCGGCTGCCGCTAGCACTGCCACATTTTTAGGATCGGGATCGTCTTTTACATCCGGATTAAGTTTGCGTAGCTCCTGGTCAATATGGTCACGCGAAAATACTGCTCCGCACCCTAAGCATTGAACCTCCTCAAAACTGCCGTGCAGCAGCTGCACATTCTTACAACCCGCTTTCCGGTCTAAGCCGTCTACGTTCTGGGTGGCGATGCAGTTAATCAGCCCCGCCTCCTCTAGCCGCGCTAAAGCCTGATGCCCCGGGGTGGGCTGCAGCCGCGCTACCGTTTTCCAGGTTTCTTGATTACGCCGCCACACCCATTTTTGCCAGTACAGCTCACCTAAAAACTGATCCATATCTACGGTGGGCATACCCGACGAACCAGTTCCGCGATAATCCGGGATCCCGGCATCGGTGGACATGCCGGCTCCCGCCACCACAATCGTTTTCTTCCCCGCCATCAAATCCGCTACGGCCTGGGCTCCCGCTATTTCTTCCTCAATGAACTCGCTCACGTTTTGCCTCCCGCCCTCAGATTACCCCGTTTAGAGGACGATTATCGCGGAGGTAAACAGCATTAACCTACCTAGCGCTATTTACCCCTTAAATTTGCTGGTTAACCGGGGAAGTTTTAGCTATTGTCGATAGGAGTCACCTATTTGCCGGCGAACCCCGCTACAATTGGGGAAGGCAATTATCGATGCCGTCTGCAAGAAAGGAAGGGCATCCCTGTGAGACCGACACACATTCTGATTCTGCTCCTGGTGTTAATCCTCGTTTTTGGAGCTTCCAAACTGCCCGATATCGCCCGCAATATCGGCAAATCGGCGAAAGTCCTCAAGTCGGAACTTTCAGATCTCAGCGAGGACGACAATCCCAAGCAGGTAACATCTGAAACTCCGGCACCACAAATTTTGACTTCTTCTCCGGCGCCCACGCAGAACACACAGGCTTCCTCTCCGGAAGTGGCTAGCGGGCAGTCCGAGACCGCGGATTCGCCGGAAACCAAATAGTTCTCTAACCCCCGATGCCGGGACAAAAAAAGAACAACCCGCAAGCCCGCATGCGGGTAAGCGAACACCTGGTAGAACTACGAAAACGCCTACTGTTGGCGCTGGCCGGGATACTTATGGCCTCGATTGGTGGCTGGTTCTTAGTTACTCCTACCTTGAACTGGATGCAGGCACCACTACTGGCCGTCAGTGAGCAAGCTCCGCAACTTAACTTCCAAACGATTGGCGCCGCCTTTGATATGCGGATTCAGGTTTCTCTGTGGCTGGGAGTATTGATTTCCGCGCCCTGGTGGATTTTCCAAATTGGCGCTTTTATCGCCCCGGGATTGAAGCGCAAAGAAAAAATCTATATCGCCAGTTTTGGTTTAGTAGGGGTATTACTTTTCAGCGGCGGCGCCCTGTCTGGGATATGGGTAATCCCCAAGGCAGTTGCTATCCTTAACTCTTTCACTCCCGACGGAGCCTTAATGCTGCTAAGGGCAGATTCCTATATCACCTTCTTTATGCGCATGGTGCTGGCCTTCGGTCTGTCCTGCCTGGCGCCCGAAATCTTGGTGGCGCTGAACTTTATGGGGGTAATGACAGCAAAAACCATGCTCAAAGGCTGGCGGTGGGCAGTGGTGATTGCCGCTGTTTTCTCGGCAGTCGCCAATCCCCTGCCTACGGCCTGGCCGATGATCGTCCAGATGTCAGCTTTAATCGGGCTTTACCTGTTGGCAGTGGGGATCTCCGCTATCAATGACTGGATTAAAGCCGGAGGTAGCCTGCGCTCGCACTTCGGAAAGATTTTGCGAAAACGGAAGCATTCCGAGGCATCCTCCGCTTCTAAGCAATAATGATTGCTCGAAATCCGCGCCTATTTTCCTGACCTACGCCCTCGGAAAACAAAGCCTTAGCAAAGATTATCTTCCCTGGTATCGTTAATATTTAAGACGGATGCGCGGCCTTAATCCGGTCGCGGCAAGCGAAAGGGGGAACATGATGGCCGGCCACGGCAAGAAAGACGACCCAGAAAAGATGGCGCGGATGCATCGCTGGTTAGAACAAGTGCGCACAAACCTGCAATTGGAGGATAATCCCCTGGAAGCGGTGGAATCAGAACTGCTGTCCCTGATTGGAACCGTAGCCCATGGGCCTTCCCGCCCGGGAGCCCCTTTAACTGCCTTTCTTGCCGGATATCTTGCTGGTCACGGCGCTGACGCCAAGCAGGTTATTGCCCAGCTGCAAGAACTAGCTGACAACTGGGAAGACTAGTCAACTAGCATCACGCAGAGTAATACAGGCAGGAGGGGTAATGCGCGTCGAATCCGGAGGTGACGAGCCTTCGTCACAGCTACTCGACCATTGGGGACGGGTAGCAGCAGACCTGCGCCTATCGGTTACCGACCGGTGTAACTTACGCTGCAGTTACTGTCTTCCCGAGGACGCCGACAGCTGGATTCCCCGCCAGGATTTACTGACTCCCGCCGAGATCGGGCGACTAACCCAGGTGGCGCTGTCTCTAGGAATTCGTAAAGTTCGTCTAACCGGAGGCGAACCCCTTTTACGCCCCGATTTAGCCGAGATTATCCACCAGATTCACCAGGCATTCATGCAGGCGGGGATGCCGGCAGATATTGCCCTGACTACCAATGCTATTGGTTTAGCATCCCGGTTAGATTCATTAATAGCAGCCGGACTAGGGCGCATCAACATTTCTTTAGACACGTTGGATCCCGAACGGTATTTCGCCCTCGCAAAGCGTAACCGTTTTCCCGAGGTAGCCACGGCACTGGACAAGCTACCGGGTAGCGTCCTAAAACCCATAAAACTTAACTCGGTGATCTTAGATCAGCAGTCCTTAGAGGAAATACCGGAGCTAGTTCGCTTTGCGCTGCGGCGCGACTTCCAGTGGCGGGCAATCGAATTTATGCCCATTGGCCCCTTAGGGGATTCCGCCGCGACTCGCCCTCATGCCCGCGATATTCTCGCGCGTCTGCAGGAATGTTTTTCGCTCACCCCGATTGAAACTGACCCGGCGGCTCCGGCGCGCCGTTGGAACGTGGCGGCCGGCAGCGACCATCCTGCCGGGATTATTGGGGTTATTGCCTCCGAATCCGCGCCCTTCTGCGCCACCTGCGACCGCACCCGCCTGTCTGCCGATGGAAAAGTCTATTCCTGCCTGTTTTCTTTATCTTTTGTCGATTTACTTACTCCTTTGCGTCAAGGTGCCTCTAACGATGAGCTGGCTCAACTTTGGCTCACCGCTCAGGCAGCTAAACCAGCTGGTCACCGCGAAATAGCAGGGGCAGGACGCAGAACCTATTCTCTTTCTCAGATCGGAGGCTAAGCGTGATCACGGTACGTTTTTTCGCTGGGGCTGCCCAGGCAGCAGGTGTTGACAGCGCTAGAGTTCCGGCAACTGCCAACCAGACTCTGCGAGAAATTGCCCAAGCAGCCAGCAAGAACGATCTGGCATCGATCCTAGAGGTTAGTTCTTTCCTAGTAGATGGTGCCCTCGCCGATGGCGACACTCCCCTCGGTGAATCCGCCACTAACGGACAGTTAGATGTTCTCCCTCCCTTTGCGGGGGGCTAGGAGTTTTCAGTTCTCCGACTAGTGCGTGGGGGAGAAGTTTTTCCTCCCGCCCAAAGAATCGGCAAATGACTTGGTCATTTTCCGATTCTTACGCCCGCCTAGCCTGATCGGATAAAACTTCTCCCCCACGCAAGGGGTACAGCTTGTACGAGATTCCCGTAAGGTACGCGCTGAGCGTGCAGGGGCGGATTTATGCCGCAGGGTAGGCTGCGGGCGTTAAATCCGTGAAAATGCCAGAGCATTTTCCGGATTTCGGGGCGCGAGGCAAAATCCGCCCCTGTACGCGGACGACAGCGGGAGGGAAAACTTCTTGCTGCCCGTTAGGGTCGCGGCCGGTAAAAGATACGAGAGGGACACGCAAGCCGCAGGTACCTTGTTTAGTCGGAAACATAGCTATTTGCCTCTCCTTACAACTCCCTATCCTCGCTTAAGCGAGGAAATTGGGGTCCCCGGAGTGCTTTTACCGTGCCAGACCCGTGACACTAGGCGGGAAAAACTTATTTTCCGCGCAAGGGTCGGAACCGGAAAAAGAGACGGCAGCAATGACAGTGCCCAAGCGGATGTACCTACAGTAATTCTTCCATTAGGGGCAGATAGCGTTCCCACGCGGGATTTTCTTCTTTCGGCTGTATTTCAGCACTGAATTGTGGCTCCCAGTTTTGCCCGGGTATTTCCCCAGCAACGATTGCTGCCTGGCGGGCGGCTCCTTTAGCAACATATTCGCCGGGCTCGGGCAGGCGTAACGGAATCTGCAAAATGTCAGAAAGTATCTGCGCCAAAACCGCTGACTTAGCTGCTCCCCCTATCAGCATCGCTTTATTTACTGTGACCCCACCAGCTCGCACAGATTCAAGCGCAGCACGCATGTGGCAAGCTATACCTTCAAATGCAAGACGGGCGAAATTCTCTTTAGTCATTGCCCCGGGAGTCATCCCGAAAATACTGGCTGTTGCTTCAGGGAGATTCGGGGTACGTTCCCCGGCAAAATAGGGCAATAAAGTCATTCCTCCGCATCCGGTTTCACCCTTGGCAGCGAGCTCATCGAGTTCGAGGTAGTTAATCCCTAAGATTCGGCAAAAGTAGTCTTGTATTTGCGAACCGTTGATAGTACACGCGAGTGGTAACCACTTTCCGGTGGCATCCATGAAACCGGTAACTCCGCTTTTGGAATCCTGGAGGGGATGGCTAGAAACTGCCGCCACTACCCCGGATGTTCCTAAAGATAGCGAAGCCTCTCCCTCCTGAAGGTTTAGCCCCAAAGCCGCACCGGCGTTATCCCCACACCCGGGTCCTAAAATACCCCCACCGAACTCTGCGCTGGCGTTACCTACTTTTTCGAAGGAGTCCGCAATGCGCGGCAGAATTATTTTCCGCGCTTCTTCTTCGGATATTCGCAACGCATGCGCCAAAATGTCATAGCGATAAGATCCGTCCTCACAATCCACATAACCGGTTCCAGAGGCGTCCGAGAGGTCCGTTACTAGGTCACGTAAATCACCTGACCCCCGAATTTTCCAGGTTAGCCAATCATGGGGCAAACAAATTGCCGCGATCCGGTTTAAGTTTTCTTTTTCATGATCAGCTAGCCACCGCAACTTGGAAACCGTAAGGGAAGCAACCGGAACGGAACCTACCGCCTGAGCCCAGAAATCCGCCCCTTTTTCTTCGATTAATGCCGCTGCGCTTGCTGCTGACTTGGTGTCATTCCAAAGTTGCGCGGGTCGAATCACTTTTCCGGCTTCATCAAGTAACACCATGCCATGCTGTTGTCCTCCAACCGCGAGCGCAGCGACATCATTGAGACCGCCAGCTTGGGTAGATGCTTCACGAAATGCTTCTAACCAGGAACTAGGTGCTACTTCAGTCCCTTCGGGATGAGGCGTTTTCCCTTGTCGGACAATTTTCCCAGTTTCTACTTCGATTACCAGAACTTTACAAGATTGAGTTGAGGAATCTATCCCGGCTACTAAAGTCATTTTTCTCCTATATAGCATGGAGCGTACTTATTCACCCTTCGCTGGGCTAGACAACTCCGTCGATGCTTACTTTGTTTTATTCTCAAACATAGGCTATTGAGCCATTAGTGATTAGTCAAGGTTATTTTCGCAGGATATATGCGTGATATAACTCACTTTGATAATTGTTTTATCTCCGTGCTAGGCTTTGTTTTGTTACGCAACAAATAGTCTATCTCTGGTTCAGGTGTAAAAAACACTCTTACCGATGGGCTCGTACGAGGAGGTACTTAAATGTCAGATTTATGGAAAACGGATACTATTCCCTTTGTTGGAAACGACGATCCACGACAAGGACTAGGATTCCACTACTACCAACCGGACAGGGTTGTCGCGGGGAAGAAAATGTCGGAATGGCTACGCTTCGGAGTCGCCTATTGGCACAGCTTCCAACAGCGGTTGGTGGATCCCTTCGGAGAGGGAACCGCGCAACGCCCCTACGACTCTCTAACTGACCCCCTGGAGCTGGCGTTAGCCAAAGTTGATTATTCCTTCGAGTTTTATCAAAAACTGGGTGTTGAATACTTCTGCTTCCATGACCGCGACATCGCTCCCGAAGGCGACACTTTACGGGAAACTAATCAAAACCTGGACAAGGTAGTTGACCGGATTGAAAAACGTCAACAGGAAACTGGAATAAAACTTCTTTGGAACACCTGCAACTTGTTCACTAACCCGCGGTTCCAAGCCGGGGCAGCAACTTCCCCCTTTGCAGATGTATTCGCCTACTCGGGCGCCCAGCTTAAACACAGTTTAGAAATTGCAAAACGTTTGGGTGCAGAAAACTACGTATTCTGGGGTGGCCGTGAAGGCTATGAAAACTTGTGGAACACAGATCTAAAGCGCGAACAAGACCATATGGCCAGGTTCTTCCATGCTGCGGTGGATTACGCGAAAGAGATAGGTCTTGACTCCCAATTCCTGATTGAGCCGAAACCGAAAGAGCCCACCACTCACCAGTATGATTTCGATGCCGCCACCAGCATTGCGTTCCTCAAGACCTACGGCTTGGACGACAGCTTCAAACTCAATCTAGAAGGCAACCACGCCAACCTTGCAGGACATAGCTATCAGCATGAAATCAGGGTTGCGCGTTCTGCCGGGATGCTCGGCTCCCTAGATGCCAACCAAGGCGACAAACTATTAGGTTGGGATCTGGATGAATTCCCCTCCGACCTGTACGAAACCACTGCAGTAATGTGGGAAGTACTTTCCGAAGGAAGCATCGGCCCTCGCGGCGGTCTCAACTTCGATGCGAAACCGCGGCGTAGCTCTTACACTGAGGAAGATCTATTCGCAGCACATATCGTGGGGATGGACTCCTATGCGGCTGGCCTACTGGTTGCCGCCAAGCTAAAAAAGGATGGCTTCATCGATGAAATCCTACAAAAACGCTATTCCTCCTTTGACCAGGGAATAGGCAAGAAGATTGAGGACGGTCAGTTCACTTTGGCAGATTTGGAGGAGTACTCCCTAGACAAGACGCAATCTGAACTGATGAATGCCAACGAACCTGGGGAACTAGAAACCATCAAGGCTACTTTGAACAACTACTTGGTAAAAGCTCTCGCTGACGCCTAGTTATTAACTGACATCTAGTCACGCCGGTTGGGTTCAGACATTTTGTCTGAACCCAACCCCACTCTCAATAAACGAGTTCCCAAAAGGAACTTACAAAACTAGCTCTGCAAGCTGCAAAGATGCGGCAAATAATCGGTGATAAAAATGCGAAAAAATAAAATTTCGATGACTTTCGTATACCTGTTCGGTTCCCTAGGAGGACTACTCTTCGGATACGATACCGGCGTTATTTCAGGTGCAATTCTATTTATTCAAGACCAGCTCCACCTTGATGCCTGGGGTCAAGGTTGGGTAGTTAGCTCCGTCTTACTAGGGGCAGTAGTGGGAGCCGCCGTAATCGGTCCCCTATCTGACCGCTATGGGAGACGCCGCCTCATCCTCCTGGCTTCCATAATTTTCTTCGTTGGCGCCATTGGATCCGGCATCGCATCAGGGGTTGCGGTGCTGATTATTTCCCGTCTAATCCTCGGTTTGGGAGTCGGAACCGCCTCCGCTCTAATTCCCACCTACCTATCGGAAATGTCGCCAGTTTCCAAGCGTGGTTTCATAACCGGTTCGTTCCAACTAATGGTGATGACCGGGATTCTGCTGGCATACGTCACTAACTACGCTTTCGCTAGTTTATACACCGGGTGGCGTTGGATGCTCGGTATCGCAGCGCTTCCCTCGGCCATTTTGTTCATTGGGGCATTGATCCTACCTGAAAGTCCTCGCTACTTAGTTAAAGTAGGTCGCCCTGAAGTTGCAAGGCGCTATTTGAGCGCTATGTATAAAGGTGATGAAGCCGAAGTCGAGACAAAAATTAAGGAAATTCAGCACCAAGTTGATATGGAAGAAGGTACCTGGAGCGAACTGTTTGGCAAGACTGCCCGTCCAGCTCTCATAGCAGCCATTGGCTTGGCGATTTTCCAACAGATAATGGGCTGTAATACCGTACTTTATTACGCCCCCACTATCTTCACTGATGTCGGATTTGGGGTTTCGGCAGCGTTACTTGCACATATCGGAATCGGCGTTTTCAACGTGATAGTGACCGTAATCGGAATTTGGTTAATGGACAAAATTGACCGCAAGAAAATGCTTATTGGAGGAGCTGTCGGTATGGCAATTTCTCTATTAGTAATGAGCATCGGCATGCATTTTTCCAGTCAATCACATATCGCAGCGTATATTTGCGCGATCGCGTTAACGATTTACATCGCCTTTTTCTCAGCAACTTGGGGACCGGTCATGTGGGTAATGATTGGGGAAATGTTCCCTCTAAATATCCGCGGTATCGGAAACTCCTTCGGAGCGGTCATTAACTGGGGTGCCAACTCCGTGGTGTCGCTAACCTTCCCCTTCCTACTCAACTTCTTTGGGACCGGTAGCTTGTTCTTCGGATATGCGGCAGCTTGTGTACTGGCAATTTGGTTTGTACACAGCAAGGTTTTCGAAACTCGTAATCGCTCCTTGGAGGAGATTGAGGATGGTCTACGTAAGGGCAACCTAAAATAAGACTCGCATAAACGAAATAAATTTTTATCAATCCCCACCGAACTGGCAGAATAAATATAGCTGTGAAGCAAAGTATTGCCAGTTCGGTGGCATTTTTCCTATGCTCTACTTCAAGGAGTGATAAATGAGACCTGGGAAAAACGCTCAAACAATCAGAAAAGAAAATCTGCTTCTTATTCTGGAAAATGTTTTGGGGGCAGACAGATTCGTATCACGAGCGCAGGTCGCACAAAGGACAGGATTAACTCGGGCCACGGTCTCTCGTCTAGTAGATGAGTTAATTGGTTTAGACATTCTTACTGAACTCGATCCGGTTCGCACCACAATCGGGAGACCATCTGCACCATTGGTTGCTAAAAGTGGCACTTTTTGCGTTGTGGGTATTGAAGTTGCCTTGCAATATATTTCCTTAGTGGTTACAGATTTGTCTGGCACGGAACTCTATAAAGTTTCACAACCGATTAATGCTCGATTATCTGATCCAAAAGTAATACTAGGGCGCTGTGTGCAGATGCTAGAAGAGTGGAAAGCACCCACAGAAGTTCGTATTGCTTCAATAATAATGGCTATCCCGGGTTTAGTTTCAGACGCTAAACATCGAATTGTAACCGCGCCAAACTTGGGCTGGATTGACATTGAAATTACAGATTTCTTTACCTCCCACAAATATGCTGCTACCCCGCTAACAGTGGTAAATGAGGCGGATGCTTCCGCGTATTCAGTGCTGTATAAAAATCCTGGCCAAATTGGCGATACCTCCGATTTTCTGTATTTATCGGCTGGTGTAGGGGTAGGTGCTGCATTGATATATGAAGGTCGTTTATTTTACGGACAGCACGGATGGGCAGGAGAAATCGGTCATATGTGCGTAGATACCAGTGGACCGAAGTGTAGTTGCGGTTCCAATGGCTGCTTAGAACAATATGCCGGATTAGACGCGATGTTTACTCGCGCGAATCTCCCCTTGGATGAGTCGGTAGATCCCCTAATCGAGCAGATGGTTAGGGGAAACACTCAAGCTCGAAAGACTGTTGATTTATGCGCGAAATCCCTGGGAACCACTATCGCTAACGTATTAAATCTTTTGGATTTAAACACTGTGGTCATGGGTGGTCACTTCTCCCAGCTATTTGACTATATGGAAGTAATCCTCATGTCGGAGCTGAAATACCGGTTACTGTCCTCCAGGTGGTCCAGCATAACCGTAAAACCGGGACAGCATGGAGCTTTCACCGCCGCACAGGGAGCTTGCCTGCTGGGATTCGAGCGCTTCCTTAACCATCCGGAACTCTGGGTTAAGCCATAAAAGCTGCGCTAACAGCGCTAGCGCCCGGGCGGATTTGTGCCTCAGGACAAACAGAAAATCACATTCCCAGGATTCGGATACGCACCAGCTCACCGATTTACAACCAATTCTTTTTTCGAGACTGGTCAACCTGTCCCCACATTAGGGTCGCGGCCGGTAAAAGATACGAGAGGGGCTTGAGCTGAGCCTTGCGAAGCTCACGGGGTCCCCGGAGTGCTTTTACCGAGCCAGACCCGGAACTCAGGGACAGTTTGACCAGTGGTTACTTCCATTGGAGAAGTATTGATCCTTCCAAATCGGCACCTGCGCCTTGATCTGGTCAACGATTTCGGCGCTCACGTTGAAGGCGGCGGCGCGGTGCGGGGCATCAACTACCACTAGCAGGGCGGTTTCTCCGATCTCTAAGCGCCCGATCCGGTGACGCACAAAAACTGCATCCAAACTCTCAGCGCTACCGCCAGTACCCTCGACAGATACCGCGTCCTCGCCCTCGGAAAGAGCAATCTGGATCGCGTCCCGGACGGCTTTAACCAGAAACTTTTCGGCCTCCGGATGGGCAGAATAAATCAGGTGGGTAACTCCTTGACCGCCATCGTGGTTACGGACGCAGCCGTTAAAGACTACGCGCGCGCCACTAGTGGCCGGAATACCCGCTACCCCCATAGATGAACTCAGATCTGCCAGGGATTCTTCGGTCATTTTTACATCGAATAGCATCTGCCGCCCTCCTGAAGCACTCTACCGGTATTGTATAAGGCAGTAGCTACGGGAAAGGACGCGCATGGTTTTTGAGCGGGATCGCCTCACCGCCACCGTGGACGGGATCGGCGAACGCGGAATTGATTTTCTACAGGCCGCGCGGGTTTTAGTGGTAGGAGCGGGTGGTTTAGGTTCGCCTGCCCTGGCCTATTTGAGTGCCGCCGGGGTCGGCACCTTGGGTATTTCTGATCCCGATCGAGTCGAACAATCAAATCTGCAACGCCAAGTAATCCATCCCGCTTCTAGCTTGGGGCAAATAAAATCGGTGTCAGCTGCGGCTACTGTCCATGCTTTGAATCCGAATGTGCGAGTGCAATTGGAACCGAAGATCACTGCTGACAATGCCCGCAGTATTATCGGCGCTTATGACTTGGTGATTGATGCGACTGATAATTTTTCCGCTAAATATTTGCTTGCGGATACTTGCGCCGAGGTGGGGCGCCCGCACCTGTGGGGAACTTTGGTAGCGATGAATTTTCAGATTTCAGTATTCGCGGAGGGACTCACTTTGCGGGACCTGTATCCGGCGCCTCCACCCGCGGGAACTACCCCCACTTCTCGGGTAAATGGCGTGCTGGGAGCGGTTTGCGGGCAGGCCGGATCGATTCTGGCAACTGAAGCTATCAAAATGATCGTGGGAGTAGGCGAACCACTGATTGGAAAACTCTTAATCGTCGATGCCGCCAGTGGAAAGTGGAATGTGGTGCATTTTGGGAACGGATCCCCAAAGCCAGCAACGGTATCCGGAAAGGATAAATAATCATGAAACCGGTAGATGAGTACCTGAATCAAGTATTAGCCCAGGTAAATTCGCTTCCACCTACGGTGATGCCAGTTGCGGAGGCTTTGGGTGCTACCTTGGCGGAAGATGTTTTTGCCCGTTTCCCGGTTCCGCCTTTTACTAATTCCGCGATGGATGGGTTTGCGGTACGTTCTGGCGATCTGCCTAACGTCCTCGAAAATACGCCTATCCCGGCGGCTACCCAAACAGAAATACCCGCAGAGCCGGTGCCTGCCGGTGCGCCCAGGCCAGCCGAATTGCCCAGCGCACCCGGGGATGATGGGGCGCAAAAATCCTTGCCTTTAACCCTGCCAGTCGAGGCCGATATTGCCGCTGGCGATAACGGGGATTACCAGCTCACTCCCGGGCATGCTATCCGGATTATGACTGGGGCGCGGATGCCTGCCGGTGCCGATACCGTGATTAAAGTGGAGGACACTACCCTGCCGCCTGGCCCACTTGACCTGCCTAAAGAGGTCACGATTGAGCGTTGCCCGCGTGCGGGAGCCAATGTGCGTAAAGCAGGCGAGGACGCCGCCGTGGGTGACCTGGTACTAACGGCAGGAACAGTCCTTACTCCCGCGGCACTTTCTTCTGCGGTTTCGATTGGTTATTCAGAGTTACCGGTGTATCGCCGCCCGCGAGTAGCCGTAATCTCTACCGGATTGGAGCTGCGTCCGGCAGGCGCGAGCCTAAAGGGAGCGCAAATCCCAGACTCGAATTCGGTGCTGCTAGAAGCGTTGCTGCGCCGCCAAGAGGTAGTCGTGTCGGGGGTTTACAGTTCCGATGATGAACCGGAAGTGTTCGCGAAAACCCTGAGTCTAGCGGCCCAGGGCGCAGATTTGATTGTCACCACTGGCGGAGTGAGCGCTGGCGCCTATGACGTGGTTAAACAAGTTGGTTTATCGGGAGGTTTAGCGTTTACCAAAGTGGCGATGCAGCCAGGGAAACCGCAGGGATTTGGCACTATTCCGGCTCCTGATGGGGCTAAGGTTTATGTGGCGACTTTACCCGGCAATCCGGTCAGTGTGTTCGTGTCTTTCCACGTATTCGTGCGCCCGGTTTTGGCTGCTTTGGCTGGTAAACAGGGGCGTGCGGCGCTGCAGACTCGCGCCGCCACTACTAAGGTGGCCTGGAAGTCCCCTGCCGGTAAACGACAGTTCGTGCCGGTACATTTGACCGAGGCAGAGCGGGTAGGAGACACCCCCACGGTTACTCCGACTCACCGATTAGGGGCGCGTTCGCACTTTGTGGCTTCGCTACATCAGGCGAATGCGCTGGCAATCATCCCGGAGGACGTAACCGAAGTGGAGCAATGGAGTCTGGTAGATGTGTTGCCCTGTTAGGGAGACATTTATAGCACCAGAGAGCAGTCCGGGCGCCAGGAAAGAAGAAGGAGCAGTTATGGAAGACAAAGAGGCACAGCACTTACCCCACTTAAATGCGTCTGGGCAGGCACATATGGTGGATATTACCGGCAAGCAACCCACAGTGCGCGAGGCGCGGGCACGCGCTTTTGTGCAGTGCTCTCCGAAGATTATGGCGGCTTTGCGAGCCGGAGAAGTCCCGAAAGGGGATGCTTTGGCGGTGGCGCGTATCGGCGGAATCGCGGCATCCAAACGTACCCCGCTATTACTTCCCTTAGCGCACCCGATTGGGGTGCATTATTGCGCGGTGGATCTCCACCTGGCGGAGGAAGGGGTAGAGATCCTCGCTACCTGCCGCACTGCTGACCGCACCGGAATCGAAATGGAGGCACTCACCGCCGCTTCCGTGGCCGCTTTAAACCTGATTGACATGGTGAAAGGGGTCGACAAGATGGTATCTATCCGCGAGTGTTACGTCCTGGAAAAACGAGGCGGACGCTCGGGTACTTGGGTGCGCCCCAGCTGCGAGCAGGATGCTACCGGGAGGGATGTAAATCATGACTAGTTCACCGCAGCATCTCAATGGGATGATTGTGCTGGCAGGCGGGACGGGAAAACGTCTGGGTGGGCGCAGTAAACCTGATCTGCTGATTGCCGGGGATCGCCTTATCAGCTGGACACTGTCTTTCTTGGCGAAGGTTCCCACCGTGGTGGTGGCGCCCGAGGGGCTTGAGGTTCCCGAAAAGGTTTTCCTCACTATGGAGGAGCCCCCCGGTTCGGGACCGGCAGCCGGGATAGTTGCAGGCTGGCACCGTTTAGCTGACTCGTTCGTGTTTTCGCCCTCCGATATTATCGGGGTTTGCCCGGTTGATGCTCCACTTTCCGGTTTTGCTTTGCGGCAGCTGGGCAGGCAACTCCAGGAGATGAATGAGGAGGAACCGGGAAAAGAAAAAATTCTTTTAGGGCAAGTTGGAGAGGTTACCCAATATGTCCTGGGGGCGTTTACCGTGAGGGCGCTCATGGAGATGGCGCGATCTAATCCTTTAAACCGTTCAGTGCGGGGATTACTAGGTGAAATCGGTTTTGCCACTAGCGAGATTTCCCCTAACTATGCCCGCGACGTGGACACTCCCGCAGATATCGCCCCGGTAACCGAGCTGCTACGCATTTCCCGCTAGCTAGACGAGGACACCGGGGCAAGTCGAGCGGGGGAGTAGATTGTCCCTCCTGCCCAAGAATTCGGAAAACGTAGCGCCGTTTTCCGAATTCTTATGCCCACCGCGCCTGCTCGGAACAATCTACTCCCCCGCTACGGTTAGTTATCCCTCGGTACAAGCCCACCCCTGCAAGCTAAGCGTGTTTCTCCCTTTCCGGTTACTGAAGACATCTGCTGCGCGGGGAGAAGTTTTATCCGAGTCGGCTAGGCGGGCGTAAAAATAGGAAAATGCTTTGGTCATTTTCCTATTTTTTGGGCGGGAGGAAAAACTATTCCCCGCGCCTTTGGGGGCGCGCCCGAATATTTAATCCAGGGGGAAAGCTTCGGGATCTAGCTGCTCTAATAGGTGGGGCAATAACGGGCCGAGGACGCTCAGGGTGTCGCGCACTCCACCTCGCGAGCCGGGCGCATTGGCTACGATCGCGCCCGCGGCGCCACGAGCAGTGATTCCCACCAGGCCGCGCGAAAGTGACGCGAGCGGAGTGGCTTTTAGACCCTGCTGGCAGATTTGCCAGGCAATCCCGTCCAGACGTGCCTCCAACAAGGGGGCAGTTGCTTCCGGCGTCAGGTCGCGTTCGGTAATCCCCGTACCGCCGGTAGTAATTACTACTCGCGCGCCCTCGGCAATAGCCGCGCGAATTTCACTTTGCACCGACTCGATTCCGTCGCTCACTACCCGCACTCGATCAGCATTGATTCCGTACTTACTCAACAGCTCTTGCGCTAACGGCCCCGACCTATCTGGACGTTCGCCGATTTTACAACGGTCTGAAACCGTTATTACCGCACCTGCGGCACGACCGCGTAATTTTTGCAGTTTTTTCTCTTTTAAATGCGCATGCGGGTCTACTGACAAGGCGAATCCCTCCTATTAATTACGCAAATGCAAGCTTGCGATTACCAGATTATTTTTCCACAAACCGGGTCACCATCATAGGAAACTATATCGCTGTAACCTGCACATACTATCGCGAGGCATCATAACACGGAAATAGCGGTAAAAATCTGAAAGGCTACAGGGGTTACCCAGCATTAAAGGAAGTTTTTAGGTATGGAAGCTACGAAGAAGTCTAAATACGTACTAACCGACTGGGAACCGAACAATCCAGATAAATGAAACTCTGGTCTTGCCTGGCGCACCCTGGCGATTTCTACCTATTCCCTAATCTTGGCGTTCACAGTTTGGTTTCTGGTCTCCGCAATCGCCCCCAAACTTAACGAGATCGGATTTGACCTTACCAAGGCGCAGCTTTATTGGCTGACCTCGATGCCTGGCCTGTCCTGCGGGTTTTTGCGTTTGATTTACACTTTCTTGCCACCGATCGTGGGTACCCGCAAACTGGTGGGCTGGTCGTCAATCCTTTATATGATTCCCATGCTGGGCTGGTTCTTCGCGGTACAGAACCCGAACACTCCCTACTGGTGGCTACTAACTTTAGCTTTCATGTGCGGTATCGGGGGTGGTTCCTTCTCTGGATATATGCCCTCTACCGGCTACTTCTTCCCCAAGCGACTCTCGGGGACTGCTTTGGGGCTGCAAGCCGGAATCGGGAACCTCGGGATGTCAATCATTCAGCTGGTCGGCCCGATGCTAATGGGATTCTCACTGTTCGGACTCACCTGGATGAGCCCCCAGCAGACCGCGGACGGGGCAAGTATTTGGGTATCTAACGCCGCGATTTTCTTCGTGCCTTGGTGCATCGTAGCTGCCATTTTGTCATTCACCCTGCTACGTGACGTACCAATTAAAGCCAATATTCGCCAGCAGCTCGACATCTTCACTAACGCCAACACCTGGTACATGACGGTGCTGTATGTGATGACCTTCGGACTGTTTTCGGGGCTATCGGCAGTATTCGGCCTGCTCATTAATGACAATTACGGCGCCGAGTCCCCCCTGAAACTGGCGGTTGCCGGCGCTTCCTTCGCCTTCCTGGGGCCGCTGATCGGTTCAGTGGTCCGCATGGCCTGGGGGCCTTTCTGCGACAAAATGGGCGGAGCGATCTGGACTTTCATTTCTGGAGTGGGAATGGCAGTTACCCTGGCCATTGCCGGCTTCTACCTAAGTAATCCCCACGGCATGAGCGACTTTTACGGTTTCCTGATTGCCATGCTGGTGATGTTCTTCTTCGCTGGCCTGGGCAATGCCGGCACCTTCAAACAGATGCCGATGATTATGCCCGCTCGCCAAGCAGGTGGCGCCATCGGATTCACTGCCGCAGTAGCATCCTTCGGTCCCTTCGTAGTGTCGGTAGCACTGACCATGATTTCTCCGGCCGTCTTCTTCTACGGTTGCACCGTCTTTTGCGTTATCGGTTCCGCGCTCTGTTGGTGGCAGTACGCCCGCAAGAACGCACCCTTCCCCGGATAGGCATTTATTTTCGAGGGCGCGGGCGCGTCCTCGGGAGAAAAACTTAGTAAGCACAATAGTTAAAGGAAAATAAAATGGCTGTTTCTTCGTTATTAAAACTAGGTGCGAAGCTTAGGCGTGGGCAGGTAAGCCAGGACGCTCGCCAAATGTTCCTGGTCGGAGGACGCGAAGCGGATGCGTTCTACCGGCAACGTTTCAGCCATGACAAAGTGGTGCGCTCGACGCACGGGGTGAACTGTACCGGTTCTTGCTCCTGGCGAGTATTTGTAAAAGACGGGTTAATCACCTGGGAGGCGCAGGCAGTCGATTACCCCTCTACCGGCCCGGATATGCCCGACTATGAGCCGCGTGGCTGCCCGCGCGGCGCCGCGTTCTCCTGGTACGAATATTCCCCCACCCGGATCCGTCACCCCTACGTACGGTCGGTGCTGCTAGACGCCTACCGCAAAGCGAAGCAAACCCACCCCGACCCGGTAGAGGCCTTCCGAGCAGTCGCTTCCGATCCGGTAGCCTCCGCCGCCTACAAATCGGCGCGCGGCAAAGGGGGCATGGTGCGTACCAGCTGGGAGGAAGCCCTAGAAATCGTAGCCGCCGCCAATGTGGCCACCATTAAAGACTACGGACCGGACCGCATCGCCGGATTCTCGGTGCTCCCCGCCATGTCTATGGTTTCTTTCGGTGCCGGTGCTCGCTACCTGCAGCTAATCGGCGGGGTAAACCTATCCTTCTATGACTGGTATGCCGATCTTCCGGTCGCCAGCCCCCAGGTATTCGGAGATCAAACCGATGTTCCCGAGGCCGGAGACTGGTTTAACTCTTCCTATCTGCTAGTTTGGGGTTCAAACCTGCCGCTTACCCGTACCCCGGATGCTCACTTCATGACGGAAGCGCGTTACCACGGACAAAAGATGGTGTCGATTAACCCCGACTATTCCGATAACACCAAGTTCGCGGATGAATGGCTGCGGGTTAATCCCGGTACCGATGGAGCGCTGGCGACCGCGATGGGACACGTGATTCTAAACGAGTTCCACGTGGGTAAACAGTCTCCCTATTTCTTGGACTATATGCGTAGCTATACCGACTCTCCCTTCCTAGTGAAACTAGAAGAAACCCCCGAAGGACTAGTGCCGGGCAAATTCTTAAGCGTCGCTGATGTGTCTAGTCTGCCGGCAGAAACTAAAGACAAACCAAAACCGGAGTTCCGTTTCCTGGTGATGGATGCCGACGGCAGTGTCAAGGATCCGGGTGGCACCTTGGCTGACCGATTCACTGCGGAAGGTAAAGGGCATTGGAACCTAAAGATGGAGGGGGTAAACGCCCAGCTCAGCCTATATCAAGAGGGCGGAGAAACCGCTGAAATTACCTTGCCGCGCTTTGACCTGGTGGCCGGGGAAAGCAAAGGTGGCTCCGTGGGTGCAGGCACAATTAAGCGGGGGGTGCCGATCCGCAAGGTTGACGGACACCTGGTGACCACGGTTTACGATATTTTGCTAGCGCAGTACGGAGTCAAACGTGCCGGTCTCCCGGGTATGTGGGGTGAGGATTACCAGGATTCCTCCAACCCCGGGACTCCCGCTTGGGCGGAAGAAATCACTGGAGTGCCGGCTAACGCCACTATCCGGATTGCCCGCGAGTTCGCGCAAAATGCCCTCGATTCTAAAGGACGCAGCCAGATCGTTCTCGGTGCCGGTACTAACCACTATTTCCACTCTGACCAGATTTACCGCACTATCTTGGCGCTGACTTCGATGTGTGGCACCCAGGGGGTTAACGGTGGCGGCTGGGCGCACTATGTCGGTCAGGAAAAGGTGCGGCCGATTACCGGATGGACGCAATACTCTTTCGCCCTCGACTGGCAGCGTCCGGCGCGGCAAATGATCTCCACCGGTTTTTGGTATTTAACCACTGATCAGTGGCGTTACGACTCCCTGAGCACTGACCGTTTAACTTCTCCCGCGAGCGCGGCGAAGGTTCCCACGCAAAACATTGCGGATTCTTTACTAGAAGCTACTGAACGCGGCTGGATGCCGGCATACCCGCAGTTCAACCGGTCTTCTTTGGAGCTGGGGCGGCAAGCGCAAGCATCCGGGCAAAAACCTGCCGACTATGTAGCCGCACAACTAGCTGCCGGAAAGCTAGAGTTCGCGGCGAAAGACCCGGATAACCCGGTCAACTACCCGCGCGTCCTCTTTAATTGGCGCACCAACCTGCTGGGGTCATCTGCCAAGGGAACCGAGTTCTTCTTACGCCACATGATCGGCGCCGATAATGACGTCCAGGCGGAGGAAGTACCAGAAAGCCAGCGTCCTCGTAACGTTCGTTGGCGCGAGCAGGCCGCGAAAGGTAAGTTGGATTTGGTAGTTACTGCGGATTTCCGTAACACTTCCACCACTTTGCATTCTGACGTGGTGCTTCCTGCCGCCACCTGGTACGAGAAACATGATCTGTCCAGTACTGATATGCACCCCTATGCGCATACTTTTAACGCGGCGATCTTGCCGCCTTGGCAAGCCCGCACTGATTTTCAGCTGTTCCAAGATTTAGCACAGCTAGTCTCCAAGATGGCCGGCAATCACCTGGGCACCCAACTGGATCTCCTGGCGGCTCCTTTGAACCACGACAGCCCGGATGAGCTGGCTAATCCCGCGGGGGTAGTGATTCCCCGCGAGGAATGTGGCTGGGTGCCGGGAGTCAATATGCCAAAGATTATCCCGATTGAGCGTGATTACACCAAGATCGGGGAGAAATTTAACTCCCTAGGGCCGGTTATCGAAAAAATGGGGATGGGCACTAAGGGCGTGCCTTTCACTCCCGACAAAGAGCTGCAGGAAATGCGCGAACAGTTTGGAGAAATCGAGACTGCGATTGGCCCGCGTCCGCGCCTAGACACCGATCAGATTGCCGCCGAGTTCATTTTGAAGTTCTCGGGCACCACCAATGGACGCCTGGCTACTCAAGGCTTTAAGACCCTCACCGAAAAGGTGGGCGCGGCCGGAGATATGACTGAAATGTCTCGCGGACACGCTGATTACCAGATCACTTTGACCGATGTGCAACAGGCTCCCAAGACAGTCGTTACTTCCCCCGAATGGTCAGGCAGTGAGCATGGAGGCCGGCGTTACACCGCGTTTAGCCAAAACGTAGAGTACCTGAAACCCTGGCACACCCTCACTGGCCGGATGCATTACTATCTGGATCACGACTGGATGTGTGCCTACGGGGAATCCCTGCCCACCTATCGTCCTCCGCTGGATTTACATCACCTGTTTGGGGAACCCGCGCCGGGCATGGTGCGCGGGGATGGCACCCCCAGTGCTGAGGTCGCAGTCCGCTACCTCACTCCTCATAACAAGTGGGCGATCCACTCCCAGTATTTCGATAATCTCTATATGCTCACTTTGGGACGCGGCGGACAAACCGTGTGGATGTCTCCGCAGGATGCCGCCAAGATTGGGGTGCGCGATAACGAATGGATTGAAGCCCATAACCGTAACGGGGTGGTTAGCGCCCGTGCGATTGTGTCCCACCGTATCCCGGAGGGAACGGTATTTATGCATCACGCGCAGGAACGGATTACCCACACTCCGCTTAACCAGTCAACCGGTAAACGCGGCGGCACCCATAACTCTCTGACCCGCATCTTTATCAAGCCAACTCACCTGTTGGGCGGCTATGGGCAGTTCTCGTACGCCTTTAACTACACCGGTCCTACCGGCAACCAGCGCGACGAAGTCACCTATATTCGCCGCAGCAGCCAGGAGGTGGAGTTCTAAATGTCAGTGGCAGTTTGCATTTTCTCTAAAGGAGACCAGTCATGAAAGTAATGAGCCAAGTGGTCATGGTTATGAACCTGGACAAGTGCATTGGTTGCCACACTTGCTCGGTGACCTGTAAGCAGGCCTGGACTAACCGTACCGGCACTGAATATATGTGGTTCAACAATGTGGAGACTCGTCCCGGACTCGGTTATCCGCGCACCTGGGAAGACCAGGAAAAGTGGAAGGGCGGCTGGCGGCGCACCGCCTCCGGCAAGTTAGTTCCGCGATCGGGTGGCAAACTAGCGCAGCTGGCTAAAATTTTCGCCAACCCCAATATGCCGCAGATAGACGACTATTACGAGCCCTGGACTTACGACTATGACAAGTTATTGTCGGCTCCGGCAGGTTCTAAAGCACTACCGGTGGCGCAGGCACGCTCCCAGATGAGCGGCAAGCCCCTAAAGAACATCGAGTGGGGACCGAACTGGGATGACAACCTGGCCGGATCTACCGAAACCATGCAGGATGACCCCATCCTCAAAAAGATGAACCAGCAGGTAAAAACGGATATTGAAAATTCGTTTATGTTCTACCTGCCACGGATTTGCAACCACTGTTTGAACCCCACCTGCGTAGCCGCCTGCCCCTCGGGAGCGATGTATAAACGCAGCGAGGACGGGATTGTCCTGGTTGACCAGGATGCCTGTCGCGGCTGGCGGATGTGTGTTTCCGGCTGCCCCTATAAGAAGGTTTACTTCAACCATAAAAGCGGCAAAGCTGAAAAATGCACCCTCTGCTATCCCCGGATTGAGGCCGGTGACCCCACGGTTTGCTCCGAAACCTGCGTAGGCAGACTCCGCTACTTGGGGGTAATCCTCTATGACGCTGACCGGGTCAGCCAAGCCGCGGCAGTCAAGGAGGAAACCGATCTCTACCAGGCTCAGCGCGATGTCATGTTGGATCCCACAGATCCGGAAGTAATTGCGGCTGCGCGGCAAAGCGGAATTCCGGAGTCCTTCATCGACGCCGCCCAAAACTCTCCGGTCTATAAGCTGATTGTGGAATACTCTCTGGCGTTGCCCCTGCATCCGGAGTTCCGCACCCTGCCGATGGTCTGGTACATTCCCCCGCTATCTCCGGTAGTAGAGGCAGTAACCGCTTCGGGAGCCGACGGGGAGAACCATAAGATCCTGCTGACCGCTCTCGCCACTATGCGTATTCCTCTGGAGTACCTAGCAGACCTATTTGCTGCTGGGGATCCGCGACCAGTGGAACGCTCCTTGCGGCGCTTGGCCGCCATGCGTTCCTATATGCGCGATATTAATCTGGGCGATCAGCCGAATCCGGATATCCCCGCGGCGGTGGGCATGAGCGAAGAACAGGTAAAAGCTATGTACCGCCTGCTCTCGATCGCTAAATATAAAGATCGCTACGTTATCCCCACCACTCATCCGGAGGCTGCCCGCACCCCCAGCGAATATATTTGCCCAGTAGGTCAGGGCGCGTCCGCGGGTAAAGTCCCGGTGGAAATCGGGAGGGCACCGCGGTGAGCGCGAAGGTTTCCTTTATCCCTACCCGGCAGGAGGCGCCCCCGGTAAACGCGGTGGCACTTGCGCCGGAGCAGCGCTCGGCTGCCCTTATGGCTTGCGCACTACTCTTGGATTACCCCGGCGATGACTTTGAGGAGATCTTGTCCCAGGTAAAAGCAGAGGCTGAGCTACTACCCCCGGAGGTTGGCCAGGAACTGCGGGAGTTTTGTTCTTGGGCACGGATGCGCGGGGTACGCGGGGTGCAAGAGGACTACGTGGATACTTTTGACCGCAAACGTCGCTGCTCCCTGGAGCTGACCTATTACGCCACTGGAGATACCCGGCAACGCGGGATAGCGCTGACGGTGTTCTCGGATTTATTTAACGCCGTAGGTTTCGCGCCTCCTCACCGCGAATCCCTACCCGACTATCTGCCACGAGTTTTAGAGTTAGCTGCCCGCTGCGAGGGCGAAGATTTAGCTTTAGTACTGGGCGCAATCGCGGCTAGCCGCGAGGGTATCGAAGTACTGCACGCTGCCCTACTGTCTCTAGATTCTCCCTGGCAGAAAGTAGTGGCTGCCCTACGCATGGTATTGGGGGAAGCCGATGGTGAAACCACCGAGCGCATGGAGCGCCTCATCCGTCAAGGCCCGCCTACCGAATTGGTGGGCTTGGATGACAGTAATAACTTGCCGTGGCCGCAGTTAGCCCCGGTTCAATCAGACACCGCGAGCGAAGGGTGAAGTAATGGACGTGTTGTTTTGGGGAGTTTTTCCCTATATTTGCATTACGCTGCTAGTTGGCGGTCTCATTTGGCGTTACCGCTCAGACCAGTATGGATGGACTTCCCAGTCCTCACAGCTGCGGGAAGCTAAAATTCTGCGACTAGCTTCTCCCCTATTCCATTTCGGAATCCTATTCGTGCTGTTGGGGCATTTTATGGGGCTATTTATCCCCGACTGGATGACCGAAGCTATGGGGGTTTCCCAACATCAATATCACCTGCTAGCCACCGTTGGGGGTACCGTAGCCGGGATTGCGGCGCTAGTGGGTTTTATCGGTTTGTTGTGGCGACGTTTCGTTAACCATTCGGTGCGCTTCGCTACTACCGGCCGCGACCTAGTTGCCTATGTTTTCTTGGCGATTCCCCTAACGTTGGGGGCGATAGCTACTGCCGCCAACCAGCTCTTTGGGGCTGATGGCGGTTACAACTACCGCAAAACGATTTCGGTGTGGCTGCGATCCCTGTTTATGCTGCAGCCTCGGGTAGATCTAATGGCTAATGTCCCGCTCAGCTTCAAACTGCATATTATTGCCGGTTTGCTATTGCTAGCAGTATGGCCCTTCACCCGCTTGGTGCACGTCCTTTCCGCTCCGGTGGGTTATGTTACCCGTCCGCCGATTGTTTATCGTTCCCGCCGCCCCGCCACTGCTGCTAGCCCTGAACAGCCGGGTTGGACTCCGGTGCGGGCTACCGCTGCCGGTGGTGAGGACGCTGGCGGGGCGCCTGCACAGGGGGCTTAAATCAGATCACTTTGCCGAGGGTGCCGGTTCGCTTTTTGAGCTATCCGGCGCCCTCGATGGTTTTATCATTAGATTTTTCCGCGTACACCAGCCGGTTTTACTTCATTTTTAATACCGGCACCTACTTTTTCTATCAGGAGTTTTATTTTAATTATCCCCGTATAATATCTATTTCTTAGGCATTTTTTCCGTTTCTGCGATACACTATTTTAATGCCGAGTTATCGTATATCTACTATCGCCAATCTTTTGGGGGTCAGCGATGACACCATTCGTCGTTGGCTCGATGAAAATTTAATCAAAGCAGTTAACGGATCTGGCCCTAAGCGGGTAGACGGAGCCTCAGTAGCTCGTTTCCTGCAGGAGCGTCCCGCCGGAACCCAACTGGGGGACGATCCCAATGAATCGATCCGTAACCATTTCCAAGGGCTAGTGGTTGCTCTTAAGAAAGGCCAGGTGATGAGCCAGGTAGACCTGCAATGCGGACCCTACCGGGTAGTATCCCTGGTTTCTACCGAAGCGGTAGAGGAACTCAACCTAGAGATAGGTTCGGTAGCGACCGCCCAGGTAAAAGCCACCAATGTTTCGGTACAACTTCCAGAAGGAGATAAACTGTGAAAAAACTTCGTCTGGTCGCATTAGCAGCCGGGCTCGCCCTCGCGCTGGGAGCTTGCTCGTCCTCCGGCGGCACTAAAGCTGAAGAAAGCAAAGTTTCGGCAGAAAAAACCCAGTTAACGGTGTTCGCGGCGGCCTCATTAAATAAAGCTTTCCCGGAAGTTGTAGAGAAAGTACTAAAGAAGTCAGATCCCAATATTGAAGTAAAGTTTTCCTTCGAAGGTTCATCTACCCTGGTAGATCAGCTAAAGAACGGTGCAGCGGCGGACGTGTTTGCTTCTGCTGACGAAAAGAACATGAACAAAGCTACCGCTGCGAAGCTAGTTAGCGATGTCAAACCCTTCGCTTCGAACACTTTGGAACTAATCGTCCCTAAGGGGAACCCCGCCAAGATCACCGGGCTCGATGCTTCTTTGGAAGGTAAGAAACTAGTGGTGTGCGCCGAGGGTGTCCCTTGTGGTAATGCCACTAAAGAGCTGCAGGAAAAGCTGGGGGTCACCCTGAAGCCGGCATCTGAGGAACAGAAAGTTACCGATGTGCGCGGCAAAGTGGAGAGCGGAGAGGCCGATGCGGGACTGGTTTACCGCACCGATGCCCTGGCTGCCGGTGACAAAGTGGAGATTATCAAGGTTGAAGGCATCGAGCAGGTAGTTAACGCCTACCCGATTTCTTTGGTGAAGGATTCTAAGAACCAGGAAGCCGCGAAGAAGTTTATCGAGGCGGTGCTATCTGACGAGGGGCTAAAGATCCTCGAAAACTACGGTTTCTCTGCTCCGCTGTCAAAAGATAAGAGCTAAAGCCTCCCTTGCGTAAGTCTTTCGGAGCTAATCAAGCGGCGGGATCCCCAGCCTGGCTGGCCGGTCCCGCCGCCTTAGCGTTACTTTTCCTGCTGATACCTTTCGGCGCCTTAGTAATGCGGGTGCACTGGGGGCAGATCCCCCAACTCCTTGCCACTACCCAAAGCCAAGATGCCCTGTGGTTATCTTTAGAAACCTGCCTGATTTCTACCGGGCTGTGTATCGTTTTTGGGGTGCCCCTAGCGCTTTGGCTTTCGCAGGCACGCAACAGTTTCTTTCCTCGCCTGGTACGCACCATCGTAACTCTGCCCATGGTATTACCGCCGGTAGTCGCCGGTTTGGTACTGCTGATTACCTGGGGACGCATGGGGATTTTAGGTTCAAAACTGGATCTATTAGGAATTCAGATCGGTTTCACCACCCTTGCGGTAGTTATCGCCCAAACTTTTGTGGCTATGCCCTTTTTAATTACCTCTCTTGAGGGGGCGCTGCGCACTCGTGGTTTCCAATACGAGGCTGCTGCTAGAGGATTAGGGGCTTCTCGCACCCGTACCCTACTGCAAGTAACTTTGCCCTTATCAGCACCGGCGATCGTTTCTGCAACCGCCTTAGCCTTTTCTCGTTGCCTGGGAGAATTCGGCGCGACCATAACTTTTGCCGGTTCCCTGCAAGCTATCTCGCGCACCTTGCCTCTGGAAGTTTATTTACAGCGAGAAACTGACACTGACTTGGCACTTTCTTTATCCTTAATGATCATTGCCCTGGCGATTGTGATGGTGGGCGGTACCCAAGTGCTTTCCGACTATTGGTATGCGCGCCTAATGGGACAACACCAGCAAAGCGCAAGCACCGGAACACTTGGTGCGATCAGTGGCTTGTCCAAGAAACAGCGAGACAAACAAGCCGGACCCGGAGTGCATTTAGATGCAAAAATCGCGGTTCGGCACCTAGATGTAGATATAGATTTTGCCCCCGGTTCTGCCACTGCCCTGCTCGGCCCCAATGGTGCCGGAAAGTCTACGATTATTTCTCTCCTAGCGGGCACCCTAGTACCTGATTCTGGCTCCATTGAGTGGAGCCGAAATCAGCCCCGGATCGTGCTTCTCGCCCAAGATCCCGCCCTATTTCCTCATATGTCCGTGCTGAAAAACGTGGTTTTTGGGCTGCGCTGTCTGGGGATTGAGACGGATCGTGCAGAAAAACTAGCCCGCGCTCAACTGGCGGCAGTAGGAATGCAAACTTTGGAGAAGCGGCGTCCCAACCAGCTTTCCGGGGGGCAAAAGCAGCGGGTAGCTATTGCTCGCGCCATGGCAATTGAACCCGATGTGGTGCTATTGGATGAACCGATGGCCTCCCTGGATGTGGAAGTAGCCGATCAGCTGCGAGTATTACTGCGTGAACGCATTGGGGGAGCTACCACTATCCAGGTCACCCACGACCTAACAGATGTGATTGCCCTCGATTGCCAGGTAGTAGTACTAAAGCATGGCCAGGTTACCCAGCGCGGTTACTGGCGGGATCTGTTTGAGGAAACGCAAGATCGCTTCTTGCAACAGCTCACCCGGAAAGCCCAGCTTGATAACGCCATCAAATAGGGCTGGACTTTCCCCACCCCAAAGTTGCCGGTTAGGAAAAGATAGTTATGGCAACCGGGTAGGGGCTACCTTTCAGCAATAGGTAAGCTAACAGCTATGAGCATTTCCGATCCTGCCCAGGCTCCCCAGGTAAAACCGTCTTCTTCGCAACCTTCACCATTTGTAGAGGATGCAGTCCCTACTCCAATTACTGCCGAAGATCGCTTAATCGCCGATTTTACTTCCAATTTGCATTCGCACTCCCGCGTACTGGTGGGATCGGGAGATGATTGCGCGGTTTTGACTCACCCCGATTCCCGCTCTGTGATTTCCACCGATGTGTTGGTAGAAGGGGTACATTTTCGCCGCGACTGGATGAGCCTGGAACAAATCGGGCGGCGCGCCGCCGCCCAAAACGCCGCCGATATTGCAGCTATGGGGGCGAGTGCCCATAGCGCTGTCGCCGCGGTAACCATCCCCAAGAATATGGGTAAAACCGAGATTAACGCCCTCGCTGCCGGATTGGCTACTGGCTTAGAAAGCTACGGGTATTCCCTGGTGGGCGGGGATCTATCTTCGGGGCCGTGCCTACAGGTAGCAGTTACGGTGATTGGGGATTTAGAGGGCCGCCCTCCCCTATTGCGTTGCAACGCGCGATCCGGTGACCTAATTTATTTCGCGGGTAACCTGGGGAAGTCTGCTGCCGGTTTAGCACTGCTAGAACGCTTCCAGAGCCCCCAGGAGGCGATAGCTGCCCCTACCCTACCCACGGAGCTGCGTGCCCTCGCCATCGAGGCATTATCCTGCTACCAGGTGCCGCAGGTACCTGCCGACCTCGCGTCGAAGTTAGCTGACGCGGGAGCCCACGCTCTGATGGATGTGTCTGATGGACTTAGTCGCGATGGCGCTAAAATAGCTGCCGCCTCTGGGGTAGTGCTTAATTTGTCCCGCTCCCATTTAGAAGCATATGCCCAACGCCTAGCGGGCTTAGCAGATTTCTTGGGCGCCAACAGTTGGGATTGGGTCTTCGGGGGAGGCGAAGATCATGGCCTGCTGTGCAGCGCTTCCGCCGGGTTCGCGGTTCCCGGTTTTACTGCTATCGGTGAGGTGTTACCCGCGAAGGCCGACAAATATGCGGATAACAGAACTGGAGGTAGGAAAAATACTGACCAGGATTTGGCGAACTCGCTTAACCCGTACCTGTTAGTTGACGGTAGTCCCTATGATCAGCAAGGTTGGGATCACTTTTCTGGCTAAAACCTGTAGCGCGAAAATAACCGAAAATGGTGGCTCCGACCGGCATCGATCCGGTGACCTTTCGATTTTCAGTCGAACGCTCTCCCAACTGAGCTACAGAGCCTGGGGTCCTAATAAGACCTGCGACCCAGACGGGACTTGAACCCGCGACCTCCGCCGTGACAGGGCGGCGCGCTAACCAACTGCGCCACTGGGCCATATTCATTTATCTTCCACCTTTCGGCGGATCGTACCCCCAACGGGATTCGAACCCGTGCCGTCGCCGTGAAAGGGCGGTGTCCTAGGCCTCTAGACGATGGGGGCCTTGCGGCCTAGCCTAATGGCCTCGGCTCAGACTTGAATAAGCTTACCGGCATTGAGCAACTAAAGGCAAAGCGTTAGCCTATGAAGCCTCTCACAACTTAGATTCACCGCTGAATCTAGGAGTTTAATGACTGCATTTTTCGTCGGTGAAACGTAATCTAGATATATGCAGCTGCAACCTTTAGACACGTCCTCGTCAGATGAAACCGTCGAACAAGTTTTTGACTGGTTAACTAGTCTCGCGGGCATGGGCGTGGGGGTGCTAGCGGGTTTTGTCCTGGCTTTAATTACTATTGGGATTTTAAAACTGCTGGCTAAGCGCGAACCCTTAACTCAACTGGTACTCAATCGCGCCACCCGCAGCCTCTTTGTGACTCTGATGATCCTGGGAGCCTATCTTGGCTGGAAATACACTACTTCCGGCCTAGAGATTTCCAGCTCGACTGGCATTGGCCGCTTCAGCCAAGGACTGCTAATCGCGGTCATATTGGCTTTCACTTTCTTGACCACGCGGATTTGCTACTTGATTGAAGATGTGGCGGTTAAAGCTAAGCGCGAGAAACCCTCACGCAACCGTTCAAAAATGCTTACCCAAGCACAGGTGATTCGCCGGCTACTGCAAGCAGTTGTAGTAGTGGTGGGGATTTCTAGCGCCATCCTAACTTTCCCATCTGCCCAGGTGGCAATGAGTTCTATGCTAGCCTCGGCGGGGGTAGCCTCGATCGTGGCCACTTTGGCTGCCCAGTCAACTCTGGCCAATGTTTTTGCCGGGGTGCAGATGGCGCTTTCAGATGCCCTCCGGGTCGGCGACAAAGTTCAGGTTCCCGGTTTAGACGGGACAAAAGAGCTGGGTACGGTAGAAGAAATCACCCTCACCTACGTGGTGCTAAACCTCTACGATGAACGGCGCATGATTGTGCCTTCCACCCATTTCACCCAGCAAAAGTTCGAAAACTGGACGCGTAAACACAGCCAACAGTTAGGGGTAGTCGAATTGCAATTAGACTACTCTGCCCCCATTGACTCTATTCGAGCACAAGTGGATCTCTTACTTTCTGGAACTGAGCTTTGGGATGGGCGCAGCGCCAGCGTCGAAGTATCCGATATGACCGTCGACTGTCAGACAGTTAGGATCTCAGTGTCGGCAGCCGACAGTTCCGATTTATGGGTATTGCGCTGTTACCTGCGGGAACAATTGATTCAGTGGTTGGTGAAGGAAGTTCCCTGGGCTTTGGTTTCTCGCCGGATTCAACCGCAGCAAGTACGCTACCTAAGCCGCGACCGGTCCGATGAAGAAGTTCATCGTCTGGCTCGCAAATTGGTGGGCGAGAATAATTTTTAGAAAGGATAAGTTATGAGTGATTTCAATCCCCGCCATGCAAGTGAAACTGATTGGCGAGCCCGCCTAGATGCCAGCGAATACCATGTTTTGCGCGAAGCAGGTACTGAACGCCCCGGCACCGGTAAATACCTGCATGAGAAGCGTCCGGGCATCTACCGTTGCCGCGCCTGCGGGACAGAGCTATTCCGTTCCGATACCAAGTTTGATTCTCACTGCGGTTGGCCCGCATTTTTCCGACCCGAGGACGCCGCGGTCACCTACCATCAAGACTCTTCCCATGGCATGGAAAGAACCGAGGTGCGTTGCGCTAACTGTCAAAGCCACCTGGGTCATGTTTTTGAGGACGCACCTGACATGCCTACGGGACAACGTTATTGCATTAACTCAATCTGCCTAGATTTTCAGGCCGAATAATATGCGGATTATCAGTGCAAATCTGCAACATGGCACTCCCCCAGCGGGAAAAGCTCAATCTCGAGATCACTGGCAAGTATTGGCGGAACAGTTTAGCGATTATCACCCCGATGCCATTTGCCTGCAAGAAGTCGATTTCTATCAGGCACGTTCCGGTTTTGTAGACCAAACCCGCGCCCTGGCGGATGCATTAACCGAAGTTTCTGGGAAGAAGTGGCAGCAGCGATTTTTGAGTTTTTTCGCTGGCCAGATTCTGTTAGGGCTCCGCTTACCGGTAACGCTACCCAGCGAATCCCTCGGAAAATCGCGTAATCCTTTCCGCGCCGATCGCCCGTTGCTTGGAGGGTACGGGGTAGGACTGCTTACCCCCCATCCGGTGCGGCGCTGGGTAAGTGCCAAACTCGGTTCCGCCGCCCCCAGGATAAATATTTCCAGCCCGGATCCGCGTACCTGGAAGTTTTATGGCGGGCAGACCCGCAGCTTGCTTGGAGCCGAAATCACTACCCCGCAGGGACAGTTTCTAGTGGGCGACACCCATCTCGATCTCGGGGTAGACACCGCCAAACGACAACTAATCCGCTCGTGGCAGGGATTATCTCTCCTGGCCGGCAAAACAACCCCACTACTAGTCGGCGACATGAATCTGCGCCAGGAGGTCTCGCGCACCGTTTACCCCTATTTGACTTTCGCGAGTGCCCCCACTTTCCCGGCAGATCAGCCCCGATTCCATATCGACCAGCTATTTGCTCCCCCCACCTGCCAAGTTTCACAGGTGGACACTATCGAGATGCCAATCTCTGATCATCGCGCGCTATTTGTAGACTTACACCCCTAGGCGGATCAAACCATAGGAGTAACGATAATCGGCTCGGCCGAGATTGCGGCCGGTTGGCAAAGTAATTGGGTGTTACTTTGTTGCATCGCCGTGGGGGTGCTTTCTACTGCGCTGTTTCCCCTTAGAGCAAGTGGCGCTACGCCGTTTGGGCCCTGATATATTTTCGCTGTTAGCATGCTTAATGCCGGCGATTAGTCAGGTGGTCAGCATGATTGGCCTGCGTCACCTGCTAAATTGGGGGGAAATAGTGGGTTTACTGTGCATTTCCTTGGCAGTCGCTTTTGCGCAATACCGTCCCGGGGTGTTAAACAGTAAGCGTAAGCATTATAACTAGTAAGAAAATAACGAGGGACAAAAATGGGCATCATCGGTTCGATTATTGTTGGCGGCATTATTGGGGCTCTAGCGCGCTTCTTCATGAAGGGCAAGCAGAACATGGGGATGATCATCACCATCATCATCGGCATGGTTTCCGCTGGTCTGTCTGACTGGATCCTAGCCAAGGTTATTGGCGACGGTCACGGCTTTATTAGTTTTATCGTGGCAATCGTGATCGCAGTTGGTTTGATTAGCGTCTACTTGGGAATCACCAATAAGAAGACCAAGTAACTGCTAGCCACTTCGATGTTTTAGTAGTTTAGGCTGCTAAAAGCTTTTTCTTTGGGCTGCTGCTCGGCAAAACGATTTGTCGGGCAGCAGTTTTTTATATTGTTCCCCACCCGGTTTACCTACAACCAGGCTGACCGTTAATCTGAAAGGGGACTCAAACCCTCAAGTAGTTACTTAAGAGTTTCATTTAGCCCCTGCTCACGGTCGCAGTCTCCAGTTGCTTCCCGAAAACATTCGCTGTTGAAAACCTCTCCACGACTTGGTGATTATTCTACTTTTTAGGAGTTATGTCACTGGTTATCCCCAGGCTACCTTGGGATCTTGCCATTGTTGCAGCTAGTAGCTTCAATACCGTTTCTACCAGTCAAAACCCCTCATACCCTCAAGGTTTACCTGAGGTTAACTAGAAATAATTTGACATTTCAGGTTATTGGGTTAGTAAAAAAATAAATATCCACAGGCAATATCCACAGGGTTGTTAACTGGTGTAAAATCGCAGCAATATCTGTGGATACTGCCTGTGGAAAATTTGCCGGCTTATTCGTTGAGAGTTCGTCCCGTCAGCGTCTCGTAGATTTCTTGATAACGGTCAGAAGTTTGCTTTACCACATCCGCGGGGATCTGCGGAGGTTCTTGCCGTTTATAGGGTTGCCACTGACACGCGTCAGAATCGACCCAATCTCGCAATATCTGGGTATCTAGCCGGGGATTACGCTTGCCAACTTCATAGCTATCGGCATTCCAAAAACGCGAAGAATCGGGGGTGAGCACCTCATCTCCTAACACCACGGCCTCGCCACCGTAGGGAAGAGCGGAGCCAAACTCGAACTTGGTGGAGCCTAAGATAATCCCGCAGTCCCAAGCAATCTTGGCCGCTCGCTGGTACAAATCCAGCGAGTACTCGATAATTTGATCTACGCGTCCACTGCCAACTAAGGACTGTAGCGCTTCCCAAGAAACGTTACTGTCGTGCCGTCCCATCTGAGTCTTTGCTACCGGATTAAATACTGGCTCCTCTAGCTTTTGATCTTGTTGCAGACCCGCCGGCATCCGTGCACCCCCGATAGTGCCTTTCGCTTGATACTCCCGCCAGGCTTCACCTGCCAGATAACCAGACACATGACATTCCAAGGGATACATATCGAGGCGACGGCAAATCATCGCTCGTCCGGCCGCCATCTCTGGTACCGAAGAAGTAGATAGAAAATGATTGGGAATCGCATCCCCAAGCTGTTCCAACCACCAGGTAGTCAGTTGGGTAACAGCAATACCTTTACCGGGGATTTCAGTAGGAAAGACCTGACCATAGGCACTGAAACGGTCGGTAGCCAGAATCATCACGGTGTCGGAATCATGAGCCGACTGTCCCGCGGGATAGTAAACTTCTCGTTCTTTACCAGAAAATAAATGGCGCCATCCACGTAGCGCCGGAGTATCACTTGACGACATATTTATCATTCTTGCATCTTTCATTTAGATTTGGGAGGGCTGTTGACAAATTTTATTGGATTTGGTGTGGTTGAGGTAGCAAAAAGTTTTTTCTTTAGGTACCCCTTAGTAAGAGGTGACGTCACCGTGCATCAACATGCTTCTACCAGTGAATCTACCCGTACGCGTCTGCTAATTGCCGCTGGTATCACCTTAGTGGTACTGCTTGCCCAGTTAATTGGCTCTATCATTTCTGGTTCCCTGGCTTTAGCAGCAGATACCGGACACGTGGCGATTGATTCCATAGGACTATTCTTAGCTGCCTTTACCGCTACCTTGATGACTCGCCCTGCTAGCGGCGAGCTCACCTACGGCTATGCCCGCCTAGAAGCAATCGCGGGCGGGATCCAGGCCGGGATGATCATAATCATCTGTACGATCATCGGATACCAAGCAGTTATTCGGCTAATTACTCCCACTGCAGTTGACGGTACTCAGATGGCTGCCTGGGCGGTGGCCGGCTTACTGGGCAATTTGGCATCAATGCTGGTAATGCTAGGACACCATCGCGACAATTTAAATATTAAAGCCGCATTTCTGGAGGTTTCCGTAGATGCAATTTCCTCTGTCGGAGTGATCGCCGGCGGCATTATCACCCGTCTTAGCGGCATTACCCGGGTAGACGCCGTAATCTCCTTGCTAATTGCCAGCGCCATGCTGCCGCGCGGCTACAAATTGTTAAAGGACGCGGGCGCAATCCTGCTTGAGCGCACTCCCAGCGAATTGAAGATCGCGGAGATCAGGAACCATATTTTGCAGGTAAAACATGTGAGTGGAATTCATGACCTGCACGTATGGCCATTAAACTCCCAAACGGTGCTTTTATCAGCGCATATCATTATCGCCAAGGAGTGCTACCGAGATGGTCATGCATTGGAAGTGTTACACCAGGTAGAAGAATGTATGAAAACCCATTTCCCACGCAAGATAGAACATTGCACCCTGCAGATTGAGCCCGAAGGGCACGCTGCTCACGAAACATTAAAACACTAGCTGCGCAATCTGTGTAGTTAAGCAAACCGAGACTATCGCGCTACCACAGCGATACCGCGGACATAGAAGCATGAAAAGGCGGCCGGAAACTTTCGTTTCCGG
>NZ_JAKNHJ010000068.1 GCF_022133705.1 Varibaculum cambriense
GTCCGACCATCCAAGCCGCGCGCGATTTCGGTGTTGCGCTAGCTCATATGCATGATGCCGGTGCCGAACATTTTGGCTCCGCTCCAACTGGATACGACGGCACCTGCTATTTCGGGCCGTTGCAGGATCCCGTCCCGATGGATACCGGTGCCTGGGATGATGTGGCCACCTATCTGGCGGACGGCAGATTGCGTCCGATGGTACGACTCGGC
>NZ_JAKNHJ010000069.1 GCF_022133705.1 Varibaculum cambriense
TCGTCGGCAATTCGATCTCTCAGGGCGGGGTTAAAACCGGCGACCGTGTTCGCGTGTTCTCCGAGAGCATCCGCGCCGCCGACAGCCTGGTCGAACATATGGCACGCCGCGCCGACGGCAGCGAGGACGACGGCCCGAGCCGCGCGCTCGCCAAGCTTGTCGACGATGTCGCCGACGCGCTGCCGGGAAAGTTCGACGTGTTCGTCGATCGC
>NZ_JAKNHJ010000070.1 GCF_022133705.1 Varibaculum cambriense
GCGCCGATGGCACCGGACGCGCCTGAACGCGATCGGTGACCGAAGCCAGTCTTTCCAGCGCAGCGTTATTCACCGGCCGCGCGCGGGTAGCGGCTGCCGGTTCACTCTTTTTTGCTTTGGTTGCTCCCTGCACGCGCTGCAACTGCTGGCGCGCCGCCAGCACCTGGCTGGTGGTTTCCGGGAGCGGTACAGTCGGTGCCTGCTGCGGCGCT
>NZ_JAKNHJ010000071.1 GCF_022133705.1 Varibaculum cambriense
GTATAGAGTGGTAGGCTCCTTTACCACCACTACCACCACCGCCACTTGCCACACTCACTTGCACTTGTATACTGATATGGCATATGCACACGGATGCTACAGTATATACCACTCTCAAACTTACCCTACTCTCACATTCCACTCCATCACCCATCTCTCACCATCAGTACCAAATGCACTCACATCATTATGCACGGCACTTGCCTCAGCG
>NZ_JAKNHJ010000072.1 GCF_022133705.1 Varibaculum cambriense
CAAGGATGGTGATGGTCTCCATACGGCACGTGAACGCCCTGGTCGGCAGCTGCCCCGAACCCTGGAGCTTCTCGGTGAGACGCAGCCGCAGCCTGCATACAAAGTCGACCGTTGCCCCGCCACCAGCAAGCACGAGCTGAGATGCATGTGAGCATATGAACATGCTCACTGAATGAGCACTTCTCACCGTGTGCGGGGGCCTGCCCCCGC
>NZ_JAKNHJ010000073.1 GCF_022133705.1 Varibaculum cambriense
GGTTGGCGAGGCGGCAGTGCCCGGCAATGCGCCAGTTACAGCCTTATCGGCAGCCGATTTGGACAGCACCGAATTGATGTCTGGAATTTGCGCATTGGGCTCATCCGCTGCGGGTGCCGACACATCGTCAGGAGTGGGCACTGTGTAGCCCGTGGGATCGGCATCGGGGCCCGCACCATACTTCGCCAGAACCGACCGCGCCTTATCG
>NZ_JAKNHJ010000008.1 GCF_022133705.1 Varibaculum cambriense
TCCCTTTTGTGTTGAGCGAGGAAGGGGTCGTAGGCGAGCGGCCGAATACCCCGACGAGTGTGATGTCCCGTGACATGTGTCCGCATATGTCGCGGGATTTTTTTTGGTTAATACCCAAATGTGTATTTTCGGGGTTAGTTGGGATCTGGGTCGCGACCAAGAAAACTGAGGCGCTATCCTTAGAGGCTTTAAAAGACCCTGTCCTGCCTGGGAAACGACAATAGAAAATGCGATTTAGTCCTTGACTGGTGTTCAAACAAGACATAGTGTGTTCTATGTAACGTGAAAGTGATCGTTCACACCATGGTAGCTGTGAACGATCACTTTGGAGCTCTCGGCTCCGAATGATGGGAAGGTACAGGAATGGATCAACTTATTGGTGCATTGGATGTATCGGACTATGTTGGCCTCTTAACACCTACCCGCCACAGGCTGCCTTAGACTCAGCGTTCACCATAAGTAATGGAGGGGCTCTCCCTCACTACTCGGATCAGAAAAACCGTTGAAAATTCAACGGATAAACAATATCAAAGGAGATATATCATGGAGATTATTGCTGACCACAAAGGAGTGCCTGTTAAACACGGCCGCGCATTCGTAAATGGAGTTCGGCTCCACTACTACGTGGCGGGTGAAGGTGAACCGCTGTTCCTGCTGCATGGGGTGCCGAAGACTTCATATCACTGGCGCCGGGTGATTCCTCTCCTTACGCCGTACTATACGGTTATCGCACCAGACCTGCGCGGTCTTGGTGACTCGGATCGCCCAATGGGAGGCTTCGATATGAACAACATGGCTGAGGATATCGCCCAACTGGCTACTCACTTGGGCTATGAAGAGTTCTACATTGCTGGTGAGGATTGGGGTGCAGCTTTCGCCTACCAGCTCGCCGCGAATTACCCGGAGCGGGTCAAGAAACTAATTTTCCAGGAAATGACCCTTCCTGGGCTCGGGCTTGAGGATTATTCCTTCCTCACTCGCGAAAACGTCAGCACTTACGTCTGGCTCTGGCACATCAACTTCTACAGCGTTCCTAATTTCCCTGAAATGCTCATCACGGGCAAGGAGAAGGAATACTTCAACTACTTCATGAAGCACGAAACGCACAATCCGCAAGCAATCGCGCCGGATGCACTGGATGAATACGTGCGTTGCTATTCTGCGCCGGGAGGTATTCGCAGCATGTGCGAAATCTACCGCGCAACACTGGATGATGCTGACCAGATCCGAGAAGTTTCCAAGAACAAACTCAAGATGCCAGTACTGGCGGTGGGGAGTGAATACTTCATTGGAGAAGACAACGAACGGCAGATGCGCGAACTCGCCGAGGACGTTAGCGCCGTAATTCTTCCCTGGGGGCACCAGCTGGCGGAAGAAGATCCCGAAGGTCTCGCAGCTGCTTACCTCGATTTCCTTGGTCGTGGCGAATAAATACATTGCATGAATCGTTTTGATTTATCGCATGACAAGTAATAACTAGCCGTTTACAAGGAGAAAAATATGGGAAACAACTACGCTTCCGAGGAAGCGGGCTATTTTCGAGTACAACAGAGTGAATCAGGGGGTTGGGCATTTGTAGATCCGTCTGGTAAGCCGTTCGTATCTCTTGGGCTGAACCATCTCGATGACACCGATCTGCGCTATCCACATAATGTGGATGTGTTTGACCGTAAATACGGTACTCGGGGGAATTGGGCGAAGGGTGTTGTCCGAGATCTTGAGGATCTTAATTTCAACACCATCGGATGGACCGGCCAGTACATCAGCGGAGACTGGGGCAAGGCGCTCGACTGGTTCGGAGATCCCATCGATCTCGGCCACTCAACGCCCTGGCCTGACGAGCTCCTGCTTGATGCTGGCATGCCCTATGTAGTGCAGATCCGGGTACAAGAAATCGAGGATTGGAACGGTCACCCTGCATTCCGGGACGTATACAGCGAAGATTTCAAAAAATATGCCGACTGGCTCGGGCGACGCATGACATCCGAGCACAAGAATAGCCGGAACCTGATCGGGTATTTCTTGGTGGATATCCCTGCTTGGCTGCCCCACGCTTCTGGTCGTTTCTGGCCCGGCTTCGAAGGTCTGTCGCCTGAAGAACACGACGCGAAGCTATTCGAAGTGGCCACGCAGTACTACAAGACCATTAGTGAAGCGATCCGCCGATACGATCCGAATCACCTCATCCTCGGCGACCGTTACAACGGAAACAAGGGAATTCCCGAGGTCGTGCTGCGCGCTATGGCACCCTTCGTCGATGTGCTCTCAGTACAGTACTTCACCGGAAAGACTGAGGAAGAGTACACGGCGATGATCTCCGACCTCCGGCAGTGGCATGAAATCACAGGTAAGCCCGTGGTAATCGCTGATATCGGAAACTGGGTTCCTACAGACATGAACCCGCACCGCACGAGTGACATGCACACACATGCCGAACGTGGTGAGGACTATGCGCAAGGTCTTGCCAGAGTCATGGCCGAACCCTGGATCATCGGCTGGCACTGGTGTGGGTACATTGAGAACCTGGGTCGAGGCTGGGGAATTAAGGATCCCTACGATGAGTTCTACTCCGATCTCACTGACCGTATCCGGGACGCTAATGCAGCTGCCCAAGCTGCGATTAGTAAACGAATGGAGTAAAGATTAAACGAGCGACGGTTAGGTAAAGTCTGATCGCTAATTTCCGTTACTGCAGTCAGCTAGCACCCGCTAGCTGACTGCAGTAATGCTTTGTTTAGCGTTGACATCGACGATAAAACAATCTGAATGATGTACAAACCCGCAGTTCAGGGTCGACTACCCTATCTGTGTGGCTATGTCCATGTTCAAAAGCAGATCAACATGGCCGTGTAAAGGTCGCTAATAGTTTCGGCTAGCGCTCTATTTTTGTGTAGCTTATTCAAAGCATCATAATCCCTGGTAATACCCCAAAAACAACAAGTTTACATACAGAATTCAGGTGTTAATTCAAAAATAGTTTTATAAAAGCTCTTGACATCTTAAGTGTGAACGTTCACAATAGGGATATCTGGTTTCGGACTTACGGATCGGAGCTTGATAAGTCTCACAGTTCAAAGGAGAACGATTATGAAGAAAAGGGCATTGCTTATCGCTGCGGCCTTGGCAATTGTCGGAAGTACAACGGCCTGCTCAGTAGAGTCTGGAAGCGGTGAAAAAGCTGACACTCAGGTTGCCAGCAAGGCAGATGCCGCCCTCAAGGAAGTAGAGGGCAAGGTGTTCAGCAAGGGGCCGAATGGGGAGACTCCCGTCACGTCTAAGGCTGTCGAACTCACCGATGAAGAAATAGCGCAGGTTAAAGCGAAGAAGGCCACCGCTGCCCTCGTGATGCACTACGCTGGCAATGACTGGGCTAATGCCCAGATCGCGGGGCTTAAAGCCGAGTTTGCTCGACTAGGCATCGAGGTTATCGCGGTCACCGACGCGAACTTTAACCCGGGTCAGCAGGTATCCAACATCGAGACGGTGCTTGCCAAGAACCCGGATATTGTGGTGTCTATTCCCACTGACCCGGTAGCTACCGCCGGTGCATACCGTAAGGTCGCGGAAAGCGGCGCGAAGCTCGTCTTCATGGACAACGTTCCTAAGGGGCTAAAAGCTGGCGTGGACTACGAATCGATTGTAAGCGCCGACAACTTTGGTAATGGCGTTGTTTCCGCACACCTGCTCGCCAAGTCTCTAGCCGGTAAGGGAGAGATCGGAGTCATTTACCACTCTGCAGACTTCTTCGTTACCCGTCAACGTTACGAAGGTTTCACCAAGGTTATTGAAGAGGAATACCCGGATATCAAGATCGTTAAGAAGCAAGGAATCGCTGGCCCCGATTTCGCTGGAGACGCGCAAAAGGTAGCCGACGCGATGATTAGCCAGAACCCCAAGCTAGCGGCTATCTGGGCAGTCTGGGATGTTCCCGCTGAGGGCGTGATGGCTGCTGCCCGTTCTGCCGGTCGTACTGACCTCAAGATCGCTACCGAGGATCTAGGGACAAACGTGGCAATTGCTTTGGCTCAAGACCAACTAGTTGTCGGTCTTGGTGCCCAGCAGCCGTACCAGCAGGGTGTCGCCGAAGCGCGTATCGGCGCCGGGGCTCTGATTGGCAAGAAAGCTCCCTCTTATGTAGCGCTAAATGCTTTGCCGGTCTCGCATGAGAACGTGCTTAAGGCATGGAAGCAGGTCTATAACAGTGAGCCTCCAGCTGATCTGAAGAAAGCGATGAAGAAGTGACTGCCGCAGAGGACACCAAACGGGATGTAACCAACCCGGAACCCTTGGTGGCTATGAGAGGGATCGAGAAATCCTTCTCTGGGGTGAAAGTTCTCGACGACGTTGACTTTGAAATCGTCGCCGGTGAGGTTCACGCCCTGGCAGGTGGTAATGGCGCTGGAAAATCTACGTTGATGAAGATTCTCCAGGGCGTGTATTCCCTGGATAAGGGAACCATCGAGATCGCTGGCAAGCGGTGTCGCTTCGGGAATATCCACGATGCGAAGCGAGCCGGGCTGGGGATGGTATTCCAAGAGTTTAGTTTGGTGCCTACCCTAACCGTTGCGCAAAACATCTTTCTTAATGGTGAGCCTCGCAGCGGGGGAGTCATCAACGACAAAGAAATGATTCGCCGTTCTCGGGAACTTTTCCAGCGTATGCAGGTCGATGTAGATCCCACGGCAAAAATGTCCTCGTTGTCGACGGCCTACTGGCAGTTGACCGAGATTGCGAAGGCTCTGGCCGAGGATGCTCGGGTACTGATCATGGACGAACCTACGGCCGCTCTTGCTCGACAAGAAGCCAAGTCGCTGTTCGAGCTGATCGAACGGCTTACCTCCGAAGGTATCTCCATCGTCTACATTTCCCACCGGATGGAGGAGGTCTACCAAATCGCGGATCGCATCACGATCCTGCGCAATGGTAAGCGCCTACTCACTTCCACACTGTCGGAAATTACACCCGAGGAGATCGTCGAGGGTATTGTCGGTCGTAATGTAGCCATGGCATCTGCTCCCCACCGGGATTGTGCTGAACGTCCGGTTGTGCTCTCGGTAGAGGGGCTGGCCGCTAACAATGGGCTGCATGATGTGTGCTTCGAAGTCCATGAGGGAGAGGTTCTCGGGCTGGCTGGTCTGATGGGCTCCGGTCGTACTGAACTGGCTCGTTCCTTGTTTGGTATCGACCAGGTGACTGCAGGAACCGTGCGTATCGATGGGAGCGAGGTTAAGATCAGCAAACCCAGGGATGCACTCTCTCACGGTTTGGTACTGGTTCCCGAGGATCGCCGCCGTCAAGGTCTCGTATTAAGGCACTCTGTCAACAGCAACCTCCAATTGCCGCACTTGGCGGAAAACTCTCGAGTTGGATGGATGAATGATCGCGCCCTCGGTGGACTGGCCAACAAATTGATCGAAGAGTTTCGCATCAAGGTGACGCGCCCCGAGGCACCTGCCTCGTTACTGTCCGGCGGTAACCAGCAGAAGATCGTGCTCGCCAAGTGGATTAGCCGTAACCCGCGGGTTCTGGTGATGGACGAACCTACAGCCGGTGTTGACATCGGAACCAAATCAGAAATCATCGAGACTATCCGTAACTTTGCAGCCGAAGGCCACGCGGTGATCGTTATTTCTTCTGAATATCCCGAACTACTCGCCATGAGCGATCGCCTGCTCCTGATGCGCGAGTCCACTGTTGAACGCGAACTCACCGCGTCCGAAACTACCGACGAGCAGGCACTAGAACTAGCAGTTCAAGGAGTGAACCATGAGTGATTCAACAGTCCCGGCCAAGGTGGCCAGAAAGCGCTTCAGCTTCGACTGGCGTCGGGATATCATCTATGTCGGTTTCGTAGCCGTCCTGCTTATTTTCTCGGTGCTGCTGCGCGATCAGGGGTTCCTGTCCACAGCTAGCTTCTGGAACATCCTCCGTCAAGCGGCCATCGTCTCGGTGATTGCCGTCGGGATGACACTGGTAATCGCAGCAGCGGAAATTGACTTGTCCGTTGGTTCGGTCGCGGGTCTGGCTTCCGTGGTGACGGCCATGGCACTGTCACAATTTGGGTTGGTGCCCGGCATCTTAGCGGGACTGGCGCTCGGGGCGGTCGTCGGCTGCGTCAACGGTGCCCTAGTTGCCTTCGTCCGAATCCCGTCCTTCTTGGTGACACTAGCCATGATGGGCATAACCTTCGGTATCGCCCAATGGATTACCGACTCCGCGCCGGTACCCATTCTGGACATGAACTACGTCGCTAACTTCGGTGGCGGGAACATTGGCCCGATCCCCGGCCTGATCATCTGGATGCTGCTCTTCGTCGTGGGTGGTGCCTTAGTGCTCAAGAAAATGCGCTTCGGACGCCAAATCCTGGCGACCGGCGCCAATCCGGTAGCAGCCGAGTACTCCGGTATCAGTACCTCTTGGGTACGTTTCCGGGTAATGCTGATCTGCTCCATGGGAGCAGCCGTGGCCGGCATGCTCTACGCTGGTCGCCTCATGTCTGGTCGTTTCCAGTGGGGCGCTGGTGACGAGATGAACGCTATCGCCGCAGTAATCCTCGGCGGTACCGCACTTGCTGGTGGTCGTGGCTCCGTTGTCGGCACCTTCTTCGGTGCATTACTTATGGCGACGATTAACTATGGCCTCATTTTGGCCGGACTCGATACCTCTCAGCAGCAAATCATCCGGGGCATAATCATCATCCTGGCAGTCGCCCTGGCACGCAAAGACTAGCCGCCTAACAAGCAAGAATACAGAACTCTCCGCAGTAACAGAAGAAAGGAAGAACTATGGAGAAGCAAACAGACAACCGGCCTGTGTCGGTTGGCAAGAGCGCCTTCAAGGTTGATGGCGAGACCGTCTCGCTCTACGGCGGTGCCGTACACTACTGGAGGCTTGATCGGGACAAGTGGGATCAGATCCTGGAATCCGTCAAAGGTATGGGATTCAACATGATCTCGATCTACATCCCGTGGGAGATCCACGAAGTAGAAAAGGGAGTTTTCGACTTCTCGGGTAACAAGGACATCGACGCCTTCCTGACCCTATGTGAAGAAAAAGATTTCCGGGTAATCGTGCGTCCCGGACCGCAGATCAACTCCGAGTTGACCTGGTTCGGATACCCCAAACGTATACTCGAGAACGAGCGGTTGCAGATGCGCAACGCTAAGGGAGGACGGACCGTCCTGACCCAGGTGCCTAAGCCCATCCCCGCGGTCAACTACGCGGCCGATGAATTCTACGAGGAAACCGCACTCTGGTACGACGCAATCTGTGAGATCCTGGCACGTCACTGCTACCCCAAGGGCGGCATTGTTGCGGCTCAGGTAGATAACGAGATGGCGTACTTCTTCTGCATCAACGCTTACGCTGCTGACTACTATGAAGAGTCGTTGGCACAGTACCGCACCTTCTTGCTTGACAAGTACGGTGACCTGGCCAGCATTAACAAGGCCTACGGCACCTCTTATGGCAGCGAGGGCGAGATTGACCCGCCGCGCCGCTTCGAAGGCAAAGACAAGCATGACATCCCGGTATTGGCTGACTGGATTGAGTACCGCGAACAGTACCTGATCATTTCGATGGATCGTCTCGCCGACATGATGCGTGAGCGTGGCCTGGATCAGATTGCGCTCTTCCACAACTACCCGCACCCGCTCGGTCCTGGTGGTGCCGCTTCTGGCTTCACCACACCTTTCAATATCGCCAAGCTGGAAGAAAAACTCGACTTCGTCGGCTTCGATATTTACTCCCGCAAGGAACTTTACAGCCACGTCAAGACCGTAGGCTCGTATGTGGTGGGAACCAGTCGCTTCCCCTACATCCCGGAGTTCATCGCCGGTGTGTGGCCCTGGTACCTGAACCCAGGTGAGATTTACGACGAGGAATTCGTTACCAAGGCCGCGCTGATGCAGGGGATCAAGGGCTTCAGCCGCTACATGCTGGTGGAGCGCGACCGCTGGCTAGACTCTCCCATCCGTCGCGATGGTCGGGTTCGCGAAGACCACGAGAAGATGTTCAGCAATGCTAACCGGATGCAGTCCGAGAACAGCTTTACCTCCTTGCGTCGTGACGCAAAGGTACTGCTCCTGGCTAACCGCGAATATGACCGGCTAGAGGCGGCCTCGGTGCTGGTTTCCTTCCCCGGTGACTTCTTGGAGACCCCGTCGGGCTTCAGCGAATACGCTAACCCGCTGACCATCAGCGAAGACAATCTGGGCTTCGATGCACCAGTACAGTTGGAGAAGAGTAAGGCTTTCGGTGCTTGCTTTGAGGCACTGTCTGCCGGGGGTCACGACTTCGTGATCTCCGATACGGATCTCGATCCCGCGCGCTGGGGCGAACGCAGCATCATCGTGTTGCCGACCCTCGACTACCTGGATGCAAAGATTCAGCAGGCTTTGGTGGACTTCGTAGCCGGTGGTGGCTGCGCGGTAGTTGGTCCGAAGCTGCCCGAGCTAGACTCCCTGATGAACCCCTGCACTATCCTCAAGGATGCTGTTGAATCCGGCAAGGGCAAGTGGTTCGTTGTCAAGAGCGGAGATGACGCCGCTAGCATGCTCGATAAGGCTTGCGCTGCTGCCGATGTTGCCGCCGTAAGTAAGAGCGATTCCCGGCTTGACGTGGTGGTACATGTAGACCAATCTGACGATAAGCGTCGCGTGGTCTTCGTTGCCAACCCGACTGCTGAGGCTATCGATACCCGTATCGAACTGCCCTTCGAGATCGAAAAGGCCACGGAACTGTGGTCAGGTCAGCCGGGCACCGTCCAGGGCAGCCAGTTGATGGCTTCTATGCCCGCCTACTCAATCAATGTCTACGACTGCTCACTAAAGAACTGAAAGGAACTGCAATGCTTCACGGTGATGTTTTAATGGCCGATCTGGACGTGGACCAGTGGCGGAATGCGCAGCGCCTGCTGCTACGTTCCGCCAAGGGCGCCCGTAGGATCGTGTGTTTGCTGGAAAAAGGAAAGGTAGTCAAGTGCCGCCACACCGAAGGTAAAGAGGTGGTTCAGGCTCCGACCCAGGTTGATGATCTGCAGGCTGCTGCGGATGCGCTGTACGCCGCCAACCGCGACCAGGTCGATTTCGTCCTGGTGGCAGAGCGCGATGAAATGGACGAGTACTTCGCCGAATACCAGAATACCTGGAACGCGGACGAGGATCTCGACGTATACGTTTGCCGCTCTTGGAGCCTACTGCGTGGCCGCTACAAGTCCTCGATTGTGACGGCTCCGGAACCTGCTGACGAGACTCTGGGTCTGCAGTGGAAGCTGGGCGCCTCTCATGAGGATGTGGTGTCGGCTGCGGAGGCGTTCGTGAGCCCGGAGAGCACTGTGGTGCTAGCCGTACACGACAACAACTCTTTGTGGACCAGCCTGATCCTGCGTTTCGATCAGGACCGCAAGGTTATTTCGATTGGTACCGCCGACCCGAGCTTGATGGATATCAAGGGTGACCGGACTGCGGTTACGGAGCGCCTAGTCTCCTTCGCTAATGGTCGCGAGGGCGACGTTAAGCTGGTGGTGAGCTGTACCCGCGAGGCCGCCGAACAGTTCTTGGCTACCAAGGACAAGGCAGCGGTTATTTCTAAACTTGGAGATGACTTCAAGGTAGAGCGCATCGGCTAACCGTAATAGATAAAGGAAGTGGCCGGGATCCCAGGGATGGGATCCCGGCCACTTCATGTTACGCACCTAAATATTGCCTTTAACAGTACTTTCAACCCGAATTAGGGGCTTCTGTGCTCTCTAGTTAACAGGCGCCTAGCTATTGCTTTGCCGGTTATTATCACGAAATTCTCGAGCGGGGGGGGGCTTCAGTGCTCTTCCTGATGATGAGATCAGGGGAAATAGTGTGGCGAGCGTCAGGTTCAGAATCTTGCAGGCTACTCACACACAGGCGGCCCAGCGCCACGAAGTCCTGCCGCACGGTGGTTAGTGGGGGATCGAATTGGGAAGCGAACTCATGGTCGTCGAAACCGATGATGCTGATGTCTTGCGGTACGCGGAGGCCGCGCTCGTTAAGTGCCCGCATCAAACCGAGCGCCATCAGGTCGGAAGCTACGAATACGGCCGTGGGGCGGGGATTCAAGTCGGCTATGCGGCATCCAGCCTGGTAGCCACTTTCCCCTGTCCAGTCACCGATTAGCGGTTCTGGAACGGGTAGATCCTGAGCGAGCAGGGCATCTCGCCAGCCATTGAGTCTAACTTGTCCTTCGAGCCACTCCTGGTTGCCAGCTACATGGGCAATATCTTGATGACCGAGCCGTATCAGGTGTTGCACGGCTCGCATGGATCCCTCGTATTGGTCCTCGGACACGACTACGGCGTGTGGAAGGGGAGTAAGGTCAGCGGCGAGCACGACAATAGGTAGTCCGCTGGCCCATCCAGAGTTTTCGATGGAGTTCAAAGCGAGTTCGGCTTCCCGGATTAGCGGGGCGATGACGATCAGACCGTCAACGTAGGCATCGCGGAAAGTGTCGAAAGTTGACTGGAGTGAACCAAAAGAATCGCGATCATTGACGGACAGGATTACATTTTTTCCGACTTCTCTGGCAGCGATTTCGATTCCTCGCAAAGCTCCCATCGGGCCGTAGCGCCAGGATGAGTCAGTAACCACCCCAATGCTGCCGGGTCGGTCAGTCTTTAGAGCCGCAGCAGCGGCATTACGTCGATAGCCTACCTCAGCGATAGCGGAGAGTACTCGCTCGCGAGTATCCGGATGCACGGCTCCCTGATCATTAACCACGCGCGAGACGGTCTGATAGGAGCACCCAGCTAGACGGGCAACATCATGTAAAGTTGGGCGTCGCTTGCTAGGTGTAGTAGACATACAAGCAACTCTACTACGAAGCGGTTGCCGTCACTTTCGTAAGTTGTCCGTTTTTCATCTTGATATCGGGAAATTACCGGGTTTAGCAACCTGGTATTTTAACCTAGAGATAGAACTAGGCGTCATTTTGAAGATGGCGAGCAGACATAATACGGGATGGATGGTTTCCTATGAGCCAATCTTTAGGTGAAACCGCTAATGAACCGGCAATGCCCCTACCGGAAAATAGCCGGCAAGATGCGAAAGTTAACTTCCCGGTCTTCCTAGGTTCCTCAGTGGGGATCTTAGCCATAGCCTTGTGGGCACTGATTTCTCCCACTAGCGCCGCCGAGGTGCTGGGAGTTGCGGTCGGGGCGATCTCAAAATGGTTCGGCTGGTTTTATATTGCGCTGGCTGCCATCATTCTAGTTTTCGTATTTTTCTTGGGATTCTCCCGCTATGGGGAAACCCGCCTAGGACCGCCCAACTCCCGTCCCGAATTTTCGACCTTCTCCTGGGCATCCATGCTGTTTGCTGCCGGGATTGGTACCGATATCCTATTTTTCTCCGTGGCCGGCCCCGTCAGCCAATATCTGCAGCCTCCCGTGGGCAAAGGGGAAACTATCGAGGCTGCCCGGGAAGCCACGGTTTGGACGCTTTTCCATTACGGCATCACCGGTTGGGGGATGTATGCCCTGATGGGGATGGCTTTGGGGTATTTTGCTTATCGTCGTAAAAAACCCTTATCGGTACGCTCCGCCCTCTACCCGATTTTTGGAGACAAACTCAACGGCCCGCTGGGGCATACCGTTGACGGAGCCGCCATCCTAGGCACTATCTTTGGGGTGGCCACCACCCTGGGAATCGGGGTAGTACAGCTTAATGTGGGGCTGGAAATCCTTTTCGGGATTGAACAGGGGATTCCCGCGCAGGTGGGGTTAGTGATTCTAGCGGTAGCCATGGCTACCGTCTCTGCAACTACCGGAATCCATAAAGGAATCCGTTTCCTTAGCCAACTCAACGTGGTATTAGCGCTGTTTCTGGCATCCTGGGTTTTCATCACTGGAAGAACAGCTTTCCTGCTTAACGCTATTGTGATGAATATCGGGGACTTTGTATGGTCATTCCCGCGCCGCGCCCTCGAAACCTTCGCCTATTCAGACGTAAGTGCCTGGATGTCGGCGTGGACGCTGTTTTTCTGGGCGTGGTGGGTGGCCTGGGCGTCCTTCGTGGGAATGTTCTTGGCGCGGATTTCTAGAGGACGCACCCTGCGGGAGTTCGTAGTCGGAACCATGCTGATTCCCTTCTCCTACGTCCTCATGTGGGTAGCTATTTTCGGTAACGCCGCCATCGACCTGATTCGCAGCGGCGATAAATCCTTTGCCGAGGCTACCCTCAAAGCCCCCGAAATGGGTTTTTATCTACTTTTGCAACAATGTCCGGCGGCGGTATTCATTATGGGGCTAGCCACCTTCGTAGGTCTGCTATTTTACGTAACCTCTGCGGACTCGGGCGCCCTCATTATGGCGAACCTGTCCTCATTCCTCCCGACGGTACGTTCCGATGCTCCCGGTTGGCTACGAATTTTTTGGGCGGGGGTAACCGGGCTGCTAACTATTGGCATGCTGATAGTCGGGGGCATCCCGGCGCTCCAAAACGCGACTATCATTATGGGATTGCCGTTCTCGCTAGTAATGATCTTAGTGATGATTGGCCTGGCCAGAGCGTTAAAGCAAGATCGGCGTGCCCGGCAGTTGCGGGCGCACTCAGCCCGCAATATTTTGGCGGGAACCGGGTCTATTGCTGGGCGGCTAGAAACTAACTGGCGCGAGCGCCTCTCGAAAACTTTCGGGCAAGTAACCCCCGTGGAAGCTCAAGCCTACCTGGATAAAGTGGCTGAACCGGCGTTGCGGGACTTTGCCGCAGAACTAAATAAACAGGGGATCCCCGCCGAGGTCGTCCGGGGAGATAATGATCCCCTCGAGCAAGTAGATCTACAAGCCCGCATCTATGACCGCCTAAAATTAACCGCTTTCAAAGGTCCTGACCAGTTTGTTTACCGGATTTTGGCGGTAGATACCGCGAATACTATCTACGCGGGTTCTGCCCCCAGCAGTCCTCGCTCTACTCGCCTGGAAGTACATTTGCCTGATAATGATCAAGATTATGACGTGATGGGGTATTCGCGCAGCGCCATCATCCATGACGCCTTTGACCATTTCGACCGTTACCAGGACTATTGGCGGATTAACGACGGCTAAAGCGGGAAAAATCGCGCTCGGACTTTGACGTTTCCTATTGTCGAGCGGGGTTTTCCGGTAAACTGCAAGTATAGACAGGATTTTGAGGCGCTATTGTTACCTCAGTAGACAATAACGCTCGCGGATCGGGCGACTCGTTAACTAGGGTCAAGGTTGACGCCATCGCCAGTAGTTTAGAGAGGAAAATAGATGACTATCCCGGTGCCCCTGTACAGATTACCGGAGGCTATGGCCTGTTTTAACTCGGCTTCATTGATTACCTTGCCTTACGGTGCCCACGTAAAAGTCCATACTGTAGATCCGATCTTAGAGGACGGGCGACTGAGAATCCGCAATGCTCGCGACTCGGCCTTACGTAACGGAGCTGCCAACCCAAATGTTACTTTGATTTGGCAAAGCCCCTATCCCCATGGCTGGAGCCTGGTAGTTGAGGGCCAGGCTTGGGCAAACGGTCCAGATTTGATGATCGAGTACGAGTCGGGGATTCTGCATCGTCCTCAGTACCATAACGATGGGCCGCAGTGGATGTGGCAAGACGGGGAGTGCCCCGTCCAGTAGGGTGCCCCGTAGGCAATGCCCGCCCCGGCACGGATCAAGCGGGAGACTATTTGGCTTCTACTGGCTGAAAAGACCGTAACCGCAGGCTGTTTCCCACCACGAAGGCCGACGAGCAAGCCATAGCGGCTCCCGCCAGCATGGGGTTAAGTAATCCCAAGGCTGCCAGCGGTATGGCGGCAACATTGTAAGCGAATGCCCAAAACAGATTCCCTTTAATGATTTTTAGGGTACGTCGCGAAAGCCGAATCGCATCTACCGCGGCTAAAAGATCCGGGCGCATCAAAGTAATATCAGCGGCTTCAATCGCCACATCGGTGCCGGAGCCCATCGCGATCCCCAGGTCTGCTTGCGTAAGGGCGGCCGCATCATTAACCCCATCACCAACCATGGCTACGGTGGCTCCCCGTCCCTGTTTGCGGAAAACTGCCACCACTTTATCCTGGGGTTTTACTTCTGCGATTACCTCTTCAATTCCAATTTGTTTACCTACTTGGCGCGCCACATTTTCGGTGTCTCCAGTCAGCAACACCGGGGTTAGCCCTAACTCTTTGAAGCGCGCGATTGCCGGAGCACTGGTTTCTTTTACCTGGTCGGCAATCCCTAGAAGTCCTTTCACCTGACCATCGAGGGATACCAGTACCATAGTTTCGCCGCGGCTAGTGTGTTCCGTGATTACGTCCTCGAAAGCGGAAGAAATTACGGCACCTTGCTCGCTAATAAACTTGCGGTTCCCCGCCAGTACCGCCTGCCCTGCAATAGTGCCGCGCACCCCGCCTCCGGGGTAGCTTTGGAAATCTGCTGGTACCTTATCGCTGGTGAGCTCGATTCCTTTAGCGGTTGCTGCCCGGGTAATCGCCCCGGCAATGGGATGCTCACTGCCGCTTTCCAGGGTAGCGGCCGCCTGCAATACCCCCAGATCATCGGGAGGAAAGATGCTTACCAGTTCCATATTTCCACTGGTAACAGTGCCGGTTTTATCGAGGATAACCGTGTCGACTTGCCGGGTAGATTCCAGTATCTCCGCGCCCTTAATTAAAATCCCCAGCGAAGCCCCGCGACCGGTTCCCACCAGCAGCGCGGTAGGCGTAGCCAGTCCTAGGGCGCAGGGGCAAGCAATAATTAACACCGCCACCGCGCAGGTAAAGGCAGTAACCGGGGTTCCAATTATTAACCAGATCAGCAAAGTAAGCAGCGAAATCGCCATCACTATCGGCACGAAAACTGCGGAAATCCGATCTGCCAGGCGTTGAATCGGGGCTTTACCGGCCTGCGCTTGTTCCACTAGACGAGTAATTTGAGCCAGTTGCGTTTTAGAGCCCACCCGCGTGGCGCGAACTACCAGGCGGCCATAGGTGTTGATGGTCGCGCCGGTAACCTGGTCACCTACTCCTACCTCTACCGGGACTGATTCCCCAGTTAGTAAGGAATTATCGACGGCGCTGACCCCGGAGACTACCACTCCATCGGTAGCGATTTTTTCGCCCGGAAGAGAAATAAATTCTTCACCCTCGCCAAGTTCTTTGATCGGGATCTTTACTTCCTGGCCGGCTCGCAGCGCGGTTACCTCTTTCACCCCCATTTCGGCGAGGGAACGCAGTGCATCCCCGGCACGTACTTTGGCGCGTTTCTCAAAATAGCGTCCGCCCAGAATAAAAACCGTTACCCCAGAACAAACTTCCAGATAGATGTGACTGGCGGCATCCCCGGGTCGGGCGAGCAGTTGGAAATCATGGGTCATGCCTACCTGGCCAGCATCCCCAAAGAACAGGGCATATAAAGACCAAATAAAAGCAGCTAAAGTACCCAAAGAAATCAGGGTATCCATAGTGGTGGTGGCGCGGCGGGCATTTACGAAGGCCGCGTGGTGGAAGGGGTAAGCTCCCCACAGCACCACCGGAATCGTCAACAGTAGGGACACCCATTGCCAATAGGGGAATTGCAGGGGCGGAATCATCGCCAAAGTGATGACCGGAACCGCCAGGAGGGCGCAAATAATCAGGCGCCGCCGCAGCCCGGCCAGTTCCTGCGAGCTGGTCTTCGGGTGTTCTTGCCCGTACTCGCGCCCAAAATCCCCGTCCGTAAATGCGCTATAACCGGCGTTTTCCACGGTTTTTATAAAATCTTTCGTGCCAAAATCACCACTTTGGGAAATAGTGGCTTTCTCAGTCGCATAGTTAACGGACGCGCTTACTCCCGGCATGTTATTGAGGGCTTTTTCAATATGCGCCGCACAGGCCGCGCAACTCATGCCCCCGATTGTCAGTTCGAGGTTCTGAGAATTATCGATACTACTAACCAACTGCTACCTCCTGCGCCCTATCCTAACTATTTGATAATCAGCTAGTAAGTGTTTTTTTCCAGGGCGAAAAGCAAACTGGCAGCACCTTCAGCGAGTGTGGGCTTTGAAAGAATCCCGGTAAGAGGGCGGGAAAACAGAATTAGCTAAGGAAACTAGCAGAGCCGCTAATCGGACTTGAACCGATGACCTACGCTTTACGAGAGCGTTGCTCTACCAACTGAGCTATAGCGGCAAAATGCCTTAGGCACCGTGTCAGTCTATCTAGCCTTCGCCCCGCTTTCCAAACTTTTCGACCAGGTAGAACGGTTATTTTCGCCACGCTATAGCCGGTGGCACAGCCGGGAGATGGAAATATGAGGTTACAGCTGGCGGATGGTTTGTTTAATCATGGAGATCATTCCGGCGCGCACCGATAGCGAATCCACTCCGGCCGCAACTAACTTGCCTGCCCAAGCCGGATCAGAAGCCATATCCCCGCATACGCAAACTTCAATGGGAGCGGCGGCGTCATGGCAGACTTGAGCGATCTGGCGAACCATTTCCACCACTGTTTCCCGCACTTCATCGGCTAGGTCGGCTACCTGAGAGTTTCCCCGATCCGCGGCGGCAACATATTGACACAGATCATTGGTGCCTATGGAGATAAAATCCACGGCCCCACAAAACTCTTCCATGCGCAAAGCAGCAGAGGGAGTTTCCACCATAATTCCCAGAGGCAAAGGTATTTGGGCTGGCCGCGCCGCTTCTTCGATCCCGTAAGTATCGGCGGTGATCTCTTCTAGGAGGGAACGTACCCAATCCACTTGATGCACGTGATTGACCATAGGAATCATCACTCGCAAAAGTTTACCTAGACCTTCGGATTCTAAAGTTTGGTTAGCGTCGAGAACTGCCCCCAATTGGTCGCGTAACAGATGCGGGAACTTACGTAGTAAGCGAACCCCTCTAACCCCTAAGAAAGGATTATTTTCCGGAGGCTGCTTGGCAAAAGGCAAGGGCTTATCTGCTCCAATATCCCACAGGCGAATCGTGGTTTGCCCCAGGTTACGCGCTAGCTCGGCGTACACTTCTGCCTGCTGCAGACGGGATGGAGCCCCCTGGTAGCCCGCAAATAGGGTTTCGGTTCGCACCAGACCGCAGCCTTCGGCACCTTTAACTGCGCCGGTAGGCCCGGAAACATTCACCTGGATAGGGATCTGTTTACCATTGGCGGTAATCGCCGGGTTCTCTAACTGCTCTAAAGCATTGGTGGCGGTAGCAACTCGCTCGCGGGCTAGTTCAATCCAATGAGCAAAGACCCTAGCCTTGGGGTTAACTTCTAAATGTTTTGTGCGTGGATCGAAAACAATAGTGTCCCCGTCATGAACCCCCCATTTCAGACCGGCATAAACGGGGATTCCCCGCGAGGCTGCCACAATCGCACCATGACCGGTAGTGCCGCCACTGCGGGTAACTACCCCTTCTATTTCTGGAGGCAAACTGGCGGCTAGCGGGGCATCAAGTTCTTCAACTACCAACACTGCCGGAGTGGAATGCTTCTTAATCAGTTCCTCTAGATTATCGAGCTCGCCACCGATCAACGCCTTTTTTAACAGGCGAGATACCGCAAGTAAATCGGTAGCCCGCTCCGCCAAATAAGGATCATCCAGCTTTTCCATCTTGGCAGCAGCAGCACTATAGGCATTGTCTACTGCGGCAAAAGCATTGGTGCCCCCCGCAATTTCATCGGCGATTTCAGCTCGCAGTTCGGGATCATCCACCAACGCGATCTGCATTTTTATAATCGAATCCGAACCCAAAGACCTCAGGTAGGCTCTAACGGCTTTGCGGGCTTCTTCTAACGCCTGCCCCTCATTGGGGCTGACCCGATAAAACTCGGCGTCCTCGTGTCCCTCCAGCACCAGCGCGTATCCGATAACAATCTGGTCGCCGTTACGCGCCGGGTCGGTAGGAGTAGGAACTTCCTTAGCAAGTTGAACGGCAATCGCGTTAACCGAACTGTCCGCTTTCTTCTCGGATCCGCCTGCAATCGCAGGAGGATCAGTTTGAGTCAAGGCTTGCCGGATAGCAGCAAAAACCTCTGTTGCCTGCGGATCTAGAGTACCTAGCTCTAAAGTCTCACCTTTGCCAATTCCTAAAGAACTCACCTGGGTGAGGGAAGCGGCGTTTACTATGCGGAAAGTCCCGGCTTTGCGAGCAAAAACCGGAATTTCTCTCGCTCCAATAGCACTGGCAAGGGCAGCGGCGGGACGGGCATGCATCCCGTGCGGATCAATAATTTCTAAAGCCAAGGTCGCGGCCTCGGGGGCGGAAAATGATTCCTCTCCCGAGGCCGCCTCGGCAGCATTGTCGGTAAACTCTCCCTCACCCTCGGGGAGAGGCTCCTCGGTGTCACTGAGCTGGTCGATCTTGCCCGCCAAGGCTGCTTTTGCCTGACTGGCTACCTCTTGCAAGCTAGCGCCCCCGGCGGCACTAACTACCGCCGCAACCAGTCCTTCCACCAGAGGGCCGGAAGATATTAGGCAACGATCAGCCAGTTCAGGGTCAAGGAACTCCAATGCCATTTGCGAACTGAGCAGCGCGGAGCCCAAATCTACCAAAATCAGCACCCCATCGGGGTTATCAGCAGCTGTAATAGCTTCACTGATTTGCTGAGCATCGGTACCTAACTCTACCTGCTCGCCATCGCTAATTCCCGCTGCCACCAACACTTTGGGGGCGCTGCCGGCGACGGTCATCTGCATCGCGAGCTCTTTAGCGGCAGTAGCTAAGGGCAGTGAATGAGACACCACTACCAGGGAGATCATGCCCACTCCTTATAACCGGTGCTATGCCAAAGCCGCCGCGGCAGCTTTGAACAGTAAAGCAGAGGAAGTCGCGCCGGGATCTTGAGTCCCCTGAGAGCGTTCCCCTAGATAAGAGGCGCGACCTTTCTTTGCGATCATCGGTTCGGTTTCACTGGCAGCCTTATCAGCGCGTTCGCTGGCGGCCTGCAGTGCGGCCTGCAGTCCTCCGGCGGCGGCCTCGTCAAAAGCATCCAGAGCCGGATACAGACAGTCAAGCATGGTTTTATCACCCAGGTTGGCTTTACCCCGTGCCTTTACCCCATCGGCACCGGCTCGCAACGCCTTCCCAATAGCGGCAGTATCCGCATCAGGGGTTAGCGCTGCCCCCATGCGCATGAAGAAAGTGCCGTACAGCGGCCCAGAAGCGCCCCCCACTTTAGAAACCAGGGTCATGCCGGCTTTCTTTAGCAGGGCGCCGGCATCAGCGAAACTGGTGGGATCGAGCTCTGCCACTGCGGTCATGCCGCGCGCCATATTGGCACCATGATCGGCATCCCCAATGCGTCTATCGAGATCAGTCAGGTAGTCGGCGTTCTCGACGATTAACTCTTTGTAGGCGGTGAGCCAGGCGAAAAAGTCTTGGGTTTCTGCCACTATTAGCACCCCCAACGCAAACCGGTAGTGTTCACGGGAGCATCCCAGAGTTTGAGGAGCTCGTCGCTGCCCTGGGTTAGAGTCAGGGAACAGCCCGCCATATCTAGGGAAGTAATGTAGTTACCTACCAGGCAACGAGCTACTTTAATCCCTTTAGCTTCTAGTATCCGGGCTACCTCGCCGTATGCTAGGTAGAGCTCAATCATCGGGGTGGCACCCATGCCGTTGAGCATCGCAAATACCGGTTCCCCACTAAAATCTAGGTCTGCCAAAATCGGTTCCACCAGTTCCGCAGCAAGCTCATCGGCAGTAACTAAGGGGCGGCGTTCACGTCCGGGCTCCCCGTGAATACCGATACCTACCTCAATCTCGTCCTCTCCGAGGTCGAAAGTGGGTTTACCAGCAGAGGGAACCGTACAAGAAGTGAGGGCAATCCCGTAGGAGCGGGAACGTTCATTTACTTCTTTGGCGATGCGTTCTACCTCGTCCAAACTGGCTTTAGCTTCCGCAGCGGCTCCAGCCAGTTTTTCTACGAAAACGGTGGCACCCACCCCGCGGCGCCCCGCAGTATAGAGCGAGTCTTGCACCGCTACGTCATCGTTGACCACTACCGAACGCACATCCACCCCGGTTTCGGCGTTTGCCATCTCTGCGGCCATCTCGAAATTCATCACATCGCCGGTATAGTTTTTGACGATATGGAGGACACCGGCACCCCCATCTACTTCACTGGTGGCGGCCATCATCTGGTCAGGTACTGGGGAAGTAAAGACCTCTCCGCAGCAGGCGGCATCCAGCATACCGGGGCCTACGAAACCGGAATGCAGCGGCTCATGTCCGCTGCCTCCGCCCGAAATCAAACCTACTTTGCCTTTAACGGCGCCGCGGCGAGTGTAAACTACTTTGTTTTCATGATCGATACGCAGGGTATCCAAGTGAGCTAGTTCTAAACCTTTTAACGAATCTGCGACTACATTGTCCGCAGAATTAATTATTTTTTTCATGCCCTCATTGTGTCACGTACCACTTCCGGGCGCTACCGTTTTTTAAAGCAACGCTAGAAGCTAGTTACTTACGCCCGTTACCGCGCTTTGAGAATAAGAAAAATGAAAGGAGGAAAAAATTAACGATGCTCCGGAGCTTTAAGGGGTATCAGCAATGCGAGCCCGGTTCCCAGCAGCAGGGTGATCCCTAAGACTCCGAAATGCTGGGAGCTAGCCCCTGCCGGCACGAAAAGTTTTCCAATCCACACAAACAGGGCAAACAAAGTGGGAGACATGAAAGAAACTGCCCTTCCAGTGGTGGCGTAAAGCCCAAAAAGTTCTCCTTCGCGCCCCTTAGGAATAATCCGCGCCAGGAAGGAACGTGAGGCTGACTGGACGGGACCGACGAAAATACACAGCAACAACCCAAAAGACCAGAAGATCTTGGCGCCACCGTTGTGGGCAAAAAAGAGGGTCAGCCCCAAGCAGGTCATACAGACAAGAGAAAAAACCATTACTTTTTTCGGACCAAAAAAGTCATCAGCGACCCCGCAGGCGATAGTGGCGATTCCCGCCACCACGTTAGCGACAATCGCGAAAATCATTACTTGCCCGCCGTCTAGACCGAAAACGGTAGAGGCCAGGATAGCTCCGTAGGTGAATACCCCGGCGAGGCCGTCTCGGAAAATTGCGGAGGCAATTAGGAAACGCAAAATTTCGGGGGCGGTTTTTGCTAGACGTTTAATGGTTTCCCACAGCTCGATATAGGCGGCTTTAACTCCTGCCAAACCCCCAATAGGTTCTTGGTCTTGCGAATCTACCCCTGCCATAGTCACGGGATGGAGTTTTCCATCCGCTCCTCGCCGCCGTCCTGGAAGCGCCACAATCACCGGAATCGTAAACACCGCAAACCAGATGGTAGCGAACACCATGGCGATCCGGATATTTAGGAATTTTTCACCGGTTACCCCGAACCAGCCCACTTCGGGGGAGATGAAACCAACATAGAGCACCCCCAGTAAAATAATGCCGCCCAGATATCCCATACCCCAACCGATACCGGATACTTTTCCCATGTTTTCTTTCGTGGAAACCCGCGACAACATGGCATTATAGTTCACGGAGGCGAACTCGAAAAAGATATTTCCAAAAGATAGCAGCCCCACCCCTAGCCACAGCGCCCCGGTTTTTCCGAGGGGAGAAGTGGGGTAGACCGCGAACATTAGCGCCATGCAGATGGTTACTAGGGTAGAAAACAGTGCCAACATCCGGGTGCCGCGCCCCTTATGGTCAGCACGCTGCCCGGAAACCGGTGCCACCAGAGCGATCACCAATCCGGCGAAAGCTAGCCCAATCGACAAATCAGTAGTAGCCCGATTGCCGGGGGCAAATAAATCTTCGGTAGTTAGGTACACGGTGAAAACAAAGGTGGTGGCCACCGCGTTGAAGGCCGCAGAGCCCCAATCCCACAACGACCAGGCTAAAATTTTACCTTTGGTGCGGTCATGGTTCTCGCCTGCCAGATGTTGCTGTTGATCACTGGTTTCAGCCATAAGTTCCTGCCCTTATTCTTGCTCGGGATTCTCCACCAGCCAGGTGGCTAGTTTTAGATCCAAGGGGTACGTGATTTTCAAAGCTCGCATTGATCCTGCCACAAAGTATTGCTGGTAACCGAGTTTAGCTGCAAGTAGAGCATCATCTAGAGCCCCGTCCTCGGAAATGCTTTCCTTTCGCGCCTGTTCGTGAGCCGCAAAAATCACATCCCCGGCAAAACCTTGGGGGGTTTGTACGCAGCGCAGTCGTGAACGATCGGGGGTAGCTCCTGAGGGAGTAATCTCTACCCCCGCCCGGCAAAATGATTCACCGGCGATTTCCCGTACGGTGTCAACCAAAGCGGTGGCGGGTACTACCGCCGGGCAGCCAGAGGCGACCGCTGAACAAACGCGTTGAAACTGCGCGCGAGGAGTGAGTGCCCGAGCCGCATCATGAATCAGGACGATAGCTTCCGGGTCTTTGGCGGGGACTATCCCCTCGCCAGTTTCGAAAGTTAATAGCCCTTGCAGACCCTGGTAGACGGAGATTTGCCGGTTTGTGCCTCCGGCTACAACTTTCCAAGGGTAGGACAGGGAGGCGGTACGGGCAATCGCGGTGAAAGCATCTAGGTGATCGCCGGGAGCTGTAATTACTACCCCGGCCAAGTCATCCAACGGTTCTAGGGAGCGCAGGGCATGATGCAATAAAGTGTGACCAGCCAATTTTACTAGCGCTTTTGGTCCGGGATTGCCGAGACGAGATCCGGAACCAGCGGCAGTCACGACGCAGTAAACGCTGCGCCCCATAACCAGTCCTTTTACCTCTATTTATCGTTAACCCGGTTGTATTCTACCTGGGCTTCTTCCATGATTTTATCGAGACGATCCGAGGCCGCCTCTTCGTCTTCGTTTTTCGCTAAAGCAAGTTCAGAAATTAGAATTGCCCGCGCTTTAGCCAGCATCCGTTTTTCACCGGCCGACAGTCCGCGTTCGTTATCGCGGAAGGTTAAATCCCGTACCACTTCGGAAACTTTTAAGATGTCTCCGGTGGCTATTTTTTCGCCATTAGCCTTATAGCGACGTGACCAGTTAGAGGGTTCTTCAATATGGGCCTCTTGCAGCACCGCGAGGACTTCTTTTAGGCCTTCTTCATCGACCACGTCGCGAACCCCAACCATATCCACATTTGCCGCCGGCACTTGGATAGTCATATCGCCATTGGTAACCCGCAGCATTAGGTAGGTGGTGTCTTCTCCCTTGAGTTTACGAGTAGTGATATTTTCGATCACCGCCGCGCCATGGTGGGGATAAACAACGGTCTGGCCGATTTCAAATGTCATAACTTATAGGCTCCCAAATACAATTTTTCCGGATCCTATTCTACCGTAAATCGGCTTTACCTGCTAAAGAGGGCGTGTAGGTCACATATTTTAAGGAGATGCTTCTTTTCCGCTGTTTTTGCAAGCTAGGAGGATGCAAAACCAAAACCTGACCCGCTTTTCTAGTATTCCGCCGTGAGCTGGCTTTTTCTTTAGGCGCAGCCAGTAATGCTAATGATTGCCGCCTCGGGTGGGCAAGCAAGACGCACCGGTGTGAATTTGGAGGTGCCTAGTCCTCGCGAAATATGTACCCAGGTTTTCCCGCCCGGCCTCCAATCAGAGATTCCGGCCTGCCTGGAAAGCTTGTTGAGGTTTGGGAGGGGGTAGGTTATCCCCTTGTGTACCCGAGGAGCCGGATTAGCTACCGTGCCTATATGCCATAAATGCATCCCGCCCGAGTAACTTAGCGGCAGATCCGTATTGTTTACTAGAGCCCCAAATCCCGGTAGACACACCTGACCTCCATGGGTATGTCCGGCCAGCACCAGGTCGGCTCGGCAAGCTACATATTGGTCGAGGACGCGCGCATAGGGGGCGTGGGTGAGGGCGAGCCGCAAATCTGCTTTCCCCCAGGTATCCGGGACCTGCACCGCCTGGTCACGTCCAATATGGGGATCGTCGGTACCCGTCAGCGCCACGGTTAGTTTTTTTGCGCTGTGTCCTTGCCGGGCAGGGGAAGTAAGAGTGCAGGTAGCTACCCGATTATTAAGATCGCTCCAGCCTCTAGCAGTTAAGAAGTCGCGAAAATCTTCGGTTGGCAGGTCGGGAACGGTACGTAACTTGGGTTTCTTGTTCGGGAAAAAATAGTGCAAGGGCACTTTGGGGATGCCTGAATAGTAATCGTTGGAACCAAATACAAACGCGCCCGGTAGCTTTAGCAAAGGGTTGAGGGCGCGGGAGAGCATCCTTAATCCGGAAGCATCCGCAAAATTGTCTCCGGTTAGCGCCACAAAATCTATATCCTGAAATTCCGCCAGTGAGGCCACCCAATCGGCAAGCCAGTTAGTTCCCGACCAAAGATGTAGGTCTGATAGGTGTAATATCCGCAGCTGCCAGCGCAAACTGGCTGATGAAATATTAGGCGAATTGCTAGCTGCTCTTCGGTTTTCCTCGTGTCTATCTATGCGGATAGCACAGTTAGGGGCAGAATCTTCCAAGACTAGGGACGCTACCTGCCCTGGGTTCGTCCTTAACTGGTAGCGGCGCAGGCGCGGTGATCGAGCCTCAAAAAATGGGTACGCTATCGCGCCTGCAGCTAAAGATAACCGGGTGTGGTGGCGCCTCAAAAGCTAATCTTCCTCATAATAAAAAGTTTGAGTGATCTGGGTGGTGGTAGCAGTAGGCGATTGCGAGGGCGAGGGCTCTTCGCTGGGTTGGGTGCGCTTAGGTCGCGCTCGGCCTTGGGAAATGGTTTTACCCTCTCCAATATTGGCGGCCGGGAAACTCGTGGCGGGCAGGTTTTGTACTGCTGCTGACATGTATTCCTTAAATGCCATGGCGGGAACAGTGTTACCCCAAACGATCCCATAGTAAGCACCGTTAATTCTTATTCTGGTCAGGTTGCGTGGCCCTCCCTGGGAGTAGCCGACCCAAACCGCGGTCGCCAGATTCGGGGTTGCCCCCACGGTCCAGGCAGCTTTCGGGCCGGTAGTGGTACCGGTTTTTGCCATTACTTGGCGGCCAATATTGACCCGGCCTCCATAACTATTAGCGGTAGATACCAGCACCTGAGCAGTTTTATTAGCCACGCTTTCTTCAACGGTACGTTTACAGTTTCCCGAAGGAACTTTGAAAGATTTACCGTCGGCATCCACCACTTTTTCCAGGGCAACCGGGGAGCAGAGCGTACCTCCTGAAGCAATAGTGCCAAACGCGTTTGCCATGTTTAGGGGGGTCACGGAACCGGCGCCAATAATAAAGGATGGACCTAAATCCTGTTTTAGATCAGGATCACCGCTGACTGCACCTAGATTCTCGCCCATCTTGTAGATATCACAAAGATCGAGGTTGGTAGCCATCCCGGCATAGGTGGTGTTTAAAGATTTTTGGGTACCTTCTAAAACCGAAGTGGCATAGTAATTACCTCCGGTAGCGTTCTTTAGCGGCCAGGGACCAGCATGTACCGGACAATTGCCAGATACTTTCCAATCGCGCGGAGAATAATCGGTGCGCCCTCCCACAACCGAATAGGCCGAGTAACCATTATCAAACCAGGTAGCCAAGGTTACCGGCTTATATGATGAGCCTGGCTGGAAGCCCGCGCCCCCACCGTGCGCCTTATCCACCCCGAATGAGCTCTGGGTTGCCCGCGGATGCTCCTTCGCGGGATTACCGTAAGGAGTGTTTTGGGCGATAGCTCGAATTTTTCCCGTTCCCGGTTCGATAGAAGTAATCGCGATGGACAGTCCGGAACCATCGGCCTCAGGGATTCGGTTAAAAGCGGTATCGGTTGCCGCATTTTGCATATTGGAATCCATAGTGGTGTAGATTTTCAGGCCGCCGCGTAGCAACAGGCGTCGCCGGTCATTAAGGGACTTGCCGAAAGCAGGATTATTGTAAATTTCGTTGACTGCATAAGCGCAAAAGAAGGAGGCCTTCCCCGCGGCTGCACATCCCTGTTGACCAGGAGAAACCTTCAATAATTCAGGAACCGGTACCGCTTTAGCCTCTTTATATTGATCGTAGGAGATCATTTGTTCGCGCAGCATCGCCTTTAAAACCTGGTCACGACGATTTTGGCTATAATCTGGGTGGACAGTGGGATCGTATTTTGCGGGGGACTGGGTAATGCCCGATAGCAGGGCACCTTCGCTAAGCGTCAGGTCTTTCGCGCTTTTCGAAAAATAGTATCGGCTGGCCGATTCTACCCCGTAAACCGAAGTTCCATAGGGGGCGATATTTAAGTACCCCTCTAAGATTTGGTCTTTAGATAGCTTTTTTTCGATAGCGAGGGCGTCCTTGGCTTCCCGCAGTTTACGGGAGATGCTCTGTTCGCGGGCTTTGCGAACCTCGTTCATATCACCGGCGCGCAGACCCTTGTCAATCAAGGTATTCTTTACCAATTGTTGAGTCAGGGTGGAAGCCCCCTGGGTATCCCTACCAGCTAAATTGTTAGCGATAGCGCGGGCAATACCCTCAAGGTCTACCCCGCGATGCTGATAAAAACGGTGATCCTCGATAGCCATGGTTCCTTTTTGAACCCAGGGGGACATGTCTTTGAGCTTGACCACGATACGGTTCTCGGCATAGAAACGGGCGATTGCCTTACCGTCGCGCGAGTAAATTACCGATTGCTGAGAAGGCTGAGTGGGTTTGAATTCGCTGGGTATTTCGGTGAGGGCGCTCATTCCGGCGCGAGCCGCTAGCCCCGTTACTCCCACGACAGGCAGGGATAGACCGGCTAGGAGCACTGCAGCCAGTGCGATTAAAGCCGCCAGTGCCGCTAGGGTGCGACGAAGCTGCTGACGGGGCAGATAACGAGCGGTGCCTTTATGCATATTCCTAGCCTACTTGGCTTCCGGCCTATTGGGCACCTTCGCCGGCAGTTGGAAGCAGATTGTGGGCAATAACTATCTATTATTTTAGGTAAAATTTTTCTCTGGTTTTCGTTTTGTGTTTTTAGCAAAATGTAGGTACGGTCACATATATAGGCAATGTCGCCGCGAGAGCTCAAGGAGTGAATAATGAGTTTTAGCCAGGATGAGACATGGGCTGCACGGGCTCTGTGTGCTGGTCAGGAACCGGATGCTCTATTTGTACAAGGAGCGGCGCAAAGACAAGTTCGCACTCGCTGTTTCGCGTGTCCAGTACGTCTTGAATGCCTAGCCGATGCCTTACAATCAGAAGCTAACTACGGGGTGTGGGGCGGCCTCACTGAAAGGGAGCGCCGCGCGATGCTGCGTCACTACGAGGACGTAACCGACTGGTGGCAATGGCTGAACGAGTCTCATGACGAACTGGCTGCCGAGCTCCGCCAACCAACCACCCCCAATGTTTTAGCGCGGGTGCGTTAAGCGCCTGGCTGCCATTAGACTTGACCTATGACTAAATGGGAATACGCGACGATTCCGTTACTGTCGCACAATACGAAAGCGATTCTTGATAACTGGGGAGAAGATGGCTGGGAACTGGTTAGTGTAATTGCCGGTCCCAACGGTTGGGAAAACCCAGTCGCCTATCTAAAGCGTCCTCGCGGTGAATAAAATGTCGAATGTTTCTCACCGTTTAACCGAGGCTGGAATGCTATTGCCCCCAGTAGCGACTCCGGTTGCGGCCTATACCCCCGCAATTGCCCTTGCGGGCGAGGGCGGAATACTGGTGCGCACCTCCGGGCAGATTCCGGTAGTGGACGGAGAACTGGTGGCAACTGGCTTGGTGGGGGCAGAAGTTAGTCCTCAAGATGCTTATCGGGCAGCTCAGGTTTGCGCCCTTAATGCCCTGGCAGCTGGCGCGGAGGTTGCCGGTGGAGTAGACCAGCTAGAACGGGTACTTAAAGTGACCGTTTTTGTCGCTTCTGCTCCTACTTTTACCGGTCAGGCGAGTGTGGCCAACGGTGCCTCCGATACTTTCGGGAAGCTTTTTGACCAACCCCATATTCGCTCCGCAGTTGGGGTGGCCGCCCTCCCTCTAGGAGCCCCTTGCGAGGTAGAGGTAGAGTTTCTGGCTCGTTCTTAAAAGCTAGGTTTTAGCTAGCTTTCTTGGCGTGTACGGTGGCGATCCGGCGCGCCGACCAGTAAACGATACCGGTAAAGATCACGGTACCTAAGCTGCAAATAAGCTGCACAGACAGCTTATGTTCTCCGGTGAGGGCAGCGATAGCGAACCCGTTAATCACGCAAAGTACCGCGGTAGCCCCCAGTAGGGGAGCTGCCGCCCGGTGAGCCTGGATCCAGGCATTATCGCTGGCGATGGTGGCGGCATTGACGATCCCCCAGCGGGAGGCGCGGGGCAGGTGGCGACGATGAAAAAGAATCAGTCCCACCCCCAGGTAGGCTGCGAGCAGGAGGTAGCAGATGCCAATTACCAAAGCCATCATTTTATTCATTCTCTTTCTTTGGCGAATTCACTTCAAACTTTAACGGATTTTCCCGGCGTTTCAGGGCATCAGTCAGTGCAAATAGGAAAGCTATGATGATGAAAGCTACGACCGTGGCCATTCCGTAGCTAAATGCCTCGGTGTAGGCGGCTCGAGCAGGTTCACTGCCGGCAGGGGCATTGATGTCACCCAGCCGCAGGTAAAAAGCTAAAGTAGCGCCGGCCAACCCAATAGCTCCTCCTACCCGTTGGGCAGTTTGGGAAATTCCCCCGGCCGCACCAGCTCTGCCCGGTGGTATCGAAAGCAGCGAGAGTGCTTGCGCGGGAGAAAAGAAAATTCCCGATCCTAAACCTGAACAGAACATGGAGACTATTAACAGGTAGGGGATGCTTCCGGGGGAAGCAATCCGGGTTATTAGCGCGGTAACACTCAACGAGACGATAACGAGGGCGCAGGCGATCACTAAAATCCCGCGACCCCACTTTAGGGTCAGGCGGGAAGACCTAGCGGAAGCAATCGCGGAGCCTAGCGCTAAGGGGATCTGTAAAAGTCCAGCTACCAGGGGGCTGATTCCTAATCCTTGTTGCAGGTAGAGGGTGTAAATAATAAATAGTGCTGTCCAGCCTGCGCAAAATACAGTCAGTACTATCGTACCCACCATATAGGAAGGATCTAGGAGCAGAGAGCGGGGCATGATTACCGGGATCTGGCGTCTTTCGCGGAAGTTCTCCAGTGCCCAAAATCCTAGGAAACCTAGGGCTCCACCCGGCAGCAACAGCCAGCGCCAATTTCCAAGTCCTCCACCAGGCATAGTGGCATCAATAAAGGGATACATTACCGCCAAAAAGGCTGCCGCCAGCAAGAAGATTCCCGGCAAATCAAGGCGAGTGTCGCTATCTGTGCGGGCGGGGTCAGGACTAATAGTGCGGTAGGTGACAAAAACAATTACTAGGCAGATGGGGATATTGATTAAGAACGCGGCTCGCCACCCGAGATCGGTACCTAGCAGCGCGATTAGTACTCCTCCCATCGTGGGGCCGATGGCGGTGGCAATCCCGATAATCATTCCGAAGGATCCGTAGGCGCGGGTGCGTTCTTCCCCATGAAAAAGAATCTGGATCAGCCCTAATACTTGGGGACTGATAATGGCGGCACCGATTCCGGCCAGTAGGCGCATCAAAATTAGAATTAGCGGGGTGGTAGCTAGACCTGCGCCTAAAGAAGAAAGGGCGAACACTGCTACCCCGATTACAAACAGGCGGCGGTGCCCCCACGTGTCTCCCATTCTGCCTGCCGGAATTAGGGCAATCCCAAAAATCAGGGTGTAGCCCGCCATTATCCATTGCACATCGCTGCTGCTTAGTCCCAGTGCTTTGGTCATGGAGGGGATGGATACATTGAGCATCGACACTGCCAGCAAGGTCAAGGCTGCCGCCGAAAGCAAGGTGTAAAGCGCGCGGTAGCGTTGGCGCCGGTCTGGCTGAGGATTATGCATCGGTTATAGCCTAAGGGGTGGCGGGTTAAAAGCGTTAGTAAAGCCAGTCAGGGTGCAGCAAGTGCCGCGAGTTAGTAACTTAGGAGGCCGATTTGGGGCGAAAAATATCTGCGGAGGATGGGCAGACGGCATTAGCGGTCTGGAGCAAGGGAAATGCCAGTCGGGCAGACACTGGCACCGCAGTTCGTTACAGCTTGCAAGTGTTAGCTCAGCGTCATCCGGGGCAGGCGGTAGAAGTGAGAGTGCCGCCTTTTGGGGCAGTGCAGATTGGCGCAGGAACCGTGCATCGGCGTGGAACCCCGCCAGCGGTGGTGGAAATGAATACGGATACTTGGCTCGCCCTCGCCACCGGCATCTTAACCTGGGAAAACGCCGTGAATGGGAAGAAAATCAACGCTACGGGCGTGGGCTCAGATTTAACTGCCTATTTGCCGGTGTTTTCCTCGCCGCGCCCTCGTAGCTAGAGGCTAGAGCGCGGTTAGTTGCGGATTGCAGAATCCCGATTCGCTAAGGGGGAAACTGTGGGAAACTATAGAAACTGCCTATAGCTTAGAATATGGTTACTACAAGGAACAGCTCTCAGCTATGGATAGGAGCGATTTGAAAATGTCAGATTCACAGCGGCAGGTACCGCCTACTCCCGGCTATCATTCGGCACCTGGAACTCCGCCGGAACATCGAGCGACTCCGGGAGTTCCGGCAACTCCCGGTTACCACTCGCCGCAAAATGGAGGAACGCCTCAGGGATCTACTGCTCCCCAGGCAGCAGCTGGTGGTGCTGCAAATACGGGTAGCAAAGCTGCTCCGCGCTATGTATCTCCGCAGCTAACTGGGCGGGAAAATGCCAGCGATAAAGCAAGTGCCAGCAAACCGGCAGCTGTGGCTGCGGAAAAAACAGGATCTGCCCGTCCTAATTTGGGAAATCTGGTTTCGAAACTATCTGACCAGGTGCAGGCACTGGTAAAGGGTGAGATTGAACTGGCTAAGGTTAAGGCCGCAAATATGGCTAAGCGTTCCGGGCTGGGAATTGCGCTCCTGGTAGTAGCTGGGGTGCTCGCCCTCTATATGTTGGGGTTCCTGTTTGGGGCAGCGGCAGAGGCTCTGGCGCTGGTAGTGCCGGTATGGGCGGCGAAACTGATTGTTGCCGGTATCCTCTTGGTGTTGCTGCTGATTTTAGCGCTGGTAGGCAAGGCTTCTTTACAAAAAGGAATGTCTGAAAAACCAGACCCTCAAGAAGGTATAAAAGAAGGTATCGCAGCAGTAAAGAAAGGCTTGGAATAAGATGACAGCACGTAGCGAAAGTCAGATTAAGGCAGATCTCGAGGCTGCCCGGGCAGACTTAAGTGGCACCGTAGAGGAACTTTCCGATTATTTTTCACCGAAAGCTAATGTAGAGCGGGCAAAATCCGATGCCCAAAAGAAGGCGCGTGCCTTAGCGGATAAAGCTCAAGATACCGTGCAGCAGGCCAGTACCGGCAAACCAGAGGCTCTGGGAAAGGTGGCATTAGCTGCTGGGGGAGCCTTGGCTTTAGGAGCGCTGCTGGTGCGCCGGATACTAAAGTAACTCCAAAGCCCAGCTATTTACACAGTAAGACTATTGCCATTCCCACCTGGTGTCATTAACCTCACCTGGCGGCTCAAATGGTCATGGCGCCCGTAATGGGGTATCTTTTTATACAGAACATTTTAGAAGTTTTAGGGTGCGTTTAACGTATCCGTGATTATTGTGGAGGGGGTCACGCCATGGGGCGCGGCCGTCAAAAGGCTAAACAGACAAAAGTAGCGCGTAAGTTAAAGTACTACAGTCCCGAGACGGACTATGAAGCGTTGCAGCGGGAGCTGCAGGCTAAACAACGTGATCAAGCCGAAGATGATAACGGCGATGATTACGAGGATTGGCGTAAGCATATTCCGTCCGCGACCGATGACGATTGGTTTAACTAACCTGGAGCCATTCCCGGGTAGTGGTGTATCTAGACGCATTAAGCGGCGTTAGGCAGCAGCTTCCGCCGCCTCTTCAGGTTTAATCCCCGGAGGAGACCGCCTCCAGGATTGGCATCCTGCGCGCGCGGCGCGCCGGCAGTAGCGCCGCCAAAGTTCCTACCAGCACCGCCAATAGACAAATCAACCCGAGCGAAGCCCAGGGCACCTCAATAATGCTGATCCCGCGGTCGGATAGATAGCGACACACAAACGTTGCTAGCGCGGTTCCGCCACCTATCCCCAGGAGGGTACCTGCCAGCGTAATCAGCACCGACTCGACGGTAATCATCAGGGATAGCCCCAGGGAAGAAAGCCCCACGGTGCGGATTAGCCCTAGTTCTCTAAAACGCTGCTGCACCGAAAGCGATAGCGTGTTCATAATTCCTAAAGCTGCGATTATCAGGGATAATGCTAGTAGTGCGTACAGGACTGACAAAACCTGATCTACGGTAGCTGCCACTCTATCTGCTGCTTCCTGATGTGTTTGCACCACCATAAAAGGGTTGTTTGAAACTACTTTTTGCACCTCGCGTTGTACTTTATTCAGGTCAGCCCCGTCCTCAAGTTCGATGGAGGCGCTGGTGGTAATGTCGGCCGCTTCGGGACCTAGTTTGGTGGCCAGGGAGCGGGGCACCATTACATCCAGGAATATTAATTCGGTGTCGATAGTGGCGGCGATAGTAACTATTTCTTGCCCGTGAATCCCGCTGATCTCGATCTTGTCCCCGGGGGCGAGCCCTCTAGATTTAGCCCAGGCGCGTGACACAATTGCTCTAGGAGTTGCAGGTGACTGCGAGAAATAGTCTGCGGTTGCACCGCTAATGGGGGTTACCTTAATGTAGCGGTCAAACTGCGGATAGGTCACTTGCATCATGGTTTGCTCAGGTTTTTTCCCCGGAACTGTAATCCGAAAAAGCCCGATTCCAGTCATCAGGTCTACCTGTTTTACCCCAGATACCCGGGCGGCTTTGTTCAAAAGACTGGGAGAAAGCGAAACCACTGTTGGCTCCGTGCTCACCACCAAATCGGTGTTTATCTTTTGATCTATTACCGATTGGGTAGAGGCCTTGGTAGAGGCAGCCAAAGTCGCTCCCACGGCTACCAGAGCAACCCCGATCATGAGAGCGGCGGCAGTATTGGCCGTTTGCCTCAAGTTGGCAGTTAAGGTGCGCATCGCCAAGCGGGCATGAGGACGCAGCCACCAAATCAGTCCGGCTAAGACCCTAATGATTGCTGCGGATAAAGGAGTAACCAAAATCAGCATGGCCAGCAAGAATAGGGCGGCACCAATGCCGAGCCACAGGCCGTTTGTCCCGCTATCTGAGGATGCCCACGCAAGTAGTCCCCCTGCGAGCGCCAGCACCAGCGTCCCAATTATGGCTCGTGGCCATACCGGTTTTTGGGTTTGCGTATTCTGTCGCATCGCCTCTACCGGAGGCGTAAGTGCCGCTGACCTGGCTGGCCAGAGAGAACCGATTACCGTCACGATAATGCCCACGGTTAAAGCCAGGAGGGTAATTGACCAGGACCAGCTAATCTGTAAAGCTTCGAATCCGGCTTTTGCTAAGCCCCAGGAAACCAGGCGGGTGAGTAGATATCCGGCTCCCACCCCGATCGCGGAGCCGAGGATACCAACTAGTAAGCCTTGTAGCGCCACAATCGAGAACACTTGTCCTCCGCTAGCCCCGATTGCCCGCAACATCGCGAATTGTGATTGCTCGGCACGCACCATCATTTGGAAAGTGTTGGTAATAATAAACGTCCCCACAAATAGGGCAATTGCTGCGAATACCAGTAAAAATACATTGACAAAATCGAGAGAGGAAGTAGCCGCGGTGTTGATTTCCTGGTTATATTCCGCCTGGGTCATCACCTCTGCGCTTCCCGAAAACTCCTGGTTTAAAGCGCTTCGAAGCGCCGCCCCCGCCGCTCCTTTCTCCGCGGTAATAGCGATTGCGGTAGTGGCCGGGGGCAGAGGCTTTTGGGTGAGCGGTGCGAACCCGTCCTCGGCAACAAACACATAGTTGGTAAAGGCAACCGGAGTGGGGAAACGATAAATCCCGCTGACCTTGACGGATTCACCTTCGCTAGAAACATAAACTTTCAGGCTTTGACCAGTTGCTACCCCGAGGCGTTTCGCTGCGGATTCCTCTAATGCAACCTCGCGCTTACCCTGAGGAGCCTCGCCTTTTACCAGGCGCGGCTGGGCGGAATGACCCGGATAAATCACCTGCAAAACCGAGACCTGTTGGCCGGTACCTAGACGTTTATTGTCCTGGTCAGTAAGCATACAGACATCTATCAAATAGGGGTCGGCATATTTGACCCCGGAAACGCTTTCAGCTTCTTGAGCCATTTTTACTGACAGATTTTTCCGAACTGGTGCTTCGTCCGCTACTTTGCTGCCCTGAACTTTTCCTACCAGGTAATACTGGTAAGTGTTGGTAGAGGCGATCAAAGAATCATAAGAATCGGCAAGGGTGGCGCGCAGCGCAAAAATCCCCGATAAGAAAGCCACCCCGAGCACCACTGCCAGTAGCGACATTTGGAAACGTCGCAGGTGGGCGCGCAGGTTGCGCCAAGCTATCCTAATCATGCTTTATCCTGAGGGGTTTCAAAGGAATCGATCGCATCTTGCGAGGAATCAAGCAGTGCTTCCGCCTTCTTAATCATGGCGAGCAAACGCTGTTTTTCCTGATTTAAAGTATCCTCCGGGGTGCGTGGTACCGATTTACTCGGTTTGGCCTCAATTGGCGGCATTTGATTCCCCGCAGTTTTCTTGGTTCCTGCCTTGCTTGCGGATACTTCCGGCTGGGCAGCGCCACCTGTCTGTTTGCTAGGGGTCTTTTTCGTGGCTGCCAAAGCTTCATTTGCCTGGGAATCGTGTATAGCTGTAGGTTCAGGATTTTCAGTGCGGGTAGTTTTCCTGGAGGCGGGGACATCTGCTGCGTCCTCCCAAAATCCGCTAGTTTCTGCTACCGGATTGGAAAATACTGAATAAAGTCCCGACCAGCGCTGGTTATCAGTTTTTTGGTCAGTCTTTCTAGACGCGCTAGTAGCAATCTTGTTTGCTTTAAAGCCACCGGGTGTGGAGGCAGGCGGTTTTGCCGAGGTATGGGGGCTGGGCGAGCGCGCAGGCTCCGGCTTAGGTACGTTTGTTGAGGACGACTGTGGCCTCGGTTTTTCTTCTTTAGTAGCTCTCGATCCCGGTTTGGGAGTCCATCCCTGCCAAGTAGTGCCGCGTTCATCCCGAGTTTCCCGCACGCTGCCACTTAGGCGGGTAACGGGCATTTTGGAGGCGGCGGGCTCGGCCTGTTTACTGGCGCTTCCAGGCGAGGCTACTTCCACCGGCGGGTTGCTTTTCTTTTCTGGCGGCGCCGCTTCCCGCTTCTTAGCCAATGCTCGCCGCGCGCCCTCTCGGGTACGCAATTCCGCGGGTACTACCGGTTTTCCCGCTCCCATCAGGGCGTGCAATGCCCCCGCATCTATGCCCCCAACTTTATTTGGGGCGGCGGAGCGAGGCGGTAGCTCAACTTGAGCGCCTCGAGCTAGCTGTAAGTTTGCCAGGCGCGCCTGCATTTTTTCATGATCTGGCCAGGCACCTGTTTTGGTTCCAGCCGGCAAGAATGAGGCAGATTTCTGGGTATCCTTTAAGGATCCGCTGGCAGCATTCTCGGTATTAGGTAGGGAGTGCGTGGCCATAAACGCAGGTAGTTCGGTTTGAGCCGCCAGTATCCGTTCGCGTTCTGGGTTATCGAGTTCGGCCACAATCTTGCCATCGGATAAAAACAGGACGCGATCAGCATAGGCGGCCGCCGCGGCCTCGTGGGTTACCATCACTACTGATTGCCCAAAATCATTAACTGCTTTACGCAGGTAACGCAGGACTTGCTCCGAGGATTCAGAATCTAGATTTCCCGTGGGTTCGTCCGCAAAAAGCACCACCGCATCTTGGAGGAGGGCTCTAGCGCAAGCCACTCGCTGCTGTTGCCCGCCCGAAAGCTCCGAGGGGCGATGATTTAGGCGATCTTGTAACCCCAATGCCGCGACTACTTGTTCGAAGCGTTCTGCGGGAAATTTTCGACGTGAGATTTCGAAAGGCAAAACCATGTTTTCTTTCGCGCTCAGCGTGGGGATTAAGTTAAATGCCTGAAAAATAAAGCCGATATGATCACGGCGCAGCCGAGTGAGCCGGCGCTGGTTCATCCCTACGATCTCGGTGTCGTCGATTTTAATAGAGCCGGAAGTAGCGGATTCAAACCCGGCTAAGCAGTGCATAAATGTCGATTTACCAGACCCGGACGGGCCCATGATCGCGGTGAAGTGGCGGCGAGCAATCCCGATGGAAATACTATCCAGAGCACGTACCTTGCCCGCTCCTGACTCATAATCTTTGGTCAGGTGATTGACCACAATCACCGGGTCTTCAACTTTAGAAGGCAGTTTAAGACCGGATTTCAGGCGGCTGTCTTGGGAGTTCACCATGTGTTTTATGTTATCCCATACCTCTAGGAGTGTCGTTAGTGCCACTCGCACCAATATTGCACAGCCGGGATTACGATCTGGTTTTCCTAATTTGTTTATTTGTAAACAGCTCCGCGAATTATTGCCCCGCTAGATTCGCAAATAGCTAAGGAAGGGGAGGATATGGCAAGCGAGGTGGCGATTGCGGCCGCTATTAGCGAGGATATGCGACAAGCGGCGCTGGTGGCGCACAGCGCTTCAGGACAAGTGGCTGGGATGGATTTGCGTGAACAGTGGACATCAGATGCAGCTACCGCTGCGCAAGGAACTTTGCGGCGTCAAGAACAGAACCTGATTGCGCTATCTAGAGCCGCGGTGGCGGCGGATAGCTTAGCCCAGGAAGCAATCTCGGCGCTGCTAGCCCTACAGCAGGCGGGAAAATAACTATGCCCACCGATGATAATTCCCTACCGATTAGCGTAGTTGGCGGTCACCAGCTGGGGATTAACACCGCAGTTATTCGTGCTAATGCGGCCAATTTAAACAGTATTTTAGAAAAGGTTTTACAGGTCAGACGGATTGCCAGTCAAGCAGTAAACTCTGCTGCCATCTTGCCACGGATATCGGTAACGCAGCGACTGATTTCAGCGTTGCAGATGCTCGCGGAATCAGCGATAGATTTATCTCTCCAGATCGGATTGCTACAAAATAACTTGCTGCTGGCAGCAGCCAGATACGAAAACTGCGAGGCACGTTCGCGACAGATAGTTTCTTCGTTGGATGTGCTTTCCGGTTCAATAGACTTCGGTAGTCTTGCGGGACTTTTGTTATGGAGCAAACCTGATGATTACTTAGGTGATTCTGCGCTGTGGGTTTCACAAAACGACCGGCACCGCGATAATTCTTTGCTCGCAGCCCTAAATGAGCAGGGTGAAAACGGCAAAGGTTTCATCGTGCAGTTATTGTCTGCCCGGCTCGCCCAGCAGATTGCGGCATTTCAAGGACCGGGTTCGCTGTGGGTAGCCCCCAAAATCGATGGTAAATCTCAAAAAGTTACCGCTCCCTTAAACATTTCTGGACTGGTCAGCGAATTTAATCAAGCAAAAGCGTTTCCCGATCATGGCGAGTTGCGGGTAGTTAAATATCGTACCGGTAATCGGGTTGCTTGGCGGGTAGATATCCGTGGCACCCAGGTATGGACGGTTACGGGGGCAAATCCGCAAGATATGCGCACTAATTTGCAAACTAATGCATCGGGTCGGGCAGGAAACTCCGATATGACCAATGCGGTTACTAGAGCCTTAGATCAGGCCGGGTATCGCCGCGGGCAACCGGTAGAACTGATAGGTCACTCGCAAGGCGGGGCGGTGGCAGCACAACTAGGTGCAAATCCCGATTTGGCAAAAAAATACAATATAAAAAGCGTGGTAACGCTGGGTTCTAATACCGGCAATTTTCGTCCGGCGTCAGGAGTCCATATGGTATCACTAGAAAATTCTGCCGATATTGTGCCCCGGCTTGACGGACGGACAAATCCCAATGTTCCCAACCTGACCACGGTGCGGACCTATAAGAACTACCACAGTGTGGGAGGAAATCACGCTAAAGAACTATATGGTCAGGTAGCGAAAGCGTGGGAAAACTCCGGCGATGGAGACTATGCGCGTTTTATTGAAACTCGTAACCACAACTTGGGGATTAATAGGACTACCAAAGCCACGGCGCAATCATTTGTAGTGAAACGGATGGAAGCTCCGCGTCCTGCAAATCCTAGAACCATTAAAAGGCTAATCTCTCCCTTTTAATGGGGTTACACCAGTAAAGTAATAATGATCAGCATCGCCACCGCTATCTCCGCGAACCCTATCCGCGATACCGTAAGCGCCTGCGGATATTTCTTTTGCAATAGCGGCACCGCAATCGAGCGCGCCAGCAGCAGCGTCCAAACCAACAGATGCCACCAGGTAACCCAACCTAGAATGAAAAATGCCAGAATCACCGCAGTTAGTACTGCATGAGCCCCTATCGAAAAGAACCAGAAAGGCTGCGAATTTCGCCGGCGAACCAAAGACCGCACATAGGGAATAGTTGACCAGTAGTAAGAGGTAATGACCCAAGCTACTACCAGCATCCAGCCCCAACCTTGCAGATTCCCGGTAGGAGATACGACCCAGTCAACATTACTGGTAGCAGTATGTTCCAACCAGGGAATGGCAGCGAAAGATCGCGAAAACTGGGTGCCGATATCGTAGGAAACTAGGCTCATGACTCCAGTCGCCAAAATGGTACTGGTGCGCGCCAATAAAGATCGTTCCCGATGGAGAACCGATTCGACCACTGCGATTACGATTAGCGGGAAAAATACTAGGGTCCACTCCAGCAGCGGGGGTGCTACCAGCAGGCTGATAACTCCTAAAACTAAAGTTATAGCACCATAGATTTGTAATGGTTTGAAGTAACGATCTTTGCGGTGGGATCGCAACCACAGTCCCCCCGCATTAAAGGCGAAATATCCGCAAAGCCACAGCGTAAATACCAGCCAATGAACTGGACGAAGCGAAGACTCTATCACTCCAATCCAGTAGGGCAGTAGCGCCATCGCATAGGCACCCTCTTGAGTTGGCACCCAACCGTTGCGTGCCCATCTGCCCCAGCGGTTAGATTTTTTACCAAGCTGTTGGATGATATGGAGATCATCGTCGCGTTTAAGTGGCTTATTAATCTGCGAAAAATCGTTTTTCACTACCCGCCGAAAGCGGGAGGTGTGAGCCTTCACTCCCGGTAGCTGCAGTTTTTCCGAGGGCGAAGAAAGCTTTTCGCCCTTCCGGGAGTCTTCTGCAGATTTTGCCAGCTGGTCGCTAGGCGCGGGATTGTCAGCGTTAGACTCTCCCAGCAAGGGGGCATGAATCTTTTGCAGGTTACCGGTGTTGGGAACGGCAGTTACCCCGCCGGTGGTACTAGCGGAAACACCTCCCTCGGCGCTGAAGCCCTGGGGTTTTCTAACCAGCAGAGAACGCCGGATCGGGGGCTCGGAATTGGTGTCACGAGGAGTATCGCCCTGGCTGCCATCACTATTCAAGGGAGTAGGATCCTCGCCCGCTAAAGGTTTTGAAGAGGCGATCGTATGAGAGTAAGGCTGCGGAATTGTGCTGCGTACCGGCCTCGCCCTTGAGGGCGTCCTGTCCGGTTTGACCTCGTCTTCGCCCGCTATATCTTCGGGCTGAACGGCTTCATACGCATTTTGCACATGGGCAACCGTACTATGAACACATGAGATTGTGCTTAATAGATGCTCACGAAGCGGTAGCATTTTGGTCTCGGTTAGATATAAAAGTGCCGATAAGAACGGCTAATAACACTTCGGTCACATTTTTTCTGGCGGGATAAATATGCGCTCAGGTATTTAAGATACATTTGCGTCAGGGAATCCCTTATGAGTTAGAAAACCTTATAAACTTAAATCCCCTGGTAATGGCAATTTAATATTTGGATGCCTCTTAGCTGGGACCGCAGTCCTAAGGTAAAAGTATGACTGAAGTTCGAATTCATGGCAGAGGTGGCCAAGGCGTCGTAACTGCTGCTGATCTGATTGCCTATGCGGCATTCACCGATGGGCATCATGCGCAGGCGTTCCCTTCTTTCGGTTCGGAGCGTACCGGTGCGCCGGTAGTTTCTTATTGCCGGATTGCAGATAAAGAAATCCGTACCCGCGAACCCGTTCAGGAACCCGATTTGGTGGTGGTGCAAGATGCTACCCTACTGGCGATTATGGACGTGTTTTCGGGTCTGAAACCAGACGGGTTCGCGCTGGTAAACTCGGCCAAGTCGGCTGCTGAACTGGGGATAGAGGAAGTAATTGCCGCCCACCCGCAAGGACATGTGGTGATGATCCCGGCTACCGAGATCGCTAAGAAGCATCTGGGTCGCCCCCTACCGAACGCAGTGATGCTGGGGGGAGCAGCCGCCCTGACTGGGTTAGTGCGCCTGTCCAGTGTTACCCAGGCGATTCAAAACCGTTTCCACGGCAAAGTCGGTGAAGGCAATGTGGCTGCCGCGGTCGCCGCCTACGAAATGGTCAGTTCAATGAAAGAAGAGGCCAAGTAACGTGCTAAAACAGATTGAAGGTTCGCAAGCTATTGCGCAATCGGTTGCCGCCTGCAGCCCGGAAGTTGTCAGTGCTTACCCGATCAGCCCCCAAACCCACATAGTGGAGGCGCTATCTGCCCTGGTTAAAGCAGGCAAGATGGGCAGCGCGGAATATATTAACGTAGAATCCGAGTTCGCAGCCATGTCGGCCTGCATTGGGGCTTCGGCAGTGGGGGCGCGTACCTATACCGCTACCGCCTCCCAGGGGCTTCTCTATATGGTAGAGGCAGTTTATAACGCTGCCGGGCTAGGGTTGCCCATCGTAATGACGGTGGCTAACCGGGCGATCGGCGGGCCGATCAACATTTGGAATGACCACTCCGACACCATGAGTCAACGCGAATCCGGGTGGCTGCAATTGTTCGCTGAGAACAACCAGGAAGCCTCGGATCTGCATGTACAAGCGTTCAGGATTGCCGAAGAACTTTCGGTTCCAGTAATGGTTTGTATGGATGGCTTTATTTTGACCCACGCGGTGGAACAGGTAGATGTTCCGGAAAAAGAGCAGGTAGAAAAGTTCCTGCCTCCCTATACTCCCCGGGTCGTCCTCGACCCAGCAGATCCGATTACTATTGGTGCGATGGTAGGTCCGGAAGCCTTTACCGAAGTAAAGTACCTCCAACACGTCAAACAGCTGCAAGCGTTAGAGCTCATTCCCAAAGTACAAGCAGAGTTCAAGAACATTTTCGGGCGCGATTCCGGCGGGCTGGTTCGTCCCTACCGGATCGAGGACGCCGAAACCGTTATCGTGGCGATGGGTTCGGTGCTGGGCACCATTAAAGACGTGGTTGATCAGCGCCGCGAAGCGGGCGAAAAAATCGGGGTGCTCGGGATTTGCTCCTTCCGACCCTTCCCCTTTGAACAGGTAGCCAAGTATTTGGGGGGTGCAAAACGCTTCGTATGTATCGAGAAAGCCTTCTCCTTAGGTATTGGGGGAATCGTAGCTTCTCATTGTCGCTCTGCTCTTTCGCGAGCCGGCAAATCAGTTCGTGACTATGAAGTGATCGCCGGTTTGGGCGGGCGCAATATCACGGAGCATTCCCTGGAGCAGGTGCTGGATCAGGTAGCCGCCGACCAGCTAGAACACCTAACCTTCTTGGATCTGGATCAAGAACTGGTTGAGGCGGAGCTGGAACGGGAAAAAGCCACCCGGCGTTCTGGTCCGATCAGTGAAAACATTCAACGTCACGCCACTCAGCGTGCCAATGCGGCGCGCGGAATTTAGGAGGCAGGCTATGTCAGCAACTATGAGTGTTCCGCTTCCGGCACCGCAGTTTCGCGAAAGCGTAGAAACTGCGATTCCGGCACGCGAAAATGTAAAGTTTTACCAGGTAGGCTCCTATGCGGTGGGTAACCGCCTCGCGGAATTAGATTATCGTTCCGTCCAGTCTGACCCGAACCGGATCAACTCGCTAACTTCCGGTCACCGCGCTTGTCAGGGCTGCGGGGAAGCTTTGGGGGCGCGTTACGCCCTCGACACCGCGATGGATGCCGCCGATCGAGATTTGGTGGCGGTTAATGCCACCGGCTGTCTGGAGGTTTTTTCTACTCCTTACCCCGAAACTGCTTGGACGATTCCTTGGGTACACTCCCTATTCGGCAATGCTCCCGCAGTAGCTTCGGGGGCGGCGGCAGCGCTTCGCGCCAAAGGCAAGAAAACCCGGGTGGTTGCCCAGGGAGGCGATGGCGGCACCGTGGATATCGGGATGGGCTGCCTGTCGGGGATGTTCGAACGTAACGACGACGTCCTCTATATCTGCTATGACAATGGCGCCTATATGAATACCGGGGTGCAGCGAAGCGGGGCGACTCCCCCCGCTGCCCGTACGGCTACCACCCAGCCGGTAGGGGAAAAACCCGGAAACGTGTTTGGCCAGGGTAAAGATGTACCGCGAATCGCCATGGCGCACGAGGTTCCTTACGTAGCTACTGCCACGGTCGCGGATTTGCGCGATTTGGAATACAAGGTACGCAAGGCCATGCAGTTCCACGGTTCTCGCTATATTCACGTACTGGTGCCGTGCCCGCTGGGTTGGGGTTCTGCTTCTAACCTGACGATTCGCCTGGCACGCCTGGCCACCCAATGCGGACTATTCCCGGTTTACGAGGCCGAGCATGGCGAGATTACTTCGGTAACTAAGCTGCGCCGCCCGGTGCCGGTCACCGAATATATGCGTCCGCAACGCCGCTTCGCCCACGTATTTAAGAAAGGGCAAGAAGAGGTCTTAGAGCGGATGCAGCAAATCGCGGACCGTAATATCCGCCGCTACGGCCTCATCGATCCGGAACAATTGGACGAGGACGTACTGGAGCGGATTCTGGCGGCGGGTGAAGACCCCGAGGGGCGCTTTACCCAGCGCATTATTGAAGAGGCTTCGAAAGCTAAACGTACCCAAAGCGACGCTTTTTCTGCGGATGACCGCCCGGATTCTGGGGAAACTTCTGCTTCCGCGATGCGTCATATTGCCGGCAACTCGGCTTCAAAGGGGGATAACTAAATGAGTCAAACTGCTCTGCCCACTCCGGAGATTCGCAGTGAAGATACCGCTCCTTGGGCGGTGACTTTGAATGTGGGGTCGTCGCTGGCGAATGAAACTGGTTCCTGGCGTACCGAACGTCCGGTTTATGTGTCCATGCTGCCCCCTTGTAATAAGGCTTGCCCCGCTGGTGAAAACGTCCAGGCTTGGCTTTACCACGCCGAGGAGGGCGACTACGAGGCCGCTTGGCGGGAAATCATGGTAAACAATCCGTTACCTGCCACTATGGGACGGGTTTGCTACCATCCTTGCCAAACTGCCTGTAACCGCGGGCAAATGGACGAGGCCGTAGGCATTAACGCGATTGAGCGTTTCCTGGGCGATAAGGCCATTGCAGAGGGCTGGAATGTAACTATAGATGCGGCTCCCACCGGTAAACACGTACTGGTAGTGGGAGCCGGGCCTTCCGGGCTGTCTGCTGCCTATCACCTGCGCCGCCTCGGTCACGAAGTCACCGTAAAAGAAGCCGGGCCGATGGCGGGCGGGATGATGCGTTTTGGGATCCCTAAGTATCGTCTGCCCCGCGAGGTGCTCGATGCCGAGATTAAACGGATCGAAGACCTGGGGGTACGTTTCGAGTTCAATGCCAAAGTCGAAAATGTTGACGATGTGGCCGATGACTTCGATGCCGTATTTTTGGCGGTCGGTGCCCATATTGGGCGTCACGCCGATATTCCTGCTGGTGGCTCTGCGAAAGTTATGGACGCGGTTCAGCTGCTTGCCGATATGGAGGGCGAGGACAAGCCGATGCTAGGGCGGCGGGTTGTTATCTATGGCGGGGGTAATACCGCGATTGATGCTGCTCGCACCGCGAAGCGTTTGGGCGCAGAGGAAGCGGTGATTGTGTATCGTCGTAACCGTGACCGGATGCCTGCCCACGATTCTGAGGTTACAGAAGCCGAAGAAGAGGGGATCATGATGCGGTGGCTGTCCACCATCAAACATATTGATGGCGGCAAGCTTACGGTAGAGAAAATGGAGCTGGACGAGAACGGCTTCCCCCAACCGACCGGTGAGTTTGAAGAACTCGGCGCCGATTCGGTGGTAATGGCGCTAGGTCAGGAATCTGATTTAGGTTTGGTGGAGCGTGCCCGCGATATCGAAATCGAAAAGGGAGTCGTCCAGGTTAACTCGCAGATGATGACCGGGCGTCACGGCGTGTTTGCCGGCGGGGACATGGTTCCTTCCGAGCGTACAGTTACGGTGGCGATTGGTCACGGCAAGAAAGCTGCTCGCTATATTGACGCTTTCCTGCACGGCACCGAGTACCACAAGCCCCCGATCACCGGAGATGCCACTTATGATCGGCTTACTAACTGGTATTACGCGGATGCTCCGCACCGGGTGCGCGCCAAGATTGAATCTGCCCGGCGCTCCTCGACCTTTGACGAGGTTGTGCAAGGCTTAGATCAAGAGTCTGCCCTATTTGAGGCGCGGCGCTGCATGTCTTGTGGTAACTGTTTCGGTTGCGATAACTGTTTCGGGGTTTGTCCTGATAACGCCATCAAGAAGATTAAGCCGGGCGAGTACGAGTTCAAGTATGACTACTGTAAGGGCTGCGGGATTTGCGCTGAAGAGTGTCCTTGTGGCTCCATCTTGATGATTCCAGAGGAAAACTAGCCGGTGATTAGGCGCGCCAAAGAGTAGATCGGAACCGCAATAAACAAAGTGGGTAGCAGGGCGAGGGTAAGTTGCCGCCAGCGGTAGTTTTTACCTGCCGGCACCATAAATAACGCGTTGATACAGGCGACTAACAGCCCAGATAGGAATCCTAAACCCACCGTCATGATCCAGATCGCCAAGGCAGGATTGCGGTAGGCAAAGGGGATCGCTAGGGCTAAATCGGAGTATTGGTATAGCACAAAATACGTCAGCAAACCCGAGGCGAGGATCCCGGCTACAGAGCAATATAGCCAGCGGAGACTGGCATATTTGGTGGGGAGTGCCAAGGTTAGGCAAGCTAGTCCCATGGCTGGCAGTGCTGCCATCGCCAGCAGGTTCATCGTGGGGTAGGCGATAGCCAGTCCCCAGGCCGATCCGGCTGCTACCAGCGCGCATCCAGCGATAGTGCTAGCTAGTGACCAGGTAGTTAAAGGGCGATGTTTTCCTCGGGTCATTTCGGCGATAAAAGCTGCCAGTACACACCAGGAAAGTACCAGTGGAACCCAGGTGAGATTATTGGTTAAGAATGCGGCCAGCAGGCAGCCGATTCCGGCGATTACCACCACTAAGCCGGTTCGCCCCGGGCTGGGAGCCTGGGAGAGGCCACCCCAAGTTAGGGAGACCGCGATGGTCACCGCGGCGGCAGTGGCTACCGCTAAATAGGGGTTCCAATAGAGGAAAAAGAGCATCGCTAGGGGAGGTAGGGCAGCGAGTAGCGCTACCCACCAGCTGCGAGCAGCTATGGGAGAAACCGGGTTCGGGGTAGGTTTTTTCGCCGCACCTGCCAAGCCGGGCGCACTTTTTTGGGTGTTACTGCCGCTAGGGGCAGGGGAGTCTGCTGGCGCAGGCGGGTTCGCGCCGCTCGGGGTTGCCTGCGGTTTGGTTACCGAATCTTCCATGTTTTCGATTCTCTCCCGGTTTTGCTCTTCGCCCAATTGCGTCACTTTTATAGCTTGTGCCTTACTTACTCTACTAGGCTGTAGCTCATGATGGATTTACCTTTAGGCTTAGCGAAAGAATTAATCCCCCTGGCGTGGCTACTGGGGTCTTGGCGAGGGTGGGGAACCGCGCGTTTGCCTAAAGATCCGGATACTGAAAGCGCAGAGCGCGAGGAATGCTTTATTTGGCAAGAAACTACTTTTCGCGCCACCGGGACGAGTCTGCAGCAAGCTACCCTTACCTGGTTGGCAGAGCCGGTTGCCGATAAACCGGATATGCAAGCTGACGCCGCGACTGGCCTAAAGCAGTTGCGCCGTGGTGCTTTGCTTTGGCGGGAGGATACCTCTTGGCGAGTAACTGCTGCCGCCCCTGCCGATAGTGAGCAAGAGGCGCGTTCGCGCTCTCGCCTGACTTCTGCTGGCGGCCCCTACACCGCCGAGGTTTCTTGGGAGGCGGTCTCGATGGGGCCGCGGATCATGATTTCTTCTCGCCGCGCCCCTGCCCCCTTTGAGCAGCTTTCGCGCATGATGGGATTAGTTTCTTCGGAACTGTTCTGGGCGCAAGATTCGGTTCTTCCAGGTCAAGAGGCCGAATCTGATTTTTCGGCGCGTCTGTTGCGTCTTCCCGTCGGAGAGGAGACTTTGAGCGCACCCGGGGTGACATCTTTGCCCGCTGGGGAAGATCCGCGCAACGATCTAGATAAAGAGGAAGCCGCCGGGGCTACAGGGGAAGCTAAAGAGGAAAAAGATGCCGAGCAGGCCGCCGGCAGGCAGGAAGCTGCTGATTCCCGCGAGGAAACTCCGGGTATTAGCGGGGAAGAAGGAGCCTAATAGTGACTTTTGTAGACAACCAAGTGGCTTTGCGGGCCGGATTCGGGATCGCGGAAACCGAGCTCCAGGTGCTTACCGTGTCTGGGATAGATGCCCCCTCCTGGCTAACCACCCTATCTTCGCAAGTCGTAACCGGTATGTCTGCGGGCGAGAGCCGGGAAATGCTCTTCCTGGATGCCAACGGCCGGGTCAAATTTGCGGCTGGAATTGTTTGGGCGGGCGAGGTTGCTTGGCTGTTTACCGCGGATGCGTCGGCTTTGGCGCAGTTTTTAGAATCCATGAAATTTATGTCCCGCGTGGAAGTTACCGTCCGCGAGGAGCTTTCGGTTTGGGGATTTTTCGCCCCCAGCCTCGCTGAGGAAGTGCTGAGACAGCTTGGGCCGATTTGGGCAGATCCTTGGCCGGGAATAACAGCTGGTGGCACCGCCTATTCTCCGCGCGCCCTCGCTCATCCCGGGCGAGATTACCCCGCGCGTCTCGGGGTGATTCCCGTTGCGGATACCGCTAAGGTGCACGCCGAATTGCGTAGCCGTTGGGAACAGCTTTCTTGGCCGCAAGAAACTACGGACGGTTACAGCCTGGCGGCTCCGGTATATGCTGCCGAGGCCGATTGGCGGGCTTTGCGGATAGCGGCTTGGCGTCCCTACGGCTCAGATGTTGACCCGCGCGCTTTGCCACATGAACTTGATTGGTTACGCACGGCGGTTCACCTTAATAAGGGATGCTACTGCGGACAGGAGACGGTGGCGCGCATCGTTAACCTGGGGCATCCTCCGCGCCGAGCGGTGTTTTTGCATCTGGATGGTAGTTCCTCTTTGTTGCCTCCTGCGGGTGCAGAGCTTTTCTCCGGGAGCCGCAAGGTAGGTAGCGTGCGGGTAAGCGCGAATCATTTTGAGGACGGCCCCATTGGTCTCGGCTTAATTAAACGGAGCGCTCCTACTGGAGATCTCACGGTCTGTTGGCAAGAGGACGGGGAAGAGCACTCTTTGGCGGCGGCGGTGACCCCAATTGGGGATCCCTCTGGGGTTTCCTGGCAGGGACAGTCCCGCATTGATCGGAAAGCCTTTTCTGAAGCTTCTCTGCCTGGCGGTTCCGGATCATTAAATATTGCAGGCTAGGAGGCTCTTTTGCGTACCTTAATTCAGAGGGCACTTTCGGCTGAGGTTACGGTCGATGGTAAAACGGTTGGGAGGCTGGCTTGCCCCGGCCTGGTAGCTTTCGTGGGGATAACCCCCGGTGATGGGCAAGAACAGATTGATTGGACGGTGCGCCGCCTACTTAATCAACAGATTTTTGAGGACGGCTCTTCAGTGCTGGAGTCGGGGGCACCCCTGCTGGTGGTTTCCCAGTTCACCCTGTATGGTTCGGTGCGCAAGGGACGCCGCCCTTCCTGGACTTATGCGGCTAAGGGCGAGGTGGCACATCCTATTTTTGACAAACTAGTTGCGGATTTGCGCGCTGGTGGCGCGGAGGTTGAAACCGGAGTCTTCGGCGCGATGATGCAGGTGTCTTTAGTTAATGATGGGCCTTATACTTTGTGGCTGGCCAAGGAACCCCAGTAACGAGTCAGCTAACGTAGTTGGCTAGGTTTACCAAGCAGTGCTGTCTTCGGTTTAGGCTGGTCGTTAAAACTAGTTTAATTATTAAGGAATACCCAGTTCGATAACCATAAAATCCCTTAATGATTTTTAATGTTAATTCGCAATTGATGCAGGTCTTTTGTCCTGTGAGTCTGTGCACTTTTCATGGCAGCCTCAGATGGAAGACGCAACTAAATTCCCTGTTGAAAGTGCGCTAACTTCCAACAATTACCCCGGTACCCGCGGTTTACCTCTATAACTCTCTTGCGTTGTTCTATGAAAATCTTGTAAGATGGTAAGTGTATTAAAATAAGTTAACTACACCTAGACAAGTTAATAGTGTTCCTGTCGGCATTGACAACAGGCCAGGTCCCTCCAGGCGGGGCGTTTGGGCGTGACATAACCCAGGCGAACGCCTCGTCAGGATCTGTTGGTGGAGATGTCGATCCCTCCTTCTAGTAGACACAGGATGAATAATGATTAACAGTCAAACTGCTAAATTGTTGCGGCGTTGGATCGTCGCTGGATTAGCTGCTGCATTAGCCCTGGCATGGACTATCACCACCTTGGTAGCCCCCTCCCAGGCCTCCGATACGGAGAATGCCCAATTAGCAAAAGATTTCAAAGCCGTAGAAACCGGCATGAATTTCCAGGAGCAAAAGGACGGCAAGTGGGATATTGCTAATCCCCCGTTCGCCTTTGCGGATCTCGGTAGTTTCTACTACAAACAGTTCGTTCCCAATAACACCGATGCTCAAAAGCGTACTTGGTTCGCTGCCCGAGATCAGGCGAACTACTGGCAGCTTGGCGGCGGCGTTAGCTTGAATGGCGAGAACTCCAGCTATGTCTCACCCTATCTAATGGTGAAAGACCCGAGTTCGGTGAATTGGGATGTCCGTAGCCAAGGTGCCCGGCAACAGGCTCCCGAATATATCACCAGCGCCCTGTGTGTGCAGCCCGGTGTGGGCATGGATCGCTCCTGGCTCGATCCGGTCAAGCCCGGTCATAAAAATCACGCGCTTAAAGTTGCGATTGATGCGAATGAAGGTGTCGGGGTTGTGGGCAAGTACGACCATCGCCTGGTAATGGATCCCGAAATTCAGACACAGCTCAAAGCACTAGCCTATTTGTACAATGGCGGCGATCGCCGGTTGATGAATGTCGATACCCGATTCCCGGCAGGAAAAGACTTTTACGAACAGAACAAGATCCTGATTGAGGAACACAAAGCGGCTCTGCAACTCATGAATCAGGTAAAGGGCGCGGAGAAGAATGCAGTCGCCCAAGCGATGATTTGGGCGATTGAAACCAGAACTCCGGCAAACCGGATTGTTATTACCTACGCGAATAATACGGTAAACAGTAGGCTGACAGCTATCGCGCAGCAGCTGCTACCCCACATCCAAAATATTGCTAAATCGGAAATTAAGATGTGGCAGGCCTATCAGGCACTGAAAGATCAGCAGATCGCGAATGAACAGGCCTACAAAGAGGCTTTGGCTAAATGGAAAGCGGAAACCGCTGACAGTATGGCCAAAGATGAAGCTGCCTACCAAAATAATAAGCAGCTACTGGAATCGATCAAGCTCAGCGTTACCCGCGCCGATGACACTCACTTCCGGGTAAACCTGATTGGTAGCTCAGAGGCCATTGCCCTGTTACAGCAGGCTAAGGGTAGCCTGCAGATCAGCGGCTCGGATAACTTAGTGCTGCCCGCCGACACCTCCATCGCCAAAGCTGCTTCGCCGGGCGGGATTTTAGTGGGCGTTAAATTTGATGACGCTGCCGCTTGTTCCGGAACTGTCCAGAAGGCAAATATCAATGCGTCCTTCAAGGGTAGTATCGAACTTACTCGTACCTACATTTTCAACCCTGATAAAACTGTTTACGTTGACTTCCAGTCCCAGGTGAACCTCGGCAAATATGCAGTAGCCGTTTCCGGTTCTGCCTCCAGTTCTTTCGAATTCACCTCTACCTGCCCGGTGGCTCCGGAGCCTAGCATCGGCACCACTTTGGAAGGCAGCGATGGAGCTAAAACAATCGATACTGCTGGTAAAGCCGATACCGATACCGTGACCCTTATCGACAAGGTAGCCTTTAAGAATCTTAAGGGCGGACAGAACTATGTCATTAAAGGTGAACTGGTAGATGGTGATGGCAATAGCGTTGGAGTAACTGGCGTCAGCGATCCTTTCGATCCCAAAGCCTCTGGTGCTAGCGACAATGGCAGTGGCTACTATTCCGGAACCGTCAACATTAAGTTCCAGGTACCAGTAGCTAAAATCCGTGAAAACGCGAAACTGGTAGCTTTTGAGACCCTATATCAGGGAACGAATCCAGAAAGTGGCACTAAGGCTGCCGAGCACAAAGATAAGACGGACGAAAAACAGACCGTAACCGAGAAACCCCGCATCGGTACCAGTGCGAAGGCACAAGGTGACTCCACCGATGAAGGTAAAGTAGCGGTACCGGAAGAAGGTAGCGACGTCCTCATTAAAGACACGGTCACCTGGAACAAGTTGAAGCCCGGCACCTACACCCTCAGCGGACAGCTAATGAAGAAGGTAGGCGACCAGGTAGTGCCCGTACCGGGCACCAATGCCTCCAAGAACTTCACCGTAAACGCGGGAGAGCTAAAGGGCACCCAGGAACTAACGTTCACCCTGCCTGCTAAGCAAATCGAAGCTGGCGCCTCCTATGTGGTTTACGAAAAAGTATTCAAAGGTGCCGACAACACTGCTGGTATCCTCGTGGCATCCCACGAAGATCCCAACGACAAGGGACAGACCGTCTCGGTGAACCCGAAGCAGCACAAGCTGCCCACCATTGAGACCAAAGCGTGGGTACGCGACGACGGAAACTCATTAATCAGCTCGGTTGAGGCCGATGGTCAAGACTTCAAAGTCAAAGACCAGATCACTTACAAAGACCTCAAACCCGGCACCTACACTGCCTTCGCTACTCTGGTTAATAAAGATAACCGCGAAGAAATCATTGCCAGTGGACGGCAAGTCTTCACCAACGGCAGCGAAAATGGCTCTACTTTGGTAGAGCTGACAGTTCCTGGTTCCAAGGTAAAGGCTGATGGCAAGTATGTGGTGTTCGAGCGCATCTACCAAGGCGAGCAAACTAGCGAGCCCAGCGGTGAACCCTACGCGAAACACGAGGAAATCACCGATGGTTCCCAAACCATTACCGTAACCCCGAAGAATCCGGTACCCGCCGAGTTCAAGATCGTTAAAAAGACCGTCGGGGGCAACACCGATAGTGATCGGGCATTCGACTTCGATGTAAGCTGTGACGGGTTTAAGACCACCGCCACCGTGTTGGTGCGCAAAGGCAAAACCCAAGGCGAGACCACCGTCTCTAACAAGGCACTAACCAGCGGTATGAGCTGCCAGGTAAGCGAACGGGCAGTACAAGATAACCAGAATACGGTGAAAGTTAAGTTCTCGGGGAACGGGATCAACAGCGACGGTACCGTTGCGAAGTTCAACCTAACCGAGGACAACGCTAAGACCGTCGTGGTGACTGCCACCAACACTTACACGCCGAAAGAAGCAAAATTCACCGTTCGCAAGAACGTAGAAGCAGCCGGGGTAACCCACTTCAGTGTGCCGAACTCCTTCGACTTCTCCTACCAGTGTGACGGCGACGCTTCCTGGAAGGCCATACCTAGCTTGAAAGCAGGCGAAACCTCCGCGGCCATCAAAGTAAAGCCCGGCGTAACCTGCAAGATCAAGGAAAATAGTGCGACCCCGGAGAACTTGGACCGGCAACTGCAATGGCAAGGCGCCCAAAGCGTGGCCGACGGAGAAGCAACCTTCAAGGCTGAAGCTGCTAACCAGCTCGCCCTAGTTGCCACCAACACCTACACCGAGAAGACCGGGCAACTGGAAATCTCCAAGCAGGTAGTAGATGGAACCGCCGGTGCAGGCACCATTCCTGGCACGTTCGAAATGAAATACATTTGTGCCACCGGACAGAAAGCCGAAAGCGTAACCAAGAAGCTTACCTCCATTAGCGTAAACAAAGGTGGAAGCGCAACCATCACTGGTATTCCAGTTGGTTCCCAGTGTGCAGTCTACGAAGATACCACCGGTATCAACGTACCGAACACCACTTTGACCACCACGTTTAACGGTAAAGCGCCTCAGCAAGTAACTATCGGGGGGCAGGTACTGCACAACGCGGCACTATCCAACCCGATTAAAGCCGGCGAAAGCCAAAAAGCTACCATCAGCGTAGAAAACAAATACGTAAACCAAAAAGTTGGTGGCTTCGAGGTAGAGAAGCTAGTCGCCGGAGTAACAAACCCCGGCACCGTCCTCAAAGACGTAGCCTTCGACTTCGGATACTCCTGTGAGATTCCTGGCAATGCACATGCGGTTAAAGGCAGCTTCAAGCTCAAGCATGGTGAAACCTTCACCAGCGCTGACCCTGCCAACCCGCAGCTAAATAACCTGCCCGTAAACACCGTATGTAAAGTATGGGAAGAAACCCCTAAGTCCAGTGCAAATGCTGACTATGTAGGTTCTGAGCTACGGGCAAGTGCCACCAACGGTGCGGAAGTAACCGGAACCGACGGGAAACTAGAACTGACCATTAAGCTGAACAAAGCTGCAGCAAAAGCCAAGATTTTGGCTACTAACCAGTACAGCCAGCAGCTCGGTGGGTTCACTCTGAAGAAAGAAGTTCAAGGCAGCGCTGACCAGGCTCTGGATATTCAGTCCTACAAGTTCAAGCTGACCTACATGGACGGCACCAACACCCACGTGAAGGAGAAAACCATTCCTGCGGGCGGTGGTTCCTACTCCTTCTGGGGAGTACCGGTCGGCAGTCAAGTTCAGGTGGAAGAACTCGGCGCTATTGACAGCAAGGGTAAGTTCATTCCGGTAGACGAACTGTCTACTGCCAAAGTGAAGCACTCGATTAGCTGGAACGGCACCCAGGATGATTCCTCTACCGCGTCCGCTAACATCTTCACCATCAACAAAGCGATGACTGAAGCACAGTGGAAAGAAAGCGGTAAGCAGGCGAACGTGGTAGTGAAAGCTACCAACGCCTACAAGGAGATCGAGCAAAAAGGTACCTTCTCCGTGCAGAAGACTTCGGTGAAGGTAGCCGGTGAAAGCGCTGATAAGGTAAAGGATCTACCCACTAGCTACAAATTCACCTATGACTGCTCCGATGGCACCCACGGTAATATCCCCAACGTGAAACCGGGCGGTGAGCCGGTAGTGGCTCCCGCACAGTTCCGGGCAGGTACCGTCTGTACCGTAACTGAGCAGCAAGTCTTACCTAAAGGCACCAATGCCCAGACCGTGAGCTGGACAGTTGACGGTAAAGGCAAAGGCGTAGGTCCGGCCGCTGGAACCAGCGCGACTGTAACCATTGGTTCGGACGCGAAGACTCCGGTTGCCGTGCAGGCTGCTAACGAATATCAGACCCCCGATGAACCGAAGATTGCTACTGAGCTAAAGGGCGAAGGACGCGATGGCAATATCGACCTGGTTGAGGACGCGGATCACACCTACACCCTGACCGATAAGATCAGCTACTGGAACCTTGAGGTCGGCAAGACCTACAAGTTCTCCGGTGAGCTGGTAGTACCGAACGCGGATAAGACCGATGCCACCCGCACCGGAATCAAAGCCGAAAAGACAGTCACCATTACCACCCCAAGCGGAGTAGTGGAACTGCCATTCAAGCTGACCCAGGCAGATGTAGCCAAGTACTCGACGCTAGTCGCGTTCGAAAAGCTAGACCTGCAGGTCGAAGGCGGATTCGAACCGGTCACTAAGCACGAAGACCCCAAGGACGACAACCAGACCAAGCAGGTCAATCCCTGGATCGCCACCGTGCTTACCGATGAAGGTGGAAACAAGCAGATCGATACTACCGGTAAAGCCGATAGCGATCACGTAACCCTGGTTGACACCGTGAAATACCGGAACCTAGAGGCCGGTAAGACCTACCACTTGACCGGGAAACTGGTCGATGGATCCGGAAACCCGATCGGGGTCAGCTCCACCTCCAAGGCATTCACTGTTCCTGGCGAGGCTGGAACCCTCCAGTCCGGTGAAACCAAGATGACCTTCCGGGTCACAGTGGGGCAGATCCGTCAGAACGCGAAACTGGTGGCATTCGAATACCTCCACCCAGGGCAACCGAACACCCCCGGTGATGAGACGGTAGTCACCAAGCACGAGGACCCGAATGATGAAAATCAGACGGTAAACGAAGGGCCGCGGGCGGCAACCACTGCTCAAAGCTCGACGGGTACCAAGGTATTCGACGCTAAGACCCCGGCCAAAGTGCTGGACCGCGTAACTTGGTCGAAACTGCCTGCCGGAAACTACGTGCTGGTTGGCACCTTGATGGACAAGGGAACCAAACAGCCGGTACCGAACGTAAATGCGGAAATCGTGAAGTTCACCGTTAGCAGCGGCGAGCTAAAGGGTATCCAAGAAATGACGTTCACCGTTCCCGCAGAGCAGGTGAAGGCGAACTCGCAGTTCGTAGCCTTCGAGAAGATTTACCGTCAGGGCGATGTCGATGAAAACGGCAACGTTAAGGACGGAAAGAAACCAGTTGTTGAACACTCTGATCTCAATGACAAGGCCCAAACCGTAACCACCGGTGAAGAACCGCAAAGTCCGGTAACCCCGACACTAACTTTGCAGAAAGTTGTTAAGAGCGAAGGACTAGAGGTTCCCTCCACCAAGGCGTTCACCTTCACCCTGAAGTGCTCCAGCCCGATTGACGGAAAATCCAAGCAGCTGACCTACCAGGTTACTGCTGGATCCAAGATCTCGCTGCCCTACGTCAAGGGAGCCAACTGCACCCTTACAGAGGATCGCGAAGCTGCCAAGGTAGCGGGCATTGCCCCCTCCCAGGTATCCTTCAGCGCAGATTCCGAGAAGATCGGTCTGATCAGCTCTGAAAACTCGGCCTCCTTCAAGATGCCGGCAGAAGAGCTGACCGAAGTAAACGTAGTGTTCACTGCGACCAACACCTACCCGACGCCGGAGAAGCCCACCGTGGCGACCTCCGCTAAAGATGCCAACGGCACCAAGGGTATGTATGGCCAAACCAAGCAGGCCAACCAGGTTTATGCTGGAATTTCCGCCAAGATCGTGGACGAGGTATCCTGGGCGAACCTGCTGCCTGGCGACTACGTCCTCATCGGTAAACTGATGGACAAAAAGACCGAAAAAGCGGTAACTTCCTACACTTCCACCCCGGCACCCTTCACGGTGAAAGAGGGCCAGAAGAACGGGAAGCTGGATAACACCTTCACCGTCAGCGGTGACTCTCTCAAGGCTGGTAGCCGCTACGTGGTTTACGAATACATCTACCGCGCAGGTGATGTAAACGGCACAACCCCGAACAATGGCGCCAAGCCGGTCGTGGAACACGCCGTAATCACTGACGCGGATCAGACGGTAGAGGCCATCACGCCTCCGACTCCGCCGGCCGCGAAAGTGAAGATCATCAAGAAGGTAGAGGCCTCGGGTATGGAAGTATCCAACAACCGCCCCTACTACTTCACCTTGAGCTGCCGTGATAAGGACGGCAACGCCGCAGGCGATAAGACCTTGCTAGTACGTCCAGACAAGGCTACCGAGGTAACCGGTTTGCGCAGCGGCTACGTCTGCTCCATTCACGAGGATCTCAATGCCGCACTCGAGCAACAGGTAACACCGTCAGTCTCGCTGACCAGCGGAACCAACGGTTTCAGCGTGCAGCAGGACTCCACTGCAGGATCGGCACACTTCACCGTACCGGCGGCTACCGACGAGGTTCCCGAGGTACTGGTGAACGTGACCAACACCTACAACAAGATGGGCAAGCCGGAACTGCAGACCAACGCGGTAACCGATAACGGTACTTCAACCGTGCAGGCAGGAACTGCTACCACCGTGACCGATAAAGTCACCTGGAAGAACCTACCTGAAGGTAAATACCTGCTCACCGGTAAACTAATGCACATTACGGATAACAACGCTGCTCCGGTAGCGGGAGTTACCAATGAACCAGTGGTAGTGGAAATCACCAAGGACAACTCCGCGGCGGGTAGCACCACCATGAAGTTCAATGTGCCAGCCGGGACAATCGGTCAGGCCGGAAAGTACGTAGTGTACGAATACCTGTACAACTATGAAGATACTGACGGCGAAAATCCGAAGCCGAACACCTCCACCGTGGTTTCCCACAATGACCCCAGTGATGATGCGCAGACCGTGACCGTTACCGAGGCGCCCTCGGTAAGCACCACTGCCACCACCGATGGAGCCAATGAAAAGGAAATCCAAAAAGGTAAAGCTGCGGTAGTAACCGATACTGTTAACTGGAAGAACCTGCCTGCTGGCAACTACCAGGCGCTGAGCGAACTGGTAGACGCCAAAGGCAATCCGGTTGCCGGAGCCACCACTAAGGCGGTTCCCTTCACTGTCAACAATGGTGAAGAGGCAGGCAGCGTGACTACCAAGATCCAGCTACCGGCAAGTGCTACCACAACAGTTGGAGCAAAGTTCGTAGTGTTCGAACGGATCTACCGCGCCAGCGATGTGGATTCTAAGACCGGACGTCCCGCTGAAGGCGCTCAGCCGGTAGTGTCCGAACTGGATCTGAACGCTATCAACCAGACCGTGCGGGTAGTTGAAAGTCCGAAGGGGCCGCCAGCTATTACCTTCACCAAGGTAACTGAGAAAGTTCTCGACGGTGAAGTTCCGGATAAGGATCGTAAGTTCAAGTTCACCATCAGCTGTGACAAGAACTTCGGAGGAGCATTCGAATTCGATATGCCTGCCGGAGTATCCGCGGGACTGCCTGCAGACAAGCAGCTGCAAGTAGGCACGGTATGTACCTTGACTGAAATGCTGACCGATGAGGCGAACCCCGACGGGATTCTCCCCAATACAATCAGCTTCAGCTCCTCGGATCCGGCGATGACGGTTTCGAAGATTGGCAAGCAAACCGCGCAGTTCACGGTGCCCGATGTAGATACCAAAGTGGTTCCCGAGATTCAGGTAACCATTACGAATACCTACAGCAAGGACTTCCCAGAACTAGGAACCATTGCTCGCGACAACGCCGATCAGGACAAAGTCCTCAACCTTAAGAAGGGCGAGAACGCTCAGGTACAAGATGTTGCTACCTGGAAGAACCTGAAACCGGGCAAGTACACCATGATCGGTACCTTGATGGACAAGCTGACCGGTAAGCCTGTCGTGGGCTCTAACACCCCGGCGGTTGACTTCGAGGTCAAGAAAGGCGAAAAGACCGGAACCATCTACGCGCTATTCACCGTGCCGGGAGACAAGATCTCCACCAAGGCCAGTTGGGTAGTATTCGAGCAGGTCTACAAGGCTTCCGATGTTAAAGATGGCAAGGTTGTGGGTAAAGCTACTCCGGTAGTGGATCACTCCAACCTCGAGGATGCCGATCAGACGGTTCAGGTAACACCTCCGCCGGCCTCACAGGAAGAAAAGACTCCGGAGATCGCCACGGTTGCTAAGAATGGCACCACCTACAATGACGGAACCAAGGATCCGAACCTAGGTAAACCGGTATTGACCCCAGGTCAAGATGCGGTGATCGTAGATACGGTCAAGTGGAAGAACCTGGAGCCTGGTGAATACACCATCACCGGAACCCTGATGGACAAATCCACGAACGTTCCGCTCACCTACCTGGATAAGGACGGTAAGCTCCAAGTGGCAGCTACAGCTGAACGCGGATCCTTCACCGTCAAGAAAGGTGAAACTGCAGGAGAGGCTAAAGTCTACTTCACGGTTAAAGGTGAAGCTATTCAGGCTAATAAGCAATACGTAGTATTCGAAGATCTGTACAAGACTGCGGATATTAAAGACGGAGAGCCTAGCCCTGGCGCTAAGAAGGTAGCGCAGCACCATGACATTAATGATGCTGCTCAGACCCTGAGCGTCGAGAACCCGACACCGGGGACGCCTCCAGAAACTCCGGAAACCCCCAAGACTCCGAACACTCCGGGCACTACACCTCCCGGACCGACTCCGCGAACCCCCTCCGGGTTCCGGGGAGTGGTGAGCACGGTTCTAGCTAAGACCGGCTCCACCACCGGAATCATGGCAATGACCGGTGTTCTAGCAATGGTTGCGGGAGTTGGATTAGTACTGATCCGCCGCTACCAGCGCGAAGAACTAGAGGACTAGGAAAGACATACAACTAAATAGCTAGAAGGATCTCGGGGTCGGAAGCCAAGCTTCCGGCCCCGAGTGCTATATATCCGCGCTCCCTTTCGGGTGCATAGATCGCGACCCCCGGGGGTGCCGAGGTGTCCGTGAAAAGTAGGCCTGGCTCGGTGAATGTGGTGTCTGCGTGGGCAAAAGTTTTTCCTCCTGCCCAGAGTTCGGGAAATACCTGTGGTATTTCCCGAACTCTATGCCCACCGCACCCACTCGGATAAAACTTTTGCCCCCGCTCCTCCAGTCGTTCCTGTTTTTATCGGCCGTGACCCCGATGCTTCGCCAGAATTACGTTTTCATGTTCACGTTTCCGCGGTCTTATCCCACCCGAAGGGGAGCGCGGTGAGAGGTAATAAGATGCCCTACCTGCAGTAAAAAGCAAGTTCGCACTACTCATTTGCCGAACCAATATGCTTCGCTGCCCGCTTCCCACGCCCCTGCTTTTCCACTATCTACACAGCAACCTCACCTGAAGCTCTTCTGACTTTACGCAAATAAGGCTTAGACTGAACAGCCCAACCAAAACCGCCAACCAAGACACCTCTAACAGCGTAAATCCAAAAGAAAATCCCCAAAAACTTCACGAGTCGGGGTAATGTCCCGTACTCGCATCCAGCTTCATAAAATCACCATCATGTTTCAAGCACAATAAAATTTGCGCGGTCTTGTAAAATAAAAGACCGCGCAAATTTCTATTTAGATTTTCTTATTCTGCAACCGGGTCGAGGGTAGGCAATTCACTCTCGTCCCTACCGTCTTCTGGTCGAACCGTGGCAGGATTAATTGCAGCTTGAATTCTGCGTGGAAGGTTCAGCCCGACAGAGAGAATAACTACGAGCGCACCTCCAACCGAAATAGTTGCCAAGGCTATCCCCAAGGGAACAGCAGATGAGATGGAAGCTCCCACGATTGGTCCAACTGCACCCCCTAGGGCACCAACGTTATAGCAGAAGCCTAGCCCCGCAGCACGCTTTTCAATAGGGAAGTAGCTAGAGACCCACTTGGGTGCAAGTCCCGAAATGCCTTGCCCAAACATTTGCTGGAAGAATAACAAGATACCGATCAGGACTGCATACTTTCCCCCGACCATAAAACAAGGGAATACTAGGACTTGGGATAAAAGCAGGGAGATTACGTACCAGCGGCGCATTCCTAGTTTGTCGCCAAGGAATCCCGAAAGAATATAACCACACATATTGCCGAGGTTGGCATACGAAACGATAGCCGCTACTAGTCCGGCATCCATAGATAGATCGCTCTTCAAATATGTCGGCAATAAACCAAGAATTGGCCAGGTGTAGATGAATGAGCAAAAAATCGTCAACATAATGGCAACGCCCACCGCCCAACGGGTCGGATCGGACTGGTAAACAAACCACACGAAAATCCCCGCACATACGAGTGCCAGCAAGGTAACTAACAGTCCGCCATGAACAATGCTCGTGAAAATTAGGAGTAAGAGAGTCAAAGCTAACACGGTAAGTAGATAATTAACTACCCGATTTTTCCCCCTGTAAAGGATGGTAAGCATATTTCCTTCATGCAGGCGTTCATTATCATCGGACTGCTTAACACTTTCCCAATCCTCAGCCTCTGGAAGGCGACGGCGCATATATAAAGCTACAAGAATCGGAATCATTCCGGTTAGGAATAGTGCACGCCACCCCCAGTTGGGATGCCAACTGTCTACCCAGGGCACAAGCAAACGGTATATCTGTGCTGCAAGAATCGATCCAACGGCGTAGCCAGAAAGCATGAAACCCGAAGCGCGGTTGCGCATACGAACTGGCCAAAGTTCAATAATATAGGTCGCAGAAGAGGAATACTCTCCCGCCATAGCAAAGCCGATAAGTAAACGCGCGAGGAAAAGAACCGTCCAATTTGGAGCCAGACCACACATTAAAGACCCAATTGTGAACAGAAGAATCGAAGCAATCATCGCAGGTTTACGTCCATGCTTGTCTCCCATAGCGCCCAGAACTAGTCCGCCAAACCACCGGGAGATGAATGCGGCGGAAACCAGGGCGGTTCCTTCAACAAGTGTCAGACTGAAAGTGTCGATAATCTCGGAAAGCACCAATGATATTAAGACAAAATCATATCCGTCTAGCACCACTCCAATCCAGGCGGCGAAAAACGCCTTCCAACGTTGTGCCCCGATTTCCTTATACCAGGGTATTTTCTTTGTTTGTTGAGACATTTTTATTTCTCCTTTGAAACGTCTATTAAAAGGTTTGCTGGATAGCGCAAAAGGCGAGTGTTTTTTAATAAAAAGAGCAAGAGTACAAGCTGCATTCAGCTGATAGTTGAGTTCGATTCTTTAACCCAAGCCAGAGGAAACGAGGTGAAGAAAACTCCTTGCAGTTCTCTCTCCCACAGGAGACCAATCGTTCCATCGGGCATTTGGGTCATACATTGGTATACATAGTGCCGCGGGTTAAAGACTTTGTTATGCGGCCATGTTAATCCGTCATCATAGGATAGCCGCACGACCCCCCGTCCCCTGAAAGGGAGAAGCTGGGAAGCATTCGCAAACAGGATTGCCGGCTTTGAATCCTCATCGTAGACCCGAATAGCGTTCGGCTGCGAAAATATTTCAGGTATTTGTTCAACAAATGTGACTTCTCCCCAGTTTTCGCCACCGTCATCGCTTATTGCGTGAGCAACTCGACCGCGGGGATTCAGATTCCTCATCCAGACGTGGACAGTGCCGTCTTCCCCTTCTACTAGGACAGATTCGTGACAGTAGGCTCGCTCGTCCTCGAGATTTCGGGCAAATACTTCTTTTCCGTCAACTACCCGGCCATCGTTCGGCGATTGCCCACGATGCCAAGTTTCGCCACCATCATCGGAATAGGCAGCTGCACACGAAAATGCCAAACCGCTCTCATGGTTGAAGTAAATCGGAACCAAGATTCGTCCCTTGTGCTTTCCAATCTGAAGCTGGATTCCATTCCCCGGGGAGGTTCCACAAAAACGCATCCACTCCTCTTTAATCTGAGGAGTCAGGTCTACAGGGGCGCTCCAGGTTTCCCCATCGTCATCACTAAAAACCATGAGCAAGTGGCATGAGGGATGTTCGAATAATGATTCGTTAGAGTCGACTCCTGGCGCTAGATAGATATTTCCAGCTGGTTCGCCCTGAACTGTCACATTTCCATGCTTGTCTACAAGGTAGTTAGTGGATGTGCCGTCTAAGTTGTTAACTATTCCGTCATCCATCAGGTGATACTCGTTGCCATCACGGTCGTGTAGAATTTTAGTGCCATCTTCCGAGTATCCGGTGCCAACCTTGGCGTTCGGCTGCCCGATTCCGCCGGGAAAGTGATCGATCAGGCAGATCACGCGACCTGATGATTCATCTTGTACGAGGACGGAGTCAATAACCGAGGCTCCCAGTCTTCCACTTCCCGGGTACTGGAGTACTGTCTGAGGATCTGTCCAGGTCTTACCATTATCCAGACTACGTCGAATAACAAAATTAATGTCGTTCGGACTGTCGTTTGCGATACTTACTCGCTGGTCGGCGCCTGCGAGAACCACTCCTGATTTGCAGGTGATAATTGAGGGAATGCGGTAATTCTTAGCACCCATCAACCCCGTATCGAAGAGTGCTTGAGTTACTAAAGGGGCAACACCAGCTAGTCTTTTTATTTGATGGTCAGTCAGAACCTGTTGATAGATCTCTGCTGAGGAGACTTCTCCGAATAGTTTGGTTCCATCCAGATCCTCTCCAACTAGGACGTTTTTCAGATTTCCAATATCGTCGAAGAAAACTGCTCCTGGGGAATGAACTACTTCGTATCCATCTACGAATATCGTGGTAGCGCCCCTTCCGCTTACGAGCACGAGCTCATGAACCCTTCCATCATCCCAGTGTCCCGGCGCCGTAATTTCAGCAATAACCTCGGTATCTACCGATGCATGGAAATAGAAACTATCCCCTTGTTCGATACCTAGACGCATAGCGCCTTGCGCTCCTTCAGCAGCCATGATCACACCAAACTGACCTTCGCCACGAGTGCGGAATTTTGCCCGCACGCTTCCCTTGGTAAGTCCACTAACTTTGCGCACATCCCAAGGTGATAACGCAGAGCCACCAAACTCTACAACCGGGTTTGGTGTGCGTGCTATTGAAAGAGGAAAATCTGGTTCCGTTTGACCAGCCCAAACCGCGAAGTGTATGACCTTGTGGACACCTTGGGGATTGATTATGATGTCCTCGAGTTCAATCTGTGAAAACCATGATGGCAGGGAGGTTGAGAATGCTTCGTAGCCGTCGAAGAATAGGTGCATACCAGATTCGTTCGATGAAAGAGCCACCGAGTGTGCGAAACCGTCATCAATTCCGGGTACATCTTCGGCGTCAATGATTCGGTGTTCGTGTCCGCTACGTACAAATCCGGTGATTTGCCCACTAGAAATATTGAGCTCAATACAGCCGTTTTTCCCATTTGCTCGGAAAATACATCCAGGCATTGTCGTTGCTAGATTAATGTCGATAATACCGCAATCATCCTGTTTAACGAGGGTGCACAGCTTACTGTTATCTACGGGTTGTCCGTTTGTAGAGAACCTTTCTTCCAGATCCTGCGTAGCGTCTTTGCGACTCATAATCTTGCCTCCTTGTATCAGTTATCGCCAGTTGCGTTAAAGTTTTATGTAATCGGTGACTGCTCGCCTGACTGGTATGTCCAAATTGATGGATTCTGCTGCAAAATATCTCGCCTGATTGATCGTTTACAACAGAGTCATGGTGTATATCTCACGTAGTCCCTGATGGGAATAGGTGAGATATACAAATCTAACTACCCGACATCGTTGTCTTCCATTCCATAAATTACGTTGGCGGATACAAGCTTACAATAAACATAGGACGTCTGACAAATAACTTGAAAACGATAGCTAAATAGCGCGATATTATTAAAATTAAATAATAGATGTATAAATATTTAACTAGGTGTCTGATGAATAACTGAATTCATAGGTCTCTTCTTTATCTATGGACGCTGATAACCAAACTTATGTAGGCTCTAGACATCCTTGAAACGTGGTTTAATATCTAATCGGGTATTAAATCTGAAAAGTGGTAAGACAATGCCCTCCCTGCTTTGGGCAGGGAGGGCATTGTTAACTATTTGAATGACTTACGGGTTACTTTTCAACCTTGTCTTTTACTGCGTCAACGGCTTTGTCGGCTTTATCGGCTACGTCCTCGGCCACCTCTTTGGCCTTGTCCTGAGCCTTTTCTGCAGCTTCTTGCGGATCGAATTCGCTCACTTCTACATCCTCCCAGTATTCTTCTGCCCAGGGATCGTCAACTGGTTGCGAACGCCGGTACAGTACATACCCAATGCCACCGGCTACGGCAGCTAGTACCAGGAATAGTAGGGTCTTACGCCCCCGCTTGGGCTCCGGTTTACCAAATGTTTCTGCTGATTGTTTCTTCACTTGCTTAGCAGCCTCCTTCAAAGACTTCTCGGAATGCTTCTTTACCTCATGGAACTGGTCACGCACATTGTCTACCGCATGTTCTACACCCGGTACTAGTTCACTGCTCACTTTTTCTTGCAGATCTTGAGCGCCCTCAAGAACAATATCTTTCCCTTGGTCTGCCAAACTCCGTGCCTGTTTTAGCAGCTCATGCGGGCAGCATTTCTTCATGTTCGCTCCTTTGTCTTAGGCATACCGAAGCGCTCCGCCTCGGTAGCGACAGCTTGTACTCTCTTAGTCTAAACGTTACCGCCTAGCTTGTGGGAAGAATAGTCCCAGATTTAGCTACTGTTCGGTAAGCTTGAGTGTCGGTAATTTGGCTTTCATGAAAGGATAAGAACTATGGAAGCAACAATTCACACTTCAAAAGGCGACATTAAAGTCGAACTATTTGCGGATAAAACTCCGATTACGGTAAACAACTTCAAAGGTTTAGCCACTGGCGAGCGCGAATGGCAAAACCCGGCAACCGGACTTAAATCCAATGAACCCCTTTATGACGGGGTGATTTTCCACCGCGTCATCCAAGGTTTCATGATTCAGACCGGCGATCCCCTAGGCACCGGCACTGGCGGCCCCGGTTACCGTTTCGGGGACGAGATCGTACCGGAACTTAACTTTAATGAACCCTACGTGCTAGGCATGGCCAATGCCGGCCCGGGAACCAACGGATCCCAGTTCTTCATCACCCAGGTACCCACCGAATGGCTAAACGGCAAACACACCGTATTCGGAAAAGTAACTGACCAGGCCTCCCGCGACGTGGTTGATGCGATTGCCGCGGTGAGCACCGACGGACGTGATCGTCCGCTCGATGACATCACCATCGAATCCATCGAAATCAGCTAATAAGCTGTGGCTTGCGCCAATTCAGCGGTGGCAATAAAAAGCATCGGGATAGATGACGAACTCTAAGCAGCGCGTCAATATAATCAACGCTCTCATCATTGCCTGCGGGATTGTCTATGTGGCTTCCTGGTTGGCTCCCAGCCTGGTAGAGCAGTTTCTGTTCTATCCTGGCTTGGGGTTCACCCAGCCCTGGCGGTTTTTGACCGCTGCCTTCTTGCATGGCGGGATCGTGCATTTAGCGTCCAATATGGCGTTCTTGTACATCCTGGGTGAGCTCGCTCGCCGGGTGATGAGCAACTATCAGATCCTACTGATCTACCTGCTCTCTGCCTGGGGAGGATCGCTCGGCACCCTGGTGTGGGCACTCATAACCGGGCAGCAGCAGGCGGTAGTCGGCGCCTCCGGAGCAGTGTTGGGATTATGTGCGGGAGTATTCGTCTACACCCGCAACCTACACGGCTCCTCCAGCGCTCTGGGTGGGTTGCTAATAATCAACTTGCTGATCGGGTTCGTGATCCCTAATGTGTCTTGGCAAGGACATTTAGGGGGTGCCCTGGTGGGAGCACTTATCGGATGGGCGTTGCACCTGGTGGCTGTGATCTCGGGTAGACGGGGACGGAAAAAACTGGGGACAGGCCTGCCGGACGTGGTGGATCGACAGCGCGCCACCGCCACCGTTAAACGCACGCAAATCATCGGAAATATACTGGTCACCCTGCTATCAGTAGCGTTACTGCTGGTGATTACCGTGGCCTGCTATATCTGAGAAAAACCATCCAACCCGCTCTGGGGGAACCCCTAAGATTCCAAAGGTGGTCCCCTGAGTCCGGTGGGTGACGTATTTCCTCGCTGCGACGTCCTCGTCCTCGTAAAAAAATAACCTTAGCCGGTAGTGAAACCAGGCGAGGGCACGGGTAAAAACCTAATAATGTACATAGTGGAGTCAATTCCCTAACCGAAAGAATCCTCTCCAAAGGTCAAGGAGTAAAATGTTCGAACGCTTTACAGATCGGGCGCGCCGGGTAGTGGTGCTGGCGCAAGATGAGGCGCGCAGCCTGGAGCATAACTATATCGGCACCGAACATATCCTGTTGGGGCTGATTCGCGAGGGCGAAGGCGTAGCCGCGAAAGCCCTGGAAATGGCGAACATTTCCCTCGAGGGCGTGCGCGATCAGGTCATTGAGATCATCGGCAAGGGCGAGAACGATTCGAAAGACCATATCCCCTTTACTCCGCGTGCCAAGAAAGTCTTAGAACTGTCGATGCGGGAAGCGCTGCAGTTGGGACACAACTATATTGGTACCGAACATATCCTGTTGGGGCTGATTCGCGAGGGCGAAGGCGTCGCGAACCAGGTGCTCACCAATCTGGGCGCTGACCTGGGAAGTATTCGCCAAAACGTGATTCATTTGCTCTCCGGATACCCGGGAGCGGGGCAAAATGAAGCAGGCGGAGAAACCGTGGGGGTGGGCACCGGCACCCAAAAGCCGCAAAAGTCAGGTTCAGCCATCCTCGACCAGTTTGGACGGAACCTTTCGGAGGCGGCGCGGGAAAACAAACTAGATCCGGTGATCGGGCGCGTCAACGAGATGGAAAGGGTCATGCAGATCCTTTCGCGGCGCACCAAGAACAACCCGGTGTTGATCGGGGAACCTGGGGTGGGTAAAACCGCAGTAGTAGAGGGGCTCGCGCAGGCGATTGTGCGCGGAGACGTCCCCGAAACCCTTAAAGACAAGCATATTTACTCCCTGGATATGGGGTCGTTGATCGCCGGATCGCGTTACCGCGGCGACTTCGAGGAACGCTTAAAGAAAGTTCTGAAAGAAATCCGCACCCGCGGGGACATTATTCTATTCATTGACGAGATTCACACCCTGGTGGGGGCAGGTGCCGCCGAAGGCGCGATTGACGCGGCCTCGATCCTAAAACCGATGCTGGCGCGCGGGGAACTGCAGACCATCGGGGCTACCACCACCGAGGAATACCGTAAATATATTGAAAAAGATGCGGCCTTGGAGCGGCGTTTCCAGCCGGTGCAGGTAGAACAGCCCAGCGTGGAAGATACCGTAAAGATTCTGACCGGTTTGCGGGATCGTTACGAGGCACACCACCGGGTAGTGATTACCGATGACGCGATTCGGGCGGCGGCCTCTTTGTCTGACCGCTATATTTCGGATCGCTACCTGCCCGATAAGGCGATCGATTTGATTGACGAGGCCGGGGCGCGCCTGCGGATTCACCGCATGACTGCACCCCCCGAGATTCGGGAAATGGACGAGAAAATCGATGAGGTGCGCCGCGATAAAGAAGCCGCGATTGATGCCCAAGACTTTGAGAAAGCCGCGCGCCTGCGTGATGAAGAAAAGCAACTTGGTGAAAAACGCGCCCAGCTGGAGGCCGACTGGAAGTCGGGAGAAGGCGACCGGATTGGCACTGTTGATGAGGACTCTATTGCGGAAATCCTGGCAATGTCCACCGGTATCCCGGTGTTTAAGCTGACCGAAAAGGAAAGCGCGAAACTGCTGCATATGGAAGATGAGCTGCACAAGCGGGTTATCGGTCAAAACGAGGCAGTCAGCGCCCTCTCGAAATCTATTCGCAGGACGCGCGCGGGGCTTAAAGACCCGAATCGGCCTGGCGGCTCCTTCATTTTTGCCGGGCCCACCGGTGTCGGTAAAACCGAGTTGGCGAAGACCTTGGCAGAGTTCCTCTTTGGTGACGAGTCGGCGCTAATCCAACTGGATATGTCGGAGTTCGGGGAAAAGCACACCTCCTCCCGCCTATTCGGGGCACCTCCCGGATATGTTGGTTATGACGAGGGCGGGCAGCTTACCGAAAAGGTGCGCCGCAAGCCCTTCTCAGTGGTGCTCTTTGATGAAATCGAAAAAGCCCATGCCGATATTTTCAACACCCTCTTGCAGGTGCTTGAAGATGGGCGGCTCACTGATTCTCAAGGGCGGATGGTGGACTTCAAGAACACTGTAATCATCATGACCACCAACCTGGGCACCCGCGAAATCAATAAAGGGGTGCAAACCGGTTTCCAGGCCGATAATGACCAGGTCGGTTCCTATCAACGGATGAAGAATCGGGTACAGGAAGAACTCAAGCAGCAGTTCCGTCCGGAGTTCCTCAACCGGGTAGATGAAGTAATCGTGTTCCCGCAACTGGGGATGGAAGAAATCCGCGAGATTGTGGACTTGATGATCACTAAACTGCAAGAACGCACCCAAGAGCAAGATATGACCCTAAGGCTCACCGATGCGGCTCGCGAAGAACTAGCCACTCGCGGTTTCGATCCGGTACTGGGGGCACGTCCTTTGCGGCGTACTATCCAGCGCGATATCGAGGACGCCCTCAGCGAAAAGATTCTGTTCGGAGATATCGAGCCGGGTCAAGAAATCGTGGTCGATGTGCGCGAGGGCGAGGACGGGGAAAAGGAGTTTACCTTTAACGGCAAGTAGACCGCACCTACTCGTCCCCCGTAAGTTGTCCCTCCGATATATTTTCGGTGTCCCTAGTCGTGCCTCGGTACAGGGATAGTTAAGCTGTAAATGAGGGTGACTTTAAAGCTCTGCTGAACCCTTGTGTTTAGAACTTATAAGTTCTAAACTTGAGAGGTGTGGACGGTTGATGTTGAGCTGGTATCCCAATGACTGTAACTTTAGAGGATTTTCTAGCGGAACATCCGGTGGACAGAACTTTAGTTGATTCTCATAAGCAACGAATGATGGCGGAAGTGCGCGCCTATAAACTGCGGGAACTGCGAGAAGCGTCCGGACTAACGCAGCAGCAACTGGCCACACGTATCGGGGTTTCGCAGCGACAGGTTTCCAAGATTGAACGCGGAGATTTAGAAAGCACCAAAGTTGGCACTATCAGGGGTTATCTGGAGGCCGTGGGGGGAGGGCTCGCAGTAGAGTTCGTCCGCGGTGACGCCCGTATCCGGGTTGCTTAGAAACATAAATGGGCGCGGGTCGACTAGGTAGACCGATGCTGCCCAAAGGTACGGGGAAAAGGAGTTTACCTTTAACGGCAAGTAATCCCCGTGCGCGGCTATGCTCTGCGGGCATTCTTGCCCGGCGACGCCGGTAGCCTCCAGCTTAGGGCGGTCTTTTTTAATCGATCCGGGCTCTGCCGGGTTCAATCATCCTTGCAGCACCTCCGTTGCTTATAATCTGGCTATAATGTGGAGGTAGGAGCGTAAGGAGGATACGTGAGGGCAGTAGCAGAGAAAAAGGCCGGGTTACCACCCGAGATGGCCAATGCTGCTGGTGATATTTCGTCCTCGCAAATAAAATCTACAGACCATGCCGCGGCTAAAGATAGCGCGCACCGGGAAGTCTCTATAGAGCAGCCGATCCTGTTCCTGGATGTAGACGGGCCGCTGAACCTGTGGGGGAGGGCTAACCGGCGTATTCTCAATCCGCTGCTGCGTGCCCACTTAATACATATACAACCAGATAATTCCTTTAACGTTAATGTGGTGCTTTCCCGCCTTCTGGGTCCGCGCCTGCGGGAACTTGGCAAATATTTCGAAGTGCGGTGGGCGACCTCCTGGAATCAGTGGGCGAATCAGCATCTTTCCCCACTGCTGGGGATTTCGAAGAATCTTCCCTGGGTGCGCTGCCCTAACGGTGACCCCCGGGCAAAATTTCCCGAAGTTATGGCTGCTGCCGGAGACGCCAGTTTTGCCTGGGTAGATGATTATTTAACCGAGGAAGTAGCCCAACAAACTCGTAAGAAATTGCTCTCTCCGCAGTGCGCTCTTTTAGTTTCGCCCCATATTATGTGCGGTATAGATCGCGAAGTTGCCCACCTGCTAAAATGGTTTTCGCAAATACCGCAAACGGAGCGGGAACCAGGCAGACGCGAGGCGCGGAAAGCGGCTAGTCTTCTAAGTTCAGGAAGAGTTTCCGCCTGGCTGGTTACTCCCTCAATGGTGATGTGTTTGAGTTTGCGAAAGGGGGCAAAGCGCTATGGCTAAACTGACGGTAGGGAAAGTGGCGAAGCGTTGCCTGGAAATATCAAAACAGTTAAACCCCCGACTTGACGATCCTCGTTTACAGGATCTGCGCGTCAGTATCGAGCAGGCACGCCGCGCGATTAAGGAAGGGCAGTTACCACGTTGGCAGGTGAAACGACTGGTAGATACGGTCGCTTTGGCGGCAATGCTCACTGGTAATGCTAAACTCGCGGAACAAGTTTTTGGGTTGTGGATGAAATCCGGACAGTCGATCTCCCAAAACCCGGCATCTTTGGTATTAGAACCACTCTCGGATTTAGGAAAAAAATCCGAGGGAGCGTCACCGGAGGCTAACCCGGGGCAGCCTGCTGGGCAGGCGCTTGCGGAAGAGGTCGATAACTTCCAAAGCTCAGGAATGGGACTAGCCGCTATGGTCTCGGCAGCTTACGCGGCTGAAAACGATAGTGCCCAAAACCCTGCGGAAAGTGCCGGGGTGAAGCAATCATCCAGTAAAACTCCTGCGCCGCAGCCGGCGGAAGCAGAATCAAAATCTGACCAAAGCAATCCAAAGCCGGTCGCTACCGCACCAGCTCCTGCGGTTTCTGCTAACGCTGAATGGAGTGCTTCGCGCGGACAAATGCCCTGGCTACCCGTCCAGCGCCCGGCTCCGGCGCCGGATTGGCGAGAGGAAGTCGAACCTGCGCCCGCTGCCGATATTGCTGAGGCGAATTCATCCCAGGTAAAACCGGAAACCAGTCCGGGTAATGTTTTGGCTCCGGGCAGCGAGTTTCCTCCTCGCCGCTCCCTGGTACGCCGGGATCTTTCCCCCCAGTCTCCCACCCTAGCCAGCAGCCAGATACGACCGGCGCCTGCTCCGCCTGCTGATCAGCCCTTGCCAAGTGCAGCACCCCCAAAGCCAGCGGCGCCGGCACCGCCCGCACCAGTAACGCCGGCAGCTGCCCCAACTGAGGTGGCGCCGACGCAGGCACCACCGCTTGATGATGCTGCTATCTGGGATTATTTCCAAAAGATGGGTTTTGATTCCAAACTCAATATGAGTTTCGAAGAGTTCGTGGCGCGCAAGAACCATACTGTGTCCAGTAACGCTGAAACTGGGAGTAACTTAGCAGCACATCCGGCCACGCAACTAGAGGCACCGCGTTCGGCTTTTGCGGAAGTGCCGGATGAAATGCCAGCTAGTCTGCTAGCTTCGCAGTCAGAACCCTCAGAATCAGCCCTTGCGCCAGCAGAATCGGCTTTGCGACGAGCTGCCCAAAGTCCGTTGGCGCCCTCTCGGGTACCTCCCGCCGCCCCCCATAAGCCCCGGGAAATATTAGCTGATGCCGACCGGCAGCCTTCAACCAGGCTAATCACTATTCGGGTACGCGGCTATTTTGACTATCAACCCCGTTTTACTCGCCCGAAACAGCGTCTCGATGAACCAGCAGTGGCTGGCTCTACCACCTCTTTCGCTAAAAGTATTATTAGTGCCGAGGGGCCGATGCCCCTAGAATTTTTAGCGCGCCGTTTGTGTCAGAAGTACCGGATTGAATATCACGAGCAGCGGCCGGAAGAGATCAGTCGTTGCCTCGGCTCGGGGTTGCGTCTGATATCAGAGCCCGGAATGCGCACTGTTTGGCCAGCTGGGGTCGATCCTCTCAACTGGAATACCGCTCTGCAATCTCCAATTGGATTACCTCGTAAACTGGAGTCGCTGACCCTAACAGAGGTAGCTAACGCCTTGCGGTGGCAGATCTCGCGTACTAACAGCATGGAGCGAACCGAGATTATAGGTGAAGCCTTTAAGCTGCTTTACGGTATTTCTCCCTTAACTGCGCCAGCTAGACAGCTAGCAGATAGAGCTATTTCCTATGGGATAGCCAATAATCTGTTGGAAGCCGGTAATGACACCCTGTGGCTGCCCTGATATTAGCGAGTGAAGTCTTTAAAATCTGTTGTCCACCTGATAGGGGTATTTATCTAAACTCATCTGAAGATAACCAAATTACGAGCTAAAAATACGGGGGTTGGGAAATATTTCCCAACCCCCGCAAGGCATTTATTTAGTTATAGAACTAGCGCAGCGCCTAGATTTTCACCTGCTCCGAAAGGGGAGTGTGATTACCGAAACGGTGGTTAGTGAAGGCTACTGCCTGCTCGCGAACAAATGGGATCATTTCTACGCGTCCACAGGCAGTCACCGGATGTGACCAGACCGCTACATTCACATTGCCATTAACTGCTTCATTGACTGCCTTCACATCTCCACCGATCAGGCGGATACGTCCATCCAGCCCGGCAGCGGCAGCCCAGGCCGGCAGACGGTCACGGAAGGACTGATCGGACTCGACCTCGTAATCAATGTGCTGTACGCGCAGGTACTGAAGCAACGCGGAATCTGGTTCTTGCGGCATCGATACCGAAATCTGCGAACCAACGGCGCGACCTGCAGCTGCCAGCATTAACACCTGAGAGGCGTCCTCGCCCTCGGATAGACGGATAAGTACCGGCAGCGGGCGGTAACGCAACACGTTACGTTCAACCCGCAGATCCGAGGGGTCATGCCCAATGCCAAACTCGCTGTCTAGAGCCTGCTGTGAAGAACGCAGCGAGGCCATTACGAACTCTTTATTGGAGTCCAAAGAGCGCGCTACTTTCGCGGCTTCCACCAAGGCACGGTTGCGTAGCTCCACGCCTTCGTTTTCCGGAATACCATCGGCCTCCCATTCGCCTAAACCGAACAGGTAGGACGGACCGCCAGCTTTCGTACCCGCCCCAATCGCGGAGTTCTTCCAACCACCGAAGGGCTGACGGCGCACGATAGCGCCGGTGATACCGCGGTTGACGTAGACGTTACCGGACTGTACGCGATCCAGCCACAGGTTGATTTCATCGGCATCCAAAGAGTGCAAACCAGCGGTCAAACCATAGTCGGTCGCGTTCTGGATCTCGATGGCTTCTTCCAGAGTGTCACAGCGGATAATCCCCAGAATCGGACCGAAGTATTCGGTCAGGTGGTATTCACTGCCCGGTTGTACCCCAGCGCGAATGCCGGGAGTCCAGAGTTTCCCGGATTCATCAAGCTGCTTGGGCTTGAGCGCCCAATGCTCTCCCGGCCCCAAAGTGGTTAGGCCGCGCAGCAGCTTCCCCTTAGCCGGAGCGCATAGCGAACCGGTTTGGCTGGAGGGGTTGGAGGGGTAGTCCACCACTAGGGAACGTACGCCGTCAAGTAGCTGACGATGAACCCTCTCGGAATAACCGACGGAACCGACCAGGATGGCCAGGGAAGAAGCGGAGCACTTTTGTCCACAGTGGCTGAACGCCGAGTTAATAATATCTTTGACCGCCAGGTCTAGATCTGCCGAGGGGGTGACAATAATAGCGTTCTTACCAGAGGTTTCCGCCAACAGTCCCATATTATTGTCCCAGGAACGGAACATCTTGGCGGTGTCGATCGAACCAGTCAAGATTACGCGATCTACCCGCTCATCAGCCATCAGGTTCTTGCCGAGTTCCCGATTGCCTAGTTGGACAAACTGCAAAACCTCACGCGGAACCCCCGCTTCCCACATAATCTGGGCAAGCAGTGCACCGGTGCGGCACGATTCTTTGGCTGGCTTGAAGATCACTGCCGAACCTGCTGCCAACGCCGAAACGGTCGAACCAGTAGGAATAGCGATTGGGAAGTTCCAGGGCGGGGTAGAAACCGTTACCCGTGCCGGCTGGAACTTGGCGCCCGCTTGCTGTTCTAGCTCTAGGCACTGCTGCGCGTAGTAGTGGCAGAAGTCCACGGCCTCCGATACCTCAATATCGCCGCCATCTAAAGCTTTGCCACATTCTGCGGCCGCGATTTCCATCAGTTTCGCCCGGTTTTGGCTCATTAGTACGCCAACACGGTGAATAATCTCGCTGCGTTCCTTGGCGGGACGTGCTGCCCACACTTCGGCGGCCGCGGCTGCTCCTGCCAGCATTTGATCCAACACATTAGCGTCGGAAACGGTGGCTTCCTCGACCTCTTTAATCCCAATCTGGCAATCGGGAATCGCCTTAACGATCTGGCGTGACCATTCGATATTTTCCGGTAGGGAAGGATCAGAATCCGGGGTGTTCTCGAAAGTCCACTCCCCATCCTTTTGTACGAAAGATTTAATATCTTCAGCCGTCTCGGTGAGACGATTTTGCTGGCGGACCGGGCCGACCTCGACGTCATAGACCCGCGCTAAGGCGCGCCGGAAACGCTGCTCTTCCTTGTGAAGCACATTGGCGTCATCCAGATCAAAAATATCAGACATGAAGTTCTGATCTAGCGAGTTTTCTTCCAGGCGCCGCACCAAATAGGCAATCGCCACATCGTATTCTTCCGGATTAACTACCGGCACGTAGAACAGGAGATGACCGGTATCCTCGGCTACTGCCTTGGACTGGGGAGAAGCCATACCGGTCAGCATCTCGAACTCTACGCCGCCGGACTCTAACACTCCGCGTTCATGTGCCAGTTCGTAGGCAAAGCCTACGGTGAAAAGGTTCATCCCGGCCACGCCGATCTTAATGTTGCGAGTGCGCTCTTTAGTCAGGGCGTAGTCCAACACCTTCATATAGTTCGAGTCGGTGTCTTGCTTGCTCTTTTGGGTAGTGAGTTTCCAGCCACGTTCGCGAGAATCAACGGTTTCCATCGAAAGGTTCGCGCCTTTAACTACGCGAACTTTGATCCGTCCGCCCCCGTTAGCTACGCGCTTAGCTGCCCATTCTTGCAGGTTCTGCATTGCGGGGAGGGCGTCGGGCAGGTAAGCCTGTAACACGATGCCAGCTTCCAGCTTTTCTAGACCGGGGGTCTCCAGAATCTTCTTGAATACATCAATGGTCATATGGAGGTCTTTATATTCTTCCATATCCAGGTTGATGAACTTCTTTGGTTCATAGGAGTTTGCGCGCCGATATAGCGGTAGGAGAGCTTTTACAGCTCGATCGACCACATGATCATATGCCCAAGGATTGTGAGGGCCGGTAACTGCAGATACCTTCAAAGATACGTATTCAACATCGGGACGTTCCAGCAGCGCCATGGTGTCGGTAAGCCGTTTATTAGCTTCTTCATCACCCAGGATGGCTTCACCCAGCAGGTTCATATTGAGCCGCATTCCGCCTTGCTTGAGCCGTTCAATCGCCGGTCCTAGTTTGACGTCAGATACGTCCAGAACCAGATCCCCGACTAGTTTCGCGAACACCGTGCGGGTAATGGGAATAACCATTTTTGGTAGCAGCGGAGCCATAGCGCCGCCTACCTTAAAGGGTAAACGCAGGTACCAGGGCAGGAAGCTCACGGAGGAGGACGAGAGACGGTTTAGTTCCTCGGCGGCGACCTTAATGTCCTCGGGGCGAATGACTCCGTCAACAAAGGCAACGGTGAAGTCTAGGCCTGCTTGATCTTCGAGCACCTGGGACAAGAGTTTTGCTGCCCGATCTTCCGGGTATTTCTCAGACTCCCGTACCCATTTTTGGGCACGAGCAACCGCCAAGTCCGCTAAGTGACGGCAGTCGCCGGTTTCCCCACCAACTTTGGGGGGAGCCACGCTTTCTGACATTTGTTTGCGTCCTTTCTTAGGAAACTGTTAATAGGTATCGATCGCACCTAAGGCGTAGAGAGCCGAGCTGTATGGTAGCTCGACCCTCTACGCACTTACATGTTCAAGGTAACACTAGATGCGCAGGTGTGTACCCTGATTTAAGGGACTTTTTTCCTAGAGTCCACGTTTATTTGCTGGGCTTGTCTGTGGTCTCCCCCTCTACCGCAGCAAAAGGCACAGTAGTAATCGGGGTAACGGAGCGACCTTTCAGAGCCGAGTTGATTTCATCTTGCGAAGCGTGAGCGAGCTTGACCGACAGGTCGAACTCTTCCTCAATCTCTGCATTCGGCTTGTAGGTGGCGCGGGAAACCAACCAAGAAACCAGGAGGTTCAACAAGAATCCCGGCAGGATCTCGTATACCTGGAAGATCATCGGTAAGGTATCGGGCAGGTTGCCCCAGATACCTACGGTGATAGCACCCACGGCCATACCGGCGGCAGCGCCCTGCCAGGTGTATTTGCGCCAGTAGAGGCTGAGCACGATTACCGGACCAAAGGCGGCGCCGAATCCTGCCCAGGCGAAGGCAACCAGACCCAGGATCGAGTCAGTACGGAACCAGGCAAAGAAAGCGGCGATAACCGAAATCGCTAACACCACCATCCGGCCGGCATTGATACCCTTGGCGCCCAGCAAGCGACGCTTCTTGATGCCCCGGTAGATATCTTCTACTACTGCCGAGGAGGTCACCAGCAGCTGCGATGAAACGGTAGACATGATGGCGGCCAAAATAGCAGCCAGCATAAACCCGGCTAGTACCGAGGGGAAGAGCTGTTGACCCATCACCAGGTAGATACTTTCTTGCGGATTCTGTTTCACCAGCGCCAAGGCTTCTTTGATTCCGGCGAGGCCGTTTTCGGACAGGGCACGCCCGATTAGGGCGGTCAAAGTTGCGCCCAACACGCACAGGAACATCCAGCCGATGCCCAGGCGGCGAGCCGAAGTTGCTTCCTTGGGAGAGCGTAGCGCCATGTAGCGTACGATCACGTGGGGCATACCTACATATCCCAGACCCCAGGCCAAGCCGTTAAGGATGGACAGCTTACCTGCCGCCCCGTCACCCACTATGGAGAACATCTGTCCTTCCAGGCCGTTCAGAGTATCGGTCATCACTCCAAAGCCACCCAGGGCAACCACGCCGAAGATTGGTACTAGGAGCAGGGCGATTAGCATCATAATGCCCTGTACCATATCTGTCCAGGAGACAGCTAGGAACCCGCCTACCAAGGTGTAGAGGATGACTACGCCGGCTACGACCACCATGCCTACGTGGTAGTTGACATGGAAAATAGATTCGAAGAACACCCCACCGGACACCATGCCGCTAGCTACGTAGATGGTGAAGAAGAAAAGAATAATAATCCCAGCTACCAGCTGGAGGATGTATTTCTCGTCTTTTAGACGCGCTGACATGAAGGAAGGTACGGTAATCGAGTCTCCCGCTATTTGCGAATAGGAACGCAAGCGGGGAGCTACCCATTTCCAAGCGCACCAGGAGCCGATCAGCAAGCCGATAGCAATCCACGATTCGACTAAGCCGGTTAAGTAGAGCGCCCCGGGCAGTCCCATCATTAGCCAGCCTGACATATCTGCAGCTCCCGCCGAGAGGGCGGCGACCAGGGGAGGTAGGGAGCGACCGCCAACCATGAAGTCATCCATGGTTTGAGTGCGGGTGTATCCGTAGATGCCAATTAGAATCATGGCTACAAAATAGATAACCATTGCAATGGCGATGCCGCTGGTGCTTCCGCTGTTAATAAAATCTGCCGCACCAACGGTGGGCATCAGTAATGTTGAGAATGTAGTTATCATTTGCTCTCCATTGGGGTTAATGCCGATACTTTCGACTTCGAAACATATTATCTTGCTGTCAAGCAAATCACAATATCCCCCGGGACTTTAGGTATGTGAGAGCTAGAGATCCTTTTTGCTGCATCTGGGGTAAAAGGCCAGGAAACTCTAGGTTTTAAGTCCGTATTTTTTAAGTATTTTTTTCTGAAAAAATCTAGGCCTTAAGGCCTGTATTGCTATGACGCAGATCACTTAAAACCTAAAAAGCTGCTTCGGGAGAGCGTAAAAAGGCAGATTTAGTCACGCAGATTATTTGCGAACTAGGTATTGTCTTTACCCCCGGAAGGGAATAATTTTCATAAACCCGGGAGCACAGACATAGCGACGGCTTGCCCAGAGCGAGTAAGAGTATTTCTTAGATCCCGGCGCTCAGTTCAAGTTAGCTAGGGGATACACCAGCGCGGTAGCTATAGCCGCCGCTCCCTCCCCGCGGCCAGTGAACCCCAGGTTGTCCGAGGTAGTCGCAGAAATAGACACCGGTGCCCCTACTGCTTCCTCCAGCACGGCGCGCGCCTGCTGATAACGCTGCCCCATCCGCGGGCGGTTCGCGATCACCTGAACCGCGGCGTTTCCCAGTCCCCACCCGGCCTGATGAATAATCTGCATGGTAGCTGCCAATAGCTGAGTGCCGCTGGCACCTTTCCACTCGGGACGGTCAGTACCAAAATGGGTGCCCAGATCCCCTTGCCCAGCGGCTGATAAAATCGCGTCACACAGAGCGTGAGCAGCTACATCGGCATCCGAATGTCCTTTAAGAGGGAGCTCTCCCGGCCAAGAAAGTCCTGCAACCATGCAGGGACGGGCAGTCGAGCTGGGGTCGGCCGGGTCGGCGAAAGCGTGAACGTCACTACCAATGCCCACCCGAGGTAGCAGGTAGGGAACAGAATTAATGTCGGTATGAGGGCGATTGTCAGCCGGAAAATCCGGGCGGCCAGGGGTGTGGGAATTGTTCATGTCCCCAGTTTAGCGATCCGGGTTCTTACCCGAGTCACGGTTGCCTGGCAGTACTAAAGCTTGATCGCATCCAAAAGACCTGGGGCACTGAAATATCTCACCGGTAAAACCCTAGGGATCGAGGCGAAATACCTCCAGGTCAACAACTCTCGGCTCCGGGTAATCTGCCATATGCACGATCAGCATTCCCGCGGTTTTTAAATAGGGGTCAGCCTGGGGCAGCAACCTGCCTAGATGGTTAGGGGTAAGCGGTGCTAGCTCCCCGATAATTCCTGGAATCGTAGGCCGATGTACGCAAATTGCCAGGGGAGCGGCCGGTTGATCTAGCTGACTTTCCGAAAGCAATCCCCGGATTACCCCTCGCATCCGCGAGGGATCTTCCCGATAGGCGTCCTCGGTGAAGGAAGCTTCCGTTTTTAAGGGAGTGCCCGAAAGCGTGGCATAAGGGGCGACCGTGGCCACGCAGCGGCGCCACGGCGAAGTGATTATCTGATTGATACCAAAGGCGGAAAGTGCTGGAACCAGGCGTAACACTTGCGAGGAGCCGCGGCGCGAAAGGGGCCGGGTCATTTCGCCACCCTCCCATTGGGAGCGTTTAGTGGCTTTAGCGTGCCGGAGCACCGCCACTGTCCGAGTACTCAAAGTACGTTCTGCCAGTCGGGTGAGCAGTTCTTCCAACAGCCGGCGATCCCCGCGGCGAGTCAGCAGTCGCATGGCTTTGCGCGCACCCACCCATTGTGACTTATCAATTTCTTTGCTCGGAGCTGGGGGAGCCAAGGGGCGTGCTCGCAGAGTTTCCGTGGGAACATCTGGGAATCCTACCCAGTAGTAAACTTCTTTGGTCACTCCCGACCCCAGGCGATAACGCTGCACGGTCAGCGGCGCTCCTAGGCGAATCGGAACTTCAGTTTCCTCTTCGACTTCGCGTACCGCGGTTGCAGGCAGGGATTCTCCGCTTTCCCGTTTGCCTTTGGGCCAAGACCAGTCATCATAGCGGGGACGATGTACAATCAGCACCTCGATATCCTGGCGCTGGGCAGCGATGGAAGTGCCTCGAATTGGGGTGGCTCCCTCTCGCAGACGCCACACTAGTGCGCCTGCAGATCGTACTATCCGCATATGCGGTGGCTTAGGTCGAGCCGTCATGGTAGCAACTTGCCTTTCTCGTAATCTGTCCCTATTGTCTAACAAATTACTTATAAGGTCATTCTCCCAGGTAAAAAGGGTGATAACTGTTCAACATGAAGAGTTAGATGGACGATCAGCCGTCTAGCGCCCTTTCATCCGCGAGTTAGCCTTGTTAATTAGGTACTCTTGAATGTCCATAAGAGGCGAGCCATCTTTGCTATTAATATGTCGCCGCCAAGTACCGTCCCGGCGTAAATGCCAAGAAGATACTTCTGGAGAGGCTTGAAGCTTGACCAAATCCATGAGTTCCGCGGTCATTTCGGGATCTTTGATCCGGATCAGCGCCTCTACCCGGCGATCCAAGTTGCGGTGCATCAGGTCAGCAGAACCGATCCAAACCTCTGGCTGCCCCCCGTTTTCAAAAGCGTAAATACGGGAGTGCTCCAGGAAACGACCCAAAATGGAACGCACCCGGATATTTTCCGATAGTCCGCGCACCCCGGAGCGAATCGTACAAATTCCGCGCACCACAATATCTATCGGTACCCCTGCCTGGCTGGCGCGATAGAGGGCATCAGTTACCGCTTCGTCTACCAGGGAGTTTACTTTAATTCCGATATAGGCGGGCAAGCCTTTCTGGTAATTTTCTACTTCGCGTTCAATGCGTTCAATAATGCCCGGGCGGATGGAGCGGGGAGCCACCAGCAGGCGATGGAAGGAAGTGCGGGGCGCATAACCGGACAGCTGATTGAACAGGCGAGTAAGGTCTTGGGCTACCTCGCGATCGCAGGTCAGCAACCCCAGATCTTCATATCCGCGTGCCGTCTTGGGGTGATAATTCCCGGTACCTACGTGACAGTAACGGCGCAGGCCATCGGCTTCTTCGCGAACCACCATCGACAGTTTGCAGTGGGTCTTCAAACCCACCATGCCATAGACCACGTGTACCCCGGCGCGCTCTAGTTTGCGTGCCCACGAAATATTGGCGTCCTCGTCGAAACGGGCTTTGATTTCTACAATCGCCAACACCTGTTTTCCGTTTTGTGCCGCCTCGATCAGGGCAGACACGATCGGAGAATCCGAGGAAGTACGGTACAGGGTTTGTTTTAGGGAACGCACTTTCGGATCCCTAGCGGCATAGGTGACGAAATGTTGCACCGAGGTAGAGAAGGAATCATAGGGGTGATGCAAGAGCACATCGTGACTGCGGATCATTGCGAAAATATCGGTGGGGGTAGCCGATTCTACTTCCGCTAACCCGGCAGCGGTAGCTGGAACAAACTTCTGGTATTTCAGTTCCGGCAAATCTAGTTCATGCAGCTCGTTCAGGCAGCGCAAGTCAATCGGTTCCGGAAGGGCAAAAACGTCCTCCATCCCAATTTCCAGTTTGGCAACCAAGAAGTCTAATACCGGACGGGAGATGCCTTCGGCAACCTCTAGGCGTACTGCCGGGCCGAAGCGGCGCCGCAGCAATTCTTGTTCCATTGCGGTTAGCAGGTTCTCCGCGTCGTCCTCTTCGACTTCCAGGTCCTCGTTGCGGGTCAGGCGGAACACGTGATGTTCCAAGATTTCCATACCCGGGAAGAGGTGATCGAGGTGGGGGCCAATCACATCCTCCAGGGAAATAAAGGTGGCTTCCCCGTTAGTGTCAATCGCGTCTTCCGGACTGACCTGGTCTATTGCCTGTTCCACACAGATTAGCCGAGGCAGGCTTTCCGGGATTTTAACCCGGGCAAAATGCTGCTTTCCCGTTAAGGGATTACGCACCACTACCGCCAAATTAACTGACAGTCCCGAAATATAGGGGAAGGGGTGCGAAGGATCGACCGCCAGCGGAGTCAGGATCGGGAAAATCTGGCGGCGGAAATATCCGTGCAGAAAATCCTGTTGTTCCGGGGAAAGATCGTTCCAACGCCGTAGTTTGATCCCCACATTTTCCAGTTCGCCTAGCAAAGTGTTTTGCACAAAATCGGCTTGCCGAGCACACAGAACTTGGGCGCGTTCAGTCACCAGGTCAAGCACCTGCCGGGGAGTAAGGCCGGAGGCGGCGGTGCGGGCAATTCCGGCGGCAATGCGGCGTTTAAGCCCTGCCACGCGCACCATATAGAACTCGTCAAGATTGGAAGAGAAAATCGTGGTGAACCAGGCGCGCTCCAAGATTGGGAGCCGCTCGTCCTCTGCCTGCTCTAATACCCGCTGGTTGAACTGCATCCAAGATAGTTCCCTGTCCCCAAAACGCCCTTTGGGGAGGGGTTTGTCTTGACCGAGGGGACCGGCTTGCGCCAGTTTGTCCATCCCAGGCGCTTCTCGCAAAGTGGAGGGGCTGATTTGGGAAAGATCTTCGGGGCCATCGGTTTGGGCATGACCGGCGGTATCATCCTTTACTTCACTGGCTACAGCTTCGCTGTCTTTACTGTCAGCTGCTTTATTAGCGGTCTTGTCGGAACTAGAAGCTATAGTTATTTCCGGTCGCGCTGACTGGTCGCCTTCGGTATTAATTTTCCTGCCGTCAACGAAAGGGGAGGCTCCAGTAGGCAGGTCGTAGTCCGCGTCCTCGTAATCGGTGCCGGGAAACTGTTCAGGAGAGGTCTTCGAAGATATCAACTCGTCAGCGGTGGCGGTCTCAAAGTTGGATTGTGCCGCTTGCCGGTCTACCTGAGCTACCGGTTCAGTTTGCGGGTTTTCTTTATACATCCGGGCAATGTCGGCGGGCGAAGGCACCACATGAGAGTCCCCTTGCGCATCCTCTTTAATTTTAGCTTTACCTACTTTAGGTTCTGGCTTGTTGTCAGCTTCCTGTTTGCTGTCCATGCCGATCCCTTCTAATAAATAATTTGGTGACGGTACTGAACTAGTCCGGGTAGATTCAGTTCTAGTTTAGGCGATTTACCTTGGCTGCACGCGCTGAAAGCTTTAGGTCGCGCGCGGTTTGTAATAGCGCTTCGGGACGCAGGGTTACCGGATCGGCCAGTTCATCGCGAGCGTCTTTAATCCAGTCGGCATTGACCCCACTGGCCAGGACTTTCAGGAAATCGCTGGTGCGATCAAGCAGCGGAGCCAGCTGGTCAATGGAGGTTTGGGTTCGCCACAGCTCCGCTAGTTTATTCATGAGGGCGGAAACCGATTTTTCGCAATGCTCGCGCGAAAAAACTTCCCCAATTTTTAGAGCCGCCAGCCCCTGCTGGAAACGCTCATTTACCAGATCTGGGTCGCGTAAATACCATTGATGAACCAAGTAAAGCCGCCAGAGCGTTCCGGGCAAAGTATTGGCTGGGGAGGCGGACCAGAGCTCACTGACCGTATCTATTCCTCCAGATTCGAGCAGCTCCCGTAAACGTTTAACCTGATCGTCACTTTCTTTTTCGATTCCTAGCAGAGTTTGCGCTACCAAATGGGCAACCTCCGAAGAGATCGCCCCGTCCTCGGCACCGGGAATGTTTTCTGCCTGCTCGGCATCTAGCATCGCTGGCCTGCGCGGAGTTCTCCGTGTAGTCATTTGTTTCCTCCTTTAATATCCCTATTGTCTCCCATGCATCATTACTTGGGGCAGCTTTGCTTTTATTGCGCGAGTTAGGAGCTGCTGGCGTCCAAAGTAGGGTTTGCCCGTTTCCTCGCTGTTACTTTCTGCGCTCGTCCCCATTAGTAAGGGTGGCGGAGTCAATGTGTGAGACCGCTCAATAAAATGCGAGATAGTGGTTACTCGCGGCTAGAATAATTTCAGGTTTGAGGTGCTAAAAGGTGGCGCCGCCAGATTTATTACGTAAAAGGAAGGGTTTTAGTGTCTGACCGTCCGCTTAGTGTCGCTGTAGTTGGAGCCGGCCCCGCCGGTATCTATGCTTCTGATATTTTGTCCAAATCTGGTCTTGATGTTGAGATTGACCTCTTTGAACGTCTACCTGCACCCTATGGATTGGTTCGGTATGGCGTAGCGCCCGATCACCCCCGGATTCGAGCCATTATTACTGCCCTCTACAAGGTCTTGCAGCGCGGGGATATCCGTCTGCTGGCAAATGTGAATGTTGGCGGCGAGGATGCCGATATTACTGTTGATGACCTGCATGAACACTATGATGCGATTATTTTCGCTACCGGGTCTGACCGCGATAAACCGATTGATTTGCCCGGTCAGGATTTGCCGGAATGCTATGGGGCTGCCGATTTTGTTTCTTGGTATGACGGCAACCCGGATTATCCGCGTTTTTGGCCCTTAGAAGCGAAAGAGGTCGCGGTTATCGGGGTCGGTAATGTCGCCCTCGATATTGCGCGGGTAATGGCGAAACACCCTGCCGATATGCTCAAAACTGAGATTCCGGAAAACGTGGCGAAAGAGCTCTATAAATCCCCAATTACCGACGTACATGTTTTCGGGCGGCGCGGGCCGGCTCAGGTGAAGTTCACCCCCTTGGAGCTGCGCGAACTCGGGCAGCAGCCGGGAGTAAAAGTTATTGTGTCCGAGGAAGATTTCGAGTTCGATGAAGGCTCGGAGCAGGCGATTGCCGCCTCCAAACAAACCAAAATGGTGGTTGATACCTTAATTAATTACGCCATGGACGAGGATGACCAGGAAGCTGATCGCCGCATCCACCTGCATTTATTCTCTGCTCCTAAGGAGATTTTGGGTGATGAGGATGGGCATGTGCGCGCCCTGGTTACCGAACGTACCCAGCTGAACGGAGACGGAACAGTATCTGGCACTGGCGAACTGCGGGAGACTCCGGTACAGGCGGTTTATCGCGCGGTAGGATATTTCTCTTCCCCGATTGCGGGACTACCTTTCGATAAGCGTCGCGGAGTAATCCCCAATCAGGAAGGGCGGGTGACCGATTTGGAGGGCACTCCTTTGAACGGGATTTACGCTACCGGTTGGGTAAAGCGCGGCCCGGTGGGGCTGATTGGATCCACCAAGTCTGATGCGCAGCAAACTATCGCCCACCTGGTAGAGGATGCGGAAGCTGGCAAGCTGGTGGCTACCGGGGAAGCGGTGGGTCACGATGCCATGATTGAGCTTCTTAAGCAGCGGGGAGTTCCCTTCTCTACCTGGCATGGCTGGGAACTACTCGACGAATACGAAAAGCAACTGGGTGCAGACTTTGGCGAGGTCGAGGGCGGCCGTGGCGCGCGCGAACGAGTCAAGGTGGTGTCCCGCAAAGCTATGAGCGCGATTTCGCGCGGCGAGGACGTACCGGAAGATTTAATCGGCCAGGACGGCGAATAGTTAGCTCACCTGTCTTTTCACCGCTGGTCAAGTTGCAGTTCTTTGGCAGGATTTTGTCAGTATTTGTGCAGATTCACCTGCTAGATTGCGGGTAAACCAGGAGGAACAAATGGGTAAGAAACGTTTTAGTAATGGCTTGAAAACTGGGCTGCTGTTCGCTGTGATGTGGGCGTTGTTGCTGCTAGTTGGCTATCTGATTGCTTATGGTACCGGCAGTTCCGCTTTTATCTGGATTTTTGCGGGTATCGGGTTGATTTCAACCTTCTATAGTTACTGGAATTCAGACAAGATCGCGATTAGATCCATGAACGCCTACCCGGTGGATCCGGGGAAATATCCGCAAATAGTGCGGATTGTTACTGAGCTTTCGCAAACTGCTGGTCAGCCGGTTCCTCGAATGTATATTGCTCCTACTTCGGCCCCTAATGCCTTTGCTACGGGACGTAACCCGCAGAATGCAGCGGTTTGCTGTACTGAGGGGATTTTACAGCTCCTCGATGAGCGTGAGCTTCGCGGGGTTTTGGCGCACGAGTTGATGCACGTCTATAACCGCGATATTTTGACTTCTTCGGTGGCCTCAGCCATTGGCGGTCTGATTACTTCGGTAGCGCAAATGTTGTTTTTCTTTGGGGGTGGGCGCCGCGACGGTGACAATAACCCGCTTGGCGGGTTGGCGATGGTGCTTTTGATGTTGTTAGCTCCGATTGCCTCAATGTTTACCCAAATGGCGATTTCTCGCACGCGCGAGTTTGACGCAGATGAGACCGGTGCTGAGCTTGCGCGAGATCCTTTAGCTTTAGCCAGTGCTCTAAAGAAACTTGAGGCGGGAACGGTGGCACGTCCTCTGCAGAGTAATCCGCAAACCGAGAAGGTTGGTTTCATGATGATTGCTAATCCTTTCCGTGGAAAGGGGATGAAGCATCTGTTTTCTACCCATCCGCCGATGGATGAACGGATTGCGCGCCTGGAAGAAATGGCGGGCTACAGTCGTTAATCTGGTTTTCGGCGCTGACTAAAGGGTTTGAATATATGCTTGCCTTATGGCAAGTGATACTCCCATTCAGGTACACCAGATTGACGCTGAATACTCGCTAGCTGAAATTACTGATTTTGGGGCGCAGGTGCTCTCTTGGACTCCGCGGGGTCAAAATCCAGTTGTTTGGCTGTCTCCCCAAGCCAGTTTTGCGGGGGACACTACCGTGCGGGGAGGAATCCCGATTTGTTTGCCCTGGTTCGGCAATCCCAGGTTTTCGCCGGCAGCCCCGGCAGGTGCAGCTGGTAATCATGGTTTTGCGAAAACTACTGTTTGGGAGCGGGATGATAGCGCTTCCAGCCTGGCGGCGCAACTTCCAAGTGGGCAAGGAAATGATTTAGGCACGTCACAAATGCCTGGTAATGGGGGCAAGCAAGCGGGCGTAGGCGCTGAAGCGAGCTATAAAGTGCTGACCTATTGCCTGTCACATAAAGGCGGAGAACTATTTCCCCACGCTTTTTCAGCACAGCTAACAATCGAGGTGGGTACGACTCTACGGCTGATGTTGGAGGCGGTAAATACCGATGATCACCCGTTCACATTTGAGGCGGTATTCCATACCTACCTGGGATTTAGTGATTTAAGGCAGTGTGAGCTTCACGGTCTGGAACACGCAGTTTTCTTAGATACCTTAACTGATAAGAAAGCTAGTGAAGACCAGCCGATTACTTTTAATCAGTCATTTGACCGGATTTATGATTCCCCTTCTGACCTGGAAATTTATGATCCAGCTTGGGGGAGGAAGATTTGGTTAAAGAAATCGGGATCTAAATCCACTATCGTGTGGACACCGTGGAACCGGTTTATTAAAGATTTTAGCGATATTCCCGACCAGGAAGTTTACCGATTTGCCGGAATTGAGTTTGGAAATGTGCGCGAAAATGCGTTTTTGCTGCAGCCAGGTCAAAGCCACCGGCTCGCCATGGAGATTGGAGTAGATTCCCTAGTTGATCAGGGGTAAGTAGCTTCTAATCGGCACTTATTTGCCTGGGGATATTAGCCCCAAAATACTATTTGAACTGATGATGCTTTATTGGGGGGCGCTGCTTGGCAGCGCCCCCCAATCACATGCAATAGGGCTATTGACCTAGCTGCTGGAGTTTACTCGTCAGCACTAGCTAAAGCAGCTACCGGGCTGGCTTTAGCGGCTTGGCGGCCGGGCAGCACCGAGGCTAGGAAACAGAACCCTTCGGTTACCAGGATTATTATTCCCAACCACAGCCACGGGATTTGCACGTGAATGTCTTTCGAACTTATAAAACCGGTGAAAGGCATACATTGCATCACGAACCATGAGAACAGTATCGACAGTGCAATCCCTACGATCAGCGCCCCTAAGCCGATTAGCATCCCCTCGGTTAGCAGCATGGCGCGAATCTGTTTTTGAGTAAAACCAACTGCCCGGAGGAGGGCGTTTTCGCGTTTGCGATCTACTACTGAAAGACTCAAAGTGTTCGCTACCCCCACCAGGGCTACCAGGGCAGATACTCCTAATAGCGATAGCAGAATAGTCATCAGTACTTTAAGCGTCAGATTTATGGAAGCCGTAAACATTACCCCTCCAGTTTCAGCTAAAGAATCTGCTGGAGCCAAGGTTGATAGATCCTGTATATCTTCTATAATCTCGGTAGGCGTTTTTTCCATATCCATTTTGAGGATTACGCCTGCCGGGTTTTTCCCGGTTTCACTGGGGGTAATACTGTCTAAATCTGCTCGCGACAGTACCAGATAGGAGCCAAATGCAGAGCTAGGGAAGGCCTGATTCTCCTGTGGAGGAGCCTTTAAAGCAACTGTCAGTTTCTGTCCGCTAGCAAAAGTTAAGGTCACCTTGCTAGGGTGTTTCCTCTCGTCCTCGGTCATCAGCCAGGCGGTGCCTTTTTGAGGGGTTTTAACCTGATGACGTAATACCGCCTCGGGGTTATCGGGCAAACCGACCGCTAAAACTGACCGGTTTTCGGGCTTTTGGTTGCCGGAATCGGTGTCAACAGCATCCGAAGTGTTTCCTGTTTCCCCCTCTTCGGGAGCCGAGCTGGCTGTTGCTTCTTTCTCGTCCTCGTAGGGTTCCGCCTGTTCGAGCGCTAAGTTCAGTTGAACCGGTTTATCGTGTTCATCGCGAGCTTGGGTAATCGTGCGCGAGGGTAGGGAAGCGACCTTATCTACGCTCTGCAGCTTCGGTAGTTTCTTGGTTATCTCCTCCGGCATCTGGTGGGATTCGTTTACGGCAACTAGCGACATATCCACTGAAAAACGGCGGTTTAGTTCATCAGCGATGGTGCTTTGTAAAGATATCGTGCCTACCAGAATAGTGGCCATTAAGGTCACTCCTAATACCAGGGCAGTTCCGGTAGCTCCAGTGCGATTAGGATCGCGTTTTACATTTTCTCCTGCTAGTTTGAAAGTAGCAGAGCGGGAGGCAAAAGGCCGCGTTAAAGCGGCAGTGAATGCCGGAAGGAAACTGCGGCAAGCTAGCAGAGCCGCCAAGAAAATAAATAGGCATCCCCCCAGGGCGCAGCTCAGCGCGATGGTCATAGCTTGATCGTCTTCCTGCCCCTTATTTAGCCATGCAAACGTCCATAACCCGGCTCCCACCAGTGTAAACAGTGCCATAAACACGCCGCGCACAATATGGCGTTTCTTCTTGCCCATTTTGGTTAGCTCCATGGGGTTCAAGGCAGCTACCGGCAAGATCTTCGCTAGTCCCAGGGTGGGACGCATCCCGCCAATCAAAGGCACGATGATCCCGGTTAAGAGCGATACCACTGCCGGGGTGAAACCAATTACTTGGGCAGCTTGGGTAAAGGAGCCAATCATTCCGGTTGCTACTGCCACCACAACCGAGGCAGTCCACCCTAAGGCAGTTCCCAGAAGGGCAGCGATTACGCCCACCATAACGCATTCGGAAAATGCGGAACGCCTGATTTGAGAAACGGTAGCCCCCACGCAGCGTAGCAGGGCGGTTTCTCGCCTCCGCCTAGCTAGAACCACCTGGAAAGTTACGGAAACGATTCCAATACATACCAGCACTGCTAGCAGCGGGAACGCTAAGGAAGCCGCCTGCATTGCCACAGATTTGGCCAAATCGGAATCGGAGGATTTTTGCAATTCATCTACGGTAACTACCCAGCCATCTTGGGAAAGCAGTTTATTGTCATTTAGGTATTTACCGAGTTTTTGCACTACCGCTTTCGGGTCTTGCTGGGTGTTTATCAGGATTTTTGCGGGTGATTTCTTTGAAAAATCGCTAAGTTGTTTGGTTAGCTGGGCAGAGTAATACACATCCGGCAGGTTCCCGATTCTCATAGTGGCATCTTGCTTAACTGTGCCGGTAATCGTAACCGGAATGGTTTTTTCTTTCGCGCGGTGCTCGTGTAGTAGCTCATCGGTTTTCAGTTCAATCTGGTCACCGATCTTGGTTTTGCTATTTTCCAGGTAGCTTTCGCCTAAAATTATTTCATTTTTCCCGGTAGGATAACGTCCCTCAGCTAAGGGAGGACGATAGTAGCCTTTAGGCAATAGTCCTGTCCCGGACAGATAAATGTTTTTCTCATTGATATTGGCGAGCGTAACTAGATAATAAAGCGGCTGTAAGTCAAGGTCTTTGCCGACTGCGTTACGAATAGCGTCTTGTTTTTTCAGAATAACTTCATATTCGTTATCGGGTGTGTTTTCCCAGCTTACGGTGCCCTGTATGGCCTGTGAGCTATCGGGGTTGTCTAGGTCTACCTCTCTGGTTATCTGTACCTGGGTATTCTGGTTGAATTGGGTTTCTCCTACCCCCATCACCCAACTCATTACGGAGGCAAAACTGCTGGCTCCGCAAATAAAAACACAGCAAATAATGATGGCGATGGCGGTTGCTACATATTGGCGGCTATGCGCTTTCAGGTTTGCTTTTGTTAAAAACAACATTTAGATCACCTGCGCCAGTTCTTCACGGCTGGGTTGGTTAAGTTCTTGGGTTACTTGCCCGTCGCGTACCACCAGTACCCGGTCAGCTACCGAGGCGGCGCGGGCATCGTGGGTTACCATCACTACGGTTTGTCCCAACTTGTCTACTGCTTCCCGCAGCAGTTTTAGTACTTCCGTTGACGAGGACGAGTCTAGGTTTCCCGTGGGCTCGTCAGCTACCAGCAGGGCTGGTTTGGCTACCAGGGCGCGAGCTACCGCAACCCGTTGCTGTTGTCCCCCTGATAGTTCTGCCGGTTTATGGGTTAGACGGTCTTGTAAATTGAGGATTTCGATAATCTGTTTTTCCCACTTAGGGGCAGTTTTCTTTCCCGATAGTAGCGCGGGCAGATGGATATTTTCGGCAGCCGTCAAGGTGGGGATCAGGTTGAATGATTGGAAAACAAACCCGATATGGTCGCGGCGAAATTTGGTGAGTTTAGTGTCGTCCATAGCGGCCAGGTTTTGCCCGGCAACTGTAACTATTCCGCTGGTGACCGCATCTAGTCCCGCTAAGCAATGCAGCAAAGTTGATTTGCCGGAACCGGAAGGTCCAACGATGGCTGTAAATTGACCGGAGTAAATATCCACGTTCACCCCGTTGAGGGCGCGTACTTCTACTTCTCCTTGCCGATAAATCTTGTAAACATCTTTTAAGCTCACTAAAGAACGTCTATTGGCTGGTGTTTGCGGATAGTTTCCATTTTGAATCATGGCTGCTCTTTCTCTAGTTTGTTCGTTCTTGTCTAATAAGTTATTTTCTTTGACCAGGGCTCACCATCACTTAGGCAATGATTTTTTCTTATAGTTAGCTCTACCTGACATAGGGGATTGGGCTACACTGCCGCTCCGGTTAAGTGCCATAAACGTCCCGATCTGTACTAATACACTTACCGCTAACATGGCTGCCATCGGGGCAGTAATCTTTAGGGTTGTTTGTAGCTCTTCGCTTACCCCTAAACCGCCATTAGCTACCAGTGAGGTTAAAAATAGGATTACCCCCAGGATTAGCTGGCTGAATCCGAAAATATAGGGCAAGATTATTTCCCACCATTTTGCTCTGCGAATAGTACGTGGCGGGCATCCTAACTGGAGCAATAGGGCTTTTTGGGTTCGGCTTTGCTCATTATCTGCAGTGGTGCTCACGGCTACGCAAAGACAGGTGAGGGCGGCTACCAAACCAGCTGTAATAAGCCATCCGCTGCGAATATCGGTTTGCAGCAGGGAAAGAAACTCGCCCTCGTCACTTAAAAGTGGCTGCCAAGCCCCGGCGTTCTCGCTGGAACTGGCGGGGATGGGTTCGCTAGATCCTTTCCAAAGATAGGGAAAGATAGTTAAGAACATGAAAGTTAGCAGGTAGCTAAGCGCTAAGGATAGTACCGGGGTGATTGATACCCAGTATCTTTGCGGGTGGAAGCGGATATTTCGGACCGCTAAAAGCAAACTTAAGTGGCGGGTGTGGCTGAGCGGCCAAACCGCTAAGGAGAGGGCATTTGCTGGTAAAAATATTCCAAAAATCCAGGCGAAAAGTAAACAAAATAGGAATATCACTACTGCTAATAGCAGGGGAGTTAGCGGGATAATCAACGCTATCCCCGGAATCGAGACCAGGCAGGCACCGATAATTATTAATCCTATTGTTGGCCCGGACAGTTCTCTGACCCTACTGCGGGAGCGTGGGTAGCGGGGAATGCCAGTGTATTTACGGGTTAAGCTCAGCGCTTTCAACAGGGGAACTATGGCTAATACTAAGAAAACTATTATTACTGCCTTAATTGGCGGGATTAAGTTCAATCCGCCTAGAGGTATTCCTAATAGTTTCAGCTTTCCTAATAGCGGCGCGGATGCACGGTAAAGTACTACTCCTCCTAGCCATCCCAGCCCCGCATAGGCGAGCGTCGATACTGCAGATACGGCCAACCTGGTGTGAAAGGGTGCCCCTAATTTTCCTAAAGTATTTAATAACTCAGCTAATCGTCGTTCATCTAGGGTTAAACGGTTCCACCACAAAATAGTTAAGGGAAAAATAATCAGAATCACCGCAGCGGCGAACATTAATCCGTACAGTACGGTGACTACGTCTGCTATCTGGTTCCCTAAATCCGATTCATGCAGGGAAAATAAGTCTTGTACCGAGCCAGCACATTGGGAATCTGCTCCCGAGGGACAAAAAACTCCCAGACGGAAAGCTGCTTTTATTCCTCCTAGCAGCAAACAAATACTATAAGCAGTCAAACAAGCTGAGAAAAGCGACAAAAACTCTGCGGTTTTAGGATACCGGAACCGCCGCGACCAGCTATAAACAAGTTGTAGGGTTCGCATTTAGTTTTCCCCAGGATTCTCCGGCAAAGACGTTTTGGCTCTATCAGAAACTATCAATCCGTCCCGTAAAGTAATCGTGCGTTCGCACCAGCTGGTGTCCTGGGAATTAAGACTAGTTACCAGCAGGGTAGCTCCCATTTGATGAGCGGCAGTAGATAGCACCTGCATAGTTTCTTGCGCGGTTATCTCATCTAAGCGGTCGGTCGGCTGGTCAGCGATAATAACTTCTGGTCTGCCGACTAGGGCGCGAGCCAGAGCTACTTTTTGTCGTAACGCTGCCGATAGATTCCCACTTATTTGACTGGCAATGGTTTCTAAACCCAGTTTTTCTAGTTCTCTTTGGGCACGAGACATCGCCTCGGCGCGCCCTATTCGTTTTAACAGCAGTGGTAAGGCCACATTTTCCCGTACACTCAACTGGTCTACTAGCTGCTCTGATTGGAAAACAAATCCAAATTTTTGCCGGCGTAGTGCCTGTAAATCTCTCCGGGAGTAATCTTTAAGTCGGCTACTTCCCAAATAAATTTCACCACTAGAGGGCGCAATAATTCCGCTGAGCAGGTAAAGTAGCGTAGTTTTTCCTACCCCGGATGGCCCGGTAAATGCTATTTGGCTGGCAGTGGGAATCTGTAAATCAATCCCCGCTAAAACGGTGCGTGAACCATAAACTTTAGTCAATGCGCGGGTAGATATATCCATATTCTCTATTGTTGTGGGCCGTTTCCAATCCGGTTAGCCTCTTAGAGCTAGTTTTTAGGTAGTGCTAGCTCTACCTAAATAATAGTGAGCGCGCTCTCCCGGAATGCTAGCACTTGCCAATAGGATAGAAATATGCAGCGAATAGATCCCTTTTTCCAGGGAATAAACGATAAAAAACGGGTGGCTCCCCGCATGGCGCTGCTGCTAGGGCCAGCCTATTTTGCAGTAGAACTCTTAGCGCTGCTAGTGCATTTAGCGTTCATGCTGATTCATCCTAAAAAAGCTCGCATCACCCTCGCCAATTACACTTGCGCAGTGCGTTATCGCGCCGGAGCAATGCTCGGTAAACCGGACGCGAACATTTGGCATCTTTGGGCGATCCCGGGGAATGATTCTTTATTGACCGGAGAGGGAAAACTTACCCCACCAGCTAAAACTAGCCGAGACATCCCAATATTACTGTTTTGCCTGTTTGTTAATGCGATTAGTTTCTGGGCGTTAGTAATTTTAGGCTGCCTGGTAACTCAGTTCTTTCAGTTCTATTTCCTACGGCTGCTAGCGCCACTATCGCTGGGGGACGGTCAGCCGGATTTAATCGCGACCATCGGGCTTTGGCTGGTATTTAGCTTAGGGGCGGCTATTTATCCGCGAATCATCTATTCGATTGCGCAAGGCAATCCGATGGACGAGCAAGAAATCCGGCAGCTGCATCGTTCTCGCCGGGAAATCGTGGATGCTTTCGAGATTGAACGCCGCCGGATTGAACGTGACCTGCATGACGGGGCGCAACAATACTTGGTGGCAGCGTCCATGAAAGTGGGAGAGGCAGAGCTTTCTCTTAGCTTACTGGAACAAGAATTGGCGAAGGCTGCGGCTTTAGAGGACACCGATGCTAGTCAAAACCAGCTGGGAAAAGCATCTGGGGAAGCAGTTTTGGGTGAGGACGCGCCTCCTACGGAACTAGCCGGTACTTTAGAAAGCTCGGTAAAACGGGAATCAGTCTCCTTGCCGCAGTTCAGCGCAAAAATACAGGAGGTGCTGTCTTTGCTGCGGCAGGCACAGGACGCTAACGATAGATCGTTAGTGGCGCTTAGACGCACAGTTGCGGGGGTACATCCGAAAGTATTGTCTGACAAGGGACTGGCGGAGGCAGTGCGAGACGTGTGTGCAGATTCTCCGGTACAAGTTGAGATGCATGTCCCGGAAGAGTTGCCGTCTCTGCCTGCTGGAGCGGCTGCTGCCGCCTATTATTTGGTGTGCGAATCTTTAACTAATATCGCCAAACACGTTGCAAATCCTAAAGCATCTTTGCTGATAGTTGCGGGTTCTTCCCTGGTTATATCCATAGTGGATAATGGGGGCGGGGGTGCGGAAATTATTCCGGGACACGGCTTGGCAGGTTTGCAGGCGCGCCTAGAGGCTTTCGGGGGAAACTTGCGGATAGTTTCGCCTGTGGGCGGGCCAACAACGGTGCGTGCCGAAATTCCGATTTTAATTCCTAACGTTGAGGAGGACGGCTTTGAAAATCATCTTGGCTGATGACGCGACTTTGATCCGGGAGGGCTTAGCGGGGCTACTGGAGCGACTAGGGAATCAAGTAATCGCTCAAGCCGAGGACGCGCCCTCCCTGATAACAGCGGTTGATCAGGTCTATAGCGGCGACCAGGTTCCCGATGTGTTGATAACCGATGTGCGAATGCCTCCGGGTATGAGTGACGATGGCTTGCGCGCCGCCGTACAAATTCGGGAAAAATATCCTGACCTGGGAATCATGGTTCTCAGCCAGTATGTGGCTCCGGCTTATGCGGCTCAGCTTTTTAGTTCCGAACAGTTTTCACTGCCGGGAAATCATGCGGGTGGTACCGGTTACCTGTTAAAAGAGCGGGTCTCGCGGGTGGCAGATTTTTTGAACGCTTTGCAGACCGTAGCCGATGGCGGGGTAGTGGTGGATCCGGAAGTAGCGGTCAAGTTGGTGCGGGAACGCGGTTCTGCTCTTTCTAGTCTTACTCCTCGCGAAAGCGAAGTTTTAGAGCTGATGGCGCAAGGTTTAGCGAATGAGGAAATCGCGGCGAAACTGTTTCTATCCGGGGCGTCGGTGGCTAAACATATTGCGAATGTGTTCATGAAGTTGGGTCTAACCCCAGATGAACCCAACCGCCGGGTGAGAGCCGTCCTCGCCTACTTGACCGCCACCGGCTTGCGGTAGGTACGCGAACCGGTGGTTCCCGTTTTGAGCAGTGGAAATAAGCTTAAAACAGTTTAGCCAACCGCGTTTAACTCTCTATTATGGCTGGCTCGATTTCTTCACCCTGCCTAAATAGTCGTTGTATCTGATAATCAGAATCTAAGAGCATAAAGCTAGGTTTGCAGCCAGCAGTAAAACGAGTAGTTACCCCGGGAGCGTCCTCGGGAATAGAGGCTGCCTGTACCGGGGTGCCCACGCAGGCACGAATCAGTTTCGCTAGGGGGATTTGTCCGCGCCGAGCAAAGAGGGCGAACTGATTGAGCAGGCAGGAAGCCCCACCCGAGAGGGTATCGGTTCCATCCAGATAGCAGGCTCCGTTCTTTACTTCAACCTTTAATCCTCCCAGAGTGTATTTACCGGGGGGCATACAGGCGGCCGCCAGCGCATCGGTTACAAAGAATAGGGAAGCGTCGGGGAAAGTAGCGAACATATCTTCCACCAGTTCTGGTTTCAAATGATGTCCATCAGCGATAACCTCAACACCTGCTGTTCTGTCTTTTGCCGATCGTAAGAACTCGATAATCGGACCGGGAGAACGGTGGTTAATCGGGGACATGGCGTTAAACAGGTGAGTAACAGTTTGCGCGTATCCCTGCCAGTTAAGTTCGCTGGCGGTTTTAACCGTGTAATCCAAAGCTAGGCGGGCTTGATCCTCGTTACAGGAAGTGTGACCCCAGGAGGGAACCGCTCCATATTTGAGTAACAGTTTCGCCGCCTCGAGGGCATTATCGGTTTCCGGTGCGATAGTCATGGTTTTAAACCAGCCTTGACCAGCCTGAAGCCAAGATTCAAGCTCCGTTAAATCAGCTGGGCGGATAACTTCTGGGTTTTGCGCCCCACATTTTGCTTTCGAGATAAAAGGACCTTCTAAATGCAAACCCGCAAGCTCGCCTTTTTCGCAGAAAGGAACCAGAGCTTTGATATAGGGCAGGGGGTCTGCCAGAGAAACCAGAGAAGCAAATAGGGCGGTTGTGCCTCCGCTGCGGTGAGCTTTAATCGCGGTAGCTATTTCCTCGGGGTTAGTGGTGTCGGGGAAAGAAAATCCGCCACCTCCATGGCAGTGAACATCGACAAAACCGGGAACAATGAGCGGCCAATTTGCGTCAGGAGTTCCCGGACTGACCTCTGCTAACTGGTTGCCATCTAGAACTAGTCCGCTTCCAATCTGGTTTCCGAAACCATCAAAAACTCGCCCTTTTATCGTGGTCATCTCGGTTGCTCCCAACGCCGCTGTTAAAGTTCAAACACTCTAACTCTACGCCGGCTGCTGCACCTTAACAATGCTGCTAGTAAGGGAAACAGCCAGGTTAATAAGGATGCTGGCTATTGATAGTTCATCAAAATTGGGTTTTTCCACTTCTATTGGGTATTTGTTTACCAGGTTCGCAAGGTGGTGAGGCTATCTAGCTTGTTAGTATTGAGTAGTAGTTTTTCAAAATCTGGTTTCAAAGGTGATTAATATGGCGGTTACTAAAGCAGTTATTTTGGCTCGCGGACTAGGTACCCGGATGCGCGCAAATGACGAATCTACTAATCTGTCTGGCGAACAAGCCGCCGCCGCTTCGGCAGGTACCAAGGGATTAATTAACGTCGGACGACCTTTCTTAGATTACGTAATCAGCGCCTTTGCTGATGCTGGAATTAAAAAGGTCTGCCTGGTAATCGGTCCAGAACATGATGCGTTTCGTAACTACTATGACAACGTAGAAAAGAATCGGGTAACCATCACCTATGCAATTCAAGAAGAGCCGTTAGGAACGGCAAATGCGGTCGCGGCTGCCGCAGATTTTATTGGTGAAGATCGCTCCTTGGTTTTAAACTCTGATAACTACTACCCCTTGCCGGTATTAAAGCAATTGGTGCAAGCCCCGGGCCTCGCGGTAGCCGGGTTTTCGCGGGCAGAGTTAATCGCGAACTCTAATATCGAGGCAGAACGGGTGAAATCTTATGCGATTATGGATGTTGGGGATGGGGTGTTGCAGAACATTATTGAAAAGCCCTCTGACGCAGAAATGGCAGCCCATCCTGATGCCCCAGTCAATATGAATTGTTGGCTATTCGATCAGAGTGTTATCACCGCTTGCGAAAGTATTGAACCCTCGGTGAGGGGAGAATACGAACTGACGGACGCAGTACGGTACCTGATTAGAAACGATTCCAACATTGAGGTCGTTCCAGTGGCTTGTGGGGTGCTGGATATGTCCTCCCGTAAAGATATAGGTGCGATTAAAGACGCTTTGCAGGACGTGGAGGTTAGTCTTTAAGGACCTTAGGCAATCAGAAAGTTCTGTCTCCGTATGTCAACTTAGTTTGGTATTTTTTTAGCTACGAAAATATTTCATTTTCATATCAAATTCGGGAAAATTTCAGGGAGAATCCAGTTTTGCTATAATCCTTAGTGAGTTTTCAATGACTCGCATTGTAGCGGGTCAGCTCAACAAGGAGGTTTGATTTGTCGCGTAAGCTAAAACGGAGTATTGCTCTCGCTGGCGTAGTCGCAATGGCATCATTGGGGCTAGCTGCCTGTGGCGGTGCTGATGACAAAGCCGGTTCTGCAGACAGCAACGAAAAGGTAGAAATTGAATACCTACACCGTCTTGACAATGCCGATGATGCAGTAAAAGTTCAGACGATTGTTGATAAATGGAATAAAGAAAACCCGAACATTAAGGTAACCCCGAAGAAATTTGATGGTAAAGCTCAAGAGCTAATCAAGAAAGTACAGACTGACACTGACGCAAAGAATGCGCCTTGTCTGTACCAGGCCGGTTACGCTGACTTGGCCGAACTTTACGTAAAGGGTCTAGTACAGGACGTTAGCAAGTATGCTACCCAGTACAAAGACAAGTACCTGCCCGGTCCGTTCGATTCGATGGCGGTAGACGGAAAGTACCTAGGACTTCCGCAGGATACCGGCCCGCTGGTCTACTTCTACAACAAAGCAGAATTCGACAAGCTGGGTCTGAAAGTACCCACCACTTGGGAAGAATTCACCACCACCGCGAAAGCTGCCGCTGAAAAAGGCAAGTACATCGTGGCCTACGAAGGTGACGAGGGTGCCCAGATCTTCTCCGCTATGACTGCCGCCGCTGGTGGTCAGTGGTTCGGGGTAGAAGGCGATGCCTGGAAAGTTGATACCACCGATGAAGGCTCTGCGTCCGTTGCTGCTTTGTGGCAGAAACTACTTGACGAAAAGTCTGCAAAAGTAGTTGGTCGCTGGGCTGACGAATGGGCTCCTGCTGTTCAGAAGGGCGAAATCATCGGTACTATCGGTGCCGCTTGGGAAGCTCCGCTGATCGCTGGTGACGCTCCTGACCAGTCCGGTCAATGGGCTATTGCTCAGCTACCTGGTGGCGCATCCGGCCCCGACGGTGGTTCCGGTGTAGTAGTTTCCAAGACCTGTGAGCATCCTGAACAGGCCATGAAGTTCAACGCTTGGTTTAACGAGCAGGTTGATGATCTAGCCAGCCAGGGTCTGGTTGTAGCTGCGAAAGCAACTCCTAAAGCTCCTGATTACGCGAAGTTCTATGGCGGCCAGGACGTAATTAAAGAGTTCACTACTGCTAACACCAATATGAAACCGTTCACCTTCCCGCCCAGCTGGTCGGTACCTCAGGGTTACCTCAGTGGTGAAGGCGGCGCTGCTGCTGGAGACGGCACCATGAAGGTTGCAGACGTGTTCAAGAATTCGGGCGATCAGCTCAAGGACGCCTTGAAGAAACTGAATCTGGAAGTTAAGTAACTAAGTTTCAGGCTTAGTTGATGTTCTTGGATACCGGATGTACCCACGTAACATCAGGGAGGCACCTACCATCCCGCAAAGTTGGTAGGTGCCTCCATTTCTATATCTGATATTTCGTAGATTATTTTTACGGATTTCAGACCGTATTACCGTATATCCCAAACTGTTGAATGAAATAAAATATACGCATCCACTTTCTGGTGCATACCAATAATCTTTAATACAAATACGTGGGGATTTAAGCATGAGTGCTACTAAAGTAAAAAAGCGTGAACCAGCAGGTAATGCTGATACGCTCCCACCTGAGGCAGGGGTCGCAAAGGAGCGAAAGACGCCTCGAGCAAGAAAGGAAGCGTTGACGGGCTGGGCGTTTATGGCTCCGTTTACGATTCTGTTCCTGTTTATTTTTATCCTGCCGATTTGCATATCGGTATTTTCTAGTTTTTTCCAAGTTAAAACACAAGGTGGCGGCGCATTCGGTGGGGGTGAATCTCAGAGTGTTTTCGTCGGTCTCGAGAATTATCAATACGTTATTTTCTCCGGAGCCTTCTGGGCAGGAATCGGCCGAGTTATCCTGTACACCATAGTGCAGGTACCAGTGATGATTATCGCTGCTCTCGCTTTGGCGCTACTCATTGATTCCCTAATCGTTCGCCACGTAACTGTTTTCCGTTTAGGTTGGTTCTTGCCCTATGCGGTACCAGGGGTAGTTGCCGCTATTATTTGGTTGTGTATTTATACCCCGGAAGTCTCTCCGCTTAACTCCCTGGTCGAGGCTTTCGGCGGAGACCTTACTATTAACTTCTTTGGCAAGAAAATGATTTTGCTTTCCATGGCCAACATGACTACCTGGACCTTTACCGGCTACAATATGTTGATTTTCCTGGCAGCTTTGCAAGCTATTCCCCATGATTTGTATGAGGCGGCTCGTCTTGATGGCGCCAGTAGCTTCCAGATTGTCACCAAGATTAAAATCCCGATGGTGCGGGGAGCAGCCCTGCTGGCAATCCTGCTGTCTATTGTGGGAACGATTCAGCTGTACAACGAGCCAGCGGTGATGGAAACCAGTCAAAAGTGGATGGGCTCTGCCTATACACCGATGATGATGGCGCTTAATACCGCGAAAGGATATATGTCGCCTTCAGGGGACGGGCCGGCGTCTGCAATCGCCATCGTTATGGCACTAATCGCCGGTATTTTGGCAGTTGCTTATTTCTTAGCCGATCGGAAACTAGGTGGTAGTAATGACTAAGAAAACCGCTGTTACCCCTGGTGGGGTCGAGTATCGTCCCTCTATCAAGGGCTTACAATCACGATCCTTGAAACCGGCAATGTGGTCGAAAATCCTTGCCATATTGGTGATGGTAATCGTCCTAATCTATTTCATTTTCCCGATTTACTGGGTGATTATCGCTTCTACCAAATCTAATGCCGAGATTTCCGGATCCTTCGGTTTCTGGTTCGCTCCGCATGATGATTCTGGGTCTGTTTGGGAAAGTACCAAAGCTAACTATGCTGGGCTTTTGGGATGGACCAAGAACATGGTTTGGCGCTGGATTGGTAACTCCCTGTTCTACTCAACCGTTGCTGCCACCATCGGAACCCTGGTAAGTGTTATGGCGGGCTACGCACTGGCGAAGTTCAAATTCCCCTTTAAGAACGGTACTGCCGGGATTATCATGGCCGGTCTGCTGATGCCGGTTTCGATTCTGACCGTTCCTATGTATGTGATGTTCTTGCACATGGGACTGAATAACACGATGGCATCGATCATTGTTCCCTGCTGTGTATCGCCATTCGGGGTATTCCTAGGGCGCGTATATGCCCAGACTTCGGTACCAACCGAGCTGCTGGAAGCAGCCCGGATCGATGGGGCAGGAGAATTCCGGATCTTCTTCGGGATGGTTTTGCGTCTACTAGCACCCGCTATGGTGACGATCTTCCTGTTTATCTTCGTAGCTACTTGGAATAACTTCGTGCTGCCACAGCTGATGATTTCCTCCGAAGAGCTTAAACCGATCACCTTGGGTCTATATGGTATGGCTTCCTACTTCGCGCCGCCCTATGGACAAATGATGATGGCATCGTTGTTCGGTATTATTCCGCTGATTGTGCTGTTCCTGGTACTGCAAAAGTACTGGCAGTCTGGTCTGGCAGCTGGTGCGGTGAAGGGATAAACAGATTAGTTCCTTATAGCATCTGCTAGATGCTCATCTAAATAAAGGTGGGAGGCTCGAAAATCGAGCCTCCCACCTTTATTTGCCCTGGGAACCCAACTCTTCCCGTGTACTAGTTTTTGGGCTACGTTAGCGTTACTGGTGATGCTGCCGGTCTTTAGGAGAGTAGGCTAAGGCTATTGCATAGCGCGCTGGAGGCACTGTTTTCAGTCTCATTTATCCTCGCTGCTACTTAGGGGCAATCTGTCGAATTAATATAGATAGACTTAGGGGAAAGGCTGAATCTAGCTATTGTTGTGCAATCTTTCGTATCCTTATCTGGTGCACAATGATAATCCCGAATACTCTCCTTCGATCCTACGTCGCTTAAACCCAGAAGTACTGGCACCAGCCGGTAATCTCGATACCCTAAAAACTGCTATCGATTTCGGGGCAGACGCGGTTTATTGCGGCGGGAAAGCTTTCGGGATGCGCGCGGCTCCCCGCAATTTCAGTCTCGAAGATTTCGAGGACGCGACTACCTATGCTCACCAGCGAGGGGCGCGGGTTTATGTAACCTGCAATATCTTGCCGGACAGTGACGAAGTTGTAGCCATGAACGAATATATGGGGCAGCTGGGAGAGATTGGGGTAGACGCCCTCATAGTTACCGATATCGGGGTTTTAATGGCAGCGCGCCGGGTTGCTCCCGATACGGATATTCATATCTCCACTCAGGCGGGAGTGACCAACTATCAGGCAGCTGAAGCCTTAGCAGCCCTGGGGGCTAGCCGGGTAGTCCTGGCACGAGAACTTGATTTACCGGCAATCCGGATGCTGCGCGCTCACGTTTCCCCTGAACTTGAGATTGAAGCATTTGTACACGGCTCAATGTGTATGGCGTTTTCGGGGCGCTGTCTGATTTCCCAACACACCACCGGGCGAGACGCTAACCACGGGGACTGCGTGCAAGCATGTCGCTATAAATACCACGTGGTGGAAGAGAAAAAATCCGGGAACATTATTCCGGTGGAAGTAACCGATCAAGGCTCTTTCCTATTCAACTCCCAAGATATGAATATGGTCGAACACGTAGCAGACGTGATAGATGCCGGGGTTACCAGCTTAAAGATAGAAGGACGCGCTAAAAGTGCCTACTATGTGGCCGCCATGGCGAATGCCTATAAATGCGCGGTTAATGAATATATGGTGCAACGCGGTTTCGAAAATGCGCAAGGGCAAGAACTTAAACCCCTTATTCCCAGTGAAGAGCCAGGGGACAAGATAGTTCTGCCTGATTGGATTGGCCAAGAGCCCTATAAGGTTACCCATCGGGAATACTCAACCGGTTTTTATTATCCCGAGAACCCGGCCAGTGAATCCATTACCAAAGGGGGATATATAAATACCTGGCGTTGGTTAGGTAGCGTTCGCGACTACCGAGCAGATGAAGGTCGGGTCTATATATTAGCGAAAAATAAAATAACCCCCTTGATGCCTATCGAGTTTTTAATTCCTGGTGCAAGGCCGATTGAATACCAAATCCCTGATCATGATTTATGGGATGAATTTGGGCATGAAGTACCAGAAATCAATCATCCTGCACACGAGTTTTCTTTCCCGTGTCCATTGCCGCTACCAGCTGGGGCAATGATTCGTGCCAAAGTGCGTTAAAGACGGGAAACCCTATCGTTAATAACCCTAAAACTGCGATCGATTGCTGCCGATAGCTACTTAGAAATCCTGGTAACAGAACATTGAAAATGCGGGTTCGGAAAACAATAGGTTTTCCGAACCCGCATTAGAGGTTTCACTATTTAATTAATTATTTCAGGTACTACCCCGATATATCAGGCAACTAGCATTTGGTTACGTAATCAAAACGCCCTGACAATTAGGCGTTCTCTACATCGGTATCTACCCACTCGAAGGTGCGAGTTACCGCTTTCTTCCATAGACGGTAGTTGCGGTCGTATTCTTCGCGATCTTTACCCGGCTCCCAGCGTTTGCCTTCTGCCCAGTTATCAATCACGTCCTGTTCACCGTCCCAGAATCCTACGGCGATACCGGCAGCGTAAGCTGCGCCCAAAGCAGTAGTCTCTAGTACCTGAGGACGAACCAGAGGCACACCCAGCTGGTCAGACTGGAACTGCATAACCATTTCGTCCTTGGTCATGCCACCATCTACCCGCAGCTCTTTCAGCTCCACGCCCGAGTCCGCTACCATCGCGTCGAATACTTCCCGGGTCTGATACGGGGTTGCTTCCTGTACCGCGCGCGCAATGTGTCCCTTGTTGTTGTAGCGGGTTAGACCCACAATCGCACCCCGGGCATCGTCCTTCCAATAGGGGGCAAACAAACCGGAGAATGCAGGCACAAAGTAAACGCCACCGTTGTCGTCAACTGTGCTGGCCAGCTTCTCGATCTCTTCCGAGCTCTTGATCATTCCCAGGTTGTCGCGCAGCCACTGTACCAGCGAGCCTGCAACCGCGATCGAACCCTCTAGGGCGTAAACCGGCTTGTTATCGCCAATCTTGTAAGCAACGGTAGTTAGCAAACCATTTTCAGAAAATACCGGTTCTTCACCAGTATTCATTAGCACGAAGCAACCAGTACCGTAGGTGTTCTTGGCCATGCCTTTCTCGAAACAGGCCTGACCGAAAGTAGCAGCCTGCTGGTCGCCCAAAATACCCGAAATCGGGGTGTCAATCAGCAAGCCGTTCTTACGGCCATAACCGTAGACCTCCGAAGAGGAGCAAATCTCTGGCAGCATCGACATGGGAATCCCAAAGTCTTTGCAGATGTCTTCGCGCCACTGGAGGGTGCGAATATCCATCAGCATGGTACGGGAAGCGTTGGTGACATCGGTCTTGTGCACCCCGCCGTTCACGCCGCCAGTCATATTCCACAGTACCCAGCAGTCGGTGTTACCAAACAGCAGGTCTCCGGCTTCTGCCTTTTCGCGTGCGCCCTCGACATTATCCAAAATCCACTTGATTTCGGGACCTGAATAGTAGGTAGAAAGGTCAAGCCCGCAAATATCCCGGTACTTTGACATTCCCTCCTCGCCTGCGAGTTCCCGAATAATCTGCGAGGTGCGGGTATCTTGCCAAACGATCGCGTTATATACCGGCTCGCCAGTATTCTTGTCCCAAACCACTACGGTTTCCCGCTGGTTGGTGATTCCTACTGCGGCGACCTCATGTCGGTTTACCTGGGCTTTTTGTAGCGCATCAGCCACGCAGGCGCGAATGTTGTCCCAGATTTCAATCGGGTTGTGCTCAACCCAACCGGCCTTCGGGAAAATCTGTTCGTGTTCTTTTTGTCCTACTGACACGATCTGTCCGCCATGGTCGAACAGGATCGCGCGCGAGGAGGTTGTCCCCTGGTCAATGGCCATTACATATTTTTTTTCGGTCATATCTCTTTTCTTCCTTTAGGGTTCTTTCTATTTGTCTTTAAACAGTCTTCCTAAACTTCCTAGGCAGCCATTCCCACGCCGACTACGATCAGCGGAGTGATGATGGCACCAATCGTGGGTCCAACAATCGGTACCCAAGAGTAAGCCCAGTCAGCGTCCGGCTTTCCACCCTTCATCGGGAGTATGCTGAACATAATACGCGGCCCCAGGTCACGAACCTGGTTGATGGCGTATCCGGTAGGACCACCCAAACCAATACCGATGACTACGATACAGAGGGCAACCGCCAAGGGGCCGACCTGAGTCGGGGTACCGCCAGATACCATCACAAAGGTCAACAGGCCGAAGGTACCGATGATCTCGGTGAGGGTGTTCCATCCGTAGGAACGTACCTCGGGAGCAGTAGAGAAGCACCACAACTTGGGGCGAGGATCTTCCATCTGCAGGTCGAAGTGCTTCTTGTAAGCCAAGTAGGCGATTAGCGCACCAACCATCGCTCCCAGCAGTTGGGCAACGATATAAATACACACGTTCGTCCCAGTAACTGGAATGCCGCCATCAGCGATACTGGGACCATTTAGAGTTACCTTGCTGTCCAGTCCGTGCCAAACAGCTCTCATGATGGTTACTGCGGGGTTGAGGTGACCACCGGTCTTATAGGCAGCGTACACACCCATGTACACTGCCAAACCCCACCCGAAGTTGATCATTAACCAGCCGCCGCCGTGACCTTTCGATTTCAAAAGGTTGTTGGTACAGCAGGTGCCAACACCGAACATCAAAAGAATGGCGGTGCCAAAAAATTCTGATGCGAAAATCTCACCACTACCTGGGGTGGCTGTTGCCATTGGTACCAGGAGATCATTCAATGTCGCAAACATACGCGCTCCTTTGCGCTAGGTTATGGGATTATTTTTTATTCAGTTTTGTTAGGTCATGGTTAAAAGTGAGAAATCTTCTGCGATGCCTCTCACTTTTTCCCAATGGTCTACTTCCATTTTTTGCTTTCGGACACTAATGTTCAACATAGTAGAACAAACGTGCGTACATAAGCCTCGAGGTGAGATTTTTGTCAAAGGAAGTAAAACCAACCGAGGATCAGTTTACCGAAGAGAATGTCAATAGAGATGAATTGGCACGCGCTGCTGCGCTGGCTTATTACGTACAGGGACAAACGATGGAGGCCATCCGCCGTCGCATGGGAGTGTCCCGCTCTACGGTATCCCGCCTGTTGTCATATGCCCGCAAGCGCGGAATCGTCACCATTTCGGTGCAAACCTCAAATACGCCGCACACCCGCTTAGAGCGACAATTGCAGGACCGATTTGGGATAAATGTACACATAGTGGAAATGCCTCCCGACACTACCCAAAACCGCGTCCTCGAAAACGTTACGAAAACCGCTGCTCAAATGTTAGGGCAGATGGTCAATGACGGTGAAGTAGTAGGGATTGCCTGGGGGAACACCACTACCGAGATGGCCGGTCACATAACTCAAAAGGACGTCGATAACGTCACCTTGGTACAGCTAAATGGCGCGGCTTCCACCGAAACTTCCGGTATCGCGCATGTAGGCGGGATCCTAGCGCGCATGGCTTATCAGTGGAAGGCTAATATCGTACAGTTCCCGGTTCCCGCTTTCTTTGATGATCCCGCTACTAAAGAGGCGCTTTGGCGGGAAGGATCGGTACGGCGCGTCCTCAACTGGCAGGAAAAATGTACTTTAGCAGTGTTTAGCGTAGGGGCATTACGGGCGGAAATTCCTTCCCACGTTTATGCCGCCGGTTACCTCTCACGCAGCGAGTTAAACAAATTGGCGCTGGATAAAGTAGTGGGGGATGTTTGTACGGTACTTATCAGGCCGGACGGATCCTGGAGTGATATTTCCTTAAATCGGCGCGCCACTGGCCCTAGCCCCGATCAGCTGCGTCGTATTCCTCGGCGTTTTTGCGTGGTTGCGGGGAAGAACAAAGCACAGTCCCTGCTAGGAGCGCTTAACGCGGGGGTGGCTACCGATTTGGTTTGCGATAAAGCGATAGCGGAAAAGGTTTGGGCGCTGGCAAAGTCCTAGAATAGAGCCATGGTAAAAACCGATTTCACTGACGCTTGCGAGTGGATCCCTCCCCACGCCGACCATCTACCCACCCAGCCAGTTCCGGCTTGGTATCGAAGCAATGAAGTAGCCCCTGGTAGTGGCGATAGCGCGAAAATCCCGGCTTTGCAGGATATGACCACTATCAAAGTTGGGGGAGTGCCCGCCGATTTTATCCCGGTTGATACCGAGGATGATTTCGTGGCGGCAATTCGCGCAGCCGATAAAGAACGCCGTCCCCTGTTGGTGCTAGGGGGCGGTTCTAATCTGCTTTGTGCCGATCAGTTAAATGATTTGGTAGTTATCCAAGATCGGCGCAGCGGGATTAAGGTTACCGAAGATACTGCTTGTGGGGGCGCAATGGTTAGTGCCCCGGCTGGTCAGTCCTGGGACGAGTTCGTGTGTGGGTGCATTGATAATGACCAGATGGGTTTAGAGGCGCTTTCGGGGATACCGGGAACGGTGGGGGCAGCCCCGGTTCAAAACATTGGCGCCTATGGTCATGAAGTGGCCGAAACCTTGTCTACGGTGCGGGTTTTTGATCGTATCCGGGACGCAATCCGGATTTTGCCGGTCGGGGATTTACATCTCGGCTACCGCACCTCGATTATTAAACGCTCCCTTCACGATGAGCAGGCAGGAGGCGGACGTATTTGGACTAATACCGGGCGTTACGTGGTGCTTTCTGCCGATTTTCAACTAGCTCATGCTTCATTGTCTGCCCCGATTGAATATCAACAGCTGGCTGACAAGTTGGGGGTAAAACTGGGGGAGCGTGCCGATATGCGGGAAGTCCGCCAGGCAGTTTTAGAGCTGCGCCGCTCCAAAGGAATGGTACTTGACCCTGCCGACCCCGATACTTACTCTTGTGGTTCTTTCTTTACTAATCCGATTATCTCTAACGAGGACGCGCTGAAGCTTCCCGCCGCGGCTCCCCGTTTTCCGGTTTATGATTTACAGCTGCGTAATTCCGTTACCGGAGTGGCTCCGAAACTTGAGGGAGTGGTGAAAACTTCTGCGGCCTGGCTGATTTCGCACGCTGGTTTTTCTAAAGGTTTTTCCCTGGATTGTGCGAATGGAGATGACCTTCCGGTGAGGGCGTCACTATCTAATAAACACGTCCTGGCGCTAACTAATCGCGCCTCAGCTTCTAGCGTCGATATTGCGCAGCTGGCAGCCACGATTAAACGTGGGGTGTGGGAAAAATTTGGGGTTGAACTGGTAGAAGAACCAGTCCAGGTAGGATTCTAAAAGTTTGGGGGTTTCGGATATTAATCCGAAACCCCCAAACACTATTTATTTAAGCTATAGATTCAATAACCGATTAGTGAATCTATTATTCGGTTTCCAGCTTTGCCGCTTCTATTTCCTTGTTATCAGCTTTTTTATTGAAGAAAGCGAGGGTGAACGCACAGGCGGCTCCCAAAGCTGACACCAAAATGGTTATCAGGAATAGTTTTCCAAATAGGGGAGCTGCCGCTTCCATCGAGCTGGCTTTATTGGCTTGTTCAACAATCTTGCCTGCCCAGGGATTTGCCCAGAACACCGGGGCATAAGCCAGGAAAGAGCCAACGGCCATTGCGGAACCGTTAATAGCTGCTGGTAAATGGAGCTCGGCGACTGGGGCTAGAATAACGGCTTTACCCATGAAAACCCCGATTGCCATCACCATAAGCAGAATCATTGAAATCCACATAGCAGATTCATTTACCGGCAAAACATAGACTAGACCAGCACCGATAGCGGTAACTGTCAGGGAAACTCCCATCATGACGGTAGATGATTTGAAAATGTAATCAGCTACTACTCCCGAAACCAAGCCGGCGAATACCCCGACTAGACCGGTGTTGAAGATACCAAAGGCACCCGAAACTCCATCTGAGGCTTTGAAAACGATAGTCATATAGGGAGCGGAAGCATAAATCAGGTGAACGTATGCCCAGTAAACACACATGGCGGCCAGTCCAGCTAGCCAGACCCGGGGACGCATTAGCACTTTACCGAGACCTATTAGGGCGGCGAGATTGTCCGAGTGGGATTCCTCGTGAGCAATAGCGTTGGAAGGAACCATCTTCAGTAGGGCAATAATCATGGGGATTAGCAATAGTGCGTACGCCATAGCAAAAATCCACATGATGGTTTCTTTATTATCTGGACGCCAGGCAATTAGCCCTACTACCAGTAGATTCATCAGCATTTCTGATCCGCGGCGAATGGTTTCCAAAAGTCCCATTGCCAGGCCGCGTCCTTTGCTATTTTCGTCAGAGGTTACGAAAGAAACCCCGTTCACTACGGCGGGCCAGCCGATGGCATCCCATACCGCCCAGGAAATAGCAATAGCAATCATTACTTTGAAAGACAGGTTGGGTACCAGGAACAAAATCATGTAGGTGACTAGTCGCCATCCGCACCAGGCAATCAAAATATGCTTGATTTGGAAACGGTTGTTTATCCAACCGCCCGGCACGTATAAGAACATGGCAATCCCAATCCAACCCATCAGGGTTCCGAATTGGCCTTCGGTAATGCCAAGCATTGCGCATAGGGGCAACAGTAAAGCGCCCTTAAAAGCCTCGAAGGAGGAATAGGGAATCTGACCTGACATAACTACTGTCAGGTAGGAACCTATTTTTCCGCGACTCAAAAAATGCGGCCAGCGCGAAGTTTTTGTCTCGGTAGTAGACATATTTTTCCTTTCATTTAAGGGAAAATCATATTGATTTGGTTGATATATTTATTGGTTGCTTGAAACTCGTGGTAGATAACCGAGTTTTTTGGGGGGGGGGTAATAGTTGATTGATTGAATTAATTACGGGGAGGAATCAGGTGGGCAGTATCGGTGAATACCCCGGTTACGCCCCAATTGAATAGTTCATTAGCCCGGGCAGGAGAGTTCACTGTCCACACGTTTACCCCAAAACCAGCATCTCTAAATGCCCGCACTTTTTCACGGGTTAAACCGGTGTCCTCGGGGTGGATATAGCTAGCCCCCACCAGTTCTAGAACTGAGCGCCAATCATCATAGAGGGCGCAAGTCTCATAGAGACACCCCAGGGGAATCTCCGGGGCGAGGGCGTGGAATTCGGATAGCAGTACATGGTTGAAGCAAGAAACAATAACTTCTGGTCCGTCTAGACGCTTTAGTTCACTGATTACGGCCTTTATGAGCTGGCGGGTCATGGTGGCGCCGGCTTCATTCGACTTTATTTCGATATTGGCGTTCAGTCCGGTTTCGTTCATAAAATCCACGAGTTGATGGAGCGTTGGTAAAGGCTCCCCCGCAAACTCGGGACTAAACCAACTACCGGCATCAATGCTGGTCAGATCTTTGGCAGTTAATTCATAATAACCACCAGTTTTGTTGGTGGTGCGATCCAAAGTAGTGTCATGGCAAATAATGGCAGTGCCGTCACCTAAAATATCAACATCGGTTTCAATCCAGTTAAGCCCATGTTCAACTACTTTTTTGAACGCTGACATGGTGTTTTCGGGAGCTAGAGTGTTTAACCCCCGATGCGCAAATACCCGGTTTTCTAGTTTCATTTATCAGTAGCCTTTTCGTTACCAGGTTGCCCTCATTGGCAGACCTACATTAACTATTAGAACTTTACGAAAATAATATAAGAAAACCCTGGATAAAAACTGCTGCACATTTTTTCTGCTCCCTAAAAATAAAATTAGAAAATGTGCGAGAAGTAAAAATCGGGGTTAATACCTGAATTGTGTGTATAAATTCGTTGTTTTTTGGGGTTTGATCAG
>NZ_JAKNHJ010000009.1 GCF_022133705.1 Varibaculum cambriense
GGAATCACGAGCGCCTACACGAGGCACTCGGATACAGAACTCCCAACGAGATAATCACCAGCTATAATCAAACACGGGTCAACGAACTGACCCCCGTATAAGAAGCGGAACAAAACCCAGTACGGTTCACATCTACTTCTTTTTTCATCGCTCTTACGGCAGCTAGCACTCTAATATCCGCTCGTTGCCTAAAATAACCGACAACTACCTCTAGTACCCAACTAGCATCCCGGGAAGCGCGGGGGATAGATTTTATCCGAGTAGGCGCGGTGGGCATAAGAATTTGGAAAACGTCGCTACGTTTTCCAACTCCTTGGGCGGGAGGAAAAACTTTTCCCTCGCGTCCTCAAGATATAGGAACTGTTACCCGAGGCGGGTGCTGGTTTGCTTGGCACCAATATCGTAGATAGCGATGCGAGCGGGATGCGCCTTTGCCCCTTGGCGCTCGCCCTCGGCAGGCTCTAACATCACCATCCGCGAGCCAACCGGCACCCCTAGGAATTGTGGGGTGGTCTGCACAGTAGAGGGAGTAGAAACCATTTTGCCGCTGAGCCACGAACTGGACACTTTTGACCATTGACCTTGCTCGAAGGTGGCGGCAGTCAAATGTACCCCGGGAAAGTCATCTGGCTCCAGGTTTTCCCCTTTACCTTGATACAGCATTATTACCTGTTTCGTTTTCGGGGCAGGCAGCGCAGGATCGATAGTTACCCGTGGCTGGCTGCCGGGAGCCCCGCTAATCTTTAACCCTTTAGGTAACTTGTCAAAAGATTTATCTATTTTCTTGGCCTGTTTCAGCGCGGAAACATTACTTAGATCCATGGCGCTAATCAGGTCGATCACGAACACCATCGTGGAGTTGGCGGGAATGCGTTTCGCGGCTTCGCCTTGGAATCCCAGTTGCGGAGGCACCGTGATCTGTACCCGGGAACCGAGCTTCTTGCCGATTAATGCCTGTTTCCAGCCCGGGATAACTTCGCTCATCGCGTATCCTTGGGCGGAGTCACCGACTCGGAAGGTACTCATCACGGTCTTGCCGTCCCACAAGTTACCTAAAGTATCCATGAGTACTTGGTCTTTGGCGGTCACGCTGCGCCCTTCGCCCTCGTATAGTACCCGTACCTGCAAACTGGTTGGTGCTTTCCCCGCACCGGACTCCATCTGGGGGGCTTGGCCTAACTCCCCGGTTACTGCCGGGAATTTTCCTTTTACCTCAGGAGCCGAGGCGTCGGAAGCGCTAGATGAACATCCGGAAAGTAGGGATATCGCTAAGGCAGCGACCAACGCCAAGACTATTACCCGAGCTGACCGTATCCGCTTCGGTTGGGAAGGAATGTTTTGAGTTTGCATGGCGGTGTCTACCAGCTCTTAGAGGGTACCCACGATATCCATTACTAGGGCGACCGCCTGCCCATCTTGCATCGTGCTTAAAGCCAGGCGGGAACCGACGTTTTTACCGACTAGTTCTTTGTCCAACTTCAATTCTGCCAGAGTTTTTTCTCCCTGCAGCGTCATCGGGGTGTTACTATCCCAGGTGGACACAGTCTTTCCTTGCTGATCTAGCCAACTTTGATGCACAATCACCACGTCATCGGCTTTCAGCGCGGCCCCGTTTCCGGTAGCAAGCACGCTCACGGCACGGTCTTTGGCGAGCTGCCCAGCGTTAACCTTCAATACGGGTTTCTCCCCCAATTTTCCGCTAACTTCTAGGCCGGGGAGAGTCTTTCCGGTAGCTTTGGCCTGTGCCAGCTGCTCTTCACCTTTCTTCATTTGCGAGGCAGAGAAACATTTCAAGGTATCGACCACGAACACCAGGGTTGATCCAGCAGGAATATCACCCATTGCCTGCTCCCCGTACCCCAATTCGGGTGGAATAACCAGGAGGGTGCGCGATCCCGGCTTGGCATTTTTAAGTCCCTGTCCCCAACCGGGAACTACTTGTTTTAACGAGAAAATAGCGGGATTTCCCCGGTCGAAACTGGAATCAAATTTCTTCCCGTCCCACAACTGGCCGTGATAGTTGACTTTCAGCACTGCGTCGGCACCGCAAGCCTCGCCCTCGCCAGCTTTAACGGTGCCAACTTTCAATTCTTTCGGTGCAGTCCCCTCTCCCGCACTGACTGTGGGGGTTTTCCCGTATTCGCCCTCAACTTTGACTCCGAAATCTGAGAAGGAACCATCGCTACTGCAGCCGGTGAGCCCTGCACCTAATAATGCACCTAGCAGGGCAATAGCAGCAACAGATGTAGAAAGTCTACGTTTCACAGCAAGATCCTAACTGTTTTTAGTGGAACGATTGGCCGCAGGCGCAAGAACCTACCGCATTCGGATTATCGATCGTGAAGCCTTGGCGTTCAATGGTGTCGGAAAAATCAATCGAGGCTCCGTCTAAGTAGGGGTTGGACATTTTATCTACCACTACCTCCACCCCGGGGGCGAACTCGACTACTGCGTCGCCGTCTAAGAGGCGCTCATCAAAATAAAGCTGATAGATCAGTCCCGAGCATCCTCCCGGCTGCACCGCTATCCGCAGGCGCAGATCATCGCGCCCTTCCTGGTCTAGCAGTGATTTCACTTTTTCAGTGGCGGCATCGGTCAAAGTTACTTTGTGGGTAGCTGTCTTTTCAGCCTGTTGTTCACTCATATCTGTTCCTCAAAATTTTCTAGATCAACTAAGTTAGTCCTTAGCCTAGTCCAAGGTGGCTCTAGTGGCTATTGCGACCAGGTACGCGCTAAGCGAAGTCCGGCCTCTTCCATACCGCCAGTATCGGTAGGGAATTGGTAGACGCCATCTATTCCCCGCTCGGCAATCTCGCCTCTACTCAGATTATTTTCACTGGTAACTACCACTATCGGCACCCCGAAGCGGTTGGCGAGGTCGCATAAATGCTCCAAGGGAGAGCCGGGAAGATTCCAGGGGGATAGCTCTTCAGTATTCGCCACTAGCAAATCTGTGGTTTCTAAAACTTGCGGCAGACTGGTTTGCTGATCCAGGAAATCTGCCGCAAAATCCAGGCGGGCTCCCAGCCTGCCTAATAGTTCTCCCACTCCCCAAGCGCATCCTCCTGTGGGCAGAACCCCCACTTGGGTACCTGGTGCAGGTTTTTTGCCTGAAAAATCCGAAATCTCAAGGTAGCGGCGGGTTCCGTATTTTTCGGCTTCTTTAAGCACGCTTTCCCAGTTTTCTTTAGTTTGTTGCGCAATCTTCGGGCTAGTTTTAGCGATCTGAGCTAGCACCCCGGAATTTGTTAGCAACGGTTTCTGGCTGCCGGTAACTACCGTCGCCCCAGCCAGATCCCGCGCTAAAGATTCCCAAACCTGTGGGCTCATTTGACCCGCGCCGTAAGTGGCCGCCACTCCCGTTAAGAATTGCCCAGGAAACGCCGGTAAATCCTCTAGATCCCCGGGAGGAAGCGCCCCCAGCGGCGAGTACTCACTTTGCAGGTTTTCTTTCCCGCAGACGGCGGGCAGATAGAGGCCTTTACCCGCTTTAAGTAGCATCGGTAAGGTGCTACCTGCCTTAGCAGGATCACTCGTCCTCGAAAATAGATCCGCTAGCGGATAGCCAGCGGCAACTTCCGGATACGCCCACGAATAGGGGACAACCTGCAGCTGGTCGCGACTTTTATGCTTTAGCCAGCCTGTCTTAAAGGCTTGCCCCCCTTTGCGGGCGCTGGTCTGCAGCGTGCTGGCTACTGCCAGAAGTATCTGCACTTAAATCTTTCCACCTAAACGAGCCAGGAACAGCGCCTCGGCGGTAATAGCATTCTTCAGGTCGCCTAAATCCTGGGATTCATTTTCTGAATGTGCGTTAGTGGCAGGATCTTCCACTCCGGTGATTAAGATATCGGCCTGCGGGAAAACCTGTGCCAGGTCAGCGGTCATGGGGATTGCTCCCCCGCACCCAATATCTACCGCGTCCTTATCCCAAGCACTTGATAGCGCCCATTTCATATCTTTTTCCGCCGCCGATGCTTGGGCTTGGTAGGACGGACCGCATTCGAGAATCTCGGTTTCTACCTCCGCTCCGAAGGGGGCATTTTCTTTCAAGAACCTGCTTAATGCTTGGGCACATTCGGCGCTATCGGTTCCGGGAGCAGTGCGCAAGGACAGCCGCAAACAGGTTTCCGGCACCAGGGCATTAGCGCTTTCGGCGCGAGAACGCTGATCCCAACCGATAACGCAAAGTGCCGGTTGGTTCCATAAACGCGCGGCCACATCCCCCTTTCCAGCTAGCTCAAAGCTCTCCACTACCTGGGCATCCGCCTTGAACAAGTCTTCCGGATAGTGAACATCAGCACTGGTAGATCCCCCAAGACCGGGTACTGCCAAGCTGCCATCGGGATTAAAGCATTTCGCGAGCAACAGGCTAGCAACCGTGACTGCATCTAGCACCGGGCCTCCAAAAGCTCCCGAATGCAGGGCAGTGTTCATTACTTTAACTTTCACATCCATACTGGCGACTCCCCGCAAAGTTGCGGTCAGAGCGGGTTCGCCTACCCGCCAGTTATCGGAATCGCAAACAATGATGGCATCAGCGGCTAAATCTTCCCGATATTTTTCAATAAAGTTCCGGAACGAGGGCGAGCCGATCTCTTCTTCGCCCTCAATAAAGCAAGTTACGTTAACCGGGCAGTTATCTGCCAAAGCGAGGAGCGTCCCGTAGTGCACCATTACCCCCGCTCCATCATCGGAGGTACCGCGCCCATACAGGCGGCCATTCTTTTCGGTAGCTACAAAGGGCTCAGTATTCCAGCGCTCGGCAGGTCCGGCCGGTTGGACATCATGGTGAGCATAAAGCAATACCGTTTTGGCCTGCGGATCTACAATCTTGCGGGCAATAACTGCCGGCATTCCTTCCTCACCAGTGGGGGTTGGTGCGGTTTTTACTTCCGTTTCCATCCCCAGGTTTGAAAATAACTGCGCCACATGCCGAGCCGATTTTTCTACTTCCGCGCGGGATGCAGAAGAAACTGAAGGAATCGCTACCAGTTTGGTTAGCTCACTCTTAACATCATCAAAAATACGGTCAGAAGCCGCTTTATAATCCGAAATATCACTCATGCTTGCCAGGTTACCCCGATACGCCCTCTTGAGGGAAAGGACAGCCACTACCGGCAAACTATCCCTGCAAACTAGGACAGATTTCCCCTGCCCGTCCTCGGCCGATAACCTGGACAGGTGAAACTTTTTGGACGTAACGAAGATGAAGAGATTGAGGCTCCGCTTGATAAGGGAGAGGGCAAAGGCCGCCCTACCCCAAAACGTAAAGAAGCGGAGGCAAAGAATCGCCGCCCCCTGATTGTAGACAAGAAAGAAGCCCGCAAGCGTCGCCGCGAGCAACGCGATAAGCTCTACAAGAAACAGCAAGCCGCCTTGGATGGCAAGGGAGATGAACGTTACCTTCCCTACAATGACCAAGGCCCGGTGCGCCGTTATATTCGCGATTTTGTAGATTCCCGTTTTGCTATCGGCGAGCTATTCATGCCGATAGTACTAGCCTTCCTAATCCTTTCGATCGCGTTTTCTCGCAACCAACAGTTGAACGCGATTTTGCTGTTTTCCATGTGGGCCTTACTGCTATTGGCGATTATCGAAGCCGTGGTCACCACCATGATAATTAATCGGGCGCTCCTGGGGGTTACCGGGGGGGATAAACGGGTAAAGAAAGGAAACGGGCGTTATATTCTGATGCGCCTGGCAAGTCCGCGCAGAATGCGTCGGCCGCGCCCTTCTGGCCCGCGCGGTCCGCGTCCCGATATTAATGAATACGCTGGTGATATTCGCTCCTATATGCGTTCTCGCGTCTAACGGGTTTTCCGCATCGGCAGAGCGGGAAGCTCTCTAGAAAGCTGTTTATTTAGCTTTCCCGCAAAGGAGGGCCCCTTATAGATCATGGCGGTAAACGCCTCTAGTAAGTCAGCTCCCGCGTCCAGGAACTGACGGGCACTGGTCTCGTCCTCAATTCCCCCGCACCCGATAACCAGGTAGTCATCTCCCAGTTCCTGGCGCAATAAACGCACCACTTCTAGGGCACGTTCTTTTAAGGGGGGTCCTGACAGCCCGCCCTCACCAAAATCGTGGTTAATGGTGGTGTTAGTGGCAATCACTCCCGCCAGTCCCACTTCTTTAACGATTTGCGCTAGTTCTTTTAACTGATCATTCCCTAAATCGGGAGCCAGCTTTACCAGCACCGGGACTTGCCTGCCCGCACTCTGCCTTCCCGCGGCAACTACCGCTTGCCCGATCTGCCGCAGTTGCTCGCTAGCTTGCAGGCTACGAAGTCCCGGCGTATTGGGAGAAGAAACGTTAATCACTAAATAGTCCGCATATTTCGCCAATTGCCACGCGCTGACGCGGTAATCTTCGGCTGCGTCAGCCAGCTCGGTAGTCTTATTCTTCCCTAGATTTACCCCCAAAATTAGGGATCTACCTGCCGCGCCACTTCTGAGCTTCTGCAGGCGATGCGCCATTTCCCGGGCACCCTGGTTATTGAAACCCATCCGGTTCCGCACTGCCCGCAGCGGTAATATCCTCCACAGGCGCGGCTTATCGTTTCCGGGTTGAGGACGCGGAGTTACCGTCCCAACCTCAACGAATGCGAACCCGAACGCTCCGAACTGCAGCGGAGCTAAGGCATCTTTGTCCATCCCCGCTGCCAGACCCAAATATCCGGGAACAGGCCTGGCCAGGGATTTCAATCCCCGCTCATCGCCTACCCAACCGCCTTTCAAGGTTCCTACTGATCCGGAGAAAAATATCCTGATCAATCCGGTTAGGCCGGGAACTCGAGAGATTAGATACAGGGCTTTCATCGTGGCGTTGTGACATTTTTCGGCATCGAAGCGCGCAATCAGGTGTTTGTATAAAAATCGGTACAGCACGCTTTCAATTGTACTGAAAAGCTGACGCCTCTACTTACGCGTAGCCGGGCTAGGTGCTTCACCTTTGCTGACTTTGGTGCTTTTGCGGACTAATCCCACCACAGGCACCAGCCAGGATGAGCCCACCGCGGATCCGCGCTATAGAGCTCATCGGGAGCACAAGCCTTGCCTAAAGCTAGTTTTTCCTGGTAGGTTTGCCAGATTTTTCGCTTCTGCTGGGATGCCGGCTCGCTCGCTCCTTCGGCTAAAGCTTCCACTACAAACATGGTGTCGACACTAACGCGTTCGTCCCAACGCGAAGAGCCGATCATATATCCCGAAAGATAAACCCGTCCCGGATTGGCAATACAGGCATTTAAGAAAGCTAGCAAAGTAGGGGCATCGTTTTGCCTATCGGCTAATGCGACTCGAGGAAGCGCGGCTCTAAGTTTTGCTGCCCCCTCAGCATCTAAACCGTGGAAACGCTGGTAGTCTCCGATTCCCTGTCCGGTAGCTAAATAGTTCTTTAAAATATTGGGAATCTTAGTCTCAGCTAACCAGCCGAGCGGCCCGTAAAGGCCGGAGGGTAGCTCCGGGTCGTCGTCCAACATATCTAGGACAATCTTGTCGCCATCCTCCCCCAAAAATTCCGGGGTAGACAGGGCGAAAAAATCGGATCCTTCCAGGCGTTCCCCCAGGACCGGTTTTTCGGATTTGCGGGTAGGTGGCGAAGTGGTGGTCATGGTTACTCCTTGTTAGTTGGTGGTTGAAAACAACTTTGGCGCGAACCTTAATACGGATGTAAATAAGAAATAACCAGACCAGGAAAACTTTTCGGGCTAAAAAATGTGGAAATCTTTCTGGCGGATTTAAGGTTCTAAACTAGTATCGTGTTGATTCCGCTTGCAGATTTGTCAGATCCTCGGGTACGTGATTTTACCCAGTTAAAAGATGTGAACCTGCGCAAGAGTTTAGAGGCCAAACACGGCCTGTATTTAGCGGAGAGTTTCTCCGTGATTTCCCGGGCGCTTGCTGCCGGACATAGGCCTCGCTCTGTACTAACCAGTGAGCATTGGTTGGATCGCTTGCAGGAGACCCTGGGAGAACGCGCTAGCGACATCCCTATTTTTGTGGCTGAAGATAAACAGATAGTCCGCCTTACGGGGTTCAGTATGCATCGCGGAGCTATCGCCGCGATGGAACGTCCTGCCCTGCCGGAACTGGGAACGGTATTGGAGGGGGCACGAGCAGTGTTGATCTTAGAAGATTTAGTAGACCATACTAATGTCGGCGCCGCGATTCGCTCGGCCGCTGCGATGGGATTTGATGCCATCCTGACCAGCCCTCATTGCGCTGACCCGCTCTATCGGCGAGCGGTTAGGGTTTCCATGGGAACTGTGTTTTCGCTACCTTGGACCCGGATTGATCAATGGCCCGATACTTCTGCTCTAAAAGAGCACGGTTTTACTGTCGCGGGACTAGCGCTGTCTGAACAGGCGATTTCCCTGCCAGATTTTTGCGCCTACCTACAAGGCGAGGTCGCGCAGGGGCTGAAACCGAAAGTGGCGCTAGTACTGGGCACGGAAGGCCCAGGCATGAGCGAGCCGGCGCTGAACCAGTGTGACCAGCTAGTGAAAATCCCGCTTAGTCATGGAGTAGATTCTTTGAATGTGGCTGCCGCGGGGGCAGTTGCTTGTTACGCAGTCAGCCAGGCATTAGCGGCAAAACCTGATAGGTTTACTCCTCCTAGCAGCGTTAGCTAATTAGCTGCCTCCTTGTCACGATGCCCTGCGGGGCGCCTTCCGCGCAAACCGCCGGCATATCAGCAAACATCCCCATCCCAATAGCCGGCGTATACGCCATAATTATCCGTATTGTGTCCTCCATGACTGTCGACTGCTCTGATTAGACGCAGTAGGCTGCGAAACCTTTCAGATATCTCAACTCCTTATTGATGGGACAAAACAATTGTTAAATCTCAATTGCTTAGAGCCAAAGTAATCCCGCCCACCAATTTTTAGACGAAAACATTCACATCGTGAGAGTGCCTTTAGGTGCGGAGCAACGATAAAAACATTTTTCTCCCGCTAACCGGGCAGGTCAGCGGGAGAAAACCCGGATATTATGCGCTATTTAGGCAGTTACTGCGGCGTGACGTCGAGGGGGCTGCTCACCTGGCTCCTCATCGGAATCTGTTTTCTTTTCCCAGGTGGGGCTACTCGCCCCTAACTGTTCTAAACTCACGCTCTTGGCAGCCCCACTGCTGGGAATCGTCATCACTGCGCCCTCGGAAGCAGGGGTAACCGTGCCGGAGGTGGCTGCTGCTCGAGTTTGCCCATTAGCGCCCTGTTTGGCTTTCTTATGTACCTTTTTGGCGCCAGCTGTCTTTGAGCCAGCTTTAGTTGCCGGCTTCTCAGCTGCGGCCGCGTCCTTGTTGTCGCGTTCTTTAGGCGCTGTAACCGCGTCCTGCTGATTTGCAGGTTCTTTAGCTTCCCTCTCCCCCAGATTCTGAGAGTGATGCTTGTCAGCTGGAGAAGCTGGCTGCTCTTCCAACTTAGAGCGATCCATATCTGGTTGCTCCTGGTGAGCCTTACTGGCAGCCGCCGCTACTTTAGCCATAGAGGCGCGGTTCTTCGAATCTGTTTTTGAGCGTTTCTCCTCCTTGCGCTCGCGTTTCTGCCCCTGAGCGCGCAGATTTTCATCGCTATTTGCCCCGTTTTCTACCGGGTGAGTGTGCACAATAAACCCGCGGCCTTCACAATGCTCACAAGGAGTCGAAAAGGCTTCTACCAGGCCTTCCCCTACCCGCTTGCGGGTCATTTGCACCAATCCCAGAGAGGTGACTTCGGTGACCTGATGGCGAGTACGATCCCGACCCAAGCATTCCACTAGGCGGCGCAGCACCAGATCTCGATTAGATTCCAGCACCATATCCACAAAGTCAATGACTACGATTCCGCCGATATCGCGAAGTCTCAGCTGCCGTACTATTTCCTCAGCAGATTCTAAGTTATTGCGGGTGACAGTCTCCTCTAAAGTCCCCCCGGAACCAGTGTATTTACCGGTGTTAACGTCAATAACCGTCATTGCTTCGGTACGATCAATAATCAGGTAGCCACCCGAAGGCAGCCACACCTTCCGATCCATCCCCTTCGCGAGTTGTTCATCAACGCGATGCGCCGCGAAAATATCGTCCGCACCCACCCATTGTTCAACTCGATCCCGCAGATCAGGGGCAAACTCTTTCACATAGGAATCAACCTGACCAAACGTTTCCTTGCCCTGCACAATCAGTTTTTGGAAATCTTCATTGAAAACGTCACGCACTACCCGCAAAGCTAGCTCAGGTTCACCATGCAGCAGGTAAGGAGCCGATTTTGAGGACGCCGCGTTCTTTTCAATTTTCTCCCACTGTTTTTGCAGGCGCTCCACGTCTTGGCGCAGTTGCTCTTCACTAGCCCCCTCAGCGGCGGTGCGGATAATTACCCCAAAATCCTTGGGGACAATAACTTTTAAGAGTTTTTTAAGCCGGCGCCGTTCTACCTCGGGTAATTTGCGGGAAATACCGGTCATCGACCCGCCTGGCACCAAAACCAGGAAACGCCCCGGCAAAGTTACTTGGGAGGTAAGCCGGGCTCCTTTATGTCCGATCGGATCTTTAGTTACCTGCACGGTAATCGAATCGCCGGATTTCAAAGCCTCCTCGATCCGCCGCGGCCGGCCTTTCATTCCCGCAACGTCCCAATTGACTTCCCCGGCATAGAGCACTGCGTTACGCCCGCGCCCTAAATCAACGAATGCCGCCTCCATAGAGGGCAACACGTTTTGCACTTTGCCGCGGTAAACCGACCCGACCATAGTGGTTTGAGTGTGGCGGGAAACATAGTGTTCCACTAACACGTTATCTTCCAGCACTGCTATTTGATTTAGCCCATCCTTAGAGCGGATCAGCATGGTGCGATCAACTGCTTCTCGCCGCGCCAAATACTCCGACTCGGTAATAACTTTGGGTCGGCGCCCTTCTTTGCGCCCCTCCCGGCGCCGCTGTTTCTTGGCCTCTAAACGGGTTGAACCTTTAACCTGTTCGATCTGGTCACTAGCATCTGCTGTTCCCCGGCTACGGCGCCGCCGGCGACGACGGCTGCTACCGTTATCGTCCTCGTCCGCCCCGCTGGGAGTGTTATTGGAGCGAGCGTTCTCGTCCCCTTCTTGCTTCGACTCTGATTGATCTGTGCGATTATCTTTGCCTTTGCCTGAGGACGCGGTCTCACTTTCGGAATTGTCGCTCTTACGAGACTTTTTCGTCCCGCGCGTCTTTTTGTCAGCTTTTGAGCTGTTAGACTGCGCGTTTTTCTCCCCTTGGTTATCGGCCTTTTTCTTGCTGTGCCGTTGCGGCTTAGCATCCTTTTCTATGTCCGCTTCTTCTGAGACACTCGGCTCAAAAGTAGGAGCGGCCGCGAACATGGGAGCCCCGAAAGCCGGAGCCGCCGGGAGCTGAGCGGGAGCTGGCGGAGCGGACTCAATCTTCTTGGGGGCAGAAAAAGTAGGCCCAGAAAAAAGCGTAGCTCCACTATTTTGAAAAGATTCTGTTTCGTTATTATTAGGGTTCTTCACCACTGATCTCACCTGGACGCGCCCGCATCAACGAATCCTATTTATTACGCCGCCCTCTAGGACGGAAGCCCTTGTTTACGCGAGGACATTCACCCCACGCCAAAGAGTTTTCCTAGGAAAATAGTCCCTCTGGGGTGACTCCCCCCGCGATGCGACGACAGAAATCAACCAAGATCATTATTCCATATTTCTTAATTCTGTCGTAAAACTGAGCTAATTCTTAGGGAATCCTGAAAAATGCTTAGCGACCGCCTGAAAAACAAGCTAATCTAAGTGACAACGTTGTCACTATGGACTTTGGTATCAGCAAGCTCATATCGGGCAACGACTTCTAAACCGACTAGAAACGGAAAGGCGAGCAGAATGACTATTGCTTCAACAGCATTAGATGCCACTATGTTGGCGCGATGGCAGTTCGGTATTACTACCGTCTACCATTTCATCCTGGTTCCGTTCACCATCGGCATGTCCCTCCTTGTTGCCATTATGCAAACGAAATGGCACAAAACCGGTGAGGAATATTGGCTGAAGGCGACACGGTTCTTCGGGAAACTGTTCCTAATTAACTTTGCACTCGGTGTGGCTACCGGTATCGTGCAAGAATTCCAGTTCGGTATGAACTGGTCTGAGTACTCCCGCTTCGTGGGCGACATCTTTGGTGCGCCGCTAGCGTGTGAGGCTCTAATCTCTTTCTTTATGGAGTCCACCTTCCTCGGATTGTGGATCTTCGGTTGGGGTCGACTATCAAAGAAAGCCCACCTCACCTGCGCCTGGCTAGTATTCGTAGGGGTAAACACTTCTGCCCTCTGGATTATCGGGGCAAACTCCTGGATGCAGCATCCGGTAGGCGCAACTTTCGATCCGGAAACCGGCCGTGCACAGCTGGACGGCCTATCCGGCTTCTTCCAGGTACTGCTTAACCCGGTACTATGGGCGGCCTACACTCACGTCCTGACTACCTCCTGGTTGCTGGTCGGTACCTTCGTTGCCGGCATTGCTATCTGGTGGATGGTTCGCTCGGCCAATGCCGGCGCCGAAACCGAGGCTCGGGATATTTGGCGTCCGATTGCTCGCTTCGGCATGGTGGTCATGATCGTTGGTGGCCTGTTAACTGCAGTCACCGGACACATTCAAGGCCAGCTAGTTGCCAAGGATCAGCCTGCAAAGATGGCTGCCGCCGAGGCTCTATGTGAGACTCCGAATGCCGGGCAGGGCGCACCCTTTACTATTGCTGCTTTTGGGCCACTGGACGCCACTTGTAAGGACATCACCAAGATTGGTGAAGTTCCCGGAGTCTACTCCTTCATGGCTACCAATAGCTTTACCGGCAAGGTAGAGGGTCTGGACACCCTGAACCAGAAGTACGGATCCATGTTCTCTGAGATCCTCAGCCAGCGCGGATACGATATGCACTCACAGCCGGTTGATTTCAGCCCGAACATTATCTTCAGCTTCTGGAGCTTCCGCTTGATGATGCTATTCGGCATCTTCTCGGCGGTTCTGGCGATTTGGGGTCTGGTTGCTACCAAGAACGGCAAGATTTCCAAGTCCACCGGATTGGGCAAGTTCGCAATCTGGTGTTTGCCGATGCCCTACCTCGCCACCACCTTTGGCTGGCTATTTACCGAATGGGGTCGTCAGCCCTTCATCGTGCATCCAGTCGATATGGAAGTCGATGGATCCTCGGTATTTATGCTTACCGAACATGGGCTCTCGTTCGCAGTCCCCGCATGGCAGGTACTGGTTACCCTGCTGGGCTTCACGCTTATCTACCTGGCACTAGGCATCGTCTGGTTCCTGTTGATTAAGCGTTACGTTAAGGAAGGTGTCCACGTCACTGCCAATGAAAAAGCAGTACATGGTGAGGACGCCGGCAAGAACCTCAGCTTCGCTTACTAAGTCAGATAGGAGATCAAAGAGATGACTATTCTTCAAGTTATTTGGTTCATCCTGATCGCCGTCCTGTGGACTGGCTATCTGGTATTGGAAGGGTTCGGCGTAGGCGCCGGTATGGTAATGCCGATGGTGGCCAAGACCGACCGGGAACGCACTCAGGTACAGAAAACCTTCGGCCCAGTTTGGGATGGTAACGAGGTTTGGTTGCTGACCGCTGGAGGCGCGACTTTCGCGGCCTTCCCGGAATGGTACGCCACCATGTTCTCTGGCATGTACCTGGCTCTGTTCCTCATCCTGTTCTGCTTAATCGTTCGTATCTGTGCGATTGAGTGGCGCACTAAGGTATCCTCGGCTGCCTGGCGTGGCCGCTGGGATAGCTGGCAGTCCATCGTAGCCTGGCTAGTTCCGATTCTGTTCGGGGTAGCATTTGCCAACCTGGTGCAGGGGATGAATATTGCGGTCACCCAGTTCAACACCCCAGGTGAAGCCGTGGCGGGAGCTGCTGACCTCAGCAAGCACGTACATAACTTCACTTCCCAGGGCGCTCCCCTAGGTAGCGTATTCCTATCGCTGCTCACCCCCTACACCATTGCGGGTGGGGTCATGCTAGCGTTGGTCTTCGCTACTCAGGGCTTGGCTTTCTTGGCGCTGCGCACTACCGGTGAAGTTCAGAACCGCGCTAAGAACCTGCTCGGAAAATTCGCGATTGCGGACACCGTGCTGGTAGCGATTGCCGCGCTATGGGGACAGTTCCTATACGCCTCCCAGGCTATGGCTTGGATCCCGCTGATCATTGCGGCTCTGGCTTTCATCGTTACCGTTATGATGGCGCTTCGCGGCTCCGAATGGGGTACTTTGCTCGCCCACTCCGTCGGGATCGCGGGAGCAGTAGCGTGGATCTTTACCGCGATGGCACCTAATGCGATGAAGTCTTCCATTAAGCCAGAGTTCTCTCTGACTATCTGGGATGCTTCCTCCTCGCAGTCCACTTTGGCGATTATGCTAGTGATCGCCCTGGTAGTAGTGCCCATCGTTTTGGGTTACACCTACTGGAGCTACACGCGGATGCCGCTGAAAGTTACCCTTGAGGAACTCGATGAAAACCCGGGCTTGCCTTGGGACAAGATTCGTCAGGGTGCTTCTTTCCTCGCGGAAAGCTAAACAAGTTATCAGTACCTATCAGGTAACTCCCAACTAGGTGCTCATCGATAAAACTAAATAAATAGTGCTGGTCTTGGCTATTTAGCCAAGACCAGCACTATTTTTACCTCCTGGAGACTATCGACCGCATAGAGGGGCTGGGGTAGAAAAAGCACTCGGAAAGAAGGCGCGGGGGTTAGGTTTTTCCTCCCGCCCAAGAATTCAGAAAACGTAGCGACGTTTTCTGAATTCTTATGCCCACCGCACCCACTCGGATAAAACCTAGCCCCCACACCCGGGTAACCGGTCTGGGTGAAAAAAGATGCGAGAGGGGACAAGCTATAAATCATTACCTTCAGAATCGGATACGTTCCTCTTTAGATGGCTTTCTATTCTGCCCTTGTCTTATATCTTGCAAGGCTCACCGGGGTCCCCCGAGCGCTTTTTTCACCCAGACCCGGAATGAGCGTGGGAGGAGAAAACCCTCTCCCGCGCACAACCTCAGCCTAGATTGGGATGCGTTTAGAGTTTTCAGGTTCGTGTGGGAAAATAGTCCCATTAAATGCACGGAGGATACTTGCCTTGAAACCACTTGATCCGAAACTGCTGAAATATGCTCGGTCAGCGCGTCTAGCCATCGCCATCACCGCAGTCACCGGCATTATGCAAGCAGGATTAGTTATCGCCCAATGTTTCCTAATTTCTGCCTTAATTTCTCCGGTAATATCTTTACGCCAGTCCTGGGATCAGGTTGCTCATTTCGCTTTTTGGCTGGCGATTGTTTCCCTGGCACGGGTAGGACTTACCTATTTTCGCTCCAATCATCAGCATAGAGCGGCTAAGAAAGCGATTCGCGAGCTGCGATCCCAAGTACTTGCCCACTGTCTGAAACTGGGGCCGCGTTGGCTGGCACGTAAAGGTACCGACACGGTAACGCTAGCTACCCGCGGCCTAGAAAAACTGGGGCCATATTTTATCGACTATATTCCGCAATTGATTTTGGCGGTTACAGTCACTCCCCTGGTTTTAGTAGTCATGGCGGTCATGGATTTTTGGTCAGCTCTGGTGGCGCTGATAACTATCCCCTTGATACCGGTTTTTATGGTGATTATCGGGATGATGACGCAAACTGCTTCGGATCGCCGCCTGGCCACAATGCAGCATTTAGGGCGGCAACTACTGGATCTTATTGCCGGTCTTGCCACTTTGAAAAGCCTGGGCAGGCACCGCGGACCGGAAAAACAGATTTCCTCCATTGGGAAAACCTATACCCAAACTACAATGGCGACTCTACGAATCGCGTTCTTGTCAGGAGCAGTACTGGAGTTTATTTCTATCCTGTCAGTAGCAATTGTGGCAGTTACCGTAGGTTTGCGGATGGTCAGTGGCGGCCTCGATCTGTATACCGGATTAATCGCAATTATGCTGGCTCCCGAGGTGTATGCGCCGGTACGAGAAGTTGGTAAATTCTTCCACGCTTCAGCTGATGGGCTGGCAGCTTCCCAATCGGCCTTTGAAATTCTGGAAACCCCGCCTGCTACCGGGGGCGACCAGCCGGCTCCTAATTTAAAAGAAACCACTATTACCTTGAGTGATCTGGGGATGCGCGCGCGGGGAGCCTGGGCGCCTAATGCCGTGAACTTGGTGATTGAACCGGCGACTATCACGGCCTTGGTAGGTAAATCCGGGGAAGGTAAAACCACTACCGTGATGGCGTTATTAAAACAGCTCTCTGCTGATCGCGGTCAGATTACCTTGACCACTTCTTCAGGTGAAACCATGGATTTAGCTGAGGTTACTGCGGATTCTTGGTGGGAGCAAACTTCCTGGCTACCCCAGATGCCGCTGCTATTGCCGGGAACGTTAGCCCAAAATATTGCGGAGAGTCCCACCCACTTGAAGGAACTATTTCCAAATGGGGAACCAGGTGAACAGGTGCGCCGTGCCGCTAGTCTTGCCGGCTTTGCAGAGGTAGTAGCAAAACTACCTGAAGGCTGGAACACGTTCTTGCGCGCTGGGGGCGAAGGCCTTTCGGTAGGTCAACGCCAGCGCCTAGCTTTGGTGCGCGCCCTGCTGTCCACCAAGCAGTTAATCGCCCTCGATGAGCCTTCTGCCCACCTAGATGCCCACTTGGTTTCCCAGGTGGCACAAGTAGTTGAGCAACTAAAAGATGCGGGTAAAACCGTGGTTTTAATTGCCCACCGCAAAGAACTAGCCCAGATAGCAGACCAGGTAGTACGGATATCCTCGGCGGCCTTTACCGCTGCGGAGACCGAGAAATATCAGGATAGCGAGCCGCAGGCAGCACGTGCCAGTGAAGCGGAGATTCCTGAATTCTTAGGATCGACCCGGGGGTTGGAATAAATGAAGACTTGGTTTATTACTGCCGAAGAACGCCAAGCACTCAAGCGGTCAATCAAACTATTGGAGCTTAAACCGCGAACTTTGTTCCTCGCCTGTTTCTTAGGTGCCGCGGGATTGGGTGCCTCGATTGCCCTGGGTGCTACCGCCGCCTGGTTGATTGCGCGTGCCTCGCAGATGCCTCCCGTCCTCTACCTAGAGGTTGCAGTAGTATCGGTGCGTTTCTTTGGGATTTCTAAAGCAGTTTTCCGCTATTTAGAGCGCTTGGCCTCCCACCAGTTGGGGGTCTCGGGGATGACTACTTTGCGCACTAATCTCTATAAGACCCTGTCCCACTCTGATACTGCCCGGATCGCAAGTTTGCGGCGCGGAGATATTCTTGACCGGATGGGAACCGATGTTGATAATATCGGCGATTTTGTGGTCAAAAGCCTGCTGCCAGCAATGGTAGCCACTATCGTGGGGGTAATTACGGTAGTGGGGATCTCGCTAGTAGATTGGCGCGCCGGCCTATTTTTGGCTCTGGGGCTGTTGCTTTCGGGAGTGGTAGGACCCCTATTTACTATTCGTTCTACCCGGATTGCCCAGCGCCAGGAAACTGAAAGCCGCTCCCGTATCTCCGAAGTGGCAATGACTATTGTTGATGGTGCCGCTCAAATCACGGTTGATGGGCAAACCCAGCAGGTACTGTCGGGATTATCCGAGCTTGAAGATCAGCTTTATGACGCTAAAGATGCTAGCGCAAAACCAGCAGCTTGGGCGGCTGCTATAGATGTGTTTGGCATGCTCATGGCGGTGATCATGGCCGCTTATTTCGGGATTTTTGCGGTCAATGAGCAAGCGATCCCCGAAGTTATGTTGGCGGTGCTGGCGCTTACTCCCCTGTCTGCTTTCGAGGGAACCGCCCAGTTGGGGCCGGCCGCTCAGCAGCTTGTTATCTCGGCAACTTCGGCGGTGAGAATCATGAATATGCTGCCGGCGGAAGCAGAAATAAAGGCGGAACAAGAGGAAGAAGAAAACGCTAATACCACTCTCGATCCCAGTGCAGCCCACATTTTAGAGGCTAAAGATCTTGCTATCGGCTGGCCTGGCGGCCCGGTGGTGGCTACTGATATCAATCTGCGTTTGGCTCCCGGGGATCACTTGGCAATTGTCGGCCAGTCGGGCATTGGGAAAACTACTTTGCTTTATACCCTGGCTGGCCTGTTGAAACCAGTTTCTGGCAGCGTAAAAATTGATGGGGTTGATGTTTTCTTGCTGCCCCGTCTGCAAGCGGCCGGAAGTTTCGTGATTACTCCCGAGGATGCCCATATTTTCGAGACCACCATTTTAGAAAACCTGCGGGTAGCCAATGGGGAGCTTACTGCTGCCGAGGGCGAAGAACTGCTCAAAGAAGCAGGCTTAGGCGAATGGCTAGCTTCTCTACCGGCAGGTATAGAAACCGAGTTAGGATCCGGAGCTACTACTATTTCGGGTGGAGAACGACGCCGTATTCTCTTGGCTCGCGCCTTGGCAGCGAAAGCACCGCTATTGGCGCTTGATGAGCCCGGAGAACACTTGGACCCCGAAACCGCTGATGCCTTGCTGCGAGATTTACTTACTGCCGGAAGTGAGGAACATAAACGCGGAGTCATCCTGGTAACCCATCGTCTCACCCCGCTCGACCAAGCTGACCAGGTGTTTATCATGGATAAACCGCATGGACGCCTAGATGAACCGGCTGCTTTCGTAGCTCAGGGAACCCATCGGGAGTTGGCCAAAAACCACCCCGGATATGCTTGGAGCCTACGTCAGGAGCAAGTCGATGCCTTCTAAGCAATCATCTTTCCCGGATCCCTCCTTAGAGCCAGAACCAAGGGAGACGCTTTCGTCTTCACAGCCAGATTCTTCTGCTGGGGAAAACCTTGATCTAGCACACCGCTCTCCCCTACCAGAAGATAGCACCCGTCTAATTTCCTCCGTGCTGCAAATGATGGGCAACCTGGAGCAAGATAAAGTCTTGCAGTCTTTTGTAGACCAAGCTTGTGAAGTTACTTCCTCTCCCTATGGCGCATTGTCTATTTTGGGTTCTCGCGGCGAAACTAGTGCTTTCTATACTCATGGGGTCAGTAAGCAGCAGCGCGAATCACTTGGTGAGCCTCCGGTAGGTCGCGGGATCATCGGGGACATTCCCCTGGATAACGGCATTATTTCCAATAATTTGCACTCCAATCCTCATTTCACTGGTTACCCGCCCACTCACCCGGAGATGACCAATTTTTTGGGAGTACCCCTGCGGATCCATGAACAGGTTTATGGACGCCTCTATTTGTGTAACCGTCCGGGCGGCTATAGCCAGCAAGACTTAGCTTATGTGTCGGGATTAGCGATCTTGGCGGCGGTAGCAGTAGAGAATTCGCGTCTCTACGAAGTCTCGCGATCCCGCGAACGTTGGACCCGAGTTTCTCAACAGCTCACTACGATCCTATTAGAGGGAACCGAAGAAGAGGACGCGCTCCAGTTCATTGCGAAATCTGTCCGGGAAGTAGCGGAGGCCGACACCGCGTTATTGATACTCCCTTCAGTGGGAGATTCCTGGGTGTGCGAAATTGCGTCTGGTTATGGTTCCGCAGACCTAATTGGAGTCACCTTTCCCCCGCATGGGCGGGCGCGCACGGTATTAGCAGAAGGTCAGGGTTTAATCGTCGATTCCTTAGCGCGAGCCACCACCCTACGGGTAAAGGAGTTATCTCGATTTGGGGCGGCGCTATATGCTCCCCTCCTGGCGGGTTCCCACGCGATTGGCGTTTTATTGCTGCTGCGTCTGCCGGATAAACCCGAGTTCGATCCGGCAGTATTAGAAATGGCGGAGCAGGTCGCGACCCAGGCAGCTTTAGCTTTGGAGATCGCCGGTGCCAAGCACGCTGCCAATATTGCCACATTGTTAGATGAGCGCGCCAAGATTGGTGAAGACCTGCATGATCTGGCAATTCAACAGCTTTTTGCAACTGGTATGCAATTGGAACGCATCCGAGCCGACTTCGCTAGGGGAGCCGATCTGGATGCGGAACGCGCTGAATCTTTGATGCAAGATGCTTTAGCTAGCGTTGATGATTCGGTTAAACAGATCCGCGCAATTGTCCACAACCTGCGAGAACCTGATGCGGCAGTGGATTTAGTGGAGCGGTTGCGCCGTGAAGCATCCTTGGCGCGTCGCCTGTTGGGGTTCGCGCCCTCTTTCGTTTTAAATATTGATGGCGAGACTCTCTCTGCCTCCGGTCCTTCCCATGAGGAAATATTGATTGCAGAGGCCGATCAACGGGTGGGACACGATATTTCTGATGACGTGGTGGCGGTGGTTCGCGAAACTTTATCTAATACCGCCCGCCATGCGGGCGCATCCTCGGCGCAAGTAGTGGTGAGCATTAACGGTATTGGCGCCAACGGCTGCGTACGGGTGGTGGTAACCGATGATGGTCACGGCCTAGATCCGGCAGTTACCAGACGCTCGGGCCTCGATAACCTGAAAAGTCGTGCCCGCCGCCATGGAGGCATCTGTTTTACCCAGCCCGCGTCTCCGCATGGCTTACAGGTAGTCTGGGAAGTGCCCCTAGGTTAGGGGCACTTCCCGCAAACTGACTGCTTCTAGAGTCCTACAGTTTTAGCGACCTCGGCGAGTTTTTCGGCGCTACGGGTCAGCGCGTCACGTTCGTCGAGGGTGATGGGCGGATCTAACACCCGCCCTACCCCGGAGCGCCCCACCAGGGTGGGAGCTGCCATACATACTCCAGAAATCCCATTCCAGTTATCTAGCAGTGACGATACCGTCAGCACCCGATCCTCATCACGCATAACTGCAGAAATAATATTGGTAACTGCCAAACCGATCGCGAAGTTAGTTACCCCTTTACCGTCGATAATCCGATAGGCCGATTCTACGACGTCTTTGGAGATCCGTTTACGCAACTTATCATCGAAGATTCCGCCGTTGATTGTGGCTCCCCAACGCGACAGCGGCACGTTCCCAATCTCAGCGCTGGACCACAAAGGTACCTCTGAGTCTCCATGTTCACCGGCGATATAGGCGTGAACATTTTGGACGGCCACTCCCGTTTCTTGGGAGATCAGGTAGCGCATCCGGGAAGTATCGAGCACGGTACCGGATCCAAATACCTGGTGCGAGGGCAAACCGCTCATCTTTAAGGCCATATAGGTGGCGATGTCTACCGGGTTAGAAACCAGAATATAGATGGCATCGGGCGCCACGTTTAACACTTTAGGCAGGATCGAGTTCATGATGTTCGCCATTGCCTGCACCATATCCAGGCGTGACTGTCCAGGTTTTTGCTGGGGACCGGCGGTAATCACGATGACGTCGGAGTCGCGGAGCACTTCCACATCATCGGATCCAGAGATTGAAGCTGCGGGGGTGAATTGGATCCCGTGGGCAAGGTCTAGCGCCTCCGCCTCAACTTTGGCTCTATTAATATCAAAGAGGGCGATTTCGCGCGCCGCGCCCTTGATTTGGCAGGCGTAAGCCAGTGCGGTTCCCACGAATCCGGCCCCTACAATCCCGACTTTTGAGCGGCGAGTAAGCATCGACGCGGGATAGAGGGAATTGGCACGTTCTTTGGACATTTTTTCTCCTTGGGGCGAATTAACTCTCACCTCATATTTTATCGTCGATGCCCTGCTGCTGTCGCCATATAAAGTCCTGGTGGCGAGGTGATATTGGATTCATTTCTTTCGCCAGGTCTGTCTTTGACAGTTTTACTATCCCTTTTCTTTCAGGCGCTTTAGTGCTCCGATAACTGTGCGATGATCAGTGGTGCGCCAAAATGGGGGCAGAGATTTTAGTAGATAGCCCGCATAGCGGGCACTAGTTAGACGTTGATCTAGCACGGCTACCACGCCTTTATCGCTGCGGGTACGGATTAATCTGCCGGCTCCCTGCGCCAATAGTAAGGCCGCGTGAGACAGAGATACCTCGGCAAATCCGCTGCGCCCAGCGGCCTCAGCCGCTCGGGTGCGGGCAGAAATATAGGGGTCATTTGGACGAGGGAAAGGGATACGATCGATGAGGACGAGCCGGCATTTATCGCCCGGTAAATCTACCCCCTGCCACAGGGAAAGAGTACCGAATAGGCAAGAGTTTTTACTGTCCGCAAAATCGGATATTAGCTGGTTTATTGGCGCTTCTCCCTGCAGAAAAACCTGTAAATCACTTTCTTGGGCGAAATATTCGGCGGCTTGCTCGGCAGCTTTAAGGGAAGAAAACAGCCCTAAAACCCCACCACCGGCGGCTTCAGCCAGTTCTAGGGCTCTTTCTAGCGCCGCTTCGCTGATCCCGGAGCGCCCTGGTCGCGGTAAATCTGCGGCCACATACAGTATTCCTTGCTTCCGATAGTTAAAGGGACTGCCCAGGTCACTTCCTTGCCAAACGTTCTTATCCCGGAATCCTAAACGAGTCGCAATCGCCTCAAAAGATCCCCCTAGTTGCATTGTGGCTGAGGTGAGCACGCAGGAATGCCCCTTAAATAGGTGGGCATAAAGATCCCCGCCCACATCCAAAGGGCCGCTATAGAGGCGGCGACTTCCAGATTTTTCTTCCGCAATCCAGGCGGCCGATTTTTCCGGGTCAAAGGCGGCAATAATCTCGCAAGCATCTAAGGCTTCTTCAATCTGCGCGAGGACGATGCGCTGCTTTACTCGTTTTTCATCCTCCTCGGCGCTGCTGGTTACTTCCGCGGAAATATCGGATAGCTCTATTTGCGCAGCGGTCAAGGTAGTTTCTAGTTTCTTTGGTAATTCGCTTAGTTCGCCCTCGTCAAGTCCCTCTATGATTTTCGTAAAATCCTTGGCCACTTGTTCTAAGGCAGTTACCGGTAGCTGGAAATGTTTACTGACTCCGCGCGCTACTTTTTCCATGGTGCTAGCTGCGAGGCTTACGCAGGCTTGAGAGCGGGCGCGAGAGGGCAGCTCGTGGGCTTCATCTACGATCAAGAGGTCAAACTCTGGTAGTAGCTCCGCGTGGGTAAGAGCCTCGATGGATAGCAATGCATGGTTGGTGATGATGATATCGGCGTCTTGGGCTTTCAGGCGGGCGTCGCGGGGGAAACAGTCCGTATAGAAACGGCAGGTTTTCCCTTGACATTGATTCGGGGAAATCGAGGCTTGCTGCCAGGCCGCTAGGGACACTCCGCGATCGAGTTCATCACGGTCACCACTTTCGGTTTCCTCTGCCCAGTCTCGCAGCCGCTGTAGCTGTTTACCGATATTGCTGGGTGAATATTCGGCGGCCTCATAACTGGGAAACAGCCCTTCGATTTCCTCGGGAGCCGCTAATTTCCAGCGGCAAATATAGTTTGACCAGCCCTTTAATACTGCTACCGTAGGGGGTGGATAACCGAGTTCGCGGCAGGCACCCACTACCGTGGGGATATCGCAGGTAAGCAGTTGCCGCTGCAAAGCCAGGGTGGCAGTAGAGATTACTACCCGGTCTCCGTGTTCGATTGCCCGTTGGAAGGCAGCCGCCAGGTAGGCGAGAGATTTTCCGGTACCGGTTCCTGCCCCCACCAATTGGCTGCCAGGAAGGGAAAACGAGCGGGCAACCAGGTTACACATCTGTACCTGTTCTGCCCTTTCACTGCCGCCAATCTGGTTAATGCAAGTACTGAGGATTCGCCGCGCCGCCTGGGCGTCTTTACCGCCGCCACCTTTGCCTTTATCAGCGGTGGCAACTAACGGGGAGGCTCCGGGACTGTCCATCTAGTTAGCCGCCTCAAGGATGGCTTGGGCGAGGGCGGGACCGGCGCGTCCTACTATGTGAGTACCGTTTTCTAAGTATTCCACTTTGTCTACGATTCCTTCCTCATGGAGCCTCGCCACCAGCGCTGATTGGTCATAGGGGATCACATAATCGATAGGTTTTGCTGGAGATGGTAAGGCGTTAGCGATTGCTTCGCGCAACTGAGCAATTCCCTGCCCGGTGCGAGTAGATAGCGGGATTCCCCCACCAATCGCAGACTGCAGGGCTCGCAGGTGCAGGGCGTCTACCAGGTCGGCTTTATTGAGGACGATAATCTCGGGGATCTGGGAAACCTGGGGTAGATCCGCTAACACTTCATGTACGGTTTCAACCTGTTGGACGGGATTGTGGTGACTGGCATCCACCACATGCACAATCAAATCGGCGTATTCGACTTCTTCCAAAGTGGAGCGGAAGGCTTCTACCAGTTCGTGCGGAAGTTCATCGATGAAACCTACGGTATCGGACAAAGTGTAGGCACGGCCATCAGGAGTTTCTGCTTGCCGTACCGTGGGATCCAGGGTGGCAAATAGAGCATCTTGCACCATTACATCCGCGTCTACCAGTACGTTTAACAGGGAAGATTTTCCGGCGTTAGTGTATCCCACGATCACTACCGAAGCCAGGGAGCTACTAAGACGCCCTTCACGTTTAGTGTCTCGGGATTTTTTCATCTGCTTGATTTCGCGGCGGAGTTTCGCGATTCGCTTGGTAATCCGGCGCCGGTCGGTTTCCAATTTGGTTTCGCCCGGGCCGCGCGCACCAATTCCCGCACCCCCGGATACGCGCCCTCCGGCTTGGCGAGACATTGACTGTCCCCAGCCGCGCAGACGCGGCAGTAAGTATTGCAGCTGCGCCAGTTCCACTTGGGCTTTACCTTCACGGGAGGAGGCATGCTGGGCGAAGATATCCAAGATTACCGCGGTACGGTCAATGACTTTCACTTTGACTTGGTCTTCTAGTCCCCGCCGTTGCGAGGGCTGTAACTGCGCATTTACGATCACAGTATCGGCTTCAAGCGCTGCTACCTGCTCAGCTAGTTCCTTGGCTTTCCCGCGCCCTACGAAAGTTGCAGCATCAGGGGAACTGCGTCGCTGCAGAGCCGCGCCTACTAGCTCGGCACCTGCAGTTTGGGCAAGCGCCGCCAGTTCCGATAGAGAATGTTGCGCCTTACGGCGATCGGAATCATAAATACCTACTAGGAATACTTTTTCGAGCTGTACCCGCCGATATTCGACTTCGGAAATATCTAGGTCGGAGGCTTGGTTACGTTGGAATTCTTCGCGTAGCTTTCGCGAGAAATCTCCGCCATGCGAACTTTGTTTCGTCAGGGCGGTACTCGCCCAATCCAGCAGCTCTAAGCCCCCTTGGGGGGTGTTTGCGTCTGCATAGTAAGAATAATGAGGGTTTTCGGGGGAATCCTTGAGGGCAGATCCGAGGTCGGAATCAGTTTCGCTCCGGTTCAAACTCCGACTACGCACGCGGCGCACCAGATCGTAGGCTCTATCCAGCTCTTGCTTACTGACTTCCGTTTCCGCAGGTATTTGTGCCGCCTCCCTCACTGTTCTTGGCTTATCTCATTTTCGCATGACCCCACGTAAGCTGCAAAAAGACGCGCGGTAAGTGCGGACGAATGATATCTTGCGGTCTATCGGGATGACCAGGTTAGATGCATATCACAGCCTGGGAAATTTGTTTCTTTCGCGCGATTAGGTATTCTTTAACAGGTCTAGGGCCTATAGCTCAGTTGGCTAGAGCGCCACGTTTACACCGTGGATGTCGGGGGTTCGAGTCCCTCTGGGCCCACAATGAGGAACCCGAACGGCACGAAAACCGTTCAGGTTTTCGTATTAGTGAGGGTGACGAAATTGTGTGTAATCCCGCAGGGATTACTAACACCAGGAGAGCTCGAACGGCAAGCAAGTTTACTTGCTTGCTAGTGAGAGTGAGGAAACGGCGCGTAATCCCGCCAGGGATTACTAACACCACGTAGGCGTATGTTGCGAAGCAACATTACAGACACAATTAAGAGTAGGGGCTAGTCTTGTGCATCGTCTCGTTCGTGGTGTGGGTGTTTTCCTCGGTCTCGTGATTGTGTGTCTAGCTTTTCTGCGGGCGGTTCAGCTGGAAAACATGCTTCCTCTGGACAGTGACGATGTTGGATACATTAACTTTCAGCACACATCCCTATCAACAGCACAGATTGATAAGGGGTTAGCGCAGCTTGGTAAAGAAAGTGGTGTAGAGCTCTTACAACTGTCTGGAACGGTTGGTACCCGGGAGGTTACTATTACCTCTCGGGCGGCCAATCAACCGTCGGCACCGCAGGCCATTAGCTTTTTTAGGCCTGGCAAGACAGGAACTTTATATCCTGCTGCAGGGCAGCCGACTCTGTCCCGATCTGGGATTTATACTGTCAAAGGCGATGGTGAACAAATTACGGCTATGAAGGCTTGGCTTAGCGGTGTGGGCGCTATCCATACCTGGGAGAACTTCACAGCCTTTCAAACCTATTTTCTTCCGTTGGCCTATCAAGGCATTATTCTTATCTTGGCGGTAGCCGTATTCTTGGTTGTTGCTATGATTTTTGGTTGGTTTACGACCCGTGCTGATTCTCGTATTGTGCGGCTAAGTGCAGGGTATTCCAAGACTCAGATAGTAAAAAGCGACAGCATTACACTAGTGTCCTTGGTTTTGTTGCCGACAAGCGTGACAATACTGGCTGGTTTCGGTGTCATTGCAGTCGTAGTTGGTGCAGCCGCCTTCCAAATGGTTATACCTCTTATAGTGCTTTTTATCTGCGCATTGTGTGCAATAGCGGTAGCAGTAACCATTATTTCCTATATGACGTTTCCTCGCCTTAGTGACTGGGTGGAGCGGCGATCGCTGGTAGCCGCTTTTTCATGGGTTGGAGCTGCGGTTTGTGCGGTGGCGATTGTGTTTTCACTGGCGGCGTTGCCTATTGTTTACCGAGCTTTTTTGATTGCTGGTGATAATCGGGAGGCTGCTAGGCAGGCATCGTATTTGCCGGAATATCACTCTGTAAGCTTCGGTGGGATTGTGGAAGAGCAGCGTGACTATGATCCGTTTGTTGTCCCCTTTGCTAAGCTAACTTCTCAATTGGAACGAAAGAATCAGGTCTTTTTGTTTAGCAAACAAAATGTTCCTCCCGAGGAGGCTGACACCCTACTGAAAAGTGGCTATGAGTCTATCGTGATTGTCACTCCTAATAGTTTAGCTGCGCTTGAAAAGATTCCTAATGGCTGTCGCTTTAGTGAAATAACCGGTGGGGCTCAGAGAGGGGTTGCGCATGATGTTACAGCGGATGCAACCTTGATTAATTCACAGGTAATGTCAAAGCTGAAGTTCTTCACCTGCAAAAATGATGCTAGCACTATAGCTATAGCTGGTCAGGGAATTTTCGCTCTTGCAAATAAGCCGTTGGTCGTAGTTGTTCCTGACATAAAGTCTGCATTCACCCCTGACACAGTCACTAGTATGGCCACTCTTGGAGCTATTGTTTTTCGTGATTCTCAAGCAGTGATAACGCAAGCGTCTTCGATTGGTTTAAACTTGACCAGCGATAGCACAGCGGATTCAATCGCGGTGTACGCTCAAGACCAACAACTGGGCTATTACGTGAGTCTGGCCTCGATAGCCACACTCATCTTCGCTGCTGGATTTAGCATGTTCATTAGCGCACAGCTATATGCTGCATCGCGTTTGCGTTCTCTTTTCCCACTTTATGTGGGAGGAAAGAGCATAGGCGCCCTAGTTCGTCCCCGGCTGGTTCTAGACTTCGTGTTCATCAGTGTTGGCACTGGAGTCTCTATAGTAACCGCCTCGACCTTGGGCCTGGAAACGCCATTGTTATACATCTGCATTTGTAGTGCGATTTTGTTTATCGTTGATATTGGCCTCCGTCGCTACGTCACGCACGCAACGTTGGCGCGGGTATGCCAAAGGAAGAGCTAATACATATGAAACTCAAAGTTGAAGACTTGACCATCAAAGTAGAAAAACGCGTTCTACTTTCCGGAGTGAACTTCGAGTTTCACGAAAGGCAATTGGTAGGACTAGTGGGCGCGAGTGGCTGTGGCAAGACCACACTGCTCAACACCCTCGGTCTGTTGCTGCCGGCACACAGCGGATCGATTTTCTACGATGGATCGAACGCTACCAAATGGAAGCAACGTCAAATCAGTAAGTTTTGGCGCGAACAAGCCTCGTTCGTAATTCAAGATGCGGGTATCGATGACGATGAAACTGTTGTTTACAACGTCACGCTAAAAAAATCCTTCTTTGGGCGAAATCCGGATCAACGTAGCGCTTTAGAAGCACTAGAGAAGGTAGGGCTATCGCAACGCGCTCACGATACGGCTCGCGTGCTCAGTGGAGGAGAACAACGCAGAGTTGCAATCGCGCGATCAATGTACCGAAAATCTTCTATCATCTTTGCTGATGAACCAACAGCCTCACTTGACGAGGAGAATCGTGCATTGGTGGAGTCCCTTCTAACCGAAGAAGCCCAACGAGGCGCACTCGTTATTGTATCTACTCACGACATGCGCCTCGCACAACACTGCACCTCACTGGTCAACCTCGAAAAATATCGACCAAACTAGCTCAATAACAACTGCTACCTTCCTCTTATCAAAGCATCCATAACCCGCATCAGGCTAAGAAAAAGCGGCCTTCAAACATGCGCCAGGTTAATATCCCGTGATTTTAAGGATGGGATTATGAAAACATTTACAAGGCGAGGTCCACCAGGAGTCTGTTTTACTCTAACGACTGCGCTCATAGCAGGATCATTATTAGTTACAGCACTTATGTGATATGTTGCATCCCTCTACCTCTTTAGGTCTATAGCTTTCGAGGAATAGTAATGCGTGTAGATATAGATGATCTCAGATTTAAATATCATGGTAGGGGTGAAACGCGTAAAATTTTTGACGGAGCTTCTGTCAGCTTTTCATCGGGTAACTTTTATGCGCTAATGGGGCCGTCAGGTTCAGGAAAGACTACGCTGTTCAGACTACTAACTAAAGAGCTAGAACCGGAAGGCGGGCAGATTCTGATTGGGAATAGGGATTTAGAAAAAATTTCTGCCCGCGAACTCCGGACTTCCATTCTTGGTCGAATTTTTCAAGACTACCTGCTAATTCCTTTCTTAAATCCGATTGAAAATTTGCTGCTGGCGCGAGAGATCAGCCACGGATCCGCAGGTAGGCGCGAACGCGATCTTGCCTTGCAGTTGCTGGCACGGGTTGGATTAGCAGGTCATAGCACTCAACCTGTTGAGTTGCTATCCGGTGGAGAACAACAACGCGTAGCTATTGCGCGCGCCTTGATGGGATCAGCTCGGATTCTTCTTGCAGATGAACCCACTGGCGCTTTGGATCGGGATAACACTGTTCAAATCGCACAGTTGCTAGCTAGTTTTGCTCACGACGAGGACATGCTGGTTATTGCGGGTACACATGATATGGAATTCGCTAGTTACGCTGACAAAGTTATTCATATCGGCAATTACGGTTTTGCTGTGGAGTAACGCTAATGGGTAAACAGCGGCTACGTCTGATCTTCAAGATGGCTATACACCGACCTGTGGACGCTTTGGGTACGGTGGTTATCGCGCTGGTGTTAGTGATGGTGTGCGCAAGTCTTAGTGGCTTTATTTCTGCCTATAGTCACGCCATTCAGCGCGGAGCGCAAAGTAGTTTCGGAGCGTATAGTCAACAGGTAAACGGCAACGAGGACGTTGCCGCTTTTATGCGGTCTTTACAAGATAAAGGCGAGGCAGTAGCTACTTCATATTCACGTCAGAATCTTCTAAAAACTAATACGAAAAAGGCTACGAGTGTAGACGTAACGATGCTCAGCGGCGCGGGCGACCTGGGGGTACTAGTTGCTGGACGCTATCCAGATAAGCCGGGTGAGCTATCGGTTAGCCGGGAGGTTGCTAAGAGATTACAGGCAAAGCCCGGGGATTACCTTGAACTCGTTGACGTAGAGCAAACGAGAAAGCAAGCCGCATTTACTCTAGTTGGAATCACCGAGAACCCCGCTTCCATTCATGAAGTCACCGCTATTGCTATTAGCGCTAATCAATCTATATTTAAATCCTCTGAAGTCTGGCTGACAAATAATGATTTGAAAACTATAGATGAGGTATTGAATCACGGTGGCGGAAATGTCGCGACAGTAACCTCGGTAATAGAGCGTGCTAATGCTAATGCGGTCAGCTATCAGGCAATATCGCCACAGGTTGCTTCACTGTTTCTAGGTCTGATTATCGTGGTGCTCTTGGTGGCAATTTATGCTGTCGATCGGCAGCGACGCCGCAGCGTATTCCAGGTATTGACCGCGTTAGGAGATACGCCAGGGCGAGCTGCTTTGACCACTTGTACCCAAACCACTTTGCTGGCATTAGTTGGCGGAGCAATTGGTTGGATATTAGCGTGTATATCGCTTCCCACCGTTTCGCGGTGGGTAGCAGCGTTTTTTGAGCAGCGTTGGAATCAGGTGGAATGGACTGCCGTGAGCATCGCTGCGCTAGCAACGCTGGTCATGATTACCCTGGGAGGAATACTGAGTGCAGGGGTAACAGTTTTATCTCTAAAACACCACAAGCGCGCTCACAGCGAGAGACTGTCACCTCGGGTACTGCTAATAGTAGGTATTGCGGGCACGGTAGCAACATTACTCCTGATAGTTTCTCGACAATTATTGATTTTTCCGCTGGGTCACCGCCTAGCGATGATTGTCGGAGCTCTAAGTATCCCCACCCTGGCATACGCACTCACATTATTTACGCGCAAGCGTAAAGTGACAGCTCGTTTAGGCAATCGCTTACAACAACTTACTTTAGGAGCGCTTGCAATAGTATTTGCTTTGAACTATTACGGAGCGCTCTATGCAAGTGGAGTAGCAGATTGGACTAATTGGCTAGGTCGGCAGATTAATGGTGAGGAAAGCTATCTGCAGGTCACAAGTGCTACCGAGCAGGCCGTAGACAATCTTTTGGAAAGATTACCCCAGTTAAAACCGCGCACCGCGGTATTTGGTGATGTCTCTACCAATGAGCAAATGTTCCGGATTACCGATAGCGAAGGTACTCAATGCTTTAAAACCGCTAAGTCTGTAGATGACTGTCCTCAATCTAACCTGGATTTTATTTATGTTGCCTCTGGAGGATTGGTTGATAAGAGTTTTATTAACCATGCTCCCAAAAGTTATGTAACCAATAAAGGTGCAGTTACTTTGATTGGCATCGGTATCGCTGACTCGACCATCACCAAAATGTCTACGGTAGGGGGACTTATCGGTGATCGTAACTTGGAAAATAACATTCTAAGCGGGTTGGTTATATCACCTGACTCCCCACTGCTTAACCAGTTAGGGGTCAAGAAACCTCAGTCTTACACTGCGATTATCACCGGTTTTGCCGCCTTACCCGATGAGGTGCAAGACGAGATACGTGCAAACCTGCTCATACAGGCTCCCTTCGCAACCATAACTGATTCTGAAGATCCGCAGGTTAGGCAAATACGTGCGCAAGCGGTAGCTCGCCAACTTTTAGCGGTAATCGTTTCCGGCGCGATACTACTAACCTTAGCGGCCGCTTTGGTCTCTAATCAGCAAATTGAACGGCGTCTAATCGAACTCACTGGCGGCGGTAGCAAGATTAAAGTCCGACTAGTTAAATCACTACTTATCTCCTACACGGTTTCAGTGGCTTGCGCAGTAATTTTAGGGCGTCTAGCCGCGATGGATCGAGTCCCCTTTATCCGCCTGAATTCAGCCGTTTCTCATGACTACGGTCTGGTGTGGACAATAGGATTGTCTAGCCTACTGTTCCTAATCCCCGCCCTCGTTATCGCAATTCGATCTAGCAATACTATCCCGCTAACCGGTTCGCCCAAATCTCCAAATAATCCTTAGCCGAACGGTACGAAAACCGTTTTGCCTATCCCCAATCACCGCTATACAAGAGGTCTGGGGTGGGGAAAGCGCTCGGGGGACCCCGGTGAGCCTCGCTGCGCTCAGCTCAAGCCCCCTCTCGCATCTTTTCCCGCCCCAGCACCCAGGGATTGAATGAGGGGGGACAAAATTGTGTGCAATCTTGCCAGGGGGATTACTATCGCTTTATGTATTACAGGTGGATACCGTTATTTTCTTCGCTGACGCTTACCGGGTTGATCGGCGGGTTATGGTGGTATGCCTTGGAGTCCACCACTTCTACCCCCACTTGGGTACCGGCTAGCGTGCTAGTTCTCGCATTTCTGTTTGCAGCTATAGGGATTGTTTTTGCGAGCAAAACTACCGCTTCCAAGGGCGCAAAAACTACTTACCTGACCGGAATGACGCTTTTCCTTGCGGGATTCGCGTCCTTTTATTTATTTTCCCAGCCTACAACGATAAACATTTTTGGGTTTATAGCAATTACAGCAGGCTTAATAGTCGCGAATCTAGCCGCGGGTTACCTTTACCGGGGTTCTCGGCAAAAGTAAATATTTCGCTGCTTAGCGGCCGCGGGAAACTATTTGGGTGCCCGCCCACTGGGGGGAAACCACGTCAGAGGTGGTGGGATTCATACCCGCCGTTTTCGCGGCCTCTTCGATTAGACGCGGATCAACCGCACCGGGATCGGAGGCAATCGGGCTGAGCACCCAGATCAATCCTCCCTCATCCATATTGCCCATCGCGTCCATCAACGCATCGGAGAGATCATCGGCCCCACCATCGTCATCGCGCCACCAGATCAGGGCACCATCGGTCATCGCGGTGAAATCTTCATCTTGGAGATCGTCGTCTATTTGATCCATTATGGCTTGGCGAAGATCTTCGTCGACGTCCTCGTCCCAACCAAATTCCTGAATGACTTGTTCTTTCTTAAACCCCATCTCCGATACGGATAGGGAACTTTCATGCCTTTCGCGTGTGGTTTCCACGCTCTCTAAGTTACATGATTAAAGCGTAAGGGGGAAACACGGACGCCAATATATAGAAAACTGCCAACTCTTTTACCTAGGTTTAGTAGCTTTAGCCTATTGCGCGCTCTTGCGCCCTCGTCATCTCCCCTACCTTCGGCTCTAAGGTTTTAGCGATCCTGGGGAACTCGCTTGCGCCGGATCTTGAGGTCTTGAGTAACTTCTGGGAACCCCTAGTGTCTACGGGTTCTCTACCGACCGGTTGGCTCCAGTAGCCAAAGCGCGAAAAATAGTTAACAATTGGCGAGTATGGTCTTTTCTGTTGGAGGAGCAACGAAACCTATGAGTGAGAATAAGGCGTCCCTGGACTCTGTACACCAGTTAGCTACCGCCCTGCCGGATCCGGATCCCCAAGAAACCCGCGAGTGGCTGGATTCTTTGGATGATTTGATTAAAGAGCGCGGTCCGGAGCGTACTCGCGATATTTTGTTGCGGATGCTTTCTCAAGCCGGCGAACAAAATGTGGCGGTGCCTGCCAATTTAAATACGCCTTTCACTAACACGATTAAGCCGCATGATGAACCGACTTTCCCCGGGGATGAACGCATCGAGCGGGACTATCGTCGCTGGATGCGCTGGAATGCCGCCGTGCAGGTTACCCGCGCGCAACGCCAAGGGGTGCATGTAGGGGGTCATATTTCTTCCTACGCCTCTATCTCTACTCTTTACGAGGTCGGGTTTAACCATTTCTTCCGCGGCAAGTCGCACCCGAGCGGCGGGGATCACGTCTTCTTCCAAGGGCACGCCTCCCCCGGTATTTACGCGCGGGCGTTCCTAGAGGGTCGGCTGTCTGAGGAGGATATGGATGGTTTCCGTCAGGAACTATCTCAAGCCCCTCACGGCCTGCCTTCTTACCCGCATCCGCGGCACCTGCCCGAGTTTTGGGAATACCCCACCGTGTCTATGGGGCTGGGACCGGCCGAGGCAATTACCCAGGCCTGGTTTGATACCTATTTAACTAACCGCGGAATCAAAGACTGTTCTGACCAGCACACTTGGGCTTTCCTGGGTGATGGAGAAATGGATGAACCGGAATCGCGGGGAATGTTGCAGCTAGCGGGGCAGCAAAAGCTCGACAACCTCACATTTGTCGTCAACTGCAACCTACAGCGCCTGGATGGCCCGGTGCGCGGTAACGGACAAATTATTCAGGAGCTTGAGGCATTTTTCCGAGGCGCCGGCTGGAACGTTATCAAAGTAATTTGGGGTCGCGGCTGGGATCGGCTGTTGGCTAAGGATCATGACCATGCGCTACTGAAAGTGATGACCGAATGCCTGGATGGTGACTACCAGACTTTCAAAGCTAATGATGGCGCTTACGTGCGTAAACATTTCTTCGGCCGGGATCCTCGCACCGCGAAAATGGTGGAAGATTGGACCGATGAGGAGATTTGGGATTTGCGGCGGGGCGGTCATGATTACCGCAAGGTTTACGCCGCCTATCATGCGGCGATGGCGCATAAGGGACAGCCGACTGTTATCTTGGCGCACACCATTAAGGGATATGTGCTGGGTGAGACCTTCGCGGGACGCAACTCCACTCACCAGATGAAGAAGCTGACCTTGAAAGATTTGAAGGCGCTACGCGACCGGCTGCATATTCCGATTACTGACGAGGAGCTGGATAAAGATCCGCAGCTACCTCCCTACTACCGTCCTGCCGAGGATCATCCATCCTTGCAGTATATGTTTGAGCGTCGCGAAAAGTTGGGCGGTTTTTTGCCTTCGCGTCCTAAAGAACGCAACCAGATGCAGCTTTCTTTGCCAGATGATTCCGTTTATGACGTCCTCAAAGGGGGTTCTGGGAAGCAGAAAGTTGCCACCACCATGGCGCTGGTGCGTCTAATGAAAGAGTTTTTGAAGGATGAAGACTTCGGCAAGCGGATTGTGCCGATTGTGCCGGATGAGGCGCGGACTTTCGGGATGGATTCTATGTTCCCCTCCGCGAAGATCTATAACACTTTGGGGATGAATTACACCGCAGTCGATGAAAATTTGATGCTGCATTATTCCGAGGGTAAAGATGGCCAGATTCTGCACCCCGGGATTAATGAGGCGGGAGCAGCGGCCGCTTTCCAGGTGGCTGGCACTTCCTATATGTCTAATGGGGAACCCACAATCCCGTTCTACCTGTTTTATTCAATGTTTGGTTTCCAGAGGACGGGTGACCAGTTCTGGGCAGCCGGAGACCAGTTGGCACGAGGTTTCGTGATTGGGGGAACCGCGGGGCGTACTACTTTGACCGGTGAGGGTCTGCAGCATGCCGATGGGCACTCCCCGATTATTGCCGCCACGAACCCGGCGTTTGTGCAATACGATCCGGCCTATGCTTACGAGTTGCGCCATATTATTCGTGACGGAATGCAGCGGATGTATGGAGATGGCTCCGATGGGCGCGACCAGAACGTCATGTACTATTTGACGGTTTACAACGAGGCGATTCACCAGCCCGCAGAACCCGAAGGAGTCGATGTTGAGGGAATTCTGCGCGGCATGTATGCCTTGACCGGTCATTATGAAAATGGCGGGCCGAAGGTAGAACTGCTGGCTTCGGGGATTTCGGTTCCTTGGGCGCTGCAGGCGCAAAAACTTTTGATGCAGGATTGGGGGGTTGATGCAGCAGTCTGGTCGGTGACCAGCTGGCATGAGCTGCGCCGGGACGGTATGGACAGCGATCGCCATAACCTGCTTCATGCGGATGAAGAGTATCGCTTGCCCTATGTTACTCAGCGGCTCCGTAACGCCACTGGACCGGTGATTGCGACTTCGGATTATGACCATCTGGTTCCCGATATGATTCGCCCCTGGGTGCCGGGACGATATAAGGTGCTGGGTGCTTCGGATTTCGGGTATTCCGATACCCGTGCCGCCGCGCGCCGCCACTTCTTGATTGATGCCGAATCCCTGGTGGTTCAGGCCTTGGAGGCTTTAAATGAGGACGGGATTCTGCAAGATCGTTCGGTGGTAACTCAGGCCTTGAATCGCTATGACCTACTAAATCCGAACGCTGGTTCTTCTGGCGAACAGTAATAGCTGATACTGATCGCTTCCTGGGGGCGCCCATTTTCCAATGGACGCCCCCTACTTTTTGGAGCTGACACCCCTTAGAACGCCCGCCAGAAATAACTATAGATACGCAGCTGCAGGTGAGATGTGGGAGGATAGCGCTATGGAAAAAACTGAAGTTTGTGCGGAGCAAATTGAGCGCGTATCGCAGATGGAGGCGGCGCTGGTGCGTCTCAATGACGCGATTGCAACTGTCGAGGGCGCCCTCGACACCTATGAACAGATGTGGGACGATTACCGCGCTTTGGATAAGTATTATTCCGGGAAAGCCTGGTGGGAGGATCTAGAAGCCGATAACCAGGGACTTTTGCCGGAAGATTTACCGCGCGGGGTTCTTTCCGAGGATGCACTCTATGACGCCCTCGGCGAGGCCGAAGCCCTCCGCCAGCGCCTAAAAGAAATCGCGTTAACTAGCCGAGTGTGCGAAAAACACCATCTCCCCGACTGAAAGTTACCTCCACGTCTCAACTACCGGGTAGAGCTCTGGACTTTCAGCGCCTATACTCTGTGAAACACCGCCGGTCAAAACCAGACTAGTGATTACCAGGAGCACAAAAATGCGCTTAAGTAAATTTTTTACCATTTGAAAACACCTCCCTTGATTTTTATCGATTCCGCATATTGATATGCGCCTGACACTTGCTGCATTGCGGCTTAACGGGTTAGCTGTACCCAAGAAAATGAACATTCTGGGTAGAAGGTGTTCGCGGTGGCAAATGCTCCGCCTAGTTACAAAGCGCCTCTTCTTTTCCAGCTCCTCCATCGCGCAAAAAGATGCGTGGAATACCGGTGGGGAGCGGGTAACTCCGACCTTGTAAGCCGGAGCTAGTTCGTCCCTCTCGTGAGAAACGAAAAAATCAGCAACCAACCTGAAATCGAGGTCTTTCATAAGATTTTGATTTTCTTGCATACTCCCTATGTAGGGCGCGAGCGCAAAAACCCAGGTGAAAGCTAAATTCCCACTGTGTAGTATTGGAAGTTTTGAGGAAAAGAGATTTTGTTAAGATTTCTGTGTGCGCAAGCAAAATTGGGATGATTGCCTTCCAAACGGGGATTACCAGATACCGCCTAGAACAAGATGCGAGAAGTACCCAATCAGCGACATTGTGCCCTGCGATATAGAACACTTGCGAATCCAAGGTAACCGTTGGACTCAGGCCGGAAGATTAACCGAATTTGTTTTTGTGCTCCAGGTCAGAAACGAAAACACTGGCAGGTGGCAAACGCACCTTTCGATAGACTGCACCCACTCCAACGCCCACATCCACTACTACAAAGACGGGGAGAGGGATGGGAACCCGCGCGAAACGATTAAGGTCCTTAACCGGGCAAGGGATGTTCAGGACGCATTGGGAATGGCTATACTAAGAATCAGGCAAGAAATTAATAAATTGGTGGAGGTGTGAAAGTGAACAAGGAATTGGCAGACTTCGAGAACGAAGTCCTCTACAACGTCATGCTCGGAAACACTACTCCAAAAGTTATTGATTCTAGGGGCCATACCCCGCTTATCGCTTGCCTAGAAAGCGAGACTGTTGGCACCCTGCTGGCTAGAATCGAAAGAGCCGGGGGCTGCGGAACCATCTACGCCCTATCCGAAACCGGCAAAGTAAGGGTAGTAGCCGCGCAAGACAAAGGGGCTAAGGCACCCAGCCTCACCGATCTAGAAGCAAGCACCTTAAGTGAGAACTCCTCTATCGGAATGTTCATCGACTATATCTCCACCCAAGAAGACGGGGTATATCTTACCGACGCAAAAATGCGTTCTTACGGCACCGCCGAACTGGCCAAGGTCTAATTCCCGCAATTCCAACTGCCGCTTACCGATCCATCAGCCGTGCGCGTAGCCACAAACGCGCCATTCCAAGGCAGACTTAGGCTCGCCCCCCCATGTCTGCCACCTACCGATATAGAAGCGTTAGTCCCAGAAGCATAGATAGTGAGCGTTCCGTTGCATGATCCAGTAAGGGTGGTACTTGCCCGCCTATCTACTGACGCTGGAGTCGGGGTCCTATGATCTGCCACAGCCGGCGGGTTATCTCGGTTAGTTACTGCCTTTGTAGCTTCAACCGCTCATGGTTTTCTCTTGCCTCGCTTCCGCGAATAGGAGCCATTCCCAGAAACGAAAAGAGCCAATTGCGTTTCCGGCATTCTCCCCTGACGGTGATTAGCTGGATATGCGTAAAAGTTCACCTCTCCGACCCGCACCTGTTCCCTAATCTCCGCTACTAAACCGGATCCTGGATTGTCACCGCCTGGAGCGATTGGAACTATTACGCTTAAGGCTAACGCCCCTAGGGCAGCTAGCAGCACCAAGCGTTTCGATACTCTTTGCATCATCTTGGAAAACCCTCCTTACGTCTATTTAGTGTTTCCACTATGGGTAATGCGTAAATAGGTTTCCAAGAATAAAAGCGCTGGTGGAAAGGTTTTGAGGTCGGGCGGGAATTGCGCCCAGATACACTTGTAGCCCCAGCAAAACGCCGGGGCTACGAGGTATTAAGCGTTCAGTTTTCTAGCAGGGCCAGGTGTTGCCCTCGCTATCTCCGCATCCGGAAACTTCGAATTGGTTATTTCCCTTGTACGTCCATTTCGAGCTGTCATCTTTGTAGCTTTTGCTTTCCCCGACTTTCCATTCGCCAGAATTGCCTGCCTTAGCCTTAGTCCCGGAGCGGCGAGGAGCTTGGTACTGCCGCTTAGGCTGAGCTTTCTTCTGGTAGGTGCGTGACTTGGGCTGAGCTTTCACCGGGGCAGGAGCCTGTGCCTTATTAGCCTTAGCAGGAGCCTCCGCCTCTGCCTTAGCTTTAGCTTCCGCCTCCGCTTTCGCCCTCGCCGGATGGTCCCGAGCAATCTTCTTATCACGCTCAGCGTTCAAAGCCTGCTTTTCCCTATCCATATCAGAGACAGTCGGCACCTTGTACACCGGAGCACTCACATTAGCATTACCCGCGCACCCAGCAAGCCCCACCCCCAACGCCACGCTTGCCAGCACTAACATAAGTTTTTGAGTTTTCATTTCTCCATTCCTTTCTTGAGCCTAAATGTTTACCTCACCACCTATGTAGGGCGCGGAGACAAAAAGCCTGGCGAGAACCTTATGGCATCATTGTAGTTTTTTAAGAATAGGATAATTGGCAAACCACGTTACTAGTTCGAGAAAGACCCCAGGAAAAACGGTCGCGACATGCCGAAATAATGCGATTTACCCATGGTCAAAACCGGTTAAGACTCCTGGGGGAACCAGTTTCTTTCCTTAGATGCCACCCCTTGTTGCATATACGCAACTCAGGTAGTTTTATTGCATTTATGCAACTCCTGATGTGAAAAACCCCTGCCAAGCACCCCTAAAGCGCTACTTATCCTCGAGATATGAATTGTTTTTGCGAGTACCACCTAATTTGATGCTTATTACCCGTGATACAGGCTCACCAGCTGCCCCAGAGTTTCACATTCGGCGATCTGGGTATCGGAACGTTTTTCACCCAGTTCTCCCTCAAGCCGTGCTATCACCGCGTACAGAGACAGATCGTCGAAATCCAACTGCGCCCTCAACTCCGTCGCCGGCTGCAGATCCGCCTGTTCACTGCCAGTTTCCGCGGCAACGGCCTCTAGCAGAGAAGCTATAACCGCTGGTTCACCACTAAAGTTTTCCCAGGCAGGAGGAATATTTCCCGAGGACGCATCCGAATTACTAGCGTTACTTTCCCCAGAAACCGCCTCAGATTCCGGGGCAGCACCAGACCCAGTTGTGTCCTCTCCCCCGGTTTCATTCACCGCGCCGCCGGGCAGGTTTTTACCAAAATCGGCGAGCGCCGCTAGCGCATCAGCATCTAGCGCCATCTCAGCCCACTCGATGTAGCCAGCGCACGGGAGCGCCCGCTCCCGCGTAGCGGAAAGGTTCGAGTTCTTCGTCCCAAGCGGTTCCCAGCGCCAAATCCAGTAGGCGACGCAATTCTTCTTGACTGCCTTGGGCAAGCGCCGAGCGCACGCGATCTTCCGGGATCACCACATTGCCCACCACATCGGTTTGGGCATGAAAAATCCCCAAGTCTGGAGTGTATGACCAGCGTCCCCCATTGTTGTTTACGGAGGCGTCCTCGGTAACCTCGAAACGCAAATGTTCCCATCCGCGCAGTGCGGAGGCTAGTTTAGCACCAGTCCCAGCCCTGCCGACCCAGGAAAGCTCCGAGCGGAACATCCCGGGTTGAGCCGGTTGTTCCGTCCACTCTAGGTTGACGCGTTGATCTAGAACTGCTCCAACCGCCCATTCCACGTGACTAGACAGCGCACGAGGGCATGAGTGTACGAAAAGTACACCGCGGGTGTAATCCTTGTTCATCGCTTCTCCTTTAGTGATCGCAAGGTTCGTCTTCCCCAACGGCCTGTGCACACTACAGAGTGATGACACGCGGTGTCTCAGTTTCTATTTTGCCCTCGATAGCGATTTTCAACAACCCCAAAAGCCTCTGACCGGCAATTTTGTGACTACTGAGGCCAATGTGGCACCTGTGGTTTACCGATCGAGAGAAAACACGAGAAGAGGCTTGAGCGATAGCTCGGGGGCTGGGTTTGATCCGAGCAGGTGCGGTGGGCATAAGAATTCGGAAAACGCCGCTACGTTTTCCGAATTCCTGGGCAGGAGGACAAACCCAGCCCCCGCGCTAACTAACAGCCACCAGGCTCATAGCACGGGTCGAGGTCGGGAAAAGATACGAGAGGGGGCTTGAGCATAAGCGTGGAGGCGGATTTATGCCGAGGGGTAGGCTCCGGGCACTAAATCCGTGAAAATGCCAAAGCATTTTCCGGATTTCGGGGCGCGAGGCAAAATCCGCCTCCGCGCTCCCCACAACAAGCTTTTACCAGCTACAGACCTTTTTCGCGAATCTCTTTAAAGGCTTTCCGACGCGTTAACCGATCGAGGCGATCAAGATAAAGATGACCATCTAAGTGGTCACATTCATGCTGAATGCAACGCCCCATAAGCTCTTCGCCTTCGACCACTTTCGGCTTGCCATCCAGGTCAATCCCTTCGGCACGCGCATACCAGGCGCGCTGACAGGGGAAGAACAGTCCCGGCACCGACAGGCAACCCTCGTCGCCATCTTGGTATTCGTCTTTTGAAACCTCTACCAGACGGGGATTAAGAATATAGTCGACTTCCCCGTCAATGTTCCAGGAGAAAGCCCGCAGCCCCACGCCAATCTGATTAGCGGCCAGCCCGGCACGCCCATCGGCATCTACCGTTTCTAGCAAGTCTTCTACCAACTGTTTTATATGTTCATCGATTTCGCCCACCGGTTCACAGGGGGTGCGCAAAATCGGATCTCCGATTACTCTGATTTCTCGAAATGCCATTTCCTATTCCTCCTCGCTGCCCGCTGCCGCCGCAGCCGGAACGATTTTTTCTGCCCGCGCATAGGCTTCCGCGAGATCCTGGTGCACCTGGTCATTTACATATTGGAAGGCATCTACAACTGCGATTTCACGGCGTTCACCAGTGGCACGACACCGTACTTCCACGGTTCCTTCTTTCAATCCGCGCCCGATCACTACCAGCCAGGGCATGCCCAGCAGTTCCGCATCCTTGAATTTAACCCCGGCAGAGACTTTCTTGCGGTCATCGATCAAAGTATCGATCCCGGCGGCGGTGAGCTGGTCGCCTAGCGTTTGCGCGGCCTCGAAAAGTTCTGTCCCTTTGCCGGTCACCAGTGCATGCACTTGGAAGGGCGCCACATTAGTTGGCCATTTCAGCCCGACCTCGTCGTGGTATTCCTCGGCGATAGCGGCCATTACCCGGGAAACCCCGATTCCGTAGGATCCCATGGTTACTACCTGGGATTTCCCGTTTTGATCGAGCACGTTTAGCCCTAGCGCCTCGGAATATTTTGTTCCGAGGGCGAAGATATGCCCGATTTCGATTCCGCGGGCGGTCTGCAAGGCTCCAGAACCATCGGGAGCCGGATCCCCATCTCGCACTTCCGCAGCTTCAATAAAGCCGTCAGCGCGGAAATCTCTGCCCGCCACCAAGTGATAAAGGTGGGTGTCTTCTTTGCCGGCGCCCGCGATCCATTCGGTACCTTCTACTACCCGCGGATCTAGGAGGCAGCGGGGGCTGCCAGAAATGTTTCCGTCCTCATTAATTTTGCGATCCGGATGGTCTGGCCCGGCGCAGGTAGGCCCAGTAAAGCCCGGTACGATATTGGGGTAGGCGGCCATATCTTCCGGGGTCGCCATTTCTACGTCTGCCCCCAAGGAGGCTTCGAGGCGCCGCATATCAATTTCGCGATCTCCGGGTACGCCCAGGAGCAGCACTTCCCGTTTACCATCGGCATAAGTCGCGGCAACCATGAAGGCTTTCAAAGTGTCAGCTTTAGTCCATGCTCTGCCATCTTCGCGGGGGAAATGCTCGTTCGAGTAATCCACCAATGCTTCTATAGTGTGTGCACCGGGGGTTTTACGTTCAATCGCGGCGGGAAGTTGCGAATAATCTTGCGGCTCGGGGGCAATAGTGGTCACGGCCTCCACATTGGCGGCATACCCGCCCTCGGAGCGCACAAAAGTATCTTCCCCAATAGCACAAGGGAAAATGAACTCTTCAGAGCGCGATCCTCCCATAGCGCCCGCCATCGCGGAACAAATCACGAAATCTAGCCCTAACCGCGAGTAAATCCGCTGATATGCGCGGCGTTGCTGCTGATAGGATGCCTCTAGCCCCTCGTCGTCAATGTTGAAAGAGTAGGCGTCCTTCATAATGAATTCGCGGCCGCGAATCAGACCTGCCCGAGGGCGCGCCTCGTCCCGATATTTTTCTTTGATCTGGTAGAGGACGACCGGCAGATCTTTATAGGACGAATAAAAGTCTTTCACCAACAGGGTGAACATTTCTTCGTGAGTGGGCGCCAATAGATAGTCAGCGCCTTTGCGGTCTTGCAGTTTAAACAGGGAGGGCCCGAACTCTTCCCAGCGGTTGGTCGCTTCATAGGGTTCGCGGGGCAACAGCGCGGGGAAAGCTACCTCGAGGGCGCCGATGCGATCCATTTCTTCGCGTACTACCTGCTCTACGCGCCGAATCGTGCGCAACCCTAGCGGGGTCCACGTATAGATTCCGGGTGCAGCACGGCGAATATAACCGGCGCGCACCAGCAGTTTATGGGAATCCACTTCGGCATCTACCGGGTCTTCCCGCAAAGTCCTAACAAAATAAGTCGACATATTGTAAGCCACGTTCGCCAGTTTAGTAGATGATGCAAAGGAACCTAAACCGCGCCGTTCCGGCAGGAATCAACAATACTTTTTATCCGGATACCGGTGCTAACGCTAGCCAAAAGTTACGCGCGAGCGAGAAGTTTTTCCTCCCGCCCAAAAACTCGCCGATGCCCACGGCATCTGCGAGTTTTACGCCCACCTAACCTGATCGGATAAAACTTCTCTCTCGCGCTCGCGGTTACGGCGGTAGCAAGATACGGAACCCCGGGTTGAAGCACCAAGAGCAAACTTGCGTTGACAATTCCTGCAAGGAGCAGCGCGGGGAAAAATAAAAAGACGGGCGGGTTAAACGGGGAGAGCTTGGTTTTATTCGAGCAGGTTGACTTTATTCAAGTGGTTTCAACTTCAGATACCCGGCTATTCAAAAGGAAAGCGGTAAGACCCTTGAGCTTAGGAATTCGGTAAACGTCGCTAGGGGGTTGGGGTTTTCGTAGAGGAGTGGGAAAAGATCGGGCTTAGGTTGGCATTAAGCGGGGAGGATTGGTTTTATCCGAGCGGGCGCGGTGGGCATAAGAATTCGGGAAACGTGGCTACGTTTGCCGAATTCTTGGGCAGGAGGAAAAAACCAATCCTCCCCGCGGGAAAAGATGCGAGAGGGAGAGTGATACTAAGCGCGTGGGCAGATTTATGCCGAAGGGTAGGCTCCGGGCGTTAAATCCGTGAAAATGCCAAGGCATTTTCACGGATTTCGGGGCGCGAGGTAAAATCTGCTCACGCGCGTTACCGGGGTTCCCCGAGTACTTTTCCCACTCCTGCCTAGAGAAACTAGGCGATTACCTCGACTTCACCGGAGCCTTCTTCTAGACCTAGTAGCTCGGCTTGACGATGCGCCTCCGCAATCAGGGTAGGCACGATTTCCTCTTCGGGAACCGTCTTAATCACTTCGCCTTTAATAAAGATTTTTCCTTTACCGTTACCGCTGGCTACCCCCAGGTCGGCTTCCCGCGCCTCGCCGGGACCGTTCACGATACACCCCATAACCGCAACTCGCAGCGGCACTTTAATCTCGTCCTTCAGCGCATCAGTAACGGCGTTTGCCAACTTGTAAACATCGACTTGGGCGCGTCCGCAGGAGGGGCAGGAAACAATCTCCAGGGTGCGTTCTTTTAGCCCCATAGATTGCAGGATTTCAATCCCGACTTTTATTTCCTCCACCGGATCAGCAGATAGCGACACCCGGATAGTATCCCCGATGCCTTGACGAAGCAGCGCCCCGAAGGCGGTCGCCGATTTGATAGTGCCTTGGAAAGCCGGGCCTGCCTCGGTTACTCCCAAGTGTAGCGGCCAATCCCCCATTTCACTGAGCAGTTCGTAGGCGCGAATCATAGTCACCGGGTCATGGTGTTTAACCGATATCGCAAAGTCGTGGAAATCGTATTGCTCGAACAGGCGTGCCTCATTAACCGCGGATTCTGCCAAAGCCTCCGGGGTAGCTTTCCCATGGCGTGCCATTACCCGCGGATCGAGGGAACCGGCATTAATTCCAATCCGCAGGGCGGTGCCGTGCTGGCGGGCGCATTTGGTGATTTCTTCCACCTGGTCATCGAATTTGCGGATATTACCGGGGTTTACCCGCACCCCCGCGCAGCCGCCCTCAATCGCGGCGAACACATATTTGGGTTGGAAATGAATGTCGGCGACTACTGGAATAGTAGATTTTTGGGCGATTACCGGCAGCGCCTCCGCATCATCTGCGCTGGGGCAGGCTACCCGCACAATATCGCACCCGGCGGCCGTTAACGCCGCTATCTGCTGCAAGGTGGCACCAATATCGGTGGTTTTGGTGGTACACATGGACTGTACGCTGATTGGGGCATCTCCCCCAATACCTACGTCTCCGCAGCGAATCTTGCGAGTTTTTTTTCGCGGGAAACCCGCGGGCTTTACTTCCGGCATTCCTAGTTCAACACTCACGTTCCTATTATGACGCTTTCAGACACTAAAGCCCTAGTTTCTGGAAAGAATAACGCTTTTACCTGCGCTATTTCCCCGGCCTATTTTACAGTAATCACTGAGGGCGAAAGACCGCCAGTATTAAACGATGACCGCTCCCCATAACTCAATAACTAAGGTAAGCGAATGGGGTCAACAATATCCGCCACCATCAGTAGCACGGTCATCGCTATCAACAGTCCTGCCACCACGTAGGTCAACGGCACAGCTTTCGCGGCATCAATGGGGCCAGGAGCGGGGCGCGAACGGAGCCGCGCATAGCAGTTCTTGATTCCTTGCCAGCAGGCACCGGCAATATGTCCGCCATCTAAGGGCGGCAGCGGAATCAGGTTGAATACAAACAGCGCCATATTTAGGGAAGCTAGCAGGGAAAGTAAGCCTCCGGCGCGACCTGCCAGGGTCACCTGGGTTGAGGGCGCAGAACCGATCTCTCCCGCGATTCTACCTACTCCCAGGACTGACATGATTCCGGAGCTATCGCGCGGGGTGTCAGTGAAGACTGCAACTCCCACCTCCCACACTGCTACCGGCAGTTTCAAGACTACTGCTCCGGTTTGATAGAACATTTGCCACATGGTTTGCCCGTAGGTGGCCAGCCCCGTGCTTTGACGCACCGAACGCGCATAAAGCCCGGCTTTCCCATCTACCCCGGATAGGTGCAGTTCAATCACTTCCCCGCCGCGCTGGACTGACACGGTGGCATCCCCATGGGTAGCGTTAGCATATTTTCGCAGGTCTTCCCAGGTGTTAATTTTCTTACCATCCCAGGCGACTAACTTATCTCCCGGTTTAATCCCGGCCTTGGCTGCCGGGGAGGGTTGGGCTCCCTCCTGGCCGCAATCAACCACCTGTCCTGCTTTCAAGCAAACGGCTTTATCAACAGTGGTAGTGGGGGTGGCAATCCCAATCCCCAGCATTGCTATCGCCATCAGTACGAACGCTAAAAATAGGTTCATCACTGGCCCGCCGACCATCACCATTAGGCGCTGGGATACCGGCAGGTTGTAAAAGCCGCGGTGGCGCTGAGTTGAAGGAATCTCGGAAAGCGAGGCGTCGCGGGCTTCTTGCGACCAGGTAGGAACCAAGTTTTCGGCTTCCTCCGGGTCGAGGGCGCGCGCCTGGCGTACTGAAAGTTTCTTGCCGTCCAGTTTGTAGGCAAACTGATCCGGGTCACCCGGGCCGTACATTCCCAGGATGCGGCAATAACCCCCTAGAAGGAAGGCTTTAACTCCGTATTCGGTTTCCCCGCGTTTACGTGAAAACAGGGTGGGACCGAACCCAATCATGAACTGGGGAACTAGCGCCCCAAATTTTTTAGCCGGTAGCAGGTGCCCACATTCATGCAGACCAATAGAGATAATCAGTCCGATAACCAGAATTATTATTCCCAGCAAAAAAGCCATGGGGATAGCCTACCTAGCGTTCATGACAATTTCCTGAGCCTTAGTTTTCGCCCAGGTTTGCGCAGCCATAATTTGCCCTAAATCTGGATTCTCCACCCCGGTATGTTCGGACAATACTCGCGCTAGCGAATCCACTATTTGCAGGTAGGGCAAGCTTCCATCCAGGAAGGCATCTACGAATATTTCATTGGCGGCGTTATAAACCGCCGGGTGAGAAGCGGAGGCCGCCACTGCTTGGCGCGCCAGTTTTATTGCCGGGAAAGTTTCATGATCTACCGGTTCGAATTGCCACTGCTGGACTTGAGTAAAATCCAGGGGGGTAACAGTTTTTTCTAGGCGGTTCGGCCAATCCAGTCCCAGGGCGATCGGCAGGCGCATATCGGGCGGGGAGGCCTGCAAAATACTGGCGCCATCAATCCAAGTTACCCCGGAGTGAATAATCGATTGGGGATGAATCACCGGCACAATATCTTCGGGCGTAACATCGAATAAAAGGTGAGCTTCTATCAGTTCCAAACCCTTGTTTACCAGGGTGGAAGAGTTGATAGTCACCACCGGCCCCATTGACCAAGTGGGGTGATTGAGGGCTTGCTGCGCGCTGACCTCAGCTAAATCTGCACGTTTCTTTCCCCGGAAAGGACCGCCAGAGGCAGTAAGGATAATCTGGCTTACTTCACTGTAACCATCCTGGTTTACGCTGGTTAACCCCTTATGGTGGACACCACTAGCTAAGGCTTGCGCAATCGCCGAATGTTCAGAATCTACCGGTACGATTTGGCCAGGGCGCTGGCAGGCAGCTTTAACTAAGGCGCCGCCCACAATCAAAGATTCTTTATTTGCCAGCGCTAAGGTAGCCCCACTATCCAAGGCGGCCAAAGTAGGAGCCAGCCCCACCCCGCCGGTAATCCCATTGAGGACTACCGCTTGCCGGCTGGCTCTCCTCGCTGCTCGGGCACTAGCATCGTCTCCTGTCAAAATCTCGGCTTGATATTTATTTGCGCCAGGAAGTTCCGCAGCTAGCGCAGTCACGAATTCCTCGCCCCTATCTAAGGAAATCGCCACAATTTCGGGGCGGAAACGGGCAGCTTGCCGCGCCAGTAACGTAAGGTTAGCCCCACCAGCGCTGAGGGCGCGCACACAAAACCGCCCCGGATTTTGAGCGATTACCTCCAGTGCTTGCGTACCGATAGATCCCGTGGATCCCAAAATGAAAACGTCGCGCACTGCCCCTCCCCGATTCGAAAGATATTTTGCCGGTTATTGCCCGAAGGCAAACAGTTATTCCACCGCCAGCAGTACTTCTACCGCTCGCGAGAGATAGGCATCGACTACGCCCTCTTTATAAGCCTTTTCATTCTTTGCAGTCTTAAAAGTGGCACTGCGAATCTCGGCGGAGGTGATTCCCTTATCCGAGTCAAAATACTGTGCGAGCCGGTCGAGTAGTTCATCCACCTGGGTGGCGTCATAGCCTTTACCGTTTGGGTGAGCGAAACGTTTGCCCCGCGGACGGAGCATCCGCGGATAAAGGGTAGTTGCTCGCTGCGCTACCCTTTCCATCCAGGCTTGCGAACCGTTAACTGCTACATTGTCTGCTCGGTCACGCCGCACGAAAGCGGCTTCCAGACGATCCATAGCCTGGTCGATCGCGGCAGTTTGATATCCGCGACGCACTAGGTCAAAGTGGGCACCCCGCACCTGGGCGGCCGAGAATTTTTCAGCCGGCACCCCGCCCTCATAGGCTTTGCGAGCATCCGCAAAAAACTCGTCTACCTGGGAGGGGTCGTATCCCCGCGTAAAAAAACCGGCCCTAGGAAAGTTGTTCTCGCTCATTTGCCAGTCCTCTCCTTCCGAGATTTAGTTGCCAATTGACCACACGCTCCGTCAATATCTTGTCCCCGAGTATCGCGGATAGTGGTGGTGATACCTTTACGTTCCAGAGTATCTACAAATTCTGCTTGCGCGTGGGATTCACTCGCCGTCCAGATAGATCCGGGGGTGGGATTTAACGGAATCGGGTTCACATGCGCCCAGCCGTGCCCGCGAGCATTCAGCAAATCTGCGAGCAGTCCCGCTCTCCACGCCTGGTCGTTCATGTTCTTGATCAGGGCGTATTCGATGGAGACCCGCCGGCCGGTAGCTTTAAAATAATCGTAAGCAGCGTCTAGCAGTTCGCTAACCTGGAAGCGAGAATTTATTGGAATTAGCTCATCACGCAATTCGTCATCGGGAGCGTGCAGGGAAATCGCCAAGGTGACCGGGATTTTCTCTTCCGTTAGCTTCTTGATTCCGGGCACCAGCCCCACAGTAGAAACCGTGATTCCCCGCGCGGACATTCCGAACCCTTCCGGGGGCTCGGCAATCAAGCGGCGAATCGCGCCCAGCACTGCCCGATAGTTAACCATGGGCTCTCCCATCCCCATGAACACCACGTTGGAGAGGTTGCAGGGATCTCCGCCTAGTTCGCCCTCCTGACACACCTTACGTGCCAGGCGCACCTGTTCTACGATTTCAGCGGTTGAAAGGTTACGGGTCAGCCCCATTTGTCCGGTGGCGCAAAAGGGGCAAGCCATTCCGCATCCCACTTCGCAAGAAATACAGAGGGTAGCGCGGGAGGGATAGCGCATTAGTACCGACTCTACTTCGGCGCCATCAAATAGTCGCCACAGGTATTTGTGAGTCATTCCCTGATCACCGCTACGCTCCACGACTTGCTGAACTAGCTGCGGAAATGCCAGCTCCGCGAGTTTCTCCCGCCCGGTAGCGGGCAGATCAGACATTTGGCGCGGATCGGTAGTTAGGTGCGTGAAATAGTGACGGGATAATTGGTCGGCTCTAAAGGGCGGAAAACCGGCCTCTTTTAGCATTTGTTTGCGTCCCGCCAGATCAAAATCGGCCAAATGCGCCGGAGGTTTAGTCCGTTTAGTTGCTTGGAAACGCAGCACGGGGCGCGCATCCGGGGTGCTAGCTCCCTCAGGGGCCTGGTCGGTGGGCATTACTTGCCAGGGATCGCGCCGCGGTTTGGCTCGGCGCATCAACTCTTTATCGCTCGTGGAGCCGCTAGCCTTATCAGCGAAGCGTCCGCCCTTCAAAGATGCCCGGGATCCGTCCTTTTGTCGCTTTTGAGCCGATCCTGGTTGCGCTAGCTTTGCCATTTAGAGTTTGCCATCCTTTAAAAGATACCCAAGGACACCAGGAAAAAGAGGGGCACGGTGATGAGTAGCGAGTCCAGGCGATCCATCACTCCGCCATGACCAGGTAGTAAATTACCCATGTCTTTAAGTTGCAGATCCCGCTTTATTAAGGACTCTCCTAAATCTCCGCAGGTAGCAACCATGGGAGTGAGAATCCCTAGCACTGCGATTGCCCAAACCTGAGTTCCGGTCGCCCAAACCGCAACTGCGGCGGCGAGTGTACACATCACTACGGAACCGGCGAACCCTTCCCAAGATTTTGCGGGCGAAACCGCCGGAGCCAGAGGGTGCTTACCTTTAAGTACCCCCGCCGCGTAGCCACCAATGTCATTACATATGGTGATCACAATCCACACTATTATCGGAGCGGGGTGATGGGGATTATGCAGCATAATGACCACAAAAGATGCCAAGAAAGGCAAATAGATGGCAACAAAACCGGTCACTAAGAGGTCGCGAGTCGCAAACTTGGAAGGGCCGGAACTCAAGCGCCAGATAGCACAAGCTATCAAAGTAGCTAGTAGCGCCGCCCATACCCCCTCCGGTCCTAAGAGATAGGCGCAGACCAGCATCCCGATACTGCCCACCACCAGGGGTGGTAAACACAGTTTTACCCTAATCCGAGATACGGCTCGCGCCATCTCAAATTCGGCCATCACCGCCACCACCATGATGAACACCAAAAAACATACCGGTGGTGCCAGGAGCAAGGCTAACACCAAGGCACCCAGGCCTACCCCCACCGCAATCGAGGCCGGTAGGTTGCGACCTGCCCGCGACTTTTTCGGTTTTGCGAGCGCATTCTTGGTAGGTTCTGGGTTCATCAAAGAGACAGATCCCTCGCCTTGGATCGGGGGACGGTGGTTCAACTATATCTCCATTAGTTCTTTTTCTTTGGCTTCTAACAGAGCATCCATCGTGTCCACCTGTTTCTTCGTCAAAGCCTCGATTTCTTTTTCTGCACGCGTTACTTCGTCCTCGCCGGCATCGCCATCTTTCTTTAGCTTGCCCAGCTGATCCAGGGCTTTACGGCGAATACCGCGAATAGATACGCGACCTTCCTCGGCTTTTTGTCCCGCAAGTTTTACGTAGTCGCGGCGACGTTCCTCGGTTAGTTCCGGCAAGGTTACCCGAATATGGTTTCCCTCGTCAGTGGGGTTTACCCCCAGGTCGCTGTCCCGAACCGCCTTGATGACATCGTTAGTGGAGGACTTGTCATAGGGGGAAATCAGCACGGTGCGCGGCTCCGGGATATTGATGGTAGCTAGTTGCTGCAAAGGCGTGGGCGCCCCATAGTATTCCACCATAATCGGGTTAAACATGGCAGCGTTGGCACGCCCGGTGCGAATCGCAGTGAATTCTTCCCGGGAGAACTCGATGGCTTTTTCCATCTTCTCCTCAGCTTCGAGCAGAATATCGTCAATCACTTGGTTACTCCTTGTCAGCAGAAACTAATGTACCGATTGTCTCACCTAACAGCGCCGAAGTAACGTTGCCGGGCTCAGACATTCCAAATACCCGAGTATTTAGTTTGTTATCCATACAGAGACTGAAAGCAGTGGCATCCATAACCTTCAGTTCCTTCTGGAGAGCTTCTTGATAGGTTAAATGATCAAATCGGGTAGCGGTGGGGTCAGTCTTCGGGTCTGCACTATAAACCCCATCAACGCCGTTTTTACCTACCAATAGCTCTTGGCAATGGGTTTCGAGGGCGCGCTGGGCACTTACCGTGTCGGTAGAGAAGAACGGTAGGCCGGATCCGGCACCGAAGATTACTACCCGACCTTTCTCCATATGGCGTACCGCTTTTAAGGGGATATAGGGTTCGGCGATTTGTCCCATAGTGATGGCGGTCTGTACCCGGGTAGTTACCCCTGCCTGTTCTAAGAGATCCTGCAAGGCCAGGGAATTCATTACCGTTCCTAGCATTCCCATATAGTCGGCGCGTGCTCGATCGAGGCCGCGCTGGGAAAGCTCGGCGCCCCGGAAAAAGTTTCCGCCCCCAACTACCACTGCGACCTGGACTCCTTGTTCAACGGCCGCCCCAATCTGGTGAGCTACCGAATTGATTACGTCGAGATCCATGCCAACTTGGCCGCCCCCAAAGACTTCGCCGGACACTTTCAGCATCACTCTGCGTTGTTTATTTCCGACTTCTTGGTTCACCCTTATCCCCTTAATATTGTTGTTTCCTTGAGGGCAATATGCCTGTTACTACCTTAACCCGAAGCGTTAAAGCTGGGGTGCTTCTCCCTTGCAATCTTGCTATTTACTGGAGGCAAATCCCCAATTAACTGTCTCGATATAAAGATGTGGCCTCAGGATTTCCCTGAGGCCACATCACTATTTGCTTAAGAACCTACGTGGAAGCGGGCGAAAGCAGTAACTTTCCCACCCGAGGCTTTCACTATCTGCCCTACCGACTTCTTCGGATCTTTCGCAAAATCCTGGTCTAGCAGGCAGTTGTCTTTGTAGAACGATCCCATCCGGCCTTCCACGATCTTGTCAACGATCTTTTCCGGCTTGCCCTCTTTCAGGGTCATTTCCCGCAGAGTTTCGCGTTCCTTATCCAGTTCCGCCTGGGGAACTTCTTCGCGGTCAATGAAACGGGGGTCATAAGCGGCGATGTGCAGTGCGATATCGTGCGCCACGTCTGCGCCGGCTTTATCGGTGGCTACCAGTACCCCGACCTGTGCAGGCAGATCCGCGGAGGAGTAGTGCAGGTAGCTGGTTACGGCCTCGCCATCAATCCGGGTTACCTTACCCAAAACAATGTTTTCAGAGAAGAGGGCGCCGATTTCCTCTACCTTTTCTTTAACGGTGCCTTCGCCACATTTTGCTTCCAGCAGTTCCTCGCGAGTGCTTACCCCGCTGTCAACCAGCGCTTGCATGATTTCTTCGGCGGCCTCCACGAACTTGGGGGACTTGCCCACAAAGTCAGTTTCGGAGTTCAGCTCTACCATTACGCCGGCCTGTCCGTCCGCGGTGTCCAGCACTTTCGCCATCACCAGACCATTCGCAGTGGAACGATCTTCTCGCTTAGCCAGGGATTTCTTACCCGCTAAACGGATCGCCTTTACCGCTGCTTCCTTGTCGCCGTTTGCCTCTTCCAGTGCCTTCTTAACTTCCATCAGACCGGCGCCGGTCAGTTCGCGCAGTTCCTTAATGTCTTGCATCGAAATAGCCATCAGTATGTTCCTCTCGTTAACGATCCTTAGCGGATTATTCAGACTTTTCTGCTTCGACGGGGGCTTTTTCCTCTTCCGCGGAAGCGGCGGGCTCTTCGGCTTTCTTTTCTTCGCCCTCTTCGCTATTTGCGGTACCCTCTAGCAGTTCCCGCTCCCAATCAGCCAAGGGTTCATCACTGGCCGGAGCGGTTTCTTCGCTGGAAGAAGCCTCTTGCTCGCTAGTTTCTTTCTTAGCTGCCGCCTTTTGCGAGCGAGCAATTAAGCCATCGGCGCAGGCATCGGCAATAATCCGGGTGAGCAGCGCTACCGAGCGGATAGCGTCATCATTGCCGGGAATGCCGAACTCGATCTCATCCGGATCACAGTTGGTATCCAAAATCGCTACGATCGGGATGTTCAGCTTGTTGGCTTCTGCTACTGCCAAGTGCTCTTTATTGGTGTCAACGATCCAAACAGCGGAGGGGATACGCGCCATATCGCGGATACCACCTAGAGTGCGGGAAAGCTTGTCTTTCTCGCGGCTCATCATCAACAGTTCTTTCTTAGTGCGCCCCGAACCGGCTACATCGTCGAAGTCGATTTGTTCAAGTTCTTTTAGACGCTGCAAACGCTTGTGCACGGTCCCAAAGTTGGTTAGCATTCCGCCCAACCAACGCTGGTTAACATAGGGCATCCCTACCCGCTCAGCTTGCTCCGCAATGGAGTCTTGTGCTTGCTTCTTGGTGCCGACAAACAGGATATTTCCCCCGCGCAGCACGGTTTGCCGCACGAAATCGTAGGCGCGATTAATGCCGTCGAGAGACTGCGCCAAATCGATTACATAAATACCGTTGCGATCAGTCAAGATGAAGGGTTTCATCTTGGGGTTCCAACGCCGGGTTTGATGTCCAAAGTGTACGCCGCTCTTGAGCAGCTCAGACATGGTTACTACCGCCATGACTTCCTTTCAGTGCGCTAAGGCGCACGTATTTTGGGGCTATCTGCCCCGCTTACGGTTTCCATTCGGTTCCTGGCACGACGTCCACTGACACCTGTTTCAGCCACAAGATCATTTTTGGGTTACCCCAAAAAGACCCCACCAAAAACAGGACCGAAGCCAGCGTGACCCAGCTGGGCTGGTAGTCGTACGCGAAGTCACCTGGCAATCCAGGTGCTAAGAGCTAGCTTAGCGGGAAATCATAGCCTACCCCAAGCTGAAAGCGGCACTGAACAGTGTTAACCTGCTGACAGTTTCCCAGATTGTGCCGGTAGGGTTACTTTTTCTAGTTATCCCCACAGGCACATAGTTATCGCTTTTGCTTACCAAGTTATTTAGGAGTTTCTCCCAGGGCTTACCGCGTTCAAGCTGGAGGGTATGAAGCGATCTTCTCCCCCACCCCTGCTAATACTAGCGGCGCTATCCGCCATTTGTCTGCTGGCATCTGCTCCTGCTCCGCCAGTTGCGGTCGCCGTGCGTACCGCGAGTAACGCCCAGCTGGTAGATCTGCGACAACTATCCGGCGAAATTGGGTTCTACCATTGGCCCAGTCGCTCTCCCGTGAAGATACTACGCCCTTTCACTCCCCCGGCATCTCCCTGGGGCAGCGGGCACCGCGGAGTTGATTTAAACATTCCTGCAGGCAGTGAGGTTTATAGCGCCCGCGAGGGAACCGTATTTTTTGTGGGAACCATCGCGGGCAGCCCCAGCATCTCAATTAAACATTCAGCGCTGATACGTACCACCTATACCCCGGTCAAAAGTGATTTAACGGTAGGGACGGCAGTGGCGGCCGGCCAAAAGATTGAAACCCTTCAGGCGGGGCACCCGGGGCTGCATTTTGGGGCAAAAATTGATGACCATCACTATCTAAATCCCCTCCTGCTAATCTTTGGACCTATCCGACTCCTGCCCGATCCCTAAAATCAGGAGCTAGTATCTGCCCCGTTTTCCGGGGATAGCTGTACTGGTATCGGCTGCTACCAGGCCGCTGTCTGCAGATACCCAGCCACGAGCTTCTCTGACTAAAAACCGGCATTAACTTCCCATATACAGGCACCGAACAGCATTTTTAGGCAGTTTAGGCACGGGGAAACGCCTGCTGATAGGCACCAATTATGCGATGAGCATCCACATGGGTATAACGCTGCGTTGTAGACAGCGCAGAGTGTCCTAACATTTCCTGGATTACCCGCAGGTCTGCTCCCCCTTCCAACATATGGGAAGCCATTGAGTGGCGCAGGCCATGCGGCCCTAAATCGGGTACTCCCGCCAAGGCACAGGCGCGGTGCAGTCGTCCCCGCACGATCCTTTCCGAAACTGCTCCCCCTTGTGCCCCCAAAAAGAGGGCGTCACTCGATGCAGACTTTTGGAGCTCTCCCCGCGCCGCTTGCAGGTAAAACCGGAGGGCTTTGGCGGCCTGAGGGCTGAAGGGGACTATTCGCTCTTTTGAGCCTTTACCCCACAGGCGTACAGTGCGGGCTTCGAAATCAATATCTTCCGGAAGTAGGGCACATATTTCCCCCACCCGCGCCCCGGTTGCATAAATCAATTCGAAAATCGCCCAATCACGAGCCATGACCGCATCATTATCTGCTTGGCTTTCGCACCAGGCAAGTAGTTGTTTTGCTTGGTCAATCGACAGCAAGTGGGGCAGATTTTTCGCAGTTTTCGGGGTACGCAATTGTTTCGCAAAATCCGTTTCCACCACTTGATTCTGTTTCGCCCATTTAGAGAAGGCACGCAACGCAGCTATCTTTCGCGCAATGGTGGTATTCGATTGCCCTTCCGCGCGCAGCTGCGCTAACCAGTTCCGCGCCGCCGGTAAGGAGCAGGCAGGCAGAATAGATTCTTCTTCTTTGATATGGCAATGATCCAGCCATCCGCGCAGATCTGCCAGATACGCTTTTATTGAGGCTTCAGAAAATGCTTTCGCATATTTCAGGTAGTGACGATAATCTTCAAGTACTTGCCCCCGCTTGGCTGCTCGCATTCTTAGACCCCCGCCTTTTTCCATTTACCGGCTACCTGAATCACTCGCCCCTCCATTTCCAGGTTACCCATTGCCGCGACAACTTCCCCGATAGCTGCCCCGCTGGCACGCGCAATTGCCTCGATATTGGCGGGGCTGCGTAGCGGAGTAGCATCCAGAATCCGCCCGCTCAAAGGATCTAAACCGTCAAGATAACCGCTTTTCACTCGGCCTCTTTCAGTATTTACCGTCCCCAAAGGCGCAATCATTTCTAAAACGTCCTCTGCACCGCTAATTAGAGTAGCGCCATCCCGAATTATTTGGTTGGAGCCTGCCCATTCGGGTTGATTTATTGGCCCGGGCACTGCCCCTACCTGACGACCTAGCTCTATGGCATGCCGGGCAGTATTGAGCGCCCCCGACCGAAAACCAGCCTGGATCACTACGGTTGCAGCTGATAGTGCCGCGATTAGGCGATTTCGATCTAAGAATCGCCAGCGCGTAGGACGCGCCCCAGGCGGGTATTGGCTAAGCAACAGACCGCTGCGAGAAATCTGTTTAAACAGATCACTATTGGCAGCAGGATAGGGACGATCCAGGCCTCCGGCAAGTAGAGCGATCGTAGGAGCCGAGGCACGCAGGCACGCCTGGTGAATCAGGCAATCCACCCCGTAAGCACCTCCGGAAACCAAAGTGATCCCTTCGCTAGCGCAGCGCCAAGCAAGTTCGGTGGCGACATCGTGGCCGAGGGCGGAAACTGCACGCGCCCCCACCATCGCAACGGTTTTGCCGCAGTCCCGGTTCATTAGAGAAGTATCCCCGATCGCCCACAGCGCCCAGGGGGCATTGCTGACGTTATTAAACGCGGTTGGCCAATCGGGATCCCGGCGAGTAACTAACTTAAAACGCCCCTTTGCTAGTAGCTTTTCTAGCGCCGGTAAGTCGAGTACTTCCAGGCGGCTGCGCCACCGGGCAAAACTCTTATCCCATTTATCAGTGCCGGTGCGCCGCAATAGTTCTACCGGTAGATAAGTGTGCCAGCGCTCGGGATCATCACTGGCCGCGCGCCGGGCATTTTTTAACGCGGCAACCGGTCCGAGTTCATTAAGGAGCAAATCGGCGGCCGGATCACCCGCCTCAGTCAGCCGGGACCAACTGGCACAAGCCAGACGGTACTGGTAATTATCATCCATACTTGCCTCTCTTTCCACGATGCGATCCCGCTAATTGGGGCGCTGTGAATTTCTAAGTGAATACGCCAAACCAAAATCTTCTCGGCTGGGTTTATCGCGTCCTTGTAAATCAGCAACCGTCCAGGCTACCCGGCAAATCCGGTCAGCTCCCCGCATAGAGATCCGTCCCGAACCCACCAGCCGATCTAAACGTTCTTTCGTGCCCGTATCGAGCGTGTGCTTCAAAACTCGGCTCGGAACCCGCGCATTAAGGGCGACTCCTTGCTCTTTCCAACGCCGCTGCGCGCGCTGGCGGGCAACTAACACCCGCTCCCGTACTGTTTTGCTGCTTTCTGGAAACTCGGTAGTGGTTAAATCAGCAATCTTGGGGCGCTCTACCCGGCACTGCAGGTCGATGCGATCCATCAGGGGCCCAGAAAGCTTGGCTAAATAGCGTACTCGCTGATAGGGGGTACATTTACACTCTTCCCCTAGCTGTCCCCACATTCCGCAAGGACACGGATTTGCCGCAATCACCAACTGGAAAGCAGCCGGAAAACTGGTTACCGCTCGGGAGCGATGCACCGTGATCTTTGCAGTTTCTAGAGGCTGCCTTAAAGCATCTAAACTGCGGGATTGAAACTCGGGAGCTTCATCAAGGAAGAGGACGCCGCGATGCGCTAAGGAAATCGCGCCCGGCGCGGCAATGCCGCTACCTCCTCCGATTAACGCCGGTAGCGTAGCAGAATGATGCGGGGCGATAAAGGGCGGACAACGCATCAGTCCCTGAGCAGGTATGAAAGTACCCGCTAAGGAGTGAATAGAAGTTACCTCCAGCGCTTCTTCATCATCAAGGGACGGTAAAATCCCCGGTAGGCAACGCGCCAACATGGTTTTACCAGCCCCGGGAACCCCAATAAAACTCAGGTGGTGACCCCCGGCGGCCGCAATCTCTAATGCTTTTCGAGCAAGAAAAGCTCCCCGTACCTCCTGTAAATCTGGGGGATCATCTGGGATTGCCTCTGGATACAGATTCGGCCGCGCTGGCGCTGTTGTGGCTCTAATTTGTGCGACCCGCGCCTTCATTTTTCGCATACCCAAGTAATGTAGCGCCTCTACCAGGTGCGATACTCCGATAATCTCTATTCCCTCAATCAGGGATGCCTCTGCGACCGCCTCGGAGGCCACCATTACTTTTTTGAAGCCCGCGCGGCGTGCCGCCAAAACCTGCGGCAAGATTCCTTTTACCCGATAGACCCGTCCATCCAGGCCCAGCTCCCCGCAAAACACCATTCCAGCTGCGCGTTTTTGTACCCCGGCACAGCGCGAAGCCACTACTGCCAGTGCAATCGGTAAATCGAAACCGGAGCCAGTCTTAGGTAATTCCGCGGGTGAAAGATTAACCGTTAACCGGGTAGGTTCGAAGCGCAGACCCGTAGAAGCGATCGCGGCCTCCACCCGGGAGCGGGATTCTCTAAGTGAAGCATCCGGTAATCCTACCAGCGCAAAAGCCGGTAAACCTTGGGTGTGGTGCGCCTCTACTTTAATCAGGTGGCCACTTAATCCCACCATGCCTAGGGCAAAACAAGTTCCGATTTGTGGCATTTTAAATCCCCTGACAGTGGGTAACTACCGGCACTTTTCCTCCGGAAGCATCGATCGCAATCATATCGATGCGCACTCCACCCCTTGACCGCACCTGGGGATGACTGCTGAGCCACAAGCTGACTAACTGGCGCAGGCGGCTATATTTTCCCCGCCCTATTCCCTGCTTCGCACCCCCATATTCGCGGGTAGTCCGGGTTTTTACTTCCACAAAAACTAGACGGGTAGATTGAGGATCCCGACAGATAATATCGAGTTCCCCAAAGCGACACCGCCAGTTACGCTCGATTATTTGATATCCGCTGTCCTTAAGCATGCGGGCGGCAAGCGCTTCCCCGGCCGCACCGATTTCGCGGTTTTTCGTTCCCATTCCTTAAGGATTACCCGCTAGAATCGGGAACTAAACTTTTTATTTACCGGTCAAGGAAAACCAATAACTACCTTGCCTGTGGACAAGCACACCTGCCGAGTCAGGCTCTAGCACCCCCGGTTAGGTACTTAGGTTGTCGTCTACTAAAATCAGAGCCTAAACTATTCAGCTTGTTCCGGACTGCGTATCAGATAGTCAAAAGCACTCAATGCCGCATTAGCACCGGCACCCAAGGCAATCACAATCTGCTTATGGGGGGTATTAGTACAATCCCCAGCCGCGAAAATCCCCGGCGCCGAAGTCGCGCCCCGGTTATCTACCTTGATATAGCCATCTTCCAACTCAACAGTTCCCTGCAACCAATCGGTGTTAGGAATCGATCCGATCTGCACAAAAATGCCATCCAACTGCAATTGCTGTGTCTGTCCCGCGGCGTCACGGTATTCGAGACCGGTTACGCGATGACCATCTCCCAAAACCCTGGTGGCATTGGCAGATTGGATAACTTTAGTATTAGGAAGCCCCCGGAGTCGATCAACCAGTACCTTATCGGCTTTCAGCTGGTCTGATAGGTCAATCACGGTAACTTCACGAGCTAGAGCCGCTAAATCAATCGCTGCCTCCAGCGCTGAGTTTCCGCCTCCCATCACCGCTACTTTCCGATCAGCAAATAGCGGAGCATCACAGTGGGGACAGAAAGTAACTCCTCGGTTTAAGTATTGTTCTTCCCCGGGGATGTCTAGGCGTCTAAAATTGGTTCCTACGCTGATCACTACCGCGCGCGCCCGCAGCAGAGCCCCGCCCTCGGTAGTGACTGGAATTAAGCCGTCCTCGCCGCGCTCCCCGATTTTTTCTATCCGAATTCCACTGATCTGATCCACCGCGTAATCACGCAGGTTAGCCTGGAAAGTCCCCGCTAACTCTTCCGGTTGAACGCGCTCGAGAGTAATAAGGTTCTCGATCTGCCCGCTCTCTAGGACTTGACCGCCAATCCGGTCAGCCACCATCCCGACTCGCAACTGTTTGCGCGCCGCATAAACTGCCGCGGCAGTCCCCCCAGGCCCGCCCCCGACTACGAGCACATCGAAGGGCTCCAGGGCATTCAAGCGTTTGAGTCGCAGCCCGGTCATTCCCCGCCCAATCTTGGACACAATCTGCTCGAGGGTTACCCTGCCCTGCAGGAATACTTCCCCATCTTTTATCACTGTGGGCACTGACTGCAGATGGTGATGTTCGAATTCTTCCCAGAAAGTCCCGCCATCGACAGTGGTGTGTTTAATCAGGGGATTAAGCACCGCCATCGCATTTAAGGCCTGTACCACATCTGGACAGTTCATGCAGGAAAGCGAAACGTAGGTGATGAACTCGGTGGGCTCGTCGATCTCTTTAATCGCGGCAATAATATCCGCATCTGCTTTTACCGGATGCCCGCCTACCTGTAGCAGTGCTAACACAAAGCTGTTGAACTCGGTTCCGGTCGGTACCCCCGCAAATCGTACACTGATATCGGAATCCACGCGCCGGATGGCAAAGGAAGGTTTGCGCGGATTTTCTTCCCATTTGACCTGGATTAGATCCGATAATCCCGCAATCTGGTGCAAGATTTCGGAAGTCTGCTTGGATTGTTCACTGTAGTCCAGCGAGGTAGCCAGTTCAATCGGGTATTTAATCAACCCGATAACTTGTTTTACCTGATCAAGTATCTTTTCTTCTAACATGTTTATAGCTTCCCGGACAGATCAAAAGTCGGGGTGATGGTACTTTCACCCAAATCCCAATTAGCGGGGCATACTTCATCGGGGTGATCGTAAATATACTGCGCCGCCCGCACTTTCCGCAGTAGTTCTCCCGCGCTACGCCCGACTGCGTCGGAGGTAGTCTCTACGTATTGAATAATCCCGCTGGGGTCAATCAAGAAAGTACAACGATAGGCACACCCAGACTCTTCATCTAAAGCTCCAAAACCCCGAGAAATCTTGCCAGTAGGATCAGCCACCATGGGGAAAGAAATCTTTTGAATCCGTTTTGAGCTGTTATGCCAGGCTTTATGGGAATGATGCTTATCGGTAGAAACCGAGTAGACCTCCACCCCCATCCGTTGTAGCTGGGCGTAATTGTCCGCCAGATCCTCTAGTTCGGTGGGGCAAACATAGGAAAAATCTGCCGGATAGAAGAAAACAATCGCCCATTTATCACGATAATCTTCACTGGATACATCGACAAAGGAATCATTGTAGAACGCTATCCCGGACCAGTCCGGCGCTACAGCATTAATCTTGGACACTGTCAGCCTCTTTCGCCTTTAACCATCATTAGCTGTCTAGTAGTTCTCTTATATGGTAACAGCCAGCTGCTACCCCGGTTTGGTAAATGCCGAAAGCCGACGAGGATTTTAGATAGTTATTTCCGATTCGGGCAGCTTTTCAACGTTAATATCTTTGAAAGAGTAAACCTTCACCCGATTAACAAAGCGGGAAGGACGATAAATATCCCACACCCAGGCATCTTGCAAAGTTACCTCGAAGAAAACGTCCCCACCATTGCTGTGCATCTGCACATCTACCTGGTTAGCCAGGTAGAAACGGCGATCGGTTTCCACTACGTATTTGAAGATGGAAACCACGTCACGGTATTCGCGAAACAGGGCAAGTTCCTGATGATTCTCGTACGCCTCTAGATCTTCAATGCCCAATGTCATCCCTTCTGCGTGCTGAATACTAGCGGAGGCTGCACCCGTTTTTCCCGGCGGATCCGCCAGGCTCTAGCGAAAGCTGCGGAGGATACCCCCTGCAAATGCCAACTGAGACGATGAGACGAATCAAGTCCCAATTGCGCGATTGCCTGCAGATGTTGCGCGGACGCATAGCCCTTGTTTTTTGCCCAACCATATCCGGGATCGGATAGGTCGCTCATTAGTCTATCTCGAGTCACTTTTGCTAGCACGGAGGCGGCGGCGATAACTACCGATTTACCATCACCTTTCACCACGGTGGTAACTTCCCGCGGGATTTCTGCTTGTGAGGACGCGCTTACCGCCGATGCCGACTGATCCGCATTAGCGTCCGCAAATAAATCTGTGGGAGCGGACAGATAGTCAAAACTGCCATCTAAAAGCAACAGTCGCGGAGAAAAGCCCTGTTCCCCCAGAGCTTCTAAGGCGCGAAAGGCGGCTAGCCTCAGAGCGGGGGTTAGTCCTTCTTTATCGATTTCCTCGGCACTGGCCATTCCGACTGCCCAGGCTGCTGGCCAGGCAGAAAGCTCGTCAAACATGGCTTCTCGCCGCCGGGGCGTTAACTGTTTTGAGTCGGTTAAACCGGCAGGCGGCTCTCCTTCGGTGCCATCGATGACTGCTATCCCTACCGCGAGTGGGCCGGCGATTGCTCCGCGTCCGACCTCGTCAATACCGCCAACGCAACGCATTTGTAAGGGAGGGACTGAGGCAAGTGGATCTGGTAAAACCGAGCCCTGCCCATAGCGGTTCTCAGCGTCTTTCAGCAGAGATAATTCTAGGTCGCGGGAAGGTATGGTTGCCATTTTAGGGAGCGGGCGGAACTGCCGCGAAGGCATCGGTATTTTTGATTGTCGACAGGTGGTTTAGCGGCCACATAATGGCGAATGCCCGTCCGGTGACTTGGTCCAGGGAAACGAACCCCTGGGAGGGTTCTTTCATATGGAAACGCGAATCCTCTGAATTGGAACGGTTATCGCCCATCACCCAAAGTTTTCCGGCCGGGACAGTAACATCGAATTTGATTAATGAGGGGGCGCTGCCAGGGTTGATATACCCGCTTTCGTCTACGCTAACTCCGTTAACTTTCAAGCGCCCATTGGTGTCGCAGCATTGCACTCTATCCCCGGGTAGGCCTACGATCCGTTTAACGAGGTGGTTTTGGGAGTCGTCGGGACGCAGACCTACCCAAATCAGTATTTTCCCTGGCAGAGAGGGACTCGGGGTGTCCGCATTCCGTTTCAGCCAGTTATCGTCATCTTGGAAAACGATTACGTCCCCGCGGTTAAGTTGCCGGTAGTCAGGCACTAGTTTGGAAACGATAATGCGGTCATTGATTTGCAGAGTTTGTTCCATCGAAGAGGACGGAATCTGGAAGGCTTGCAGTAAGAAAGCTTTGATTATCGCGGAGATAGCTAATGCCACGAACACCATCATTAGGGTCTCTCGCAGCACCAACCACCATTTGGAGGGGGTTTTACGCGCGCGCCGGCCACTTTTTGGGGCGGGGGAATCTGTTCCCGACATCCCTAAATCGTTTGACTCTCGCGCATCTTTCATCCGTTTATCTCCCGCCGTCAATCAACATTTCCATCATGCCATATATAGCAAATCGGCTCTGCCTACAAGCAGAGCCGATTACTAATTAGCGTTATTAGGAGTCGCGACGCTCTTTAATGCGAGCCGCTTTCCCGTGACGTTCACGCAGGTAGTAGAGTTTAGCACGCCGCACATCGCCGCGGGTTACTACCTCGAGAGATTCGATAGTCGGCGAGTTTACCGGGAAGGTACGTTCTACCCCGATCCCGAAACTAACTTTCCGCACGGTGAAAGTAGCGTTCGGCTGGTTCTTACCGTGACGGGCGATTACTACCCCCTGGAATACCTGAATACGAGTGTTTCCACCTTCGGTGACCCGCACGTTTACTTTTACGGTGTCTCCGGCGCGGAAATCAGGTAGATCCGAGCGCTGGCTCTTCTGATTAATCTCATCGATGATATTCAATGTAGTTTCCTCATATTGCTTTCGTTCCGCAGGTAACGTCAGCTATCGGGCCGGTCTAGCCGGCGTATCTAGCATTGCCAAGCGGCATTTGCGGCCCCCTGCGGCAGGTTTCGCAGCCTACTTATGCAACCTTGCTTATTGTGCCACGTTTTGTGCCCAAGACGGAACTTGGCGGGTTGTGAAATCCCTAACCGCTATGACATCTCGGTTTTCAATTCCCCCCACTAGGAAGGTGCGGCGCCCGCATTTGCGGTATCCGTGGTGGCGGTAGAACTTTAAGGCCCGCCGGTTTGACTGGTTAGTCCCTAAACCAATCTTGGTTAGATGCGGGAAGCGCTCTTGTAGGTATGCGTGGGTTACTTCGATCATGGCGCCCGCCAGCCCCGAGCCTTGCCACTGGCTATCGAGATAGCATTTAGACAGGTAGGCACAGTTTTCACCTACTGCTTTCACCAGGTTTTCTTCGGGTGGCACAAAGCCGGGGTCTCCCACCTGGGTTAGGGTGTAGCCGGCAGCTTCCCAAGGGGTTTCCTCTTGCGAGGCAGCGGGAGCTACTTCCGCCAAGATAATTACAGTACCCGGATCAGCTAGATAGGCTTTAAACGCCGCCTCATTTAGTTCTTCTTCTACAAAGCGGCTAATGGCATCTGCGGGTAAATAATCCGGGCAGGCCTGCGGGAATAGCCGCGAAGCTAGCGTCGAACAGGTGGCAGCCTCACCCAGCTGCGCCCGGCGAAAACGTACCCGCTGGCGATAGGGGGCAGGCAGGAATCCGCTAGCAGCGAGGATTTCGCGATCAGATTTTCCGAGGGCGTCGGGCGTTAGCTCCCAGATTAAATCGGGACGCCGCTGGGTAGTTAACATTAGGGACTGCTGACGGCGCCAATTATTTACTTTCTGGTGATTCCCGCTGAGCAAAACTGCAGGAATATCGAGGCCGCGCCAAGTAGCCGGCTGCGTATAGGCAGGATACTCTAACAAGCCCGACAGTTCATAGGATTCTTCCACCAAAGAACTGGGATTGCCCACAAAGCCATCCAGGAGGCGGCAGGTAGCTTCTACCAGGGCAACGGCGGCGACTTCCCCGCCGTTTAGCACATAGTCACCCAGAGAAAAAGGTAGCACCTTTACGTCCGGTAGCTGCTGGTAGTACTGGCTGACTCGCTGGTCGATGCCTTCATAGCGCCCGCAGGCCACCACCAGATGCTCGGTGTTTTCTGCTAAATCGCGCACCTGTCGTTGGGTCAGCGGAATTCCTGCAGGAGTAGGAATCGCCAGCACCGTTTTAGCGGCACCTGCCTGGTCAATTACCTGGTCGATGGCTTTGCCCCACACATCGGGTTTCATCACCATCCCCGCGCCCCCGCCCGCGGGGGCGCGGTCCACGCTGCGATGGACATCTTCGGTCCAGTCCCGCAAATCCCAAACGTGGGTTTGTAAAATCCCGCTGGAGCGGGCTTTGCCCATGAGGGAAACATCTAGGCAATCAAAGAACTGGGGAAAAATCGAAATAATATCTATCCGCATCTGGGAGCCTTTCCGCTGTCTTAAAACAGTCCCGCGGGGGCATCCACGGTAATTACCCGATTTTCCAGGTCAATTCCGGTTACTAAGGCTTTCACAAAAGGCACTTCCACTGTTTGCCCGGCACCAGTACTCACCTGCAGGCGATCTTGGAATCCCCCGATTTCTAGCCCGGTGCACTCCCCCAAGGTTTCTCCCTCGGCACTGATTACCGAAAATCCTTCTAGCTGGCTAGGTGAGTATTCCCCTTCGCGAGAGATTTCGGGGGCAAATAATTCGGTTCCTCTAATATCTTCGGCGCTCTCCCGGGTATTGATATGGGAAAAAGTTAGGCAGCAGCGGTTTTTTATTTCTCGATAGGAAGCCACCGTCCATTCTTCCCCGGTCGCGGTAGTAAGAGTTGCCCCCGCTTGGAAACGTTCGGCGGGATAGTCGGTAAAGGGACGCACTAGTACCTCTCCTTTAAGACCGCGCGCCGGACCTACCTGCCCAACTTTTACCATTTCCATGTTTTCTCCCTTAGATACATCCCTGAATATACCTGCAGATAAAGCGCGAGCCCCATGAATCTTCATGGGGCTCGCCTTTAAAAACTGTCTCTACCGGCGCGAACGACGATCCGTGTCGACTACATCAACCCGAACCGGGCCGCGAGTGGACAGCGCACCCATAACTTTGCGCAGTGCTCGCGCGGTGCGACCTCCCCGGCCGATTACGCGTCCGAGATCTTGCGGATTAACCCGCACTTCTAGCAGCTTGCCGCGCCGCATATTGCGTTCATCCACCCGCACATCGTCCGGGTGATCGACAATTCCACTAACTAGATGTTCTAGTGCATCCGCCAACATGTTTAGGCTTCCTCACTCTCGGGAGCAGCTTCTTCAGCTTCTGCGGTTTCTGCAGCTTCCTGTGCTTTAGTTTCTTCGGCTTCTTTAGCTGCTGCTTCTGCCTCAGCCTTAGCTTTTTCTTCGCTGACTTTAGCTTTGCGTTTTTGTGCCTCGTCCGCGGCGGCCTTCACGTTCTTTTCGCGAGCCTGGTCGGCGGTGAGAGTTTCTTTGGTCTTAATCCAGCTTTCAACGTTTTCTTTACCGTTGAAACGGGCAATATCCCCCGAAAGTACCAGCAATCGGCGAACTGCGTCCGAGGGCTGTGCCCCTACGCCGAGCCAGTACTGGATACGGTCAGACTTGACCTGAATAAAGGACGGTTCTTCGTTGGGGTTGTACTGTCCAACCTCTTCGATTACCCGGCCGTCACGCTTCTTGCGGCTATCCACCACTACCACCCGGTACACCGGGTAGTGAATCTTACCAACACGCTTTAAACGAATACGAACTGCCACTTTTGTGGTTTCTCCTGTTCTATTGACTGTTGAGTGCCCGCCCTTGCCGGTGGGATTCGGCCTGGATCAAGCTCTCGAGACAAGGCCGCCACACAGAGAGGGGGTGTCTTGGCCCGGTACAACTAGCTATTCTGCCAGAATTTAGCTGCTAGTTTCCACTTTAAAAGCCGGCGATTAGGCATCTTTGAGCAGTTTCACACCAGTTTTGCTTTGGGAGGCAGAAAACCTAGTAAAAAGACCCTAGTTTTTGTTTTCCCGGTGCCACGTCCTCGGCGCAGTCGGAACCCTCTCATTTAAAAGCACGCAGGAAGTGTTCTACCGCCGCCCGAGCCGTGAGGGGATCAAGATCGCGGGCACTGGCCACAAAGGCGCCTCGCAAATGCTCCGGATCTTCCCGGTTACGGGCAGTTTCATAGGTATGTACCTGCCCCCCGGCTACTCGCACTAGATGGATCCCGGCAGCCACATCCCACGGACGCATCGCGGTTCCGAAAGCCACCGCAGTATGTCCTGCCGCCACATGCGCCAGATCTAAGGCTCCGGCACCGGGAGAATGCACTGTCGCGTACGCGTTAGCCAGCTTGCCGGCCAATTGCCAAGATTTTTCCACTCGCTGAGGATCTTTATCGCGGAAGGGGAAATATCCGGTAATGATTCCTTCATTTTCAACCCGGGCACTAGCGGCACGCATCGGGGTGGCGCGCTCCCCCTCGTAGAGGGTTGCCGTATGTGCGTCGGCAATAAAAAGCTCGCGTGTATAAGGCACATAAATCACCCCGGCCACCGGTTTCCCGTCTAGTTCTACCCCGATTGAAGTGTTGAAATAGGGGATCCCGGCGGCGAAGTTGGCAGTCCCATCGATGGGGTCGACAATCCAGCGCACCCGAGATCCCAGATTTTTGACCGTCTCTTTTGCCTGAGCAAGTTCTGCTGCGCCCACTGCCTCTTTACGCTGAGAGGGCTGGGCTTGTTCCCAGGCGAATTCGTTGGTCAGAACCTGCTTAGACCCCTGGCGACGCGATTGATCCAGGCTAGCGCGCTGTACCTGCTCTAAAGTTATACTCCCGGCGCCGGCCACTTTTTCTTTATCGAGGACGTGCTCCCCGGTTTCCTCCCCCAAGATCCGGGAAGAGGGAACCGCTCTGCCCAGCAGATACTGCAACCTAGCTTCTACGTAGCGGTCATGGATAGTGACCGGATCATGAATACCAGCTTTTAAGAACACTTCTAGAGGGGCACGAAAAACTTTGCGCAGGTAAACCCCTACCTGTTGTGCTCCCTCCCCCGCAATTATCATCAATGCGTGGTCAAGGCTCATTCCCGAAGTGCTCATAACTTCCATTATTACCCTTTTTAGGCTGTTAGTCCTAGCTAACCGCAACTGCGGGGGAAAGCTCTTGCCCGAGTAACGCCACTTTTTCGGGTTTAGTTGCCCGCGCTAGGTCGCCAGCAGGGTTTGAGGAATAGCGCAGGTAGTCGGCACGCGCTCCCGGTTCAATGGCACCAATCCCCAGATAGTCGCGGGCGCGCCAGGTAGCAAAATCAATAATCTGGTGAGGGGAAACCCCTCCGCGTTCCCACAGGGAGAGTTCTCGTCCCAACTCTCCATGGGGTTGATATCCGCCAGAATCGGTACCGGGCAGCAGCTGCACTCCACTTTGGTGCAGCATTGCAAAATGTTCGCGCCGTCCTTCCCACATTTGCTGCATAGTCGCCGCATACACCGGATATTTCTTCCCCGCTTGGGCTGCGAACTGGTTAAACAGCTCCACCTGCAGCAAAGTGGGGGTAACTGGAATCCCGCGCCGGACACATTCTTGTGCCTGGTCACTATCGATCCCACTGCCATGTTCGATACAGTCAATCCCGGCGTCTAGCAGTCCCGCGATCGCTTTATGGGAAAATGCGTGCGCGGTTACCCGCGCTCCCTCTTGGTGGGCGGCCGCGATCCCCTCTTTCAAGATTTCGGTGGGCCACAGGGGATCCAAATCAGAATCTGCACCATTTGAGCGGTCAATCCAGTCGGCCACAATTTTTACCCAGCCGTCACCTTGCTGCACTTGGCTCGCCATCACCTGCGGTAAATCACTCAGATTCTCTACCTCTATCGGTAACAAGCGCATATAACGTTTAGGACGGGCGATATGGCGTCCGCAGCGAATAATCGGCGGCAGGGCGGGATTCCCCAAAATCCCGGGGGCATATTCCAGGTTTCCGCAGTCGCGAATGGCTAAAATTCCGCAGCCTCGATCTGCCTCAGCCTGCGCTAACGCTTCTTGTGGGGTAGCTATCTGTCCTACCGCCGCGAACCCAATATGGCAATGCACATCGCAAAATCCGGGCAGAAAATAGTCGCCACCAGTGCTGTTATCTTCCCTAAACGCCCCGAAGTGTCCGTCCTCGGTAATCGATAACTGCCCCCGCACCCAGCGGGGAGCCTTACTAGCTTGCTTACGGTAATAAAAATTTCCGCTCAGCAGCTTCATCGCTGCCCCAACATCCGTTTCAAGTCATCGGGTAAGTCATCCAAAGTGGGAGCAGCGGCCGGGGCGGCCGGTTGGGCAGCTCCCATCCCGAAAGCGCTGCCAGCAGCGGGCGCCGGTGCCTCCCCTTTCGTTGCTTGCTGAGCCTCCCACTGTTTTTGCTTCGCCGGGTTGCCGAACTTGCGGCGATTCTTCTTGCCTGCCTTCCGCTGCTTCTTGGTAGCTCCTCCGCGGCCACCCGGCATCCCAGGCATAGCGGGCATTCCGGGGATACCGCCTCCATTGGACATGCGTTTCATCATTTTCGAAGCCTGCGTAAACCGCTCTACCAGGCCGTTAATCTCGGTTACCGTGGTGCCGGAACCGCGCGCAATCCGGGCACGCCGCGAACCATTCAGTAGGGACAAATCGTCGCGTTCTGCCGGGGTCATGGAGTTCACAATGGCTTCGATCCGGTCAATACTCTTTTCATCGAAGGCATCCAATTGGTCTCGGTACTGATTCATGCCGGGCAGCATTCCCATCAGTTTCTTCATCGACCCCATCTTGCGGAGCTGTTGCAGCTGCGCCATAAAGTCAGTCAGGGTGAACTGGCCTTTTTGCATCTTGCGAGCCAGCGCCTCGGCCTCTTTTTGGTCATAAGTTTTTTGCGCTTGCTCAATCAGGGTGAGCATATCGCCCATATCGAGGATGCGTCCGGCCATTCTCTCGGCATGGAAACGCTCAAAATCACCCAGGTTTTCGCCGGTAGAGGCAAAAAGAATCGGTTGCCCGGTTACTCCGCGCACCGATAGCGCCGCCCCGCCACGCGCGTCACCATCAAGTTTGGAGAGCACCACCCCGGTAAAGCCCACTCCGTCACGGAAGGCAATCGAGGTTTGCACCGCGTCTTGACCCACCATTGAGTCCAATACGAAGAGGATTTCGTGGGGATTAATGGCGTCACGGATATCGCGCGCCTGCCGCATCATTTCCTCGTCAACGCCCAGGCGACCCGCAGTATCGACAATGATTACGTCATAGCCTTCGGTAATCGCCAGGTTTAATCCTGAGCGTGCTACCTCGACCGGATCGCCTTGCCCGTCCCCGGATTCGGGAGCGTGAATATCGACTCCTGCCTTCTCAGCGACGATACTTAGCTGGGTAACCGCACCGGGACGCTGCAGGTCACAGGCAGCTAGGAGGACGCGTTTGCCTTCTTCTTCGCGCAGCCACTTGCCGAGTTTGCCCGCGAGGGTGGTCTTACCGGCACCTTGTAGACCTGCCAGCATAAACACGGAGGGGCCGCGCTTGGCATAACGTAGCTGACGGGTCTCGCCCCCCAGAACCTCAACCAGTTCCTCGTGAACAATCTTGACTACCTGCTGGCCGGGATTGAGCGCTTTCGAACGCGCTGCCCCATAGGCTTTTTGCCGCACCGCTTTGGTGAACTGGCGGACTACCGGTAGCGCTACGTCAGCCTCTAATAGGGCGCGCCGAATCTCGGAGACGGTAGCGTCAACATCCGCCTCGGTCAGCAAGCCTTTAGAGCGCAGACGCTTAAAGGAATCGGCTAGGCGATCAGACAGGCTATTGAACAAAGTGGTTTCCTCCTGGAGATAGTTTCGCCGTCTAGTTTACTTCAGCAGCGCGTCTACGAAGTCCTCGGGCACGAAAGGCGCTAAATCATCTGGCCCTTCTCCCAACCCCACCAGCTTGACCGGCACAGATAGTTCGCGCTGTACGCTAACTACGATTCCGCCCCGAGCCGTTCCATCGAGCTTGGTAAGTACAATCCCACTGACATCTACCACTTCGGAGAACACTTTCGCCTGTTGCATACCGTTCTGCCCGGTAGTGGCATCTAGGACCAGCAGAGTTTCGGTGACGGGGGCGCTCTTTTCGATTACCCGTTTGACCTTGCCTAACTCGTCCATCAAGCCGGCTTTGTTTTGCAGACGTCCGGCAGTATCTACCAGCACCACATCCAGGCCTTTTTCCTTTCCATATTTGACCGCGTCAAAAGCTACCGAGGCGGGGTCGGCGCCCTCTTTATCGGAGCGCACCACTTCTACCCCGACCCGGTTTCCCCAGGTTTCTAGCTGGTCAGCGGCGGCCGCCCGGAAAGTATCGGCAGCTCCCAGCACAACTGACTTGTTTTCTGCCACCAAAATGCGGGCAATCTTGCCCACGGTAGTGGTTTTCCCAGTGCCATTTACGCCTACGGCGAGAACGATCCCCGGCTTGGTACCATCCGCCTGCTCTAGATTTAGGCTGCGATCTAGATCCGGGTTTACCAGTTCGATCAGTTTTGCGCGCAGAATTTCCCGGATCTTCTCCGGATCGGAAGTGCCCAGCACTTTCGCCTGGGTGCGCAGATCTTCCATCAGTTCATCGGTAGCGGCAATCCCCAAATCCGCCATTAGCAGGGTATCTTCTATTTCTTCCCAATCCTCAGCGCTCAGGTCTCCGCGACCGAGCACTCCGAGCAGCATTTTGCCGAAGGAACCGGATTTGGCTAGCCGGGAACGCAAGCGCTGCATTCGCCCTTGGGCGGGTTCGGGGGTTTCGAGGGCGGGCTCAGCGTTTTCCTCTTCCAGCTTGGTCGGTTGAGTTTCCTCCTTCCGTGCCGGAGCTTCGCTCGCTTGCGCGGCTGGCGCTGGTGTCGCAGCTGCTTCTGCCTGATCAGATAGCTCTTCCGGTTCCATCGCCGATACCGTTACTTCTGCAGTTTCCGCGGCCGCGTCCTCTTCAGCAAGCGTTTGCGCACTCTCTTCAGCGATAACTGCAGGTTCTTTTGCCTGGTCAGCTCCTTCACTTTCTGGCTCTGCGGTGGCGGTTACCGCTTCCTTCTCACCGGTTTCATCGGCACTAGCTTCCAGTTGTTTGGCTTTGGAGGCCTCTAGCTGCTTTTTAGCTTTCGCCGAGCGCGCTGCCAGCGCGCCGCCAGTTCCCACTAACGCCAGAACTACAACTACAACCACAATCCCGAGGGGTGTAAAAAGAAAATCCATGCCTCTATTGTCACCTATTGGCGCGCCCAGGTCATATTAGCCTGGATCCTAAAGCAGAATCCTGCTATTTAGGCAGGTAGATTGGTATTTATTCTGCGTGTACTCGCTGCCAAGTAATCTTATCTACCTGGAAGCTGTCCTCTGGGGGTAGATCATTTTCGTCCTCGGGGGTCTCACTTTCAACAGGATCCGGAGTGAACTGGCGTGCCCAGCGACGTAGAGGTTTGGCAGACTCGGAGCTATCCTGCTCCGATTTTGCGCTCTCCGAAGCTTGATTAGTTGCCGCTGACTCCGCCTGCTGTTGAGTATCAAGGGGCGAGATTGCTGCTGTCCCGCTAGGAACTACCGGGAGATAACTGGTGGCATCTTCGGGATCTTTCGTAACCGAAACCTCTACATTTTTAGGGAGGCGACGCCGCCGCGCGGGAGCGAAAGTGGGAGGTAGCTGCCCGCCAGGAACCTCATCAACTTCCGGTAAGTTCGCCGCTCCATTTGCCCGCGAGGATTCCCTCTCTGCGCGGCGCGCGCGAATCGCGCCCACTTCTTCTCCCCACATTTGCTCGGCGGCACTGCGTAAACTCTCGACTTCGGCGAGGGGATTTGCCGAATCACCGGGGGAAGCCTCGGCTAACAACGTATCTAAGCGAACCCGCTCCCCGTTATGTTCACCCCGGGAGCGATAGTCGTTTTCTTGCCAGGAGTCGGCGGACTCGCGTATCCAATTGCGAATCCCCCCACCGGGGCGACGGGTACGAACCATTACCGCTACCACCAGCACTCCGATCAACACAGCGATGCCAATGCCTACGAATAGCAAGATCAACGGTTCAGTCACGTTTCTATTATGCCCAGAGTTAAAGAATTTACCGATCTTAGCTCTTGACCGATACCAAACTGTTACCAGATTTGGGTGTGATTTTAGCTATCTCCTGGCGCTACCCGTTGGGAAATCACCCGAGAAACCCCATCACGCATAGTAACCCCGTAGAGTACATCCGCCACTTCCATCGTTCGTTTCTGGTGCGTAATGATGATCATTTGGCTTACTTCTCGCAACTGTTTAAACAGTTCCAACATCCGCGACAGATTCAAATCATCAAGGGCAGCTTCTACCTCATCCAAAATATAGAAGGGCGAAGGGCGCGCCTTGAAAATCGCGATTAAAAATGCCAGCGCCGCCAGGGAACGCTCCCCACCAGACAGCAGCGACAGGCGCTGCACATTCTTTCCGGCCGGTCGGGCGTTAACCTCTACTCCGGTAGTGAGCATATCGCTACTATCAGTCAGCTTCAGCGAACCGGTCCCGCCGGGGAACAGCCGCGCAAATACCTCGGTAAATTCTCGGGAAATATCCGTAAACGCCTGCTCAAAGGCTTCTTTTACCCGGTTATCAACTTCCCGTACCACTACCAGCAAGTCAGCTTTGGAGGTACGCAGATCTTTGAGCTGTCCCATTAAGAACTCGAAACGTTTTTCGAGGGCGCTGTGTTCCTCCAGTGCCAAGGGATTTACTTTTCCCAGCCGCGAGATCGCGCGATTAGCTTTTTCTAGCAACGCGCTCTGCTCGGCGCGATCATAGGGACGCCAAAGTCCCTCATCTTGCTCAAGGGAACTTTCGCGGCCTTGCTCCGTCTCCCTCTGCTCGGTGTCGGTATTTGGCGCCTCCTCGCTCTCGTTTTCGCCTCGTTCCGCTTCCTCTGTTTGTGAGGCAGTGGCGGCTGTTTCTTGCGCATTGGCTGCTTTGCGCGCCAGCAAATCCGGGTCGGGAACCAGCTGCTGCGGACCGAAGCTAGCGATCAACTCTTCCTCAGACAAGGCATAGCGTTCTTGGGCTTGCTGGGTTAGTTGTTCCGCGCGCACTCGATACTCTGCCGCTGCCACCTCATCGCGGCGGGAAAGATCGTTTAATTCGGTTAGTTCTTTATTCAAGCGATCAATTTCCGTGCGTAACTGCTGCGCTGCCGCCGAGGACGCTTCGCGGGCAGCATCTGCGCTCTCCCGCCAAGTTTTCGCCACTTGTGCCACCTGCGCTCCCTGGCGGGCAAAAATCTCACACCAAGAGGCTACCTGCAACATCCTTTGCGCATCTTGGGCGTGTTTGATTTCCCGCTGCTTGGCGGCAGCCAGGCGCAACTGAAAACGCTCCAAAGACTTAACCTCTCCCTGGAAGCGTTCCCGCAAATTAGTGGTGATCTGGGTGGCTGCCGCCAAAGCCAAATGGGTTTCTGCCTCTTTTTCCCGTGCCGCCAAATCTGCGGCGCGCGCCTGTTCTAAATCCTGCTCTGCTTCCTGTAAAGGAGCTAAATCTTCACTACCAGCAAAGTCACTGCAGGCTTTTTCGGCAACCGCAACCTTTTGAGCGCAGGTATCCACATCCGCCTGTGCTTGCTCGACTTCACTGGCAGACCGTTGAGCTTCACTCTCGGCTCCCCTGACTGCCGCTTCCCGAAGCGCCCGTTTTTGGGCGTGTGCAGCTGCCTGAGCATCAGCTGCCCGCAGGGTTTTCAATGCCTGGGCGCTAGCTGCCGCCGCTTGTGAAAGCTGTTGGGTGCTCGCCTGTACCTGCGCGCGGGCTTCCTCCGTCTGTTCGCGGGCATGCGCAGCAGCCTGACGCGCGAGACGGAGCTGACGCTCGACCTGGATGCGGTTAACCCCGCCACTGCCGGTGCTTCCTAAATACGCACTGATAACTGTGCCATCTGCTATCCCCACCCGCGCCTGAGGGAGCTTTCCCAGCAGGGCGCGCGCCGCCGCTAAATCCGGTGCCAAATAGCTATCTGCCAGGATTACTTTTAACGCCGGATGCAGAGCGCGCGGCGCTTCCACTGCCGCCAAAGCGGGTATCACACCCGCTATTTCCACGCTTTGCCCCTGGCCAACAGGGATCCGCTCTTGGATTCCACCATCCCCAAGCACCCAGCTCACAATCCCGGTGCTGTCTTTGACGGCTCCCAATCCGGCGTCTACTTGAGAAGCCTCCACTACTAGGGCGGCGCCGCTTGTTCCCAGTAAGGCCGCAATTGCCTTTTCCCAGCGATCAGAAACACTAATCAACGAGGCTAGCTCGCCTTGCGGTTGAGCCGCCTGGGCAAAAGCATTTTGCGCTTGGCTAGAAGAGGCCGCCAAGACTTGACGAAGACTAGTTTCACTTTCGGCTGCCGCCACCGCTTTAGCTTCACTTTCCCGCAGTTGGTCACGCGCTTTTTCCAGTTGGCTGCGCACCGCTTCTTCTGCCTGCGCCAACTCGCGATATCGGCTAGCCGCATCTGCCCCTGCATCAACCGTGTCCTCGCGGTGAGCCGCTTGTTCTTTCCGCGCCGCCGACAGTTTTTCCCGCGCCGCCTCCGCCGTCTTCTCCGCTCTTTTCAGCCGTGATTCCGCCGCCTCTAAACGGGCTTTAGCGGTTTCTAATTCTCGTTCCAGGCGGGCACTCTTTTGGGTTTTCTGCTGCGCTTCCTGCCGCAATTCCTGAGTGATGCGGGTTAGCTCCCCAACTTTTCGGGTAGTTTCTTCCCGCGCCGCCTGCGCCGCATCACCCTGTTTGCGCCGCGCCAAAGCTTCCTCATCTTTAGCGGCCAATTCGCTTTGCAGCCGCGCTAAATGTTTTTGACGCTCTGCCACGCTAGGACCAGAGGGAACCGGTTCTGGTTTTGACAGGGAAGCGGCTCGTTCCTCAGCTAACGCTCCCAATGCCCGTAGGCGTTCGGTTAGGGTGGTCAGTTGCTGCCACAGGTTCGCTGCTCGCCCTGCTAAATCACTTTGCTGCGCATCGGCGTTTAGTTGTTCTAGTTTTTCGCGCTGTTTTGCTAGATTTCCAGCTAAATCTTCGCGCTGCAGCGTCAGAGTTTGCTCGCTTTCCTGGTAGCGAGCCAGCTGCGAGCGCAGCTGCTGCAGATCATCAGCCAGGATCCGGCATCCGGCGTCGCGCGCCTGCGCCTGCAAAACCGCGGCTCGCCGGGCAGTTTTCGCTTGCCGGGCTAATGGCCCGAGTTGTTTTTGGATCTCTTGCGTTAAATCCGAAAGCCTAGAAAGCTTGTCTTCCAAGCCTTCAAGTTTACGTAGTGCCCGTTCTTTACGCCGCTGGTGTTTGAGTACCCCCGCAGCCTCTTCAATCAACGCCCGCCGCTGAGAGGGATCCGCCGATAGCACCTGGTCGAGTTTGCCCTGCCCGATAATCACGTGCATATTGCGTCCCATACCGGTATCCGATAGCAGCTCTTGGATATCTAACAACCGGCAGGCAGTGCCATTAATCGCATACTCGGAGCCGCCCTGGCGAAACAAGGTGCGGGAAATAGTAACTTCCGAATAATCAATCGGCAGTTCCCCATTAGTGTTATCAATGGTGAGTGCCACTTCTGCCCGCCCGAGGGAAGCGCGGGAACTGGTGCCCGCAAAAATAACATCCGTCATGGATCCGCCGCGCAGATTCTTGGCACCTTGCTCGCCCATCACCCAGGCGAGGGCATCAACAATATTAGATTTGCCAGAACCGTTGGGGCCGACTACACAGATAATTCCCGGAGTGAACTGCAAAGTAGTGGCGCTGGCGAAAGATTTAAATCCGCGCAGCGTCAACGACTTTACATACATCTATCTGCTCCCGCTATTTAGCGGCTTCCGGGAACCAAATTTTAATCTCGCGGGCAGCGGAGGCAATTGAATCCGATGCGTGCACCAGGTTCTGGATCTGCCCACTGTCATAGTCACGTCCGAAATCTCCGCGAATAGTTCCCGGCGCTGCCTCTGTGGGGTTAGTGGTTCCCACCAGGGAACGCACCCCTTCTACTACCCGAGTGCCCTCGATGACTGCCGCTACAATCTTCCCAGACTGCATAAAGTCAACCATGGATTCAAAGAAATGCTTACCACGATGCTCTTCGTAGTGATCCTGCAGTTCATCATCGGTAGCTTCTGCCACCCGCAACGCTACGATGGCGTAACCTTTTTGCTCAATGCGCGCCAAAATTTTTCCGACCAATCCGCGCCGATAGCCATCGGGTTTAACCAGCATCAAGGTGTATTCCTTATTCGGATCCAGTTTCAGTTCGCTCATTGCCGCCACCTTTCTTCTTTTCCCGTTCTTTTCCCCGGGATTTACTTTTCTAAGGATACCGGCAAAGGGCCGACTCCAATTCGTTTTATCAACTCTGCTGATGCTGTGTGATCGAGCGCTTCGCCAGGCTGTCCTGCTGCTTGCGGTTCTGCCTGCTGCCTGGTTGCTATTTCCTGAGACTCAGGCGCGTTAGGGGCGCTAAGTTCTGCTTCTACCGCGTCAAGAGCTCGGCGAGATTCCGCCCCCTCGGCAGCAATCCGCAGTTCCGCTCCCGGTTGTACTTTTAACCCCATCAAGGCCAGCACGCTGCCCGCGTCGATATCATTAATGGTCACCTGAGCATCAAATCCGGTAGCGATCCTCGCTAGTCGCGCAGCCGGACGCGCCGAAAGCGGCTCGGCACCCCCATACACCACGGTTCGTGGGGCGAGCGGATCCATGGCGGGAGCAGGCGGTAAAATATCGGCAGCGTCCTCGTCGGGGAAAAACTGGGCAGCCGCGCTGATTGAGCGCAATACTTCTGCCAGGTCAGCGCCTTGAGCAGCAGCTACTGCCCCCGCGGCGGTTCCTTCTATCAGCGGGCCGCGTCCTAGCCGCAAAGATCGCTCCCCTAGATCGGTGATTACTTGCTGGCATGCCAGGCGGGCGGCTCCAAAATCTGCCATCAGGATAATCGCGTCCTGTTCTGCCATTTTTTCCATTAGCTCCGACACCTTGGTAGTCACGATTTGTGAGGCCGTGCCCAGGCCTTCATCGTGGCACCCGCAGGGTTCAACAATAACCTCTGGAGCTAGCGTGGCTACCACTTCACATACTCCGCGCGCCAAGGTTTGCGATTGCGAAACGATAATAAAGGCGGTTTTCGGACGCATGGTACTTCCTCCCAGGTACAGGTATCTCCTCTAGGTTATCGCGCGGGGGGTGCGACTTAAACCTTAGATGGCTTCTCGCTCTCGCCAGTGACTATTGCTGAAATGATAACCGCTCAATCGGATGCCCCAAACGCCTGAGGTTAGGAGGCGTCCAGATCTTTGGCGACTAGCTCGGCAATCGCCGTTACTGCCTGCGGGTTTTCGCTCTCTACAGTAACTTCTGCCCCGTATTCAGCGCCTAAGGTCATGATTAGCATCATCGAAGAGGCAGTTACTGGTGCCCCTCCAGCGGTCGCAATAGTGATTTCTTCAGCGAATTCGCCAGCTTTGTCTGCGATAATCGCGGCGGGACGCACATGTAATCCCACCGGCGATCCCACTTTTACCGTCATTGAAGCCATTATTTCTGCTTTCCTTAATCTATCTGCCGTTTAAATCTATGCTTTGGCTGCTGCCGGTTTTTTGCGATTTACCTTGGCGAAGGTGATGGCCGCTGCACCCACTGCCACCCCTGCTAGCAGGGCGATAATCGCTCCCAACACATTGGTGTAGGCAAATAACACAAAGATTCCCCCATGGGGAGCGCGACAACCAACTCCTAGCGCCATTGCCAGGGCACCGGTTACCGCCCCGCCTGCCATCATTGAGGGAATTACCCGCAACGGATCAGTAGCGGCAAAGGGGATCGCGCCCTCGGAAATGAAAGAGAGTCCCAACAGCCAGGCAGCTTTGCCGCTATGTTGTTCTGCCGGTGAATATAGTTTCGGCCTTACCGTAGAGGACAGCGCCATAGCTAAGGGCGGCACCATTCCGGCCAGCATCGCTGCCGCCATAAACTGATACGCTCCATCGGTTCCTTGAGACAATCCGGCAGTTGCTACCAGGTAGGCGGCCTTATTGACCGGTCCTCCCAGATCGAAGCACATCATTAGACCGATTACTATCCCGAGGACGATCGCGGAGGAGCCGGCCAAAGAGTTCAGCCAGTGCTGTAGTCCGCTCATCAAAGCTGCCAGCGGACCTCCCAACAGTAGCAGCATTATCAGTCCAGTTAATAGTGTTGTTAGTAACGGAATAATCGCCACCGGCATTAGCCCCGCTAACCAACGCGGACACTCCACAGCAGACAGCCAGTTAGCAATAATTCCGGCCAGGATTCCAGTTACCAGCCCTCCGATGAAACCGGCTCCTATCGCTATGGAAATCGCCCCGCCAATAAAGCCAGGAGCGATCCCGGGGCGGCCGGCTAAACCGAAGGAGATATATCCCGAAAGCGCCGGCACCAGGAAACTCATTCCAGTTTGACCTATAAAAACCAGCAGCGCCCCCAGGTATAGTGCCAGGCCGGAGCGGTTGGTATGCATTTGTGCTTCCCCGAAAGGGCCAGAATCTGGCAACTTCCACAAAGAGAAATTTAGGGAAATATCTTGTGCCGGGTCGGAAACATCGTAGCCTCCCAGCAAGAATCCCAAAGCAATTAACAGGCCGCCAGCAGCCACGAAGGGAATCATATAGGAAACCCCCGCCATTACCGCCTTTTGGATTCGTTCTCCCCAATGGGGGATTTGGGCTTTCCTCGCCGGGAGCGTCGCGGATATGGGCACGCCCTGCCGAGCTTTATTTTTCGCCATCGCCTCCCGAATTAATCTTTCGGGATCATTAATAGCTGCTTTAACCCCCACATCCACTACTGGCAGCTGGGAAAAGCGCTGCGGGGACTGCACGCTCACGTCATGGGCGAAAATCGCTCCTGCTGCTCCGGCTATCAGAGCGGGATCTAGCTGGTTAAAATTTCCCGATCCTTGCGCCTCTACATGCACTGTAATCCCTAGTTCTTTGCCTTTATTGATCAGCGCATCTGCCGCCATATAGGTGTGAGCGATCCCAGTGGGACAAGACGTCACCGCCACCAGATATTCACCCTGGTCACCGGTTTTCTTTCCTTGCGGCACGGGGCCTGCCGATTCTATTGAAGAGGGCGAATTCGCGGCAGTCGGGGCAGGAGATACTGGTGTAGCCTTAGCTGTTGCCACTTGTTCGCGCTGAGTGACGGTAGCTATCGGAGAGACGGAGGGTGCTACTGTCGCCATTATTATTTGCGCTGCCTTTTCCGCAGAATCCACAGAACGTAAGGCAAAAAGGAAATCCTTATCTACCAGTTTGTGCGCTAACTTTTTCAGTAGTGTCAAATGATCTTGTCCTTGCCCTTCGCCAGCGACAATCATAAAGATCAAATCAGCCGGGCCATCTTTTGCTCCAAAAGCTACCGGCTCTTTTAACCGAGCAAAGGCGAGAGATACCGTGTTAACCGCTTGGCAGCGGCAGTGCGGAATCGCAATTCCACCAGGCATTCCGGTCGCGGACTTAGCTTCCCGAGCCAATAGGTCAGCGATCAAGGCACTCTTCTCAGCGCGTCCGCTAGCAGCAATCTTAACTGCCAGCGCTCTAATTACGCTGGTTTTGTCGGTTCCCAGGGGTTCGTCTAGACTCGCCAACTCCGGGATTATCAACCTCTCGTCTTCCATGGTTCTCCTATTAAGTTAGGCAACTTCAAAGGCTCAGCCTGCTAATTCTATTTAATAGTTCCCCCAACAGTTAAGTATTTTTGCGGCCTTTTGGTTTTTAGGCTTTTATGGGCTGTTTCCACATCAGCGTGGCAGTTTCGGTGATTCTCTTGTTAAATGCATCCAGACGTGTAACACTGTGATCGTTATGAGGCCTGGGCGAGGAGAGAAGTTGTCCGCAGCAGATACAATATATGGAACTCCGGTAGTTAATGGTCTAGCCTACGGGCAGGTCGCCTGGGTAAGCCATTTTGAGATCCCCAACTTACCTGCCTCTAAAATCCCGCTAGCTCAGCGTAAAGCTGAGGTCGATCGCTACCTTAAAGCTGCTAACACAGTATCCGAACGCCTGCTGACGCGCGCAAAATCCACAGTCGGCACCGCGTCGGATATTTTAGCAGCTCAAGCTGAACTCTCCCGCGACCCTGGGTTCAAGAAGATGGTGGTTCAGTCAATCAATAAAGGCACCCCCGCCCCAAGCGCCGTGATCACTACCACCGACATGTTTTGCGCCATGTTTGAAAAAGCCGGCAGGTTAATGGCAGAACGTACCACTGACTTAAACGATCTGTGCATGCGGGTAGTAGCAGAATTACTGGGGGAACCAGAACCGGGAATACCCCATCTTGGCGAGCCCTCGGTACTCTTCGCCGATGATCTTGCACCTGCTGACACCGCGGGACTTAATCCGGAAAAAATCTTGGCTTTAGTTACGGAACAGGGCGGTCCTACCTCTCATACTTCAATTATTGCCCGCCAACTGGGGATCCCCTGTATTGTGGCGGTGCGCAGACTCCACCAGATTCCCCAGGGAGAGCAAGTATTTGTAGACGCCTCTCTGGGATCGATTACTACCGGCGCCAACCCGGAGGAAGCCCGCCAAAAAGTAGCAGCTAACCTGCGCTCACGTGCCGAGATCCGCCACTGGCAAGGTCCCGCCCGCCTTGCCAGTGGCGAGGAGGTAGAGCTACTCGCCAATGTGCAAGACGGTCCAGGTGCCCAGAAAGCAGCTGAAGCTTATGCGCAGGGAGTAGGACTTTTCCGCACCGAACTTTGTTTCCTGGATTCCACGAAAGAGCCTACTTGCGCCGAGCAGGCAGAGAAGTATTCGCGAGTGTTTGCAGCTTTCCCAGATCAGAAAGTAGTTACCCGCACTTTGGATGCCGGATCGGATAAACCGATTTCTTGGGCCACTTTAGAGGAGGAAGCTAACCCTGCTCTGGGAGTGCGGGGACTGCGCACTACCGGGATCGATGAAGACCTCTTTACCCGACAATTAGATGCAATCGCACAGGCATCACGTGGTCATCAAGGAAAAAACTGGGTGATGGTGCCGATGGTCTCTACCTTGTCGGAGGCAAAATGGGTGGCGAAGCTGATTCGAGAGCGGGGACTTACTGCCGGAATTATGGTGGAAGTTCCGGCAGCCGCGATCATGATTGACCAGTTCCTAGCGGAAGTTGATTTCGTTTCTATCGGCACCAATGACCTTAGCCAGTATGTGATGGCTGCCGATAGGATGAACGCTAATCTGGCAACCTACACTGATCCGTGGCAACCGGCAGTTTTGACGTTGATTTCCCGCGTAGCTGCCACCGGGGTACGCCTGCAAAAACCGGTAGGGGTATGCGGGGAGGCGGCGGCTGACCCTATTTTGGCGTGCGTACTCATAGGGATGGGGGTCACCTCCCTATCGATGGCGACTTCGGCCATTCCCTCAGTGGGCTCCCAATTGGGACAGGTTACGAAAGAGCAATGCGAGCGTGCCGCCCAGGACATTTTAACGGCACAAGATAGTGGGGATGCCCGGAACATTGCCCGCCGCGCCCTCGGGATTAACTAATAGCTGCTGCCAAAACGCTACTGGCCACGTTAACTCCTAATAGCCCCAATAAAACGGCCGGAATCTGAAGCTAAAAAACTTGCGCCCCGGCTCTTCACCGGGGCGCAACTAACTTATTTTTAGTGCTTATATTTTTCGAACCAGGATCTTAACCGGTTTAATATCCGGCAGGCGCGGTGCCGATAGAAAGGTATTGCCCCTCCCCCAGATCGACAATATCGCCTGCTTGCAGCTGTACCGGTTGCGCCGGTTCAATCGGGTAGATTTGTCCACCGCGACGCAAACGAGTGCCATTTACCGATTCCAAATCCTTTAGGGAGGGATTTCCGCCCTCGTCTATATAGAGCAAACAGTGGGTACGGGAAATCTGTTTAGCAGGACTGGGCACGGTCATAGTTTGAGCTTGCGGATAGGTGGAAGTAGCCGCATCAGGGCGGCGCCCCACCACAATCGCGTCCTCTAAAATCATGGACTGTCCCTGCCCGGAAGTAACCGTATAGCGGGGAGCTGGCTGGTAAGCCTCCTGCCCGCCATATTGAGCTTGCATCCCGTATTGCCCCTGTCCATAGCCTGCTTGCCCGTATGGTTGTTGATATTGTCCCGGTTCATATCCGCCTTGCTGATAGCCAGGTTGATCATATTCGCTCTGCGGGAAGGCCGGACTGCCCTGGGGAGGATAACCCGGATACTGGGGAGCCGAGGGCTGCTCGCCATAGGGATTAGAGTAGGCAGCATTAGCCTGCTGACCATAGGGGTCGGGGGTGCTTGGTTCCGGCACCCCGGATTCTGTCTGGGGCGCTCCATAAATCCCGCTGGGCGGCACATAACCTGCATTCGCTGCACCCGACTGGTTCGGGTAGTACTGGTAGGGGTCGTTATCCATTGATTTACCTCCATTACCAACCGGCAATTTTCCGCTCTCTATTGGCACCAGTCTACCCCAGGAGAGGTTTTTCCATCTAAGCTAACCGCAAAAACCTTTACGCACCATTTACTCCCCTGGGGGTGGAGAGTTATTTTCGGTTCGCTAACCGTATGACTGCCCGCGTCCTTACCATCTTGGATTACCTGCACCTGGTAGGAGGCCGGACTATCGCCTGCGCCTGGTTTCCACGTCAAGGTGATTTGTCCATCGGCGACAGGTTTTCCTTCCAGCACGGTGACCGGGGATATTTCGGAAACAATTCCGTCCTCCGCCGAGGCAGTTATTAAGGGTTCTGCAGAGCTGGACGCAGTTTTAACCGCACTGGTATCCGCTTTGAAATAGTAGGAAACCCCGACGGCAGTTCCCGCTATCAGCACCAGCGCGCCAATAAGTGCCAGCAGAATCCGGCGCCACCCCAGGCGGGAGGCAGGTAATAGGGAACGGGACAGCGCCGCGCTCGAGTGGCTGCCCACAATCAAAGGACTATCTGCCTGCCCCGACTCTTTTCCCGGCGTGGATTCTTGGGAGGAGGAGGCGTCCTTGAGGCGGGTAGCATCCGGATCAGTAGTAGCGAGCGACAATGTTGGGTTATCGCTGGCAATATCCATACTGGTCAGCGGGAGAGACAGCCCGCGTTGTAGTTCTTGGAGCGCCGCACCAAATTGCGCGGCACTTTCGGGACGCTCAGCCGGATCACCCTGCAATGCCCAGGCTAGAATCTCGCGCAAAGGAGAGATCAACTGGGGGGCATCCAGGGGCGCAGCCGAATGTAAAACCCGCTGAGTTAGAGCCGCTACCGAGTTATCGCCTCCGGGAATCTCGAAAGGGCTGTAACCGGTAACAAGCGAATGCATAGTGGCTGCCAGGGAATAAATATCACTGGTGGCAGCGGCCAAAGAGTTCTCATCGTGTTGTTCGGGAGGCGCCCAGGGCACCGACAGCCCTAAAACATCCCGGTGAGCTAGGGGTTTTCCCAGCGGCAAGGCTAAACCAAAATCTGATAACACCGGGGTGGAAAACTCTGAAATCAGGACATTTGCCGGTTTCACGTCCCGGTGCGCGAGCCCGGCTCGATGCACCGTTTCTAAGGCTCCGGCCAAGCGAATAGTAGTATCTAAGGACTGTGCAAGTGAAAGCGGCTGGCGGCGCACTCGCTGCGACAAATTTGCCACCGGGCAGTACTGCAACACTAAATAGGGACGCCCATCTGGAAGCTTCCCGGTTTGAAATAAAGACAGGATCGCCGGGTGAGCACAGGTAGCAGCCAGAGCATCGGCCTCGGTAGTGAAGACTTGGCGTCCTTCCCTACTGCCTAGTTCCCGCAGGACTTTGACTGCTACCTGGCGTTCGGGACGTTTTTGTTTATAGAGATAAACGTCGGCAAATCCGCCCCTACCCAGCAATGATTGCACGCTAAATCCCGGGATTTTAGGGGGTGTGTGGGTCATCATCATCCCCTTTCCGTAACCGAGTTTCCTCCGCATTCTGGGGCGAGGACGCCCGGCGGGTATAGTCTAGCGCCTGCGCAGGCCACGCTGGAGGCTCCGGGGGCCGGGAAGCCGGCAGCCGGGGAGGCTGCGGCAAGCCAACTTTACCGAGGCGAGTGGCTTCCGAAAATGCGTCTCCTGCCGCCGGGGCTGGGGTAGTTTCTTCGCTACTGCCGGGCGCCAAGGGAGTACGCAACTGCTGATATTCCTGTTCAGTCAGCCCCAAAGATAGGCTCGGTAGCGAAACCTCCTTGCGGGGAGTTAACACTTTCTCCACCCCGGGGATTTTCCCTAGCTTTTTAGCAAAACTACTGCGAATAAACCGGTAATAAAGCGAGGACGGCCGAATTGCCGCCACCAGCGCTTTCCCTCTCCCAGCTGCCGTTTTCCAGCTGTCGGTAAGGTTTTTAACTAGCTGCCACGCCCAATCGGAATCAATTTCGCTATCGCTGCTAGGACTGTAATCCAAGTAATCAGCGATCCCGGCCAGCTCTCGCGCCCCTGACTGCGGCTTCGCCTGGCTGATAGTCCCCAAATAGCTATCGATTATCCAGGCGGCTTCTTGCCGAGTAGCTCCCGCGGGGAGCCTAATTCCGCGATCTCGGAAACGATCAACTATTTCTTCCCAAGCTCCTTTCAAACGATCTTGGGGTTCTTTAGCCCGCCGCCTCCTGCGGGAGCGACACCACTTAGCTAAGAGAGTTAGCAAGATGGGAGAAAGCAATAGCAGCAGCCAACCACCATATTTGGCCACTTGCACCAGCGCTGCCAGAAATTGCATTCCCGTGGAATGATTATCGGCATGCGCTTGTTTTTCCACATGCGGTAACACCGGTGGAGTAGCCGGTGGAGGCGGGGGCTGCAACACCTGGGGTTTGGGAACCGATTTGGGTTGCGGCTGATCGGTACGAGGTACGCGATCGCGCGGAGGCGTAGGGTCAAAGGGGACCCACCCGACCTCTTTAAATTTCACTTCCACCCAGGCGTGAACGTTATCCCCTTTAAGTTTCAGGTTCCCGCCCGCCTTTTTATCACCCGGATAGGCTCCCAGCACCACTCGCGCCGGAGCCCCAAAAGCGCGCACCATCAAGGCCATAGCTACCGCGTATTGTTCATCATCACCGATCAGTTCTTGCCCCTGGAAAAACTGGCTCATCCGGGCGGCGCGATGCCCAGGGCGAGAAAGACCATCGGAACCATCGGAAAAGAAACCTTGCCCTGATAAGTAGGACTCTACATTGCGCACCTTTTGCAAGGGACTGGTCGCCCGGGCAGTTAACTGGTTGTTAAGTTCCGTAATTTCTACCGGTAACGCTTCATCTTTGCCTTGCGGAATGGGATCAAACTCTAGGCCAGACATCCTCGCATCGCTAGGAATACGCTCCTTTGCGAAACTTACCCGATAGGAAAGCCCCTCAGGGTTAGCGGTAAAAGCCGAGCGCAGAGAGGTAGAATAGTAAACCACCGGTTTGGGCTGGGTTGCGAATTTTAGTGATTGTGCATTACCTAGCAGCGGAACCCAAGGTTGGTCATAGTTGACCAGTTTAACTTCGGCTTTACTGTCAGCGGACACCCCTTTATCTAGAATCGAATCCACCTGCACGAACTGCGCATTTAACTGGGGATCAATTTTGAAAACGGTACCGTCATAGGCATTCATAGTGGCAAAACGCATCCTAGTACCCGCCGGATAGTTTTTTACTTCCGCAATAGTTTTGTCTTTCCAGTCGCGGGAAAGATGCCTAAAAGAGGCTAACGGGGAAATAAAATCTTCTAGTTCCACCGGGGGGAGGACGTGGCTGCGCAACACTTCCCGGTTTCCCCGCTCGGTAACCCCCGCTAAAGATGCCGAAGCTAGAGAAATAATTAGGGTAACTGCCACCATCGCCAGCGGACGGATAAAGCGATTTTTCTTGCTCGCTCCCGCCAGGTTCACTGCCCGCCTTCGCGCCTTGGCCGCGGCCTCGCTAACCAGCCCGCACCACAGCAATGCGAGGAAGAAATAGGCGGCTCCCGCCCAACGAGCTACCGGGACTAACTGGGACCCCCAGGCGATCGCTACCACTAGACAAATAGTGGCAGGTATTAATGCTACCCAAGGTCGACGCGAAGCTGCGGCTAACCCCGCCAAAAGCGCGGTAATGAGACAGATTAAGAAAGGTAACACCGCGGCTCCTCCGGCTGCGCTTAGCGGCAAGGGAGCCGTAAGAGTATCTCGCCAGCAGGTCACCGCGGAAGTAACTAGCACTTGCAGCCCCGATAGGGTGGGATAAAACTTTCGCCCCAAGGGGTCGGTAGCCGCCAAAGTGGGGCCAAACAGTAAAAATACCCCTAACATCAAGATTAAAGTGGAGAATACCCCCAGGCACCAACGGCGACTAACCAGCGCAACTAGGCAGCCTAAAACCGCTCCGCTACCGGCAGCTATTAGCCCGATAAAACCCAAGAACGGTAAAGAAAACAGGTAACACGGAACGATTAGGAGCAGCAGGGAGCTCAGACCTACCAGCTGGGATCTTTTCACGTTAGACTCACCCCATTTAATGCCCGTGGTAGCTGTGAGAGCTCCCCAATATTTAACAGTCTGCGGGAGGTGGCTCCCCGGCGAGTAAAGGTAGCGCCGGCATCAGCTCGGATACCGGTAGTAGCCATATCGACTGCCGGTAGCAAACAGATTTGTTGCATCCGACGCATAGTTACTCCCGGCCCGGTGATCAAGGAACACACCGAGGCTTGCGCTTCATGGGCTAGCGCCCAACGCACCAAGTGGCGATAGTCTTGAGCGCCCTCAACGAGTTGCACTTCAGTTAGGAAATCTAGGACGGTGCGAGCAGTTGCCGCTTTCAATACGGTTTTTCCCGCATAAAGGGTCAGGGGCTGTCCATTGGAAAGGGAGGAAACTGCCAGAGAAGCCGCCGCCTCTACCGCTAATTCAAAGTCTGCTTCCCCATAGTTTTCGCGATTCAAATCCAGCACAATCAGATGGTGGGAGCGGCGGGTCTCTAGGTATTGTCGCATCATTAACTGGCCGGTGTGGGCAGACATTTTCCAGTGAATATGCCTACGGTCATCCCCGCTTTCATAGGGACGCAAGGCATGAAATATCGCATCGGAACTGGTTATTACCTGCGAGCTTGCCCCTTCCATATCTCGGGAATAGCCACTTAGTGTCCCCAGAGCGGAAGTGAAGTTGGGATATACATAAACGTCTTGAGATTCCGGCCAGGATCGCACCCGGCGAATCAAACCTAAAATATCTTCTCGCACTGTACGGGGCGGGCCGACCACAATCTTTTCACGCCGTCTCGTTTGTAATTGAAACTCCCGGGTGAAACTCTTGCCAGAACGCAAACTAGGTACCGCTATATCGGCTTGTTCTGTTCCCAATGGCAGTTCTATTTTCAGGCCGCGCACCCGGCGGCGCCCCTGGTTAGTCGCTACCGCGCGCCCTAGCAGCTCTTGTCCTTTGCGGAGCCGGTCTTGCTCTACCGTTACCCGCAAAGCCAGCTCGCCCCCGCCCCAGGTCTGCGCTATCGCCGCCAGCAGTGCTAATAATGCAGCAAACATTATCGCCGCAGCTTCCGCCCAATCCCAAGCCCAGTAGGCACCCAGGCTAGCTAATCCTCCCGATAGAACTAGCCACCCCAAAGCGGTAAGCGGAATTTTGCGCACGGCGGTAAGAGGAACCCGCGAGCGCGCCTGTTTCCAGGCTTTATTTCCGCTTTTCAGCGCATCTTTTAACGCGGTAGTGGTGGTTTCGGAAACTTTCATTATTTTAGGCCTGCGAATCCACTGGCGCAGGTACCTCGTTCAGCGCCCTCTCAACTACGCTTTGTGCGGTAGCTCCTTCGAAGAGGGCGTCGGAGTCCATAATAATTCGGTGCGCCCAAACCGGTACTGCCAGCGTCTTGATATCATCGGGCAACACATAGTGGCGCCCTTGGGAAGCGGCCCACACTTTGGCCATCCGCATCATCCCGATTGTCGCCCGGGTCGAAACCCCCAAATTCACCGCATCATCTAAGCGGGTAGCTTCCGCGAGTTGCTGCACATACCGGGTAATCTGCCCATCTACGTAATTTCGCAGTCCTAGTTGTTCCCAGGTAGCGATTTCCTCAGATTCAACTACCGGTTTTAGATCTTTAGATAGATCCGGCTGGGCAGCACCGGAAAGGATTTTGATCGCGGTTTCCTGGTCGGGATAGCCTAGGGAAATCTTAATCAGGAAGCGGTCTAGCTGAGCTTCGGGAAGCTTATAGGTGCCTGCCTGCTCTACCGGGTTTTGGGTGGCGATTACCAGGAATGGCGATTCCACCGGGTGCACCACTCCGTCTACGCTGACTTGCCGCTCTTCCATCACCTCTAGCAGGGCAGATTGGGTTTTGGGACTGGCCCGGTTGATTTCGTCGGCGAGGACGATATTGGCGAAAATCGGTCCGGCATGGAAATCCCATGCTTTAGTTTTCTGGTCATAGACGGTTACCCCGGTTATATCAGTGGGCAACATATCGGGAGTGAACTGGATGCGAGAATGGGTAGCATCGACAGAGGCGGCGAGGGCGCGCGCCAGGGCGGTTTTCCCAGTTCCGGGCGCATCCTCTAGCAGGACATGTCCGCCTGCTAGGAAAGCTGCTAACACTAGGCGCACCTGGTGCCCTTTGCCGAGTATCGCCTGATCAACATTTTCGGCTATCTGCGCGAAACGGGTAGCAAACTCAGCGGCTTCGGCCGGTTTCAGGATCATATTGCGATCTCCTTTTCGGTTTCCCGGGCAGGTAAATCTTGCCCGACAAGACTAGTTTTTAGGTATTTATTGCCTCCGAGATTTCCTCCGAGGGCGTTTAGCGGCAACTGGGAATCTGCATACCGCCAGCAATCGCCACCTGTGGTTGGGAACACTGGCAGCTCTATTAGGGGTGTCAGGTGCGGCCAGAGCGGCTTTGAGACCGGCATCAACGGGGTGAGCTGGTACCAATTTTGCAGGTAGGACACTGATTCTATCGGATCATTATCACCGGGGTCTGCACTACCGGGATCGGGGGTAGCCTGCAGGGTCGCCACCTCCACATTGTTTCTACTCAGCCGAGTTCCTTCCGGAACTAACTTCAGATCTGCCGTAATTGTCCAGGTCTGCCCCGGTTTCAAATCTTTGAGCATAATCACCCAGCCAGATTCGTCAACCATCTGGGTTTGATACTGATAGTCTGCCAGAGCTGATCCTCCGGATTCTTTCCCCGATACCGAAAGCTCCAAGGAGCTGCTATCCCAGGTATCCAAGCCGGAAACGTCTACTTCTATTACCGTTCCGGTCTGGGTTCTACTGCTTTCCAGCTCTCTCATATCGGTAATTTGGGGACTCTTTTGTGCTCCGAGATTTGCACTTAGCGGCTTATAGGGACCTTTGTTATATTTAAAATCGCAGTTGTATTCGACTTTCAGCCCGGTTCGTGCCCGCGGATCAGTAAATTGGAAAGTTCCATCGTCTGCTACTGGGTTTCCCGCTACCCTGGTGGGTCTACAGCTTCCGTCATCTCCGACAGGGGTATTCACCCCATTTAAATACACTCTGGCAAGTTTTGATCCCGCGCGCTCTAAAGTAGCACTAACTACACTTTCGTTGAAGGAAGCAAAAGTTTCGAATCGGCCAGTACCCGCCGGCCCCGCCTTGGTGTTGACCGCGATAACGGTGAAAGCGTGTTCTCCGCCAGTAAGGTCTTTAACCTCTAACTTGGTGCCTTTAACTTCCTGGGGACTGCCTCCCGCGACCGTAACCACATAGTGATCAATGGGAGAACCTCCATTAGTACTGGGCGCTTCCCAGGTTAGGGTCGCGGTTCCAGCTGTCTTGCCGATGGCGCCTTGCAGGTTTGTGGGGGCACCAGGAGTAACCTCTACCTCTATCGCCGGAGACGCCCCCGAGGGCTTAGAATCTCCCACTCGGTTGGTGGCAACTACGGTAAAGCTATGAGATTTCCCCGGTTCCAAGCCCGGAAAATCTACTAGTGTTGCCCGGGAAGTAACCGTTTTCCCAGAAACCGAATCAGTAACTTTGTAACTAGTAATAGGAGTGCCGTTAGCGGCAGGGGCGATCCAGCTAATGGTGGCGGTAGTGGACTCGCTGATGGTGGCGCTGACTGCCGTAGGAGCATCGGGCACAGACAAAACCCGGATCCGGGCGGTACCGGTTACCTGACGATCTGGATCACCACTGGCATCTTGCAAAGTAAAGGAAACCACCAAGTCTCCTTTAAAACTTGCGGCCGGGATAACTTCCAGGTGAGTTCCAGACGCAGAAGCCTGTCCGGCTCCTTGCACTATGCTCGGTGACCCCACGGTTTTCAAGGGTCTTCCAGGATACGGGTTCGTAGCATAGCGACTTAAATCAATACTGACGCTCTTGCCGGATTCGCCCTCTAAATCAATCGCGGTTACCTGGATCAAAGGACGAGTGGAGCTGACTACCCGCACCGGGATTTTCCCGATAGTAGGCCCAGAGCCGTCCTCTACCGTGACTTCTATATAGCCGGCATCTCCCTTAGCTTTGCCCGCTTCGGCTGAAACTGAAAGCTGGCTGCCCCGCAAAGATGCCTGAATACCTACGGGAAGCGCTCCCAGGCGGTAGCGCATTTTTGCGGGGTCGTCCCCATCTTCGTCGCTAACCATATCCGCCAAGTTGACAGTAACCGCGTCGTCACCAGCAGCTACTTCTATGCGCGTAGGGGTAAAAACTGGCGGGCGATTACTGGAGGGTTTGACCTCGATAGGCAAAGTTAAAGAGGCACTCAGTGCGGAGGAATCGTTGGATTTGCCGTCACTGACCTGCATTACCAGGGAAGTTTTCCCGAAAAACTCAGGGTTAATACTTACTTGGAAGGAATCGTCTCCGGACATTTTGACTCCGCCTGTAAACCCGGCACCCAAGGTGATGGCTTTGGCGGAATGAATATGCGGGGTGCGTGCCTTGCGAGTAATCACATAAGACGCTAAATCAACAGTTAAGGTCTCGCCGGATTTAGCTTTTACGGGGATAGTGTCGGGATCGATATAGGGTTTTTGTTCGGAAACTCCGGGGACATTAACTATAGCGTTAGCGCTTAACCCGTCCTGGTCAGTGACAGTATAGAGCACCAATTGACGCTGCGAGGGCGCGGGAATCACTAGCTTTTTGCCCTTGACGGTCACTCCATTTTGCTGACAACTAACCGTCAGCGCAGCTCCATCCCCGTCAGGGTCAATATCATTGGCGAGGACGTCCACTTCGATAGGCTCGCCCACTTTTCTTCCTGCTTCTTTCGCGGTAACGAGGTCATCGGCGGCCTCGGGGGCTTGCAAAGGGGCAAAGGGGTCTACTTGCACGGTAGCAATGGAGGTATCCTGTCCGCCGCGTCCATCATCGATGGAATATTCAATCCCGTAAGAATCAGCTTTCTTGGGGGTGGTCAACACTACCGCGTTTTCGCGAGCAGCCACTTGCAGACTGTCCCCCGGACTTTGTAGCGATGCGGCAATCAGGCTAACCCCGTCACCATCAGGGTCGGTATCGTTAGCGGTTACTGCCACCGCTAGGGGACGGTTCGGCCGTACTCGCACCTGGTCCGGGTTAGCCTGTGGATTTTGGTTAAGTTTGGCGGCGGGAGCTACCCCTACTTGCACCCGGGCGGTTCCTTGTTTACCGAAGCGATCTTCGACGATATAGGTGAAAGTATCGGTTCCGATTTTCCCTGATATTGGCTGATAGTTGAGCCAACTGGAGCCAATATCAACTATCCCCATCTTGGGGGCATCGGCAATCCCCACTAGGGATACTGAGTCTCCATCGGGATCGATATTGGTCAGCTCTACTGGAATCCGGACGGCTTGCCCCGAAATTGCCCGCCCGGTGACTACTCGCGGTTCAGGGGCAGAGTTATCGGAGGCATTTGCCGGTTTTATTTCTACACTAACCCGCGCACTAGCTTGGTTCTGATTGGTGTCCCTCACCGTATAGGTGGCGTTATATTTTCCGGCTTTTTTCGCCAGGAAACGTACCTGGTTTCCGGTGACGAAGAACTTTCCGGCTTCCGGTGGAGTGGAGGTGGTTAGTTTCGGGTCGACTTTTAGGGTCAATCCCACCGGGGAGCGGTCATTGGCCAGCACATCTACGGTGGCCACATCCCCTACTCTCCCTTTGGCCTCATCTGGTTTCGCGGTGGGGGGCGTAGTTGCCGACTGAGTGGTTACCGGAATAACCGTAACTACCCCTTCGGCGCTTTCATGCCCATTCGACACCTGGTATTTTAAAGTTTCGGCTTTGGTGAGTCCGCGCGGAGCCGTAATGTTTAACAGCGAATGATCCATCACGGTTGCCCGCAGTGGCGAGGACGCCCCCACGGTGACCGCCTGGGTGACCAGCACTTCTCCCGCTGGATCGGAATCGTTGGCGAGCACATCGGTTAATACCTGCCCGCCTACCGGCAGTACCGCCATATCATCTTCTACCACCGGTTTTCCGCGTTTTCCAGAGGAGGCGACGTCAACTCGAATAACTCCGGTGGCGGTAGCTGGCCCATCGGAGACCGTATAGGTCAAGTAGTAGATTCCTTCTTGATCCGAACGGAAGGAGAGCGTTCCGCCCGCCAAATCCGGAGTCACTTGCGGCCCGGTTTGTTCAATATTTACCCCTGCCAGGGTTAAGGGGTCGCCATTGGCATCGGTGTCATTAGCCAGGGGTCGAATAGTGATGGTGGTTCCGGCTCTAGCGAACGCGATATCTCCGTTAGCTTCCGGAGGCACGTTTCCAGCGGCACGTACATCCACTATCACGCGCCCTGGAATTTCTTGCCGCCCATCGGAGACCAGTACTTTTACTTCTTTTTTCCCCACCCCACTGGCCTGGTTGCGGATTACCAAGGTGCCTTCTTGCCGGTATTCCACCTGGTTATCTCCGTTAGAGGAAGCACCCGACAAAAATACCGGGTCTCCATCGGGATCCGAAAATGCCGGGAGCGCGTTGTACTCGATTTGCTTTCCGGATTCGACTACTACCGTGGGTACCCGTTTTTGAACTGGCGCGGAGTTTTTTGGCTCCGGGGTGACATTCACGGTTACATTGGCGGTATCGACACCTCCGCGACCATCCTTCGCCTGGTAGGTAAATTTAATAGTTCCGGAGGCGGCGGCTGGCAGTTCTATGCGCAGCGCTGCTCCTGAGCGTACGGGTTTTACTTCACCTTGGCTTACCTGTCCTAGCACTTCGGCGGTTAGTAAATCTCCATCGGTATCAGAATCGTTTTCCAATACCGGTATCGTAGTTATTTTCCCTGGTCGCGCCCCAAAACTATCGTCACGTGCCACCGGCGGGGTGTTTTCTTTTTGCCGATCTTTTTGCGCTATCTGTTCGGTTATCTGGGGAGAATCTTCTCGTTCTTCCTCTTTTTTCAACATGGTAGAGATCTCGTCCCAGTTATCTACCAGTTCCATGTTTTTGTCAGCTAACCATACTGCCCCATCGGTGGTGTCATTTAGCACCACTAGATCACGGTTCTTGCGAAACACCGGGGTCTTGGCGGTTTTCAGTCGCTCGAGTTCTTGGGTGGGGCGATAAACCTTTCCAGCGCATTCACGCACAAATTTTCCGCTCCCCGCCCAGGCTCCATACACGCACTGAGCTTTTACTGCTGGCCTAGCTGGTTTACCCGCGCTGCCTCCGGAAGGAATCTCCCGGGTAGATCCGCTATTTAGATCCACTTTTATCAATTTGTCTTGGTCTGCCAGCAGTGCGTAGGGCTTTGCCGGCCCGGATTCTTGCAGCGCCAACTGAGAACCGGCCACTTTTATTCTTTTTCCACTGGGCAGGAAAAGTACCCCTTGGGAACTATCGAAGGCTACTGCTTGTTTGCCAATTCCTGCCACTTGTAACTGCGCATTAACTGGAATTTGCGGTATTTCTATCCGTTCATCTTTCCAGAGTTTTCCCTCTTTGGTAACGGTGACTAGTTCTTTGGTGGTTGGGGAAGCCAGGAAGAACGCTCCAGAGTCCCCGCCTGCTAACTGGGCTCCCCGCAGGGATCGCACGGTAGCCTTAGCTCGAGTGCGCTCTTGGGACAATATGTCTTCGCCGCTCCAAAGTAGGCCGGCTTCCGGGTCTAGGATCGCCAAGTTTGTCCCCGATTGGGCTATCTGCTCACCTTTATCCAGGGAAGAGGAAGTCTCCAGACGCACCTTCTTAGGGTCAATTTTGGCGACTTCGCTGGCGGCCTGGTTCTGGAAATTTACATTTTCGCCCGCCTGAGTGACGTCAAAATCTCCCGCTTTGGATCGCACCGCCCCATCCAGGGTGCGCGCCGGAAAGTTCAAGTGTCCCACTAGATGCTGGGATTGATTGGTTACCCAAATTCCGCCATCATTTAAATCCACCTGCGCCCGAGTAATACCGGGGTGCTGCCAGGCAAGATAGACAAGTACTAGGCTGAGCACAGTTACTACCGCCAGGGATACTTTACGCATCCGTGCCCGCACTTGCGCGTTCTTTTGCCTACGCGCGCGAAAACTGGAGTACCCGGTGGTACTGATTTGTCGGACACTCGAGTCACTGTGGCCGCCCTGCTCACGGGAAGTTCCTCGTAAGCCTGAAAGGCTTCTGCCCGCTCTGGCCACGCCTCGCCCTCTTTCTATTACCGGCTTGCCAGGCGAGCCGCTGTGCCTGCAACCATAGTCGGCGCACCAGCTGTCGCTTACTGACGAAGCAACTTACCTGCAAGTGAATATCCATTAATGATTGTACTAAATTCGCGGGCGCTTGCGCCGCTGGTATCCAATTTTTAGGTGGCGCTATCAGTCTCCGCTTGTCTTTTCTCTTGACTGCCTGAGAAAGACTAAGACACCTGATATTTAGGACATCGCAGACCGTAATATAGGTGCTAGTGGTTATTTTTAGCGGTTGTATTCCCCACCTCATCAACATAAAATGAAACCATGCTAATGAAGAAAAAAGTTTCCTCCGTTTTTCAGTTCCTAGCTACTCTCGCCACCCTTGCAGTGATTGTGGCGCTAGGGTCAACCAATCCGGCAGCAGCCGAAGACGTAACCACCTGGGACGACCTGGTAGCTAAAGCCAATTCCCTCACTTCCGGGCAGCATGAGCTGACGGTTACCGGGAACCTCACCTTGGATGAGCAGGCAAAACCACTGGTAGTTTCCGAGGGCGCAGAGCTAACCCTTAAGGGGGCGGGCACAATAACCGGCTCTAACTTACCGGCAGTGGAAGTTAAATCCGGCGGGAAACTGAACCTGGCGGGCCCCTCCTTCATCAAAACGCAGTTCACGGTAAACGGAGACCTAAACTTTAGCGCCGGTTCTATTCACGATTCCGACCCTGCCGGCCCGGTCATCTTTGTTAATGGTGGCACTTTCACCATGAGTGACACCGCCGACTTCTCTAAGAACACCACTCCAGAAAAGAAGGTAGCTAACGCTACTACTCCCGAAGGTGTCGATATCCAAAAACTAGCCCCCATCACCGTCTATAACGGGACGGCCACTATCAATGGTGGAACCATTAAGGCAAATCAAGGCCTCCAGAAAGGCGGAGCTCTGGGAGTTTGGGGTAGTAAAGAAAAACCTGCCTACCTAATCATTAAGGACGGCGAATTTGCTGAGAACAGCGTTCAGCATTCAAGACTTAACGGCTTTGGCGGTGCCTTCTTTAGTGAAAACGCCAATGTGAACATCTCCGGCGGAAATATCCATCACAACTTCACCGAGCGCGGAGGCGCGCTATTTGCCGCAAACAGTACACTGACGGTGAATGGTGTAAACCTACATGATAATCAGGCTAGCCACGAATACGGCGGTCAAGGCGGCGCCCTTTATTTAGATAGATCCAAGACTCAGATTTCGGGCGGTACTTTCAAAAACAACAGTGCTTTAGGAAATGATTATTCTTTCCATGCGAACGGTCCGGGCGGAGCTATCTACGCAGATGGAGGCAACATTACCATCAATGGCGGATCGTTCACCGGCAATACTGCGGGTTCCTCCGGAGGCGCTATCGCCTTTGGTGGTAAAGCGGAAGCGACAATTAACGCCGCTTATTTCTCGGAGAACAAATCCGCAGGCTTTTACGGTGGTGGTGCCATCTACAACGATAGTTCCACAAAACTAACAATTAATAATGCGTTGGTTAGAAATAATTCCTTTAAGAATTTGATACTTATCGGAGCTGGAAATCACCCACCCAGTGTCCAAGGTGGCGGGGTTTGGAATTGCCCTACTGGCCACACCACCTTGAACATCACTCAGGGAGCAGCTCTTTTCGAAAATAGGACAGCCGATGTGGAGAAGAGCAAGGAGTACAAGGGAGCCGGTGACGACTTTGCCAGCGTCACTGAGCATTCTGCTGGCGAGCCTCCGGAGGGGAAACCCGTTTCCATTAGCCCTCGGATGCTAGGAGGCGGGCAGCGCCTCTGGTATCAGGATGGATCTATTTATGGAAAACACCTCGACTGGGATCCTCCACGCGAGCCTCGCTATAAAGATAGCGGCGAGGGCAAACTCATGCCTTATGACACGGCGATCAATGAAAACAAAGCTTTCAAGTCGGTTCCCAGTGAAGATTCTAAGAAACTCGCTGAGAAACTCGCCCGAGTAGTGATCGAAAATAATACTGCTACTGGTGTAGGCATCAGTGGCGGAGGGATAGCCAATAATGGTCAGCTGTTCTTCGGCACCTCAGACAGGTGGAAACTCCAGGTCAAGAAGGCATGGGAAGGCGATGACCCACAGCAGCGTCCCACGAAGATTAACCTTGATATTTTGGTTGGCGGTTTCCAGGTTGACCAGGTAGAACTGAGCAAAGAAAACAACTGGACAGCCGCGGTCGAAAACTTCCCCGATCCCGATACCCTGATTGATGCCAAGACCGGGAAGAAACTACCGATCACCTTCAGAGAACATGACGGAAACGGCAAACAGCTAGATGGCTACCAGTTGGCAGTAACCGATGAGTCCAAAGACGAAGCCACCAATACCTACACAGTCTCGGTAGTCAACAAAATGACCACCGAGGTGGAAGTAACCAAGAAGTGGGCAAACCCGGATGGCACTTGCGCCGCGGCCACCCAAATCGAGGTAAAGCTGCTAGCAAACGGGCAGGACACTGGGAAGAAACTACTGCTAACTGCCGCTAACTCTTGGGAAGGCAAATTCACCGACCTGCCAAAGTATATTGACGGTAAACTCGCTGAATACACCATTTCCGAGGTAGAGGTAAAAGGATACCGCAGTGAAATTATGGGAGATGCTACCGGAGGGTTCTTGATTACTAACAAGTGTACGGTTCCGCCCTCGGACATCACTCCCCCGCCTCCATCGCAAACTACCCCACCTAGCACCACTACCCCGCCTCCACCAGGAGACACCCCTCCGCCCCCGCACAGCAAGACTCCCCCGCTGCCTCCTACCGGCTCTGAAATCAGCGTCGCCTTGGGGCTAGGGATCTTGGCGCTAGCAAGCGGAGTAGTCATGATGCGCCGCCGCGTCGCCAAGCAATAAATAGACACGCGGATACGGTAAGTCATTTAGGTCTTAGCCTTCACCGGTAAAGACCCCTAAAGTGACTCCCGCACTCTCGCAAAAGTAGCGGCTATCTAAGGGAAATCCCTAGGTAGCCGCTACTTAGTTTTCTTCCCGGACTGAATTTAACCGTTACCGGTACTACCGGGTATCACTGGGGCTGGTCAAGTTTAGTCACTTTCACCGGCACTTTAATCGCCCTCCCCAGGCGACTAAACGCTCCACAGTGTCGAGATAGGCATTGCCCACAGCCCCGGTCCCATCGGTAGGGATTCTTTTCCGGCATACAGCAGGATTCCACAGCGAAACTTATTACCGGCTAACTTTTGTAAGTGACGCAATCCAGAAAAATCTTTGCCCTGCAAACTGACTGCCGCCTTGACCTCTACCCCTACTACCTCGCGACTGCGTGACTCCATAACCAAATCGACCTCTTTCCCGGTAGAGTCCCGGAAGTGGAACAAGTTAAAAGGTACCGCTGACCACTCTCGTTGTTTCAAAAGTTCAGTGGCTACGAAAGATTCCAGTAGCCCACCGGTAAAGGAACTGGAAATCTGCATTTCTAGAGACTCGGCATCTACCCCTACCGAGCTGGCAGCCATCGCAGGATCTTGCAGGAAAACTTTTGGCTTCGAAATCACTCGCCTGGTTAGATTAGTACCCCAAGCTGGTAATACATCAATCAAGAACACGTCCTTTAAAGCATTAAGATACCCGGGAAGGCTGCGCTCTGGAATGTTCAGCTCCCTGCCAACGTGCGCCGCAACAAATTCTGAGGATCCCTGCGAGGCAATTTTTCTCAGCAAGAGGCGCAGTCGATCCGGATACTGAATCCCGTACAATTCGGTAGCATCCTTGGTTAATACCCGTTCCACATACGCTTGAACCCAGCGGTCACGCCGCCGAGGAGTAGCCTCGGCGATTTCGGGGAAAGAGGATTCGGTAACCAGGCTTAAATAGTCACCGCGTTCCAGGTCGGACGCTGGTATTAGAGGGTGCGAATTCCAGGCATTTGCCGCAAAATCTTCTTTAAAACCCACGCGTTCTCCCCGGCTAAAACCGCGTAAAAGTAGAGTTTCCGCCCGCCCTGCTAGCGATTCCTCCGCTCCTTTCAGATTCATCAGGTTTGAAGACCCGGTGATAATGAACCGTCCAGGCCGACGATTTTCATCAACTGCTGCCTTGATTGCACGAAAAAGTGCTGGCACTCGTTGGATTTCGTCGATTGCCACGGTTCCTTCCGGGAACTGGCGCACAAAACCGTCAGGATCCGCCTGTGCGGCCTGTAAGGTCGCGGCGTTATCCAAGTTGAGTAAGCGATGACTCCGATTTTGTAGCAGTTGAGTTACTAGGGTGCTCTTGCCCACCTGGCGAGCACCCGATACTGTCAGCACTGGAGTGTCACTTAAAATTTCTTCAGCTAACACTCTTGCATTTCGTGGAATCATATCGGCAACCATGAAACGATTTTAGCACGTTATTGAGATTTAGACGGCATTTCATTGCGGTTTTACAGTCAATCCGTTGCGGTTTTGCAGTGTATCTGTTGCGGTTTTACAGGGCAGCCACTGCGGTTCTACAACGGGCGCAAATATCCCTTCGCCCTCCCCAGGCAACTAAAGCACCATTTAATCCGCCTCTTAGTCTCGCGCGGGAGGGCGATTTTGCACCTGGAGGGCGACAACGTCACCCTCACACTACCGCTGCCACCAGCACGGAAAGATTTGGAAAAACGCTACCCAATCCGGAAAGCCGCGAGGAACAAAGCAAGAGCCTCTAACCCCCGGGCGATAAGCCCTGGTTGGCATCGACAGCGCACTTATCTGAGGGGACTTGATACATGTGTTACGCGATCCTCGACCGGTAGTAGGATTGGGCTCCCTGTCTGCTCATTCCGAGCAGTCCACCGATTGCTTGCCAGGTCATTCCGGCTTGCCGGGCTTTAGCGACTGCTTGGGTGAGTTCCATTTCGGCTCGTTCTTTACGGTCTCTAGCTACCTGGATATCGCGAAAGGCGTCAGCGTCCCAGATTCCCTTGGCAGATTTCATGGTTTCTTCCGGGGCGGTTTGAGTGAACTTGGCGGCGTATTCTTCGTCGGTGAGTTTAGTGTCGGTAATCATGAGTGCTCCTTACTGAAAGAATTTGGTTCTAGCGGTCATGGCGTGAAAGCAGTCTCCGTCCCGGTTGGTAAGGACTTCGATTATGTGTCCATCGGGGGTAGGGCCCAGAAACAGGGTTACTCCCTAGTCAAGGTCGAGGATGCGCCAGGCGTTGCGGATAGCGTGGGTGATTTCGGCTTGCGTGTATCCATGTTTGAAAGCACTCGCCTTAAACCTCACAAAGCAAGTTTACTTGACAAGCTCGCGTGCGTCAAGAAATCTGGGCTAAGTAACATATTTTGTGTCTTTATTTTGGTGTTTTTGCTGGTGGTATTGCGTAATTTGGGGTTTGGTTAGCTTTTTGGGCTTATTTTGCGACCATGAAGCGTCCCAGGTTTTGTTCCGCTTCTTATGTGGGTGCTAGTTGTTTAGAGTGGGTTTGATTGTATCGGGTT